>JBCDFN010000004.1:0-195211 GCA_039177935.1 Pseudomonadota bacterium | reverse complement strand
GGGTACCAAAGACGAACTTGCCGTCCGCGTAGGAACCGCCACGGTTGACGGTGTCGCAGCAAGCGCGCGGCACAGCCGACTCGTCACGGTCGGTCTTCTTGACGTACGACCAGACTTGCCGTGGATTGTCCGGGTCCGTCAGATCCAGGCCCTGGACAACATTACAGTTGGCCATGGACGGGCAACCAGAGATCATGAACAGCATGGTCTTGCCGCCCACATCCTTGATCACAAGCGGCTGACCTTCGTGACCACGAAGGGCGTTCGTGCCCTGCGCCCAGGCCATCTGCAGCTTGTTGACGTTGTCGGTCGAAATGTCCGAGAGCGTGCTGTGCCGCGTCATAGCAAAATCCCGACCAGGGGCGGGCCACTGGTCGGGATCAGCCATACGCTTCAGCTGCTCCTCGTCGGAACTCATCGCCGACGCTTGCCCAGCAAGACCCATCGTCACCGCGACGACGGTGCCAGCCAGAACACCATACTTCAATTTCATATCTTTCTCCTCTCCCTAGCTACTTGGTTCGAAAGGACCAAGCATTCGCTGGCCGGGAAAAGGCTCGCAATGACTGGCGGTCAGCCAGTCGTCGACGTGCATTCCCCGGAACTATTTCGGGACGCCGATCCCAAGGATCTCGCTTGTCACCGTAAACGTCCGTCGATTGGACGTTATCTCAGAATGTCCATAAGACTTTCGCCATAGTGGTTGGAAGTTGGCAGCCCATGGGTTGCCACTTTGCACCGCAATACTTGCCACTTAGGCTCTCGGAGAGGTGCCGATATTGTCCGTACACTGTCTAAACGTGCACACGGCGCGGGCTGATTCCTCGATCAGCTGAACAAAAACACGCAAAGTGACCGGGAAGATGTGGCAATGCTACCGCTGCATCTTCCCGTTCGCGGCGGGAAGATGCTGAATCGCGATTCGCATGAGCTCGGGTAGTGTGCGCACGCCAAGCTTTGCCTTCAGCTGCGTGCAGGTGTTCGCAACGGTCTTGTAACTCACATGCAAATGCTCGGCGATAACCCCGTATGGCTTTCCCTCAGCGACAAGCGCTAGCGTTTGCAGTTCCCTGACCGTCATGCGGCGTAATGGATTCGTGGTGCCGCGCGCTTCCATGAAGGCCACTTCGGACGCGAGGTCGTGGCTGAGGTAAGGCCGATTCTCGCGCACGCGCTGAAAGGCCGTCTGCACTTCCTCAGGTGGCGTGTCCTTTAGGACGTATCCCGTTGCCCCGACCTCAAGGGCGCGCGAAACGATCACGGGGTCAGAGTGCATGGTGAAGACGAGGATCGGCGTCTCGGTGTCGTGCAAGCGCAGTCGCCTTATGAAGGACAGCCCACCAAGCGATCCGCTGTGCATCGCCAGGTCAACGATGATCACATCCGGCTTATGATTTCTATACGCGCGAAAACCGTCGGCCAGGCTCTGCGCCTGTTGCACCTGTTTTACGCCGACATCCTCCAGCAGTTGCCTGGTTCCCTGCAGAACGATTGGATGATCGTCGATGACGAGTACTTTAGTCATAATAGCTCCCCGGCCAATTCAGTCACCCGTGCGGGCTTCGTCGTTTCGTTGTTTTTCTGCTTGATTGGAATCTCGACCCTAACAGTCGTGCCCTTGAACGGGGCCCCTTCGATCGTGCACGCGCCACCCACCGACCGCACACGCTCTGTCATGGTTGTAAGCCCGAAGCCCTTCGATTGGTTTGGGCCGATACCTTTGCCGTCATCGGCTATCGTTAATCGAAGCTCGTCGCGATGACCGGCGGCATTCTCCAGCTGCACCTGATCGAGCTCGACTTTGATGTTCTGGGCAGAGCCGTGGCGGATTGCGTTTGTGATTGCCTCTTGGACGCAGCGATAAATCGCGAGATCCACGCGTTCGCCATAGGTCTTTGCAATGGTGCCGATGGTCGTTTGGACATGCGTGTCAGGATGCTGACTTTGCAAACCTGCCGTGAGCTCTTCGATGAGGTCAGACAGCTTGACTTGGCCCAATGGGCCAGGCCGGAGCTTCTTCAAGAGCCCTCTGTTCATCGCTTTTAGGCGCTCTGCGATCGAGAGAATTTCGCCGGCGCGGCTAGAGATCCGCGTTCCCCGTTCGCCTCCGATCTGTCCGCCAGTTGTTTGTATCGATGAAGCGTTCGCGGCAATTCCGAAGAGACAGGCGCCGGCTTCGTCGTGAAGCTCGTTCGCAATATCGCGGCGCTCCGCCTCCTGAACATTGATTAATTGCTGGTAGAGGCTTTCGTTTTCTTGTCGTGCCACGTCGAGTGCCGTTGCAAGCGTATTGAAGCGATCGGTGATGACGGCTAGCTCCTTGACCTTTGCGGTCGGAAGCCGGGCCCCATACTCGCCGTCCTCAAGCTGATGCATGCCCTTTGAGACGCTGGCGAGCGGATCGAGAACGCGCCCGAGGACGATGTACAAGACAATCAAGACGATGACGTTGATCGCACCCCAGATGACCGCGAGGGACAGGAAGTCTCTCCAAGCTTCCGAGATCTCATCTGCTGGCTCCCCGACAATGATCACTGGATGCGTACCATCAGGCAGGAGCCGCAGTTTCCGTTCCGGCACCTCCGCGTGCACTAATGAAGAAAACCATTTCGGAGCACTGGAATGGTTGATGCCGGTCAATTCTCCTTCTGGGGAGATGATCACCAACTGACCGGAGTTGCTTACGAACATGATCCGGACATGCCGCAGATGCCTGAGCAGCGGCGGCAGTTCCTCTTCGAGATTGTCCAGCTTGTCCTCTCGGGCAAGGTCGCGAAGTGTAACGTCGACAAAACGCTGCGCGACCTCAACCGAGGCATCCATGGCCGCATTCGTCGCAGCGCGTGTGTTTACGATCGCCACGACGCCAGCGATCAACGCCGCGACGAGGTTGATAGCCGCCACAACAACAATGAGCTGTGTGCGAACAGGCTGATCGTACCAGAACTTCTGCAGCACCGAATCAACATCTCCACCGGGCAACGGTTCTTGCAAACAGGCAAAAACCCCGCTGCGACTCCTCATGGGCCATCCCAATGCAAAAGCGAACAGGCTCCTCTTGTATGCTTCAGGCGCGCTGCGTAAGGCATTGGAATGTCACGGTTAGGCCAAGCCTAGTCGACGCCTGAACCCACCAAATGGCAATGGCATCCGTGGTAATAGCATTGCCAACTATTCCCGGCCAAATGCACTATTCACTTGATAACGCAAGAATTCGACTCTTGGACCTACCAGATCCACTGTTGGCCTCAAGGTAAGCCGGATTATATCCGCCGATCTTATCCCGCTCGTCATAAACGGAGGGGCCCGTCGCAAAAGATGGTTTACGACGCAAGCGCTTTCCGCCGCTACGGCCGTCATTCCTCTTGCGTGAACATCAGAGCAGATGACTACGTATCTGCGCAGTGATTAGCGGTTCCTGGCGGAACCCTCTCAGCGCGTTGGCCGTTCCTACTGGGCTTGCCCGCGACATTTTCGTCAAAGCGCGGCACGTCTCGTGTCGCTTCATGCCAGACCGCTGGAATGGCCAGAGCCGGGCACTATATGCGGGAAGCGACGTTTGAGTTCATCCCGACAAGAGGTCACCACCAAAGGAGATTGAATAGATGAAGTTCACCCATATTGCAGGCATCACGGCAGCCCTGACGCTGGTCTTGGGCCTTGGCGCCGCGTATGCCGGCGATGTCAAAGACGGCGCCGAGACCATGACCGATGGCGCAGCGCAAGGAACGATCGGCGCGGCAAAGGGCGCGGGCGAAGGTGCGGTGGATGCCGGCAAGAGCGCGGTCGACGGTGTTGGCGGCATGGCCAAAGGCGCCGCCGAGATGACAAAGGACCCGGCCAAGGGCGCGGGTGAAATGGGCAAGAGCGCGGTCGACGGCACGGTCGGCGTGGCCAAGGGCGTTGGCGAAGGCGCGGTCAAGGCTGGCGAGAACGTTGTCGAGGGCGCAGCAGACATCGTTGGCGGCGCTGCCAAAATGACCGAAGGCGCTGTCGAAGGCCTCGTTGGCGGCGGCAAGTAAAGCGCCGAATCGAGTTGCAAGGAAAGCCCTGGCTGTGTGATGCCATCTGGCTCTCACTCCACTGGGTGAGACAGGATCCGACCGTTCTGCCAACCACGGCAGAACGGTCTATCGCGACAGGGAGGACACACTCATGAGTTTTGCTAAGAACTTTTGCATCGCACTTGCGCTCTCTTTCTGCCTAGGCATTGGCACTGCGCACGCCGAAGGAAGCTGGCTCGATACGATCAAGGGCGCCCTCGGCTTCTCCGAGGAGGCGGCCGATAATGCAGCCGAGAGCGCGGAAGGTACGGCCGGCGCTGCCGGCCAAGCCACGGAGAATGCTGTCGAGGGTGCTGTTGGACCGGCAGAGAATGCTGCTTCCGGCACAGCCAACATGACCGAGAGCGCCATTGAAGGTGCAGCCGGCATGGCTAAGGACGCCGGTCGTGGCGCCGTAGACATGGGCAAGGAAATGACAAAGGACGCCATGGGCATGGGCGAAGCAGCTGGCGGGATGGTCGACAGTGCCGTCGAGGGGGCAGCTGGCATGGCTAAGCAAGGCTCCGACACCACGGTCGATATGGGCAAGGAGATGACCAAAGACGCGATGGGCATGGGAGCGCCCGAATCCTTGGACTAGGCGAACCCGCAAGAGCCTTTGGCTCACCGAATCGAAGGGCGCGTTCGACGCTTACCGAATGCGCCCTTTTTCTCGCTGACCAGCAGCGCCATGCCTACATCGCGTTGGGCACACTTAATGGCTCATCAAGACCGCCACGTCCGTGTTGCGTAGGACATAGTCGGTCGCGCCGCCGAAAATCCATTCTTGCCAGCGCCAACGTCCGTACCCACCCATCACAAGAAGAACGCCCGATCCCGCCTCTTCGAGGATGGCGTCGCCAACCTCTCGATGGCCGAGATATATCGATTTCAATTCGACCGGTAGGCAAGCTGCAGTGAGGTAGTTGGCCATTGCGATGGCCGTCTCATCCTCCGGCTCGTCATCCGCGACCAAGCTGATAATCTGGACACGCCGTGCACTCTCCAGAAACGGCGCGGCCGCCGCAACGGCGCGAGCAGATTCCACGGAGTCTTTCCAGGCGATAACAACTGTCTCCCCAATGTGACCGCTGGCCTCGTTCGGGACGAACAGTGTAGGCCGCCCAGACGAAAATAGTGCGGCATCTCGCGCTTCATCGAAGAGCTCGTCATCTGCGGCGGAGACGGTCGGTAGCACGCTGACGTCGGCAGTCTTCGCACGTTGCGCTATCGCCGGCCCAACAAGCCCCTCGACAGTCAGCAATTGCGATTCCACATCGTCCCATTTGGCCGCGGCCTTCTCAAACCAGGCAATCGCCTGTTTCTCCTCGTACTCGACCTGTTTTCTCGAGACGTCGAGGTAGGCCTCGAAATAGATCGGGCTGAGCTCCGTTGCGTAAGGCAACCGCTGCGCTGGTGGGGGGCAAGGATGCAGGACCTCAAGCTCGGCCTCGAAGCGCCGAGCGAGCCCGAAAGCAGCGTCGGCGCAAGAGGATGTTGTTCCTTGGGAATTTATGGGCAGTAATACGCGCGTGGGCTTCATGGAAAGCCTCCCAACTCCCCCATCGAACCGTACCGCATCGTCTCCCGGGGCGCACCCAGGCGCATTGACGCAAAGCAAAGAAGGCGCTCGCCTTTTCTCCACATTTGGGAGCAAAATGAGTGGTACGATTTGAGAAACTCAGACGCAGTATGGAGGCGCCTCATGGACTTTCCCTTGGACATTAGCTTCCGCAATATGGATCCCTCCCCCGCGGTTGAAGCACGCGTCCGCGAGAAGGCCGCAAAGCTCACCCGACTGTTCAATCGCATTATTGGTTGCACCGTTGTGGTCGAAGCGCCCCACCGCCATCAGCACAAGGGAAAGCTCTACAGCGTTCACATTGACATTAGCGTCCCGGGCAAGGACCTCGTCGTGGACCGGGCCAAGCCACTCGATCAGGCCCACCAGGATGTCTACCTCGCCGTGCGCGACGCTTTCAAGGCGGCCGAACGCCAGCTTGAGGATCATGCGCGGCGGTCGCGCGGTGATGTGAAAAGCCACAGCCCGTCAGCGCGGGACGGCGCCAATCCGCCAGCGGAGTAGTCGCCTTACTTCCTCCAAAACGGCTTCACATCCACAAAGCGCGCATAGGCACGCTTCGCCTTTTTCATGAGCGCACTTTCCTCGCCGGGGCCAATTTTGGGCACAGGCAGACTGGGTGACTCGCGTTCGTGAGTTCCGAGGTCGAAGATCGATTGCCGGTTGGCGATGTCGTTCAACGTACCGAGTGAGTCTTGAAGCTTCTCGAGCGCCCCGAGCGACTTTTGGCAGCGTTTGACCTGGTTCTTTCCGGAGAACGTTGCACCAAAGAACTCGCTTCCATAACGCACGCGTTTTGCGCGAATCCGGAGCTTGTGCCTCTCAGCCACGCTTAGTTTTTGAAGGTTCTTTCCCTTCCTTACGACGCTGCGCCGCAGCTGCGCTAACTTCGCCCGTGCGTAGTCCGCTACCGGTGCGTCTGCAAGCTTGTTATCGTCTCCGGTCCAGTCGCCAAATTCAATCCACGCGCCGAGATCCAGAAGGGCCATGCGGCAGCGTGCCGAGCTGATTGCATCGACAGCAGCACTCTGGGCCTCGTCCCGCGCTTTTCGAACCCGCTCCTCGACGGCCTTCCATCCCGGATCGTCTGGATACTCGGCGCGGTGCGGTGCAACGATATCAGCGCTGAAAACATCGAGATCGCGCGCGGTCCCGAGCTGCCCCGCGATCCACTTGAGCTCGGAAGCGACCTGCGGCCGTTGCGGCCCGTCAACCACATCCCTGAATAACGAAACTGCGGCCCGTAGGCGCCGCAAACCAACGCGCATCTGATGCAAAGATTCAGGGCGGCCCGCGCGAGTCCCTGGTAAGTTGACGAGCACTTGGCGCAGACAATTGCGTGCGGCGATACGGAATGCGTTTGCACAGCTCTCATCAGGCGCAATCTCGACGGGTAGCGCTTTCTCAAACTCGGGCTCGCCGCCATCAAGCAAATCGAAGCCACGTTCAGCTTTAGTCTTCATGCTGAGCGTCAACGGGATGGTTTCGGCCAGTCGCTTCGCGAGGGAGAACAAGACGGCCGCGCTGCCTGACTTCAGCTCCAGTTCAAGCTCGCAAACCCGCGAGCGATCTGCACCGGCGACAATGTCACCCTGATCGACCGCCACCTCGATTAGGCTTCCGGCATCGCCGATCAAAAATGTCCGGCGCAAAAACCGCGTTTCAAACCGCGGTTCAAGCGAACGCCGCACGTCTTCGCTGAGCAGGGGCTCCAAGGCTGTCCCCGCCGCTGCCGAAAGATCGTAGTCTGCAGTTGGAAGCGAACATTCCCATTCGCTTCGCTCCAAGAACTCGCTTTCCGCGCGTGCTGTCTTGATAGTCTGTACGAAGCCACTGCCTGCGCTGCGGACCCGCAAGAAGACGCCCGCCTGGCGTAGGCGGTCGCCCGGCGTGTCGAAATAAACCGAGCGTAGCTCGCGCTCCTTCGATTCGAGAACACACGGTCTCGGCGGCTCGATGGTCTCTTCCAAAAAGAGGGGATGCGCCAACAGGGCGGCGGCGTGCTCCGGGTCGAAGGCGAGCTTAAGCTCGATCTCCTTCGCGTCACTCTCCGGCGTCTCTGCGGACACTTTCGCCTCCCATCGTGGGCAGCCGCGACGGTGCGCCCATGACATGTTCAGCCGCCATACTATCCATGAGTCTTGGGAAGGTACATGTCAGCGATGGTAGACCGAACGACGCACGAGGAGCTCGAACGGCGTTCAGAGCCAGCTACCCCGACGGAACCCGCGTGGCATCGAGCCGCGTTGGCGACGTCCGCACGACGCTGTTATCGGCGCCTGAGACAGCGTCTTCCGGCCCCACGAACACCACCCGATCCCGGCCTGCGCTCTTTGCAGCGTAGAGTGCCGCATCTGCTCGCCGGAAAAGTCTTGAGAGGCCGGAGTCGACGTCTTGGTCGGCGGTCACACCAATACTCACTGTGGAGCCGACTGGAAGTCCGCTGACGAAGCTGGCTGCCCCCGCGAAACTCTCGCGCAGCCGTTCCGCCGCCGTGACCGCCTCATCGCCGTCAACACCCGGGAGAATCGCAGCGAACTCCTCGCCGCCAAGGCGCGCAACGGTGTGACCCTCGTCGAAGCTCTCGCGGGCAACGCTAGCGAATAGACGGAGCACGTCGTCGCCGACCGAATGTCCAAACGTATCGTTTGTGTCCTTAAAGTGATCCAAGTCCGCAATGACCAGGGAGACCGGCGTGCCGCCGCCATGCAGACGCCGCTCGACCACGGCCTCCGCAACATCGAACAGGGCTCGACGGTTTGGTAGTCCCGTTAAACTGTCTGTATGCGCGAAACGCCGTTGTTCCTCCTCGTCGCGATCCTTGGCCATTGACAAGACCACGAACGCCAGCGCGACGCGCATTAGCAGCGTCACAAGTACGACGAAGGGAAGCCAATTGCTGGTCAGCGCGGCCGGGAGAGACATCAGCGGCGACGACAGGGAGATCGGGATCCACGACAGGTAGGTGGCTCCCCCAAAAGCCAAAAGCGCGATCGCGGGCCATGATTGCGAAGCATCTGGCATGCGGCCTAGCTCGAACGCAGCGGCAAGACCGTAAAGAGCAAGGATTGAGCACGCGATCACGAACCGATCATCCAGCGACGGCGCCAATCCGAGAAAAGCGGCCAGAAGAAAGACCGCTGGACCAAGCAAGATCAAGACAGAGGCGGATTTTCGTCCTGCAAAACGCCGCGCTGCGTGCCATTTCAGACCGGCCGAAAGTATGGCCACGCCTGTCCCAACGAGGACGCCAGTCACAGAGCCAAGAAGCGCAGAAACAAGCATCGCGCCCCCGCCAAGACTGAAGACAAGGGTGGCGAGCCCCCAAGAGCCGACAAATCTCGGTGCGGCTTCTAGCGACCAGCCATCACGCCCCCAAATGAGGAGGAACATGCCAGCCAGCACCGCAGCGACGGCGATTTCGGCGCCGGCTATCGTAACCAAATCGAGATGCATACTTTCACGCTCTATGTGTCGAATGTTCCCACCGACCATACTAAACGTAATGGTATCACCGCGAAATTGAAGCTCAATCACAGGTTTTAGGAAAATTTTAGCGAGCGTGCCTTAGCGAGGCCGTTGGGCGAGGCTGTTGGGTATGAAACCCCGCGCGAAAAGACCATGCGGCTGCGGGCCCGATGCGCTCGTTCAAGACCAAGCCAAGCCAGTCAACATTTGGACAAAAGGGCTGCGGCTCCCCCTCTTTATTGTCGGAGAGCCGCTTGGACCACGCGACCTGGCATCAACAGGTGCGGCAGTTCCCTCGCGCGCAAAGATTGGGACTTACCGCCGCCCAAATCGACGACAGCAGAGGCGCAGCTACCTTTCGCTGTATGAAGCGATCCCGGTACTTCTATGACGCGCTGTTGCGCTCGATCCCCGCGCCGATCAGTTCGGCCGCCTCTCCAACCTCGGCCCAGCGTAAGACCTTAACCCACTTACCTGGCTCGAGATCCTTGTAGTGCTCGAAAAAGTGGCCAATCTGTTCCATCAGAATCTCGGGAAGGTCGCGGTAGCTCGTCACACGCTTGTAGTAGGGATGGAGCTCGTCAATTGGTACGGCGATGATCTTCTCGTCGATCCCGGCTTCGTCCTCCATCAGCAAGGCGCCGACGGGGCGTGCACGAATGACCGAGCCAGGGGCGACCGGCGTTGGCGTAATGACGATACAGTCGACGGGATCGCCGTCATCCGACAACGTATGCGGAATGAACCCGTAATTGGCGGGATAGAACATTGCGGTGTGTAGAAAACGATCGACAAAGAGCGCCCCGGATTTCTTGTCGACCTCGTACTTCACCGGAGATCCGCCTTGCGGAATCTCGATGATCACATTGACTTCGTGGGGAGGGTTATCGCCAACCGGAATATGAGGGATATCCATAGAAACTCTGTCTCCTAAGATCTGCGGACGACTTGGATTTCTGTCATGGCCGCCCTCGTCAAACTCGATGCCCTGTCGCCGTATCCCGGCTGCTCTCGCACTGGCTCCGAGGCACTCCTAGGGCACAATGTGCTCTCTGCCCACCCAACTCGTTGAGAAACGACGCGTCAGGTCGGCAGGCAGCTGCGAGACACGTCGGTGCTGGCCCGCGAAGTCCTGATGCTGATAGCACGTCCGCGCCGCGTTTCCAGCGCCATAACGGCCCAACCGGTAGCACCTCGCTCCATTACCCACCACTGGCGTGAGAGCCATGGAGCGGTCTACATCTTCAAAACAACGCAACGTGGTGATTAACGTCATCGTACCGGCAGCAACATCTGTGAAAGTCCCGCCCTATCAGCTTTCAGCTTTTTCGCTGCAGGGCTTAACTTGGACCGTCCCCAACGGTCTAGGACCCAAAAGTAGGACGTAGCCTTTCCCCATCGCGCCTTGGGCTGCATAACATCGCTCTACCCATCGTACGGAAGTGGACTTCGAGTATTGCCAACAATCTACGAGTTCATAGCCCGGCTCTTGGTAATCACGGCGCTGTTCGCCTGGATCAACCACCGCTATCTCCGGCTGCCCAACACGGTGGGGATTATGGCGATGGGTATTTGCGCGTCCCTCCTCCTGATTGCCCTAGAAATCGTTGCTCCACAGATTGCACTGATCGGGCAGATCGAGGGCCACCTGCGGACGATGGATTTCTCTTCTGCCCTCCTGCACGGGATGCTTGCCTTTCTTTTGTTCGCAGGCGCCATTCAGATTGACCTGTCATTGCTGCGCGCACGCGCCTGGTCCGTCGGCGCCATGGCAACCGTGGGGGTCATCATCTCCACGGTCCTGGTGGCCGGGCTTGTCTGGGGCGTCAGTCAGCTTCTGCCACATCCCATCTCGTTCGCGTGGGCTCTTGTCTTCGGAGCCCTCATCAGCCCGACGGATCCCGTTGCGGTCCTTAGCGTCTTAAAACAGGCCCGCGTTGCCAAATCCCTCGAGATGGATATGGCCGGCGAGTCCCTGTTCAACGACGGCGTCAGCGTTGTGCTGTTCACTGTCCTGCTCAGCGCGGCAATGAGCGGCTCCAGCGAGAGCGGCATCGACTTTGTCAGAATAGCGGAACTGTTTTTTATCGAAGCTTTGGGAGGCGCTGCTTTAGGCCTGCTAACAGGCTACATCGCCTACCTTGGTCTGCGGAGCTTGGACGATTACCCCACCGAGATTCTCGTCCTGCTCGCCTTGGTGACGGGAACCTACACCTTTGCCCAGAACCACGGGTTCAGCGGACCCATCGCGGTGGTGGTCGCCGGCGTCTTGATCGGCAATCGCGGGCGCAGGCTGGCGATGGACGACGAAACGGAGCGGTACATCTACGAGTTTTGGGGGCTTGTAGATGAGGTGTTGAACTCGATCCTGTTCCTCCTGATCGGGCTGGAGGTCATCGTCGTTCAGTTCGACATGTCGCTCTTACCGCTTGCGATCACCGCAATCCCAATTGTTCTGGCTTCTCGCTTCTTTGCGGTTGCGCTCCCCATGACTTTTGTCGGTTTAAAGCAACGCTATGTGAAAGGCGCGGTCCCCATACTGACCTGGGGCGGGGTGAGAGGCGGCGTCTCGGTGGCTCTTGCCTTGACCATTCCCCATGTGGACTCGCGTCCCCAGATCCTGGCGGCGACCTATGCGGTCGTCTTGTTCTCGCTTGTGGTTCAGGCACTGACCCTGCCCGCGGTTGTCCGGTACTTCGCGCACCCGACGCGAGACCAAGAGTGACACTTCACTCGGACTATCTTTTGCCCCTTTCGTGCGGCTAAAACGGAGCCATCAGCCCAATGAGCACTAGGAGGACACATGCGCTCCGGCATCTACGCTATCTGCCTTACCTTCGTCGCACTTTCTTTCGGCAGCACTCTTTCGAACGCTGAAGAGATCCGCTGCCAGGCCATCCGTGATTCAGCGAGATGCGCCGCCCAACCGGAGTGCTGGTATGACGCACCCAACAATCAGGGCTGCCAGCCCGGCCCCGCGCCCGCATCGGACCGTTGCATGAGCCATTCGAGTGAATCCGTCTGCAAGACGAGCAGCTTCGGCTGCGCCTGGAACGCGGGCGAGGAGAAGTGCGTTACCAAGGCTCCTTGAGGCTCAGTCCTCCTGAATCCTCGGAGCACTCAATGATCGAACTCCTCAGGGGCTTTCCCAGCAATGTCGTAGCCATTTCCTGCCATGGCGATATCTCACGTCAGGACTACGACACCGTGCTGGTTCCAGCCGTGGAGAAGGCGCTGCAAAGCCACGACAAGGTTCGCATGCTGTATGAAGTCGCGCCGGACTTTACGGGCTACGAGGCCGGCGCCGCTTGGGAGGACTTCAAAACCGGCATGGAACATTTCACGAAGTGGGACCGTATCGCTGTGATCACCGATATCGTGTGGATTGGGGAAGCGGTAAAGATCTTCGGTGTTTTCCTACCCAGCGCCATCCGTGTCTATCCGCTCGCCGAGGCGGCTCAAGCCAGGCTATGGATCACGCAGGCATCTTGAAGGCTACTCCCGACGGAGTGCATCAATCGGGTCGAGTTGCGCCGCCCGGCGCGCAGGAAAATAACCGAAGACGACTCCGATGACCGCCGAGAAGACGAACGCGAGTAGGACAATCCCAGGATCGAAGAGGAAAGGTACCTGCATGGCGGCCGCCACTGCACCTGCGAGCGCGAGGCCGACTGCAACGCCGATGGCACCGCCGAGAAGGGACAGCGTGACCGCCTCGACCAAGAACTGCATGAGGACCTGACTCTCCTGCGCTCCGATGGCAAGCCGAATGCCAATCTCGCGTGTTCGTTCCGTCACTGACACGAGCATGATGTTCATGATTCCAATACCGCCAACCAAGAGGCTGACACCCGCGACTGCGCTAAGGAGCATTGTCAAGATTCCGGTCGTGGCTGCTTGCGTGTCGGCAATCTGCGTCATGTCAGCGACACCGAAGTCGTCTTCCTCTTCTGGCGAAATCCCCCGCCGCTCTCTGAGGAGGCGCTCGATGTCCGCTTGGACCTTTGACGTATCGGCTCCATCTTGAGCCGATACGGTTATCCTGCCGATGTCCGTATTGCCCGCAATCCGCCTCTGATAGGTTCGGAGCGGGATCAGGACGACATCATCGCGATCATTGCCAAATCCAGATTCACCCTTAGGCTCAAGAACGCCAATCACTTCGCAAGACACATTGCTCAAGCGAATGCGTTTGCCGATGGAGTCTTCGCCGCCGAATAACGCGTCCTGCACTGTATTGCCCAGGATACAGACCGCCAGGCCACTGCGCGTCTCGCCCTCGAGAAAGTTGCGGCCACGGTCGAGATCCCAGTCCTGCGTAACTGCGTAGCTAGCATCCGTGCCGATCATACCGGTGCTTCTGCTCTCATTGCCGCGAACAACAATCGCTGACGTTTGCGCCAATGGTGCCACCGCGCGTATGCCACGGAGCTGCTCGCGCATTTCAACAACGTCTTGCGCGCTAAATGGCCTCGCAGTAGCGTTTGAGCGCCCGGGTCCCCATTGTCCTGGTCGGACGAACAGCACATTCGTGCCCAGCTTCGCCATCTCCTCCTTGACCTTGGCTGTTGTGCCGTTGCCGATTGTGACCATAGCGATTACGGCGCTCACACCAATGACGATGCCAAGCAAAGTCAGAAAGGATCGCAACACGTTGCGCCGAATGGCTTGGGCGGCAAGCTTCAGGGTCTCAAAGAACATCAGGCAGCTTCCAAAACCGCGCTATCGCTCGCAATCCGGCCGTCGAGAAATTCGACAACCCGGCGTGCGCGGCGTGCCATATCCGGTTCGTGGGTCACCATGAGGACCGTAATTCCTTGGGACGTGTTGAGATCGACTAACAAGCTCATGATCTGTTCGCTCGTCTTCGTGTCGAGATTGCCGGTTGGCTCGTCGGCGAGGAGAACGGCGGGATCCGTGACGATGGCGCGGGCGATTGCGACACGTTGTTGCTGACCGCCTGAAAGCTCTGAAGGCGTATGCAGAGCTCTTCCCGAAAGGCCGACGCGTTCGAGAGCCTCCAGCGCAAGCGGCCGCCGCTCAGAGTGGCGCATGCCCCGATAGATCAACGGAAGTTCAACGTTCTCGACTGCGCTCGTTCGTGCCAAGAGATTGAAGCCTTGGAAAACGAAGCCCAGATAGTGCCGACGCAGGAGCGCACGCTGTGTCCGATCAAGTCCCCCAACCTCGGCGCCCTTGAAGCGGTAACTGCCGGCAGTTGGCTGATCCAAGCACCCGATGATGTTCATCGCGGTTGACTTGCCCGAACCGGACGGTCCCATCACAGCGGTGAACTCTCCCTGCCGGATTGTCAGATCGACCCCGTCCAACGCGCGCACTTCAGCCTCGCCACGGCCATATACCTTCGACACATTGCGCAAAGCGATAACGTCGCCAGCTGAGGCGCTAAGGGGTCTCTCGTGGATCATGGGCGCTTCTCCGAGTCGACAACAACGCCCTCGCCCGTTTTAAGCTGACCTTGCACGACGGCCGTACGCTTGCCGTCAGTTGCACCGATCAGGACGCTCCGTGCTTCTGGTACGCCGTCTCTGAGGATCCACACTTGACGCTCGGGCCCTGCGGGTTGTCCCGTTCCGCTTGGCTTTCGGAGCCGTGGCGGCCCCGGCATCATTCTCTGAAGGAAGCTCCGCTCATCCTTCGGCGCGGCGCTTGGCGGCACAAATCGCAACGCCGCGTTCGGCACTGTCAATGTATCGTTCACCTCGGCAACCACGATTTCCGCCGTTGCCGTCATGCCTGGTCGAAGGAGCAGTTCTGAGTTGTCCGTCGTCAAAACGGCCTTGTAGGTCACCACACCCTGGACAACCTCAGATCCAAAGCGAAGCTCGCGGATCTCAGCATCGAAGCGCCGACCCGGATAGGCATCGACGGTGAACGAGGCGCTCTGTCCCTCGCGCACCTTGCCAATATCTGCCTCATCGACATCGACCTGAACCTCCATTTTTGTGAGGTCCTCAGCGATAGTGAACAGAATGGGCGCTTGGAGTGAGGACGCGACGGTCTGACCAGGTTCGACATTGCGGCTCAGAACAATGCCTGTGATCGGCGACCGGATGAGCGCCTTTTCCAGATCGGTTTCCGCCAGCGTGAGGTTGGCGCTAGCTGATGCAACGTCGGCCTTAGCACTTTCTTCGGTGGCTAAGGCGCGTTTGAGCTTTGCCTCGGCGACCTCCAATTCCAGGATCGAGCCAGCCTGCGTCTTTGCAAGCCTGGCCTTGCGTTCAAAGTCCAGCCGCGTCTCTGCCACGCTCGCTTCAGCTTCGCTGACCTTCGCTTTTGCAGCCTGCAGCCGCGCACTCGAGCTGTCGACGGTGGACTTCAGCTTCCGCGTGTCCAGCTCCGCGAGAGCCTGCCCCTCGGTGACCGTGCTGTTGTAGTCGACAAAGACACTGCGCACGATGCCCGACAGCTCACTCGAAATCTCGACGTCGTTTGTCGGTTGCACCGTGCCTGTTGCTGTAACTTTCACAGTGAGGTCGCCACGGATTGCGGGCTCGGTGACATAGCGGAACCCACCTGCGGCGCCGTTGCCGCCGACTAGCGCGAAGACCAGCAGCACGGCGCTCAACGCGAGACCGACGAGGACGACCGTGCGAAACCGACGAAACGGCGATGGCGCCTTTCCGATGCCAAGCGCACTTTCAATCTCGGCCTGTCCCTCATTCGTATCGATCTTCTGAGGTGGCACGACTTCGTTCATAGGGGTCCTTCAGCCTTACGCATCATGCGAGCGCACAACGTCTCGCATCCAGCACGCTCAAGATAGCGTCCGATAATTTCCGTGCTGATGAATTTTGTAACGAAGTTGAGCCTCTTAGGACCCAGCAATGTTTCGAAACAAATTTCTGCACGGGGCAACGTTCAGAAACTCGACTGAACCAAACCGGCAAGAATTGGCACCTAGTCTCTCATGCTCAACATGCGGAGATCGCCGATGCAGATCGAGTTCGCGGTTGTTGCGTTGCGCCTCGTTGCGGCTGTGCTGGCCATTGCAGTTATTTGGCCGCGCGCCTTTCAACCGTCCCAGTGGCGACTTGCCAGCGCAAACAGAGATGGATCACGAGAACCGGGCAACTCGATGCGCCCGGCGAGCTTGAGCGGGCGAAAAACGCCTCAAAGTCCGAAAACGTCTCAATGACCTATGGCGCTACAGTCTGTGAGGACTTGCGCTGATCGATCACGGGCTTCTTTTCATGGTCTAAGATCCGATAGGCGAGCAGCTTCACCTGGTCATTGATAAGGAACCACACAAGCGCATAGCCCCACACCATTGCCGCCAGCTCCCAGCTGATAGCAGGCATCAAGAGCCCCGAGACCGCGATGATCGTCGCTAAGGCCTGCGTGCCGAACACGGCGATCAAGAGGATTTTGGCCGGAGCAATGGACCAGAAGGGCCCATGCGTGCGCGTCACGAAGATATTTAAATGTCCGGCGACGGAAAGCTTCAAGTACATGAGCGTCTGGACGACTTCGCGATCAAGTTTCAGCACTTCCTCGCCGATATAAAACATGCCGAAGGACGCAGCGACACCAGCGAGCCCCAGCATGGTCGAAACCCCCAGGACGCGTCGCATGTTCCACGCCTCAGGCCTCGGCGACGGCTTCACATTGTCATAGGCGATGGACAGGATCGCACCGTCATTCAAAAGCGCGAGCAGCACGATCATGATGGCAGTGACGGGGTAGAAATTGAAAACGATGATCGAAAGCGTCATGAACAACAGTACACGGATCGTCTCTGCAATGCGGTAGATCGCATAGCTGTTCATGCGCTGGAAGATCTTGCGGGCTTCTCTGATGGCGGCGACAATGACTGTCAGTCCCGGTGTAAGAAGCACAATCGCGGCAGCGGCACGCGCCGCATCGGTGGCGCCGGACACGGCGATCCCGCAATCCGCTTTCTTCAGAGACGGCGCATCGTTGACGCCGTCACCAGTCATGCCGACGATATGTCCATGTTTCTGCAAGACATCGATGATGTGGAACTTGTGCTCGGGGAAGACCTGCGCGAAGCCATCCGCCGTCTCGATCTCGTGGTCAAGCTTGGCAGTTTGGTGCGCCTTCGTGTCGCCAAACTGGCTGGCATCGAGAATATCGGTGCCGAGACCGAGCTGTCTTGCGATCTCCTTGGCGATGGCAAGCTGGTCGCCGGTGATCATCTTGACATCGATCCCGAGGCCTTCGGCTTCGGCGATCATCTCCTTGGATGACGGGCGCGGCGGGTCATAGAGCGGCAGCACACCCAAGAACTCCCAATCCTCTCCCTCAGTGGCCCTGGCTACGCCAAGCGCGCGATAACCCCGCTTTGCGAGCGCCTCGGTCGCATTGTCGACATCCTCTTTGACTGCCTCCTTGTTGTTCGACAGCTCTAGAATGACTTGGACCGCGCCCTTGGTGACACTAAACGTCTTGCCGCTCTTATCAATCACCGTCGCTTCGGTGCGTTTGTGGACCGGATCGAACGGCTGATAGTGGCTGACCTTGAAGTCCTTGAGCTCCGAAGGATCCTTCACGCCAGCGATGACAGCCATGTCGATCGTGTCTTGGTCTTCAGCTCGGGACGCGAGTGCCCCGTCGAGAACCAAATCGTCCTTTTTCTCTCGGCCGACCGAAATGGGATCGCCGAGGGTCAGTTTGTTTTGCGTGAGCGTTCCCGTCTTGTCCGAACACAGAATATCAACGCCGGCCAGCTCCTCGATAGCGGCGAGCCGGCTGACGATGGCTTGACGCTCCGCAAGCTTCCGCGCACCGACGGCCATGGTCACGGAGAGCACGGCGGGCATGGCCACCGGGATTGCTGCTACCGTGAGAACGAGGGCGAATTGCAGCGTCTCCATCACATCGTCGCCCCGGAACAAGGCAACCGCGAAAATCAAAGTCACCAGCGCGATGGCGATGACGATGAGATAGTCGCCAATCTTCATCACCGCTTTTTGGAAATGGCTGGTCGTGTGGGCTTCCTGAACTAACGCCGCCGTTTTGCCGAAGAACGTATCGCCGCCAGTGGCATAGACGAGCGCATCGGCCTCACCCTGTCGGAGTATCGCACCAGAGTAGAGGACCTCGCCGCTGCCCTTCGACACGGGCAAGGATTCCCCGGTCAACGCCGCTTGATCGACTTCGACAGCGTCCTGTCCAAGCGATCGAGAATCCGCCGGGACAATGTCGCCGAGACGAAGCCGGACAATGTCGCCGGGCACGAGAAGACGCGCGGGCAAGTCGGACCACTTGCCATCGCGCTTGACGCGCGCATGGGGCGCAAGCTTCGCTTTCAACGCGGCAATGGCGTTACCGGCTTGGTACTCCTCCCAGAAGCCAACAACGGCATTTGCAAAGAGGAGCACCATGATGATGACGAAGTCAGACCAATGATGGACAATGCCGGATAGGATCGCGGCGGCCTCGATCATCCACGGTATCGGTCCCCAGAAATAGGATAGGAACTTCAAAAACGGATTGGTTGTCTTTTCGGCGATCTCGTTGGCGCCGTACTGGGCCAGCCTTTTGTCAGCCTCTGCTTTCGTCAGCCCGGTATCCGGCGATGTACCAAGTTTCTTCTCAAGCTTGCCGAGATCGAGCTTTGAGAGGTCGGATTGCTTCGCTGAGTCGGACTTCGCGTCAGCCATTGGGGCCCCTCTTTGTCCACGCTTGCCTGGTCAGTTGTGGAAGACGCATGATGCGTGATCGGCTCACCATGCTCCAGGACTCTTGCGACATTGTGCAGGATTTTCGAGTACAAAACTCGTACGTCAGTTCTAAGACTTGATCGAAAGGCCAGAGACGGACACTGTGCGTAGCGGCTCCGGTCTCCTCGGAGCCATTATCGGCTTACAGAGCTACCGGATCGGCCGAAGGCTGGCTTCACCGGGCTGTCATTTGGGTTTGTGACGTTCGCGCAAGCCCTCGGGTTCTTAGATTGGGTGCCCAGATGGGGCTCTCAAGTCGACAGCACAATTTGTGGGAGGTTCCGGAATCGTGGCGCAGACTCAAGACAAGATTGACGAGCTGGCGATCAACACCATCCGGACTCTCTCGATCGATGCAATTCAGAAGGCCAATTCCGGACATCCTGGCACGGCCATGGACGCTGCGCCCGTGGCCTATACGCTCTGGCAGCAGTTCCTCCGATACGATCCGAAGTCACCGCATTGGATGAACCGCGATCGCTTCGTCCTGTCGGCGGGTCACGCCTCGATGCTGCTCTACAGCCTGATCCATCTGGCAGGCATTGAAGCGGCGGACACGGCCTATCAGAAGCAAGGCGGACCAGCAGTCAGCCTTGCGGACATCGAGAGCTTCCGTGAGGAAGGCAGCCGTTGTCCGGGCCACCCCGAATATGGCTGGACAACGGGCATTGAGTCGACCACCGGACCGCTTGGCCAGGGCATTGCCACGAGCGTCGGCATGGCCATTGCCGGAAAGTGGCTGGCTGCGACCTACAACAAGCCTGACTTCGACCTCTTCAATTACAATGTCTACGCTCTATGCGGCGAAGGCTGCTTAATGGAGGGCGTCGGTAGCGAGGCCGCCTCCCTCGCTGGCCATCTGAAACTCTCAAATCTGTGCTGGATCTTCGACAACAACAACGTGACCATTGACGGTCATGCGGACATCACCTTCACCGAGGACGTGGCCAAGCGCTTCGAGGCCTATGGCTGGAACGTGGTGCGCGTCTCGAATGCAAACGACCTCGGCGAGCTCGCTAGTGCCTTGAACGCGTTTTTGGCGACGGACGACCGGCCGACAATCATCATCGTCCACAGCCATATCGGCTATGGCTCTCCGGGCAAGCACGATACGCCCGCCGCGCATGGAGAGCCGCTCGGCCCCGATGAAGTGCGCCGGACAAAGGAGTTCTTCGGCTTCGATCCGGATAAGTTCTTCGTGGTGCCTGACGGAGTCCGCGAACACTTCACGACCCATATGGGGCATCGCGGCGCGGATCTGCGCAGCAAATGGGATGCGTTGTTCGCCGAATACGCGCGTGCCCATCCCGATCAAGCAAAGCAGGTCGAGCTGATCCGAGACCGAGAGCTGCCACAAGGCTGGGACGCGGACATTCCGAGCTTCGAGGCGGATACGACGGGGATCGCGACGCGCGCGGCTTCGGGCAAGATACTGAACGCCATTGCGGCAAAGGTACCCTGGGTTCTCGGCGGGGCTGCAGATGTTGCCGGCAGCACCAAGGTGATTCTCGACTATCCGGATGCCGGTGAGTTTCAGCCTTATGGCGAGCTCGGCGACTATAGTGGCAACAATCTACGTTACGGCATCCGCGAGCATGGGATGTGCGCGGTGGTGAACGGCATGGTGCTGTCGGGCTTGCGTGCCTACGATTCTTGCTACCTCATTTTCACGGACTACGCGCGCGGGTCGATCCGCCTTGCGTCCCTGATGGATATTCCCGTTCTTCATATCTGGACGCACGATTCTATCAGCCTTGGCCAAGATGGCCCGACGCATCAGCCAGTCGAGCAGCTCGCCTCGTTGCGCGCCATGCCGGGCCTGATGGTCGTGCGACCCGCCGATGCCAATGAAACCGCGGAGGCCTATCGCCTGGCCATGCCGCACAAGAACCGGCCCGTAGCGCTCATCCTGACGCGGCAAGCGCTGCCAATCTTCGATCGCTCCAAGATGGCGCCTGCCTCAGGCCTTACAAAAGGCGCCTATGTGCTGGCGGACGCGGACGACGGAAAGCCCGACGTCATCTTGATTGGCACGGGGAGCGAAGTTGCACTTTGCGTGGCTGCGCGAGACCTTCTGGCTAAGGACAATATCCAGGCCCGCGTTGTGTCGATGCCGTGCCGCGAACTTTTCGAGGAGCAGCGTGAAGACTACAAGCGCGCTGTGCTTCCGCCAGAGATCACCGCTCGGGTCACGGTGGAGGAAGCCTCGCCGCTCGGCTGGGACCGCTATTCAGGGCCTGATGGTATCGTGCTGGGCATGAGCACGTTTGGTCTGTCGGCCCCGCTAAAGGTCGTGTCGGAGCATTTCGGCTTCACGCCCGAGAAGGTTGCCGAAGCCGCGAAGAAGACACTGGGACGATAGCGACTGCCGCGCTCCTCACTTTGGGGGCGCATCATTGAGGTTACGAATTGAGGAGAGACACGATGCAACTCGGCATGATCGGCCTTGGCCGCATGGGCGCCAACATGGTCATTCGCGCGATGAAGGCAGGACATGACTGCCACGTCTTCGATACCCACGCCGAAGCCGTCAACGACCTCACTGCGAAGGGCGCCAAGGGCAGCACGGATTTGAGCGCGTTCGTGTCGGGACTCGATAAGCCCCGCGCCATTTGGATGATGGTGCCGGCGGGCGCCGTTGATGCGGTGATCGGCGAGCTTGTCCCGCTTCTGGGGGATGGCGACATTATCATCGATGGCGGCAACTCCTACTATCATGATGACATCCGCCGGGCCGGCGAGCTCAAGGACAAGGGCATCCACTATGTGGACGTCGGCGTCAGCGGCGGCGTCTGGGGTCTCGATCGCGGCTACTGCATGATGATCGGTGGCGAGGACGACGTGGTTGCGCGCCTCGACCCCATCTTCAAGACGTTAGCGCCGGGCGTTGACGAAGCGCCACGGACGCCGGGCGCGACAGGCGAGGCCTCTCCCGCCGAGAACGGCTATCTGCACTGCGGGCCGAATGGTGCAGGCCATTACGTCAAGATGGTGCATAACGGCATCGAGTACGGGATCATGGCCGCCTATGCCGAAGGTCTGAACATTTTGCATCACGGCAATATCGGCAAGACGCAACGCACGACGGACGCCGAGACCACACCCTTACGGAACCCGGAATACTACCAATACGACATCAACCTGCCCGAGGTCGCCGAGGTGTGGCGGCGCGGCAGCGTGATCGGGTCTTGGCTTCTGGACCTCACCGCAAGCGCGCTGCGCAAGAGTCCCGACCTTGCGAACTTCGAGGGCCGTGTCTCGGACTCCGGCGAAGGCCGCTGGACCTTGCTGGCTGCGATCGATGAGGGTGTGCCTGCTCCCGTGATCAGCTCCGCATTGTTTTCGCGCTTCGCTTCCCGGGGTAATGCGGAGTTTGCCGACAAGCTCATGTCCGCGATGCGGTTCGAGTTTGGCGGACATCTTGAGAAGAAGGACTAGTTGGATAGCGCCATGGGAATCCCGGACCACACTCATTCAGATGCGTTCGTCTTTTTCGGTGCCAGCGGTGATCTCGCGTACAAGCAGATTTTTCCGGCGCTTCTTGGCCTCGTCCGCGACGAGGGCCTAGACATCCCCATTACAGGCGTCGCCCGCACCGAATGGACTCTCGACGAGTTCAAGAAGCGGGCCGAGGATAGCGTCAAGGCCCATGGCGGCGACATCAAGAGCGACGCCTTCAAGAAGCTGTTGAGTCTCCTCAACTACGTATCGGGCGACTACGCGGACCCAAAAGTTTTCGCCCAGCTGCGCAAGACGTTAGGTGACTCGAAAAGCCCACTGCACTATCTCGCAATCCCACCTTTTTTGTTTTCCGAAGTTGCGGGCCAGCTCGCCCACTCGGGTTGTGCGGAAAACGCGAGGCTCGTCGTGGAGAAGCCCTTCGGCCGCGATAGGGAATCCGCAGACGAACTGAGCCGGATTCTCGATCAGTACTTTTCCGAGCGGAATATCTTCCGTATCGACCACTATCTCGGCAAGGAGCCCGTCCAGAACATTCTCTACACGCGCTTCGCCAATTCAATCTTCGAGCCTCTCTGGAATCGCAATCACGTGCGGAGCATCCAGATCACCATGGCCGAGAGCTTCGGCGTGCAGGATCGCGGCGCATTCTATGATGGCACGGGCGCTATCCGCGATGTCTTACAGAACCACATGCTGCAAATTCTCGCGTCGCTCACGATGGACCCCCCGACAGGTCAGGAGCATGAAGCGATCCGGGATCGCAAGGCCAGCCTCTTGAAGGCTGTGCGCCCTCTTGATGCCAGGCATGTCGTGCGCGGACAGTATAAACGCTATCTCGATGTTCCTGGGGTCAAGCCGGGATCGACGGTGGAGACCTATGCGGCGGCAAAGCTCCATGTCGACAGCTGGCGCTGGGAAGGTGTGCCGATTTTCATTCGTACTGGCAAGTGCCTGCCGGTGAGCGTGGCCGAGGCAGTTGTCGAGTTCAAAAGGCCGCCGCGCGAGACCTTCGGTGAGATCAAGGCGATCGGCTGCGGCCATATGCGGTTTCGTATTCAACCCGATGTGGCGATCGCACTCGGAACTCGCGTGAAGGTTCCCGGCGATCGAATGATTGGCGACGACGTTGAATTGATCCTTACACGGCAGCGCACGGACGAGAAACCGCCCTATCAGCGGCTCTTAGGTGACGCCATGGAGGGCATAGCGGACCTTTTCACCCGCGAAGACATCGTCGACGCGGAGTGGCGTATCGTTGGAGACGTTCTCGACAATGTCACGCCCGTGTACAGCTACGAGCAAGGCACATGGGGTCCTAGCGAAGCCGATCAGCTTTTCGGTGTGGACGGACGCTGGCTCAATCCGAATCCAAAGTAGCTGAGCGCCATGTCCGAGACGCACCAGGCCGTTTTTCTTTTCGATGTAGACGACACGTTGTTGGACAACGACCGTATGAAGTCGGACTTGGGCGATTATGTTGCGGCGACCTTTGGCGATGCGGCACGAGATGAACTCTGGACCCTTTACGAGGAGCAACGGGACAAGCACGGCTATGCGGACTTTCTGGGTACGCTGGAGCGGTTCCGCTTGGCGCATATCGAAGATCCGCGCGTCCTGTCCTTGGCGAACTGGATCATCGACTATCCTTTTGTAGAACGACTTTTCCCCGATGCCCTCGCGGCTGTTCGTTATGTGAGCAAATGGGGCCTACCTGTAATCCTCACCGATGGCGATGGCGTCTACCAACCTCACAAGCTTGAGCGCGCGGGCCTCATCGCCGCGTTTGGCGGGCGCGTCCTAAACTACGTGCACAAGCAAAAAGAACTCGACGCGGTCAAGCGCGCCTTCCCGGCACAACACTACGTGCTGATCGACGATAAGCTGAGCGTTCTCGACGCCGTAAAGCACACTTGGGGCGACGCTGTCACGACTGTGTTCCCACGCCAAGGCCACTACGCCAATGACCCTTCAAAGCTCAAAGACCTGCCACCGGCGGATATAGAAATCGCCCGCATCGCCGATCTCATGATGCACGACTTCGGACCGATTTGCGGACTGAGAGGCTCTAAGGAGGAGATAGACCCGTGAAGCCAACGAAAGCCCTGCACGATCTCGGGCAAAGCCTGTGGATCGACGACATTACCCGCGACATGCTCGATAGCGGCACACTCCAGAAGTACATCGACGAGTACTCCGTAACCGGACTCACCTCGAATCCGACGATCTTCGACAACGCTATTTCGAAGAGCGATAGCTATGACACCGAGGTCAAGCGCCTCTTCAAGGCCGGCTACACGGGCGAGGCGCTATTCTTCGAGCTGGCCTTGCAAGATCTCTCGCGGGCGGCGGATTTGTTCCTGCCCGTCCACGAGCGCACAGGTTCTGTCGACGGTTATGTCTCTCTCGAAGTCTCACCCCTTCTCGCCTACGACACGAAGGCGACCGTTGCGTCGGCCAAGGGTCTTTTTGAACGCGCGCACAAGCCAAACCTGTTCATTAAGATTCCAGGCACCAAGGAAGGCCTGCCCGCGATCGAAGAGGCAATCTACTCGGGTGTCTCCGTCAACGTGACGCTCTTGTTCTCCTCCCAGCACTGCCTCGATGCGGCCGACGCTTATATGAAAGGGCTGGAACGCCGCGTGGCCGAGGGGCTGTCCCCCGATGTGCGTTCGGTGGCCTCTGTCTTCGTGAGCCGTTGGGATAAGGCCGTAATCGACAAAGTGCCCGCCGAGTTGAAGGATAAACTTGGCATCGCTGTTTCGAAGCAAGCCTATCGTGACTATCGGAACCTGTTGAACAGCGACCGCTGGCAGCGGCTCGAAGGCATGGGCGCGCGGCCACAGCGGCTGCTCTTTGCCTCCACGAGCACCAAGGATCCCGCCGCACCAGACACGCTCTACGTCGAGGCGCTGGCGGCCCCCAACACGGTCAACACGATGCCCGACAAGACACTCCTAGCCTTTGGAGATCATGGCAACGTCAGCGGAGCCCTCTCCCCCGACGGTGGCGATTGTGAGGACACGCTGGCCGCCTTCGAAAAGGCTGGGATCTCCATCACTGACCTTGCGGCGCAACTGCAGAAAGAAGGTGCGGCTTCTTTCGTGAAGTCCTGGGAAGACCTGCTGCAGTCCATCGAAACCAAGAGCAAGGCGCTCGGCTAGGGAGAGTCCAGCAATGTCCAACGTTACCGATACGCCCGCTTGGAAGAAGCTCGCAGCCCATCATGACAAGATCAAAGACGTGCACTTGCGTGATCTGTTTGCAGACGATGCGAGCCGCGCCGACAAGTTCACCGCCGAAGGGGCCGGACTGACGCTCGACTACTCCAAGCAACGGATTACCGAAGAAACCCGGTCTCTGCTTGTCGAACTGGCAAAGGAGCGAAAGGTGGCCGAACGCCGCGACGCTATGTTCCGCGGTGAGAAGATCAATGTGTCGGAGAACCGGGCCGTACTACACGTCGCCCTGCGCGCACCGCGCGACGAGGTGATCGAGACGGACGGACATAATGTTGTGCCTGACGTGCATGCAGTCCTCGATCGCATGTCGGCCTTCGCCGAAAAGATCAGGAGCGGTGCGTGGGTTGGCCATACGGGCAAGCGCATTAAGAATGTGATCAATATCGGTATCGGCGGTTCCTACCTTGGTCCGGAGATGGCCTATCTCGCGCTTCGCCCCTATTCCGATCGGGACATGACATTCCGCTTCGTTTCGAACGTGGACGGTGCTTGCTTCGATGAGGCGACACGCGACCTGAATGCCGAAGAGACGCTCTTCATCGTCTCGTCCAAGACTTTTACGACGCTCGAAACCATGACCAATGCGGCAACGGCCCGCGCCTGGGCGGTCGAGCGGCTCGGTTCCGAGGAGGCGGTCGCTAAACACTTCGTGGCCAACTCGACAAACACTGAGGGTGTCGAGAAATTCGGCATCGACACCGCCAACATGTTCGAGTTCTGGGACTGGGTGGGCGGCCGCTACTCGATGGACTCAGCGATTGGCCTCTCCACGATGATCGCTATCGGACCTGACGGCTTCCGCGACATGCTCGCAGGCTTCCATGAGATGGACGAGCATTTCCGCACCGCACCGATAGAAGAGAACCTGCCCATGCTCATGGGCCTGCTGACGGTCTGGTACAACAACTTCTTCGGTGCACAGACACTTGCCGTTCTTCCGTATTCAGAGCATATGAAGCGCTTTCCGGCTTACTTGCAGCAGCTACAGATGGAGAGCAACGGTAAGCATGTGGATATGGCCGGGAAGCACGTGGACCTACAGACGGGCCCGATCATTTGGGGTGAGCCGGGCACGGACGGACAGCACTCGTTCTATCAATTGATCCATCAGGGTACGAAGCTGATCCCTTGCGACTTCATCGGGTTCCTGACCCCGTTGAGCGCGCTGGCCCATCACCATGACCTGCTGATGGCGAACCTCTTCGCGCAAGCCGAGGCGCTGGCCTTCGGCAAGACAGCGGCGGAGCTGACGGCGGAGGGCTCGCCCTCCGCGCAGACGCCGTTTCGCGTTACCGAAGGGAACCGGCCCACCAACATGATCCTTGCCGACAAGCTGGATCCAAAGACTCTGGGGCGGCTGGTAGCACTCTACGAACACAGCGTGTTCACGCAGGGGGCGGTTTGGAACATCGACTCCTTCGATCAGTGGGGTGTGGAGCTTGGCAAGGTGCTCGCTAATCGCATCATCCCTGAACTCGACGCCAAGGAAGAATCAACGCTAAGTCATGATTCCTCGACGAACGCACTGATCGAGCGTTACCGCGCCCATAAGTTTGGATAGAGCAAGCAAATGACACCAGCTTTTGGCACATTGCGGATTTGCGACGACGCGGCCGACCTAGCGCACAAGGGCGCCAAGTTTGTTTGTGAGCACGCGGCGGCGCGACAGGAGCAAACCATCGTGGCCCTGTCCGGGGGCAATACGCCAAAGCCGCTTTACGAATTGCTCGCCAAGGAGCCTGCCAAGTCGGCGATGCCTTGGGACCGTGTTCAATGGATCCTGGGAGACGAGCGCTTCGTGCCGCCGAGCGACCCTGCTAGTAACTATGGTATGGCGCGGGCCGCCTTTCTCGACGACGTGCCGGTCCCGCCGCAGAACGTGCATCCGGTGAAGACGGATGGTGTCACCCTCGATGAAGCGGCTTTGGACTACGAGGCCATGCTGAAGGGGCTCTATGGCTTCGACACGCTGCAGGCTGACAAGCCCCTGCTCAACATCACGCTTTTGGGGCTCGGCGAAGACGGCCATACCGCATCGCTTTTGCCACACGAGCCCGTCCTTCGAGTAGAGGACCGCTGGGTGGCTCCGGTCCCCAAAGGCCGCGTAGAGGAACGCATCACCCTGACGTATCCCGCGATCAATGCGAGCGAGATCGTCGCTTTCCTCGTCTCAGGTGAAGGCAAACGCGAGGTCTTGGACAAGATCCTGTCAGGCGACGGCGGTTTCCCGGCTTCGCATATCCGCGCGCGCGGCGAGGTTCTATGGTTCGCCGACCGCGCCGCTGCTGGCCGCTGGGCGTGACGAGAACTCAGATTTCCAGCCCATCAGACCGTTGCGCGCTCCTACACAGCTCTTTTGTCTGATTGCGCCCTGCCGCCGCAGTATGGTCATCCTTTGCTATTCCAGATAGCGCGACGCACTTAGGATAGCGGGATAGGAGAAACAAACGGACGTGACGCAGCCTGCCTTAAGCTCGAAGACCTCATTGCCCCGTAAGAGCTGGATGCCCAGCCAAGCGGATATGGACGCCATCGCGCGCGGCGAGCACGGCGACCCTTTCGCCGTCTTAGGGCTCAAAAGAAGCCGCGACGGGGCGTCCGTGCGTGCGTTTCTACCTGACGTCGACTCCGTCACTGTCTTCGACCCGGAAACGGGGGAAGAGATCCCGCTCACCCGCTTGCACGAAGCAGGGTTCTTTGGCGCCAAAGTGCCGATGACATTCACGAGCGCGTATCTCAAGCGATCCAAGCGTGGCAGTATGATCGAGGAGATTGACGACTCGTACCGCTTCGGCCCGATCCTCGGCGAACTTGATCTGCACCTCTTGAGCGAAGGCACGCATTTGCGGCTTTACGAGAAGCTCGGTGCTCATCTGATCCGGCACGAGGGCGTGGACGGTGTCGGATTTGCGGTTTGGTCGCCGAATGCCGTCCGCGTCAGCGTGGTGGGGCCGTTTAACGATTGGGATGGCCGGCGACACGTTATGCGCAAGCGGCCTGAGGCCGGCGTCTGGGAGATCTTCGTGCCCGGGCTCGAAGCAGGCGCGCTCTATAAATACGAGATACTTGGACCCGGTCACGAACTCTTGCCCCTAAAGGCCGACCCGTTTGGCTTTCAGCAGGAGCACCCGCCTGCGACAGCTTCCATAGTGCATGGCCTGCCGGATCGAGCTCCCGCCGACACGGCCTGGCACAAGGCCCGAGAAGCCGCGCACAACATCCACGCACCCATCTCAATCTACGAGGTTCATCTCGGTTCCTGGATGCGCGGGGACGACAATCGTTACCTCACCTACGCCGAACTCGGCGACAATCTCATTCCCTACGTGCGGGACTTGGGCTTCACGCATATCGAGCTCATGCCGGTCAGTGAGTTTCCCTTCGATGGGTCCTGGGGTTATCAGCCGATAGGACTGTATGCGCCGACGTCGCGCTTCGGCACACCGGAAGACTTCACCGCGTTCGTCGCGCGCTGCCATGCGGCCGGAATTGGAGTCATGGTGGATTGGGTCTCGGCCCACTTCCCCACGGACTCCCATGGGCTGGGGCGTTTTGACGGAACGGCTCTCTATGAACACGAGGACCCGCGTCTCGGCTTCCACAAGGATTGGAACACACTCATCTACAATTTTGGCCGCCGAGAAGTGATGAACTTCCTCTTGGCCAACGCGCTCTTTTGGATGGAACGGTTCGGGATTGATGGACTGCGTGTCGATGCAGTCGCCTCAATGCTCTATCTCGACTACAGCCGCGAAGAGGACGAGTGGATCCCGAACCAGTATGGCGGCAATGAGAACCTGGAAGCGATTGCCTTCCTGAAGCGCCTGAATGAGCTCGTGTTCTCCGAACAGCCTGGCAGCACAACGGTTGCAGAAGAATCGACGTCGTGGCCTGGCGTCTCACGGCCAACCTATGTCGGCGGTCTAGGATTCGGATTCAAATGGAACATGGGTTGGATGCACGACACGCTCGTTTATATGCAGAACGAGCCGATCCATCGTAGCCACCATCAGGATAAGCTCACCTTCGGCCTGCTCTATGCCTTCTCGGAGAATTTCGTGCTGCCGCTTTCTCACGACGAGGTCGTGCACGGCAAAGGTTCGCTGCTGAACAAGATGCCCGGGGACCGCTGGCAGAAATTCGCGAATCTGCGCGCCTATTTCGGTTTCATGTGGGGACATCCCGGTAAGAAGCTTCTGTTCATGGGGGGTGAGTTCGCCCAAGAGGCCGAGTGGAATCACGACCAAAGCCTCGATTGGCATCTGCTCGCAGATGGGATGCATAAAGGTGTGCAGACGCTCATCGGCGATCTCAACCAGCTCTATCGTGAGACGCCCGCACTACATGTCTACGACACCGAGCCGCGCGGCTTTGAGTGGGTCGATACGACAGACAATGAGGCAAGCGTGATCGCCTTTTTGCGCTTGGGCAACGCGGGCGATGCACCGGCCCTAGTGGTCTGCAATTTCACACCCGTCCCGCGCGAAAACTATCGGGTTGGCGTGCCAACCGGAGGGCGTTGGATCGAACGTCTGAACACGGACTGTAAGGCCTATGGCGGTTCCGGCATGGGCAATCTTGGAGCCGTGACGGCCGACAAGATGCGTCACCACGGCCATACCTATTCGCTGGACTTGACCTTGCCGCCGCTCTCAACCGTAATTTTGACGCCAGAGACTTAAGCCGCCACCGGCGGATAGAGCTCATCGAGCGGGGCCGACTTCCCGGAACTCTGAACTATCCGGCAATGATAACGCTTGAGGGCGCGCGCATGCGGCACGCCGCATGAATGGGCGATGACGCCAACGTCGTAACGCACGCGCTCAATGTAGTTCCTCACACGCACGGCCTTATCCTTGGGGTCCAGCCCCTTCTGCAAGCGCGGGTCATGAGTGGTGATTCCCGTCGGGCAGGTGTTCTTGTTGCATTTGAGCGCCTGGATACAGCCCAACGAAAACATGAAGCCACGCGCCGAAACGACAACATCCGCGCCTGCACAATAGGCCCAGGCGACTTCGGCCGGCGTGATGAGTTTGCCGGACGCGATCAGCTTAATGCGGTCGCGCATGCCGTTGCGGATTAGAATATCGGCAACCATGGGAAGTGACTCCTTCACGGGAAGGCCCACATTGTCCATCAGCGGCATGGGCGCCGCTCCCGTCCCGCCATCGCCGGAATCGATCGTTATGAAGTCGGGTGCGGCCTCCACGCCGCGCTTTGCGAATTCCTCGCACAGGCTGTTGAGCCAGCCATAGGCGCCGACGACCGTCTTGAAGCCGACGGGCTTCTGGGTGGTCTCACGAATACGTTCGATCATGTCCGCGAGTTGCGACACATTGCGAATATCCGTGTGCCCATTGGGTGAGAGTGAGGCTTGCTGAACGGGTATGCCGCGGATCTCTGCGATCTCAGGCGTAACCTTCACAGCCGGTAGGATCCCACCTTTGCCGGGCTTTGCGCCTTGGCTCATCTTGAGCTCAAACATTTTGACTTCGGGCCTGTCAGCGATCTTGCGTAGCCTATCCAGATCCAACTGGCCCTCGAGATCCCGCACACCATATTTGGCGGTCCCGATCTGGAAAACGATGTCGCAGCCACCTTCGAGATGGTGGGGCGATAGTCCGCCCTCGCCTGTATTCAGCCAGCAATCTGCGAGCTTCGCGCCGTTCGACAGAGCACGCACAGCAGGCTGAGAGAGCGCGCCGTAGCTCATCCCTGAAATATTGATGATCGATCGTGACTCATAAGGGTTGTCGCAATACTGCCCGATCGTGATCGGCGGCGTTGGAACCGAGTCCTCGCTAAGCGTCGGGAATGGACAATTCACAAATATCACTGTCCCCACCGGGGTCAGGTTTTTCGTCGAGCCAAAAGCCACCGTGTTGTCATGGCCGGCAGCGGACGAGCCAACCCACTCGCGCTCCGCGCGGTTGAACGGCATCTCCTCGCGGTCCATCGCAAAGAAGTACTGTCGAAAGAACTCGCCGAGTTTCGAGAAAAGGTAGCGGAAGTGCCCGAGCACTGGGAAGTTGCGCCGAACGGCATCGTGCTTCTGCGTGATGTCGATCACGAACACCACAGCCACGGCCAAAACAGCCACACCAATCACGAAGATGAAGAGGGTCGAGAGAAAGCCCAACCCGTCCATTGTGAAACGCGTCACTTGATCGAAATCCGACATCGGTTTTGCTCCATTTGCCCAAGACGGAACCGGCAGTATCTGCTGCCCAGCTAGAACCTGTACCGAATGACCTTTGCAGGTCATCACACATGACATCACTTTCGGTTGACGCTCTGTGAGACTTGCAAGGCTGACACGAACCGCGTAGCAGGCCGTCCATGGAATCAATCTTCGACCAGGGTTCTCCTCCTCCCTGTCCTGCCCCGTTCAATCTGGCGGCTTATGTCCTATCGCGGGCATCGGACCTGGCAGACAAGACGGCACTTTCCGTGATCTCGCAGGGTGGTGAGGAGGCGTGGAGCTATAGGGCGCTGGACGCTGCGGTGCGCGGAGCGGCAACCGGACTACTAGAACATGGGTTGCAGCCTGGTGATCGCCTCCTGATGCGCCTCGGCAATAGCGTCGAGTTTCCGATTTGTTATCTCGCAGCGCTTGCCGTCGATATCATCCCGGTCCCCGCCTCTTCGCTCCTAACGGAAGACGAAGTTTCTCAGATCTGCGCCGATGTCTTGCCATCTCTAATCGTCGCTGAGCGCGGGATCTCGGTGCCCGCCGATGCGGCATGCCCAGTTCTGAGCGCCGAAGCCTTCAAAGCGCTCTGCGAATTGCCGCCCGCCCGTTATGCGATGGGCGATCCGAACCGACCCGGCTACATCATCTACACGTCCGGCACGTCGGGTAGTCCGCGCGCGGTCACGCACGCGCATCGGGCCATCTGGGCGCGCCGCATGATGTGGGATGGCTGGTATGGCCTCAACGAGGACGACCGGCTGATGCACGCCGGATCGTTCAACTGGACCTACACGCTTGGGACTGGGCTACTGGACCCTTGGTCGCGTGGCGCCACGGCGCTGATCCCAGCAAAGGGCATCACACCTGAGCAGTTGGGAGCGCTTATCGCCACGCACGACACGACCTTGTTCGCTGCTGCGCCGGGCGTATACCGACAACTCCTCAGGACACCTCCTTGCAAAACCCCGTCTTTGCGCCACGGGCTTTCCGCAGGCGAAAAACTGCCTGAAGCAACACGGGCCGCGTGGGAACAAGCAACGGGAACACCAATTTTTGAGGCGTTCGGTATGTCCGAATGCTCCACATTCGTATCGAGCAGTCCCAGCCGGCCGGCGCCATCGGGGACGCTCGGGTTCCCGCAGGAAGGACGGCGCGTGGCGGTCTTGGGCGAGGGCGGCCTCGTGCCGATCGGTGACCCCGGCGTCCTGAGCATCTCACGGCGCGACCCTGGTCTGATGCTGTTCTATTGGGGCGCCGAGGCAGAGACCGCCTCACGCTTCCAGGGAGAGTGGTTTCTCACGGGCGATCTTGTCAGCATGGAGCCAGACGGTGCGCTGACCTATCTCGGACGCGCCGACGACATGATGAATGCGGGCGGGATTCGCGTATCGCCGCTCGAAGTCGAGAACGTTCTCAACGCCCATCCGAACGTTGCCGAATGTGCCGCTGCCGAAGTCTCGGTCAAGGCGGACACCACTGTTATCGCAGCGTTCTACGTGCCGATCGGCGAGGTCGAGCAGTCTGACCTGGAACAACACGCGGCGGAAAAGCTCGCACGCTACAAGTGCCCGCGCATCTATGTAGAGGTCGAAGCCTTACCAAAGGGGGCGAATGGCAAGCTGTTGAGGCGGCACTTGCGCACAGACTTTGAGAAGTCGCAGGAGCCTGGTAAGGACGGCTAACCTCTAGCGTCGGCGGAAAAGACCACCGAAACCGCGCGGTCCAGAGGCGCGCCTGACGCTTCGCGTCTTGCGCTGCGGCTTGGTCCGGACGACCCGCTTCCTGGGTGGAGCGGCACGCTGTCTGGCCTGTTTGCGTCTTTGCGCCTTTGCCTTCTCAGCGACGGCGTTCGACTTCGCCGAGTCGTTCGTTCGGACGATGAAATCGTCGCCCTCAGGCAGAACCGAAGAGTGCTTGGCGACATCGCCGACAATGAATGAGGCACCTGGCGTCAGGCCGGCGGCAATCTGATCCTGCATATCCTGTGGAATCGTGATGCGGTCCAGGATCTCCTTAGAGTCTTCACCCTCGAGGCTCATGCCGACCCAGCCCGGTTCACTCCCATCAGTTGGATACACATAGGTAAACAGATGCGTCCCGAGCGGCTTCTTGGGATCACGCAGCTGGACGGGGACATGGCGCACGCGGCTGAAACCTCTGCGCAGGAAGAGATAAGCGTCAGGCAATGGTCCCTTGCCCGCGGCCTCATAGATCTTCGCCGCAATTCGCTCGTTGAAAACCCCACGGCGGCGCAGGCCGTGATCCTTCTCGAAGGCAAGGATCGCTTTCCGGGTCCCAGATCCCAGATAGCCAACGAATTTGTCTTGAGGCTCCAGATACCCCATGGCCGCAAGCGCTTCTTGTGTGCCAATTGCTATGTCCCGCTCTTCGCGGCGTGTGACGAGGATATGCCACGGCTTCTCGTTCTCTGGCTTGGCGCGAGATGGCTTGGTATCCGAAGAGTCTGCGTCAGCCAGTTTGGCTCCCGGACTGAGAGCTGCCGCGAGTGCGCCTTGCCGGAGGCCCGCGCTGACACGCGCCGTCGTTCCGCTATCGCTTGCATCGTCATACGAGGGCGGCAACACCAGTGCGGGGCTGTCAACCCGCTCCGGCTTGACCATCGCTCCAGTCAGCATCGCGACCTTGCCGCCGATCTTGGTCATTCGGTACAGCTTCGGTGCAAAGTCGTTAGGCATCCGCACACAGCCGTGGGAGGCTGGACGGTTTGGCACAACACCGGCGTGTATCGCCGTGCCGGAGCGGGTCAGCCGCTGCATCCAAGGCATCGGGGCGTTGTCGTAGAGGTTTGAGTAGTGCTCCGGCTTCTTCTGCAAGATGCCGAAGACCCCGGTCAGAGTCTCATAACCAGGCTTGCCGCTCGATACGCGTGTCGTTTCGACTCGCTCAAGGCCTCGATAGACATCGAGCTGCTGGTCCTTCAACGAAATGATGACTGTGAGCGGTTCAGCGATGTGTCTCCCTGAAATCCTGGTGGGCACAATCTCTACTGGCTCAAGGGACTCGAGCGACGCAGTGTTTGCGCTCACCACCAGGTCCTCGCGCGCAACCACGTCGTTCAATGGTTCCGCCACCCTCTTGGACTTGAGCACCATCTCTTTGAAAGACGGGCTTTTCAGCGCGACAGGGGTGAGTTTTGCGGCCACAAGCGGCTCGGCGTCCGGCAACTCGATTGCGGCTAGCCTTGCGTCGACCCGCCCGGCCGCGTTGTTGACGCTTGAAACGGCGATCGGGCGCATCAGCGATACCGTGCTGACTTCTTCGCGCTGGTTAACCTCAGAGCCTGAAGCAGAGGCGGCATAGTCGCCTTCAACGGCCATGGCCTCGGTAATTCCCGCAGGACCGGTGTCGATTAGCTCGGCCGGCGGCGCCTTGGATGTCGCGGCATCATCTGAGGACTGCTTGGTCGTGGGGGCAAGCTCATTGGCGCTCAGCGGAAGCGCAGGCATGAATAGAACAGCTAAAGCGCAGAGGTGGGGGAGCCTCATGATCTTCCTCGCGGCGGCCAAACGATTTGTGACACAAGTTCGTTTTCCGCGAAACTGGTTACAACAAGGTGACGTAGAACGCGTTTTCTGCGTCCGCCTATTTCGTGAGCTTAACGTCGACACGGCTTGATGGTACGAGCCGTTGTACGCAATCCTTCTTAGTTTTCTTGCCTTGCCGGCATTCGAATACGCCGTTGATCAGAAAACTGCCTATTTCGTCGCACGCCATCTTTTTCAACTCGAACATGCGCAGTGTACGCTTTTTTGCATCGAGTGGCGCCGCGCTCATTGCAAAACGGCGCTCGAAGACGTCTTCGGCGTTGAAGACGACGAGATCGATATCGAGCTTCGCGTAGTCCGCGGATCCCTGATTATCGAATACGAAATAGGCCTGACAGCCGTCGGCGTCGTTGCTCAACTTATTGAGTTCGATCCCGACGTCGTTCTTCTCCGCCTTGGCCAACGACTCCTCGGCGGCCAGAATGCACCCAGCGACCGCCAAAATGGCGAACACTGAACGAACCACCTGAAGTTTGAAATCTACACCACGCATCGGCCCCCCTTCGACGCACTTCATCTACTTCACATATGTGCAAAGTGTAATCTACCGCGCTTGTTTGCAAGGTAATCCTCGACACAAACCGCCAACAACCGACTTTGGTCGCAAAAAAGGGTTGGCTGTTCCCTGCAGAACAATCACGATTGCCATCCACGACTAAGCGATCGGGCGGGTCACCGCACTTGTGTGCGTAGATTTGCTCCGCTCATACGGCGTTCGATAGACGACGGCTATGCACCTGGAAGGAGAAGTCTATGGTCAGCAAGCAGGACTTCACTCCCGAGGAATGGGCGACGATCTTAATGAGCCCAACGATTGCTGGCATGGCGATTACTGCGGCTGATCCCAGCGGGCTGTGGGGGATGCTCAAGGAGTCATTCGCCGGCGGCGCCGCGCTCGTTGAGGCCAAGGCCAACCCGAACGGCAATCCCTTGGTTGCAGCCGTCGTGGCTGATTTCGAGACGGCGGATGGACGCGGCGAAATCAAGGAGGCGCTGAAGACACGCTTTGCCGCGGCTAAGCCGGATACCGTTGTGCCGGAGGCTCTTACTGTCCTTCAGGAGGTCGCCAGCATTCTCGATGCGAAGGCGCCCGATGATGGCGCCGGTTTCAAAGCCTGGCTCGAAGACATCAGCTTGAAGGTGGCCGAAGCTTCCAAGGAAGGCGGCTTTCTCGGCTTTGGTGGCGTCCAGGTGAGTGACGCCGAGAAGGCGACGCTGGCCGACATTCAGAAGACCCTGAGCGCCTGAACCGGGCGCGCGATCGCGCTTCAAACGCTGATGGTTACGGGCTTACGTTGGGCGGACGATGCGACCTCGGCGGGAAAGCGCTCGTCAGTTCGCAGAGATGGATTGGCGAAAAAGGTCTCGGCCCATCGCACCCTCTCGGGACTGCTACGCAGAGCTTCGGGCAAGAAAACTGTGCTCTTGCCAACTTGGTAGGCCAGAAAGGCATGGGTCCGAAACTCAAGCTCCTCACCCTCGAACCCGGTCTCGGCGAACAACGAACGACAGAAGACATGCCGCCTGGCATCAACCTTGCGCACCAATTCGGCCACAAAGGGCTCTTGCGCAGCCCAGCTTCGAAACGCAATGTCGAAGCGATCCAGGCGTTCCCGCGCGATGAGCCGCATCATCTCAAGGACCCGCTCGTGCGGCGACACCTCTAAGGCGCCAATCTCCTTGATGACCCGGTCCGTGTAGTTCCGAGACCAGTAGTCGAGAAGCTTCTCGACGAAGTCGTCGCGGGATTTGAAGTGATGATAGAAGCTGCCCTTCGTCACCCCAAGATCGGCCGCAAGCTTGTCGATCCGCAGCTTTGCCTGACCTTCTTCGGCCAGAACGCTCAGGGCAGCAGATAGCCATGCTTCCCGATGAAACCTCGACCCAGATTCAATCCGTCTCTTCAACACGCGTATCTCCCCACCGCAAGTATCAAAAGCGGTCCATAGAGAAAGAGTACCATGACCCGCAGTACTCTGACAAAGCTAAAGCTTTGAAAAAGTGCAAAAAACACTCTGTAATGGAAATACGGAGGTCCGATAACCTTCGCGTCTGCTTGAAACGGTCTTTTGTTTATCCTAGCCGGTACTGGAGGGCCAAATCGTGGTAACTGTCACTCATCGCCACCACTCAGCTCACACCCTTTTGGGCGAATCAGTCCTCTTTGGATGCCAGAGTTTCCCGATTGCCAGGTCCTGAATGTCAGTCGAGGGAGAGCTGCGACGTCATCGCCGACGTGCTGCCTGAGATTCAGGACACAGCCAACAAGCAGCTTGGCACTGGCATCCCGCCGTCCACCTGAGACCGCTCGAGTACTTTTTGGTATGGTGAGCTCAATGAACCAAGAAGGGCACCACTTTGGAGTGCTCAAAGGAAACCCGGAGGTGCTCCATGGAACCGTCCTTTCGGCTTACCAGCATCGTCTTGATCAGTGGCCTCTGTCTCGGCTGGGCGCTGTTTGCGCCGGGGGCGCCGCTGCAGCACTTCGCCGATACGCTGACTGACATCGCTTCGCCGCAGGCCGCCTTCGCGGAGGACAAGGAGGTTCCCGTCTCTCCAACAAAGGTGAGTCAGCGGCCGCGGGACACGTACTTCCCGAACACAGAAGACCTAAAGCCCGACGAGATGCGGGTGATCGCGTGCGGCACCGGCATGCCGACAACGCGCGCCGCACAGGCCGCGGCCTGCTTTCTCGTGGAGCTTGGGAACGGAGACAAGTTCCTATTCGATATTGGCTCGGGCTCGGCGGAGAGAATCTCGTCGCTTCAGATTCCCTACAACTATCTCGATAAGGTCTTCATCGGCCATCTGCATACAGACCACTTTGGCGCCCTCCATGACTTATTCATTGGTGGGGCCCTCATGGGACGCAATGTTCCCTTGCGCGTTTGGGGGCCGAGCGGTCCATCGCCAGAACTTGGCACAGCACATGCTCTAGACGGCATGATGCAGATGCTGACGTGGGACCTCGCGGGCCGCGCGGGCATGACCGACTTCCGCGGCTACGAGCTTGAGGTCAATGAGTTCGACTATAAGGGCGAGAACGCCGTGATCTATGACGAGAACGACGTCACGATCCGCTCCTTCCCCGCCATCCACTCAATTGATGGACCAGTCAGCTTTGTTCTGGAATGGAACGGTCTCAAGTTTGCCTTTTCGAGCGACACCTATCCGAACAAGTGGTTCGTCGAGTATGCGAAAGACGCCGATCTTGCCATTCACGAGTGCTTCGTTTCTGTACCGACGATCGTCAACAAGATGCGCTTCACGCCAGAATCAGCGCTGATGGTCGGCACACAGATTCACACCGCTCCGGAGGCTTTCGGGAAGGTCATGAGCGAGATCACGCCGCGCATGGCCGTCGCCTATCACTTCTTCAAGGATTACGATACGACCGCTGAGGTCTATGAACGCGTTCGCTCGACCTATGATGGACCATTGAGTCTCGCAGAGGACTTCATGGTGTGGAACGTGACCAAGGACGACATCACAGAGCGCCTAGCCGTGGTGGAGGACCACACCTGGTCGCCACCCCTGGCGCGTCCTGCCGTGCCGCCAGACATGGCCGACCGCAAGACATTCAGTCAGAAGACAGGGGTTCCCGAAGAGGCTATCGGCTATTCGGAGTTCATCGAGAGCGGGACACTGGACGTGGATGACGTGCTTCGGCCGATCTACAAAGAGGCCAGTGAGGCGCTCGGCCGCGACTTCCCCTATCCGGCTGACGCAAAGAAGAGCCAAGCGGAGTGACATAGCGGCGTCATCGTGCTGCTCAAAACGCACACGCCTGGATGTTTGGTGCGCATATCTCGCGCTGTTCTCCTCGTCCTGTTGCTCGTCGTCACTGCCTTAGCTGCATGGCCGAACTTCGCAGCCGCTGACCTCTTGAACACCAATGGTGCGGATACAGCCCCGAACTTTGCCGAGGTCCATATCCTCGGCGATCGGGTGCGTGTAAAGCTTGAGATCGACTTTCCAGACTACACCGCTTTCGTGCCCGGCGGTGCGGAGGCACTCTCAGAAGGGGGCGAGCCCGATCCCGCACAGCTTTCCGAGGGGACAGGCCAGGTCTTCACCGTGCGCGATGCGAACGGAGCCACGATAGCGCCGAATGTCCGAACGGTCGAAATCAGGGATCGCACCCCGCGCCAGGTTGCGGGCGTAGCGCCTCGCATGCGTAACAGCCCGGCTCCGCCTCAGCGCGGTGACCGCGTGATCTATGCCGAACTTGACTATCCATTTACGGGACAGCCGAACCAGCTGACATTCGCGCCACCGCTCGGAAGCCGGGGGTTGGCATCGGTCAATCTCGGCTTCATCGCGCATCACGGCAAGGTCCCTGTCACCGACTATCGGTTTCTGTCGCAGCCTGAAGCACTGCGCCTCGACTGGGAGGACCCTTGGTATACGGCGTTCGACAACCCGAACCTTCGGCGTCATCATCAATCAGCGATCATGTCGTTTCTCACGATTGCGCCACGCGAGGTGCGGCATGAGATTATTTTCCGATTGCGCGACTTGGACAATTGGTCGGACGTTGATTTGGCGCCGTCCAAGACACTCGACCGGGCTCAGGCAAAAGTCATTGAGGCTGCCGCGGTCCGCTATTTCGAAGCGCAGCCGCCGCTTCTGATCGACGGCAAGGAGGTCCATCCATCATCCGTGACGGCAATGTTCTTAGAGGTTGGGGCTGAAGGCGTGACCCCCATCGAGGATCCACAAAACATCGATCGCAACACGGCCCTGATGGGCGTGATCCTGTCTTACCCCCATAGCGAATTGCCTCAAACGGTAGACATGACCTGGGAGCTGTTCACAGATGCGGCCCAGAGAATCCCGGTGAGTGTGTCCGATCCCGCTGGCCCAGTGCCGGAATGGGCCACGCCCGACAGCCCCAAGATCAGCTGGAAGAACTTTCTCAAGACCTGGAAGAACCCTGAGGTCTCCGCTGTCAAAGCCAATGCGACGAGAACGATAGCGCTTCCGGTCCTCTCAATTGTTCTTTTCGCCGCTGCGCTGGCGTTTCTCGTCGGGGCCGTCCGTAGGCCGACTGCCCGTCTTCGCTGGGGCGCCGCCAGCGCCCTTGCTGTTGCTGGCGCTGCGATGACGCTTTCAGCTTTCACAGTCTCCCTCCCCTTCGCCGGGGCGCCGGATCGAGAAGCCACCAAGGCCATATCAGAAGCAATTCTGACAAATGCAGCGACGGCTATGCTCGAGACGGAGGATACCGCATTCATGACGGCGTTGGCAGCTTTCGTACCGCCCGATGACCTCCAGCCGGTCGGCGCTGAAATGCGGCGCGGGCTCTCCGTTACACTGCCGACGGGCGCACGCGCCCTAACGGACGAGATAGAGGACGTGACAATCGAGAAGATTGAGCCGCGTGATCGCGGGATCGGCGTTCTGGCTCGTTGGACTGCCAATATGAGCGGTGGACATTGGGGACATCAGCACCGGCAGCAAATCCGCTATCGTGGCCTTTTGGATCTTGAAGACACCGATGGTGTGTGGAAGCTGCACGGCTTGACCGTCCTCGACGCGAGCACAAGGCCATAATCGGCATGCGGCGCACCCGGCTCTTCATTGCTTTCCTTGGAGTTGCCCTCTTTCTCACTGCGTTGGGCTTCGGCACAACGAAGGCGCACTTCAACCTGAACCTGAATGTTCGTGTCTTCCAAGTGGAGCACACGCCAGAAGGTTTGCGCCTCTATATGCGCGTGCCCATGCCTTATCTCGTGGCGGGCGAGCGCGGGCCTATTGGCGCTGACGGCCTCCCTGAGGCGCCGCCCTTTACGTTCAACCGTTATGAAGAACAGGGGCTGATGCATCTGGTCGATCAGGATGCGTTGAAGGCGGATCCACTCGGCCTCGGCAAGATCGCGGCGAACGCGCTGAAGATCGAAACCGGCGGAAAACAGCTCAAAGCCAGGGTACTGGCTGTGCGGGTCTACCCGATCGGCGAGCAGCCAGGCTTCGCCACGCTGGACGAAGCCAAAGCGGCATTCAACACAGAACCCGTATTCCCCGGCAATGTTCTGGAGACCTATGTAGGTGACGCGCTGGTCGACGTGCTTCTCAGCTACGACGCGGGCGGCCCCGTTTCAGCCTGTACGCTGTCGAGCACGCTAGATCCTGAGATTCCCGGGCAAGATCAGACGGCCAATGTAATCCTCGACTATGGCTCGGACGGGGTGAAAGTCTTCCGGGCCCAGGGGTTGATGACCGAACCCGTGGCAGTTTCCCCGTCTCATGGTTCGGCGGCGTGGTCGTTCATCATCGAGGGCATCAACCACATTCTCGGCGGATTGGATCATGTCCTCTTTGTTTTGTGCATCGTTATAGGTGCAACAGGGCTTTATAGCCTCGTCTCGCGCGTGACGGGCTTTACGCTCGGTCACAGCGTCACGCTAACGCTGGGCTTCTTTGGATATGTGCCGAAGGGTGCTTGGTTCATCCCGACAGTAGAGACCTTCATCGCCCTTTCGATAATCTACGCCGCAGCTGTTGCCATCGCGACAGAGGAAGGTCACCCGGCTCGCGAAAAGACAATGTTCTTCGTGACGTTCTTTATCGGCCTGATCCACGGCTTAGGTTTCTCATTCGTCTTGCACGAAGTGCTCCAAATCGATGCGCCAAATCTCTGGCAAAGCCTGCTGTCCTTCAACATCGGCATCGAGATCGGCCAGCTTGCGATCGTCTTGCTTGTGTGGCCTGCCCTGCTAATCCTCAGGCGGCTGAGTCAAAGTGCCTGGCACTACACACGGCTCGGCATAGCAGCGGCCTGCATCCTTGTGGCGGGTTACTGGACCGTCCAACGCTTGCCCGCCATCTTCGAAACGATCTAGGTCAAGCGCTCGCCTTCTTTCGTTGACTAGGCCTTTCGTAGGCTGTGCGCGGGCCGCCCAAACGCCATATAGTCGTATTGGGTGAAATTTATCGTCAGTCGACCGAAGGCGCCTGGCGACGAAACCCGAACCTAATAGTGCCATTCGCAAGAACCCGTCTCAGGGTCAAATACAATTGGAAACACCCAGCAAGTGAGGCTTGAGACATGAGTGACCAATCCCCCCTTCAGAACAGCGTGAATGTTTTTGTCGACTGGGCCAAAGCACGGCTCGACGAAATGGCGGCGAACGCGGGCACGCTTCAAAACAATCTCGACAAATTGGACGCCAATTCGCGCGCGCAAGCCGAACAGGCCGTCGCCCAGCTGAATCAATGGGTCGAACAAGGCCAGAGCGACATCAAGGAGGCTCAGGCTCAAGGCGAGGCCTCTCTTGCCCAAGCTAGAGCCGATATGGAGACCCTTTGGTCGAACTTTCAGAAGAACTCCGGAGATTGGGCCGGGCTTCTGCAGGACAATCAAGCGCTATTCCAGGCCCGGGCGCAGGCTCAAGTCCAAGCCTGGCAGGACACGGTCAATACCTACATGCAACGCCTGAACGACGTGCATGAGCAAAACAAGTCCCAAGCCGAGGCTCACCTAGCGCAGCTCCAAGCAGACGCAAAGAAGGCGCAAGCCGACCTGACGGCAAAAGCCGAAGAGCTTGCTAAGGCCGGTCAGACCTCTTGGGGAGCCATGAGCGAGGCGCTTGATCAATCCCGCGATGTCTTCACCAAGTCGCTGGAGACCGCGGCGAAGAACTTCAACGACGCGCTGAAGAGTTAGGCAGCTAGGCAGCTAGGCAGCTGTTCGGCTGCTTGGCAGAATTCGTTGGGAGGTGCCATTCGGCACCTCCTTTTTTCTTTGCTGGCTCGCTAACGCGTGTCAGCGTCGCTGCGCCAGAATCGGATCGACAACCTCGGTCAGCGACGGTCCCGCGATAAAGATGTCGGCGGCCGCCTTCACGTTGTCGCGGACGACCACGCCTCCAAATCCAACAACCCAGGCGCCGGCCGCGCGCGCCTCGATATCGGTCGCACCATCCCCGACGAGCGCGAGCGCGTGTCCTGTGCTGCTCAGTATACGGCACACTTCTTCCTTGCCCCCCGGTCGGGCGAGCGGCGATGCCTTGTCGAAGCCTGCGTACGTTCCATCGCTGTTGAACACGACATCCACTGCATGAACTCTTTCAGCCGAGACCTGAAGGCTTGCTGCCAACGGTAATATTGCTTGGCGCAGGCCCCCGCTCACAATGTGAACGGCTTTGCCCGCCTGATGCAGGCTCTCAATAGCCTCTGGCGCTCCCAACACCATCTCTTCCGTGTAGAGATTTGCCAGCCACTCGATGGCCGCACGGTCAGGACGCACGAGGTCTAGGCGTTGGCCGTATACGGCATCGAGCGCTAACTCCCCGGTCATGGCGGCCTCGGTCAACGGCGCGACGTCGTCTTCCACGCCCGCCCGGCGCGCTAGCTCGTCGATGCCTTCCACACGGCTCAGCGTGCTGTCACAGTCGAAACAAACGATATCGATGGATCTGCCGGGCGCGGTCACAGCTCAAAGCTCACCGCTTGCTCGATGGGCGCCAGAGAGCGGATCTCCGCCATGGCCAACGCCGACAACGGTGCAGAGATGCTGACCAAAGCGATGGCCGTGTCTGGATCCTCACCCATGCCTACCTGCATGCGCGAGATATTGATGTTCTCTCGCCCGAGGATACTGCCTAGGGAACCGACCACGCCTGGCTGATCCCGATGGCGCGTGAATAAGAAGTTCCCTTCGGGAACCGCCTCAACATCATAGCCGTCGATCCGAACGAGCCGCGCCCGGCTTCCGCCGAGCAAGGTTCCAGCAACGGTCGTGGTCTTGCCGCAACATGCGGCCGAGATCTCTAAGAGAGAAACGAAGTCCCGTGCGTCTTCTGTTTTCGACTCCGTCACCTCAATGCCCTGCCCCTTGGCCAGATGAGCAGCATTCACGCGATTAACGCGCCCCGTCATGCGCTGACTCAGCAATCCTACAAGTGCTTCCGCCGTGATTGGCCGCGAATCTAGCTCGGCCATGCGACCGAAGAGCCGCACGTCCAACTGAGAAATCGGCCCCTCGCAAAGGGAAGCCACAAGGCGCCCCAGCGCATAGGCGAGCTTCTGGTACGGGACGGTCTGGGTCAGCTGGTCGGACGTCACGCGGGGCAAATTGACCGCGGTCTCGGCCGCACCGGTGGTCAGGAACTTCACCATGTCCTCAGCGATCCGGAGGCTCACAGCCTGTTGTGCCTCTTCAGTCGAGGCGCCCAGATGCGGTGTCAAGACGACGTCCTCCAGACCCAGAAGCGGAGAACCCGCTGGCGGTTCGGTTTCATAGACGTCGAGCGCGGCGCCAGCGATATGTCCGCTTCCCAGCGCGTCGACCAGCGCCGCCTCGTCAATGAGGCCGCCACGCGCGCAGTTGATGATCCTGGCACCTGGCTTCATCGACGCCAGGCGAGCTGCATCGATAATGTGGTGGGTTTTTTCAGACAGCGGGCAATGGAGCGTAACGTAGTCCGCCTGAGCCAAAAGGGCCTCTAGGTCCGCCGCTTCCGCGCTGTATTCGGTCATGATCTCTGGTGCAACGAATGGATCGTGCGCCAGCACACGCATCCTTAGCGCTGCACAACGCTCGGCAACGAGCCGGCCTATCGTGCCAAAGCCGATAACGCCAATCGTCTTGCCAGATAACTCAACACCCGAGTAGCGCGCAGGCTTCCACTCCCCGGCCCGGACAGCGCGATCCGCCTGAGGCAGGTTGCGGCTGAGCGACATGAGATGAGCGAGGGCAAGCTCAGCCGTCGTCGTGGCATTCGCATCTGGCGTGTTGAATACGACAATGCCGCGCTCTGTGGCGGACGAGATATCGATATTGTCGACGCCGATACCGGCACGTCCCACAGCGCGAAGACGGGTCGCCGCCTCGATCACGGGCTTCGTAACCTTGGTCTTGGATCGGACGATCAAAGCGTCATACGCGCCGATGAGCGCGATGAGGGCCTTTTCATCTAGCCCCGTTTCGACATCGGCCCGAATGCGGGCATCGCTCTCAAGAATATCCCGTCCCGAAGCGTGGATCGGATCGGCGATAAGCACACTGTAAACTGCAGTCATCAAGCTCCCCTTCGTCGAGGATTGGGAATCAACACCATTGCTGCAGCGCAAGATCGCCACTCTGCGCGTTCGCCGCAAGGCACCCAGGCCTCCTACTCTCGACCAGGTCGCCAACCCCAAGGGTTGTGGCATTCGGTCCAGGCAACTCATAAGCAGTACACCAACCAATCCCGCTAACCAAGCGGGCTAACCATCAGATTCGAAATGGGAAGCGTCCAGATAACGTCTGCGGTAGGGTCTTCATGGCGATGTGCTCATGCGTGGACCTTAGTCAGCGGACAAAGGGATATGGATTTGGGGGAGTCAGCACAGCGCCCAATGAATCGAGGGGCCCGGTTGAAACGTTAACGGCTCTCCCCCATGTAAAAGGAACGGGGGGCCAGGTTCGGAGATCTGGCCATGTTCAGGTTTATTCTCTTCCTCGGTTTTCTCGTCGGCATCGCCTATGTGCTGACAGAGCCGCCAGCACCCGAGAGAGCGCTCAGCGCGAATGAGATTCGCGTCGGCGACGACAAACCCCTTCTGACATCTTGGGGACCCACGCTAGGGTCGCTTCGCGATGGCGTGCCTATCGAGGCGTATGGTGGAAACGCATCGACGATGGTCGCATCGAACGAGGCGCCATACGGCTCCGAGAATACCGATACTTCCGCCAGCACTGACACGCCAAGCGTGGCGGCAGCGGCCGTTGTAGCCGCAGCCCAGGTGTCCCCGACGGCCCCAAAACGCACAGAAACCAAGAAGCCTGCTCGCGCGACGACAACGGTCGCGGCACGAAACCAGCAGACTACTGCCGAACCGGCTATCGACCGCATTGCCGCGGCGCTTCCAACGCAGCGCCGGGGGCTGTTCGGCCGCGCCCTTGCGCCTCAGCGGGTTCAGGAGCCGCGCAATGCGCGTCATGTGCATAAGCGCCAAGATCAGGCGCGCGAAGGCCAGTCGCCACCAGTTCTTGCGGCTCCGCGGAATCGAGGTCTCTTCAAACGCCTCAGAGCACGTGGAAATCAGCCGGCGCGCGCTTGGACGCTTGGACCACCTCGATAAATACTCCAAACCAACGCTTCAGCCTTGAGGCGAAAATGGCGTAGGCTGCCTTCTTCAACGCGCGCATGGGGCGAGCGTTGACTGGGAGGGTCTGCCATGGAGGACGAGGCCGTCACGCTTTGGGGCGTGCTAGCCGCCGTAGGGATTGGCGTTATTCTCGCAGTCCTAATCGCGCTCGTGCTTAACGCCTGGAAGGGACGCGGCTAGACCGAAAGAGCTGATGGACGGGTTCCATTCTCGCTTCTTCCCACGCCGCGACAGCTATGTTCGAGGACCCGCTGTTTTGGATCTTGGTAGCGCCAGGCCTATTGCTTGGCTTCTACGCGCAGACCCGCATCAAGAAAAACGTTGCAGAGTATTCTCAAGTTCGGACATCCAGTGGCATCACGGGCGCGCAGGTTGCGCGCCGCCTTCTCGACGCCAAAGGCCTGCATGACGTCGCGGTCGAGTCCACGCCCGGCGTCCTCAGCGATCACTACGATCCGACCGCAAAAGTGCTGCGGCTAAGTCAGGACGTTTACTTCACGCCAAGCGTGGCCGCAGCCGGGATTGCCGCTCATGAAGCCGGGCATGCCATCCAGGACGCCGAGGACTACGGGCCCATGGAGTTCCGGACATATGTCGTGCCCTTTGTTCAGTTCGCCGGACAAATCGCGCCGTGGCTTTTCGTGGCTGGCCTCATCCTACAAGCCAACACGCTAACCTGGGGCGGCGTGGTCCTCTTTGGTTCGTCCTTCTTTTTTGCGCTGCTGACGCTGCCGGTCGAGTTTGACGCGAGCCGGCGGGCGAAGAAGCTTCTCGTAACGCACGACATCATCGACGGCGATCGGCAGATTGACGGGGTCGATCATGTTCTCGACGCTGCGGCCTGGACTTATGTTGCCGCAGCTGTATCGGCCATCGGCGTCTGGCTGTTCTATGTATTTATTTTGCTCTTCCGCGGGAAAGGCACCGCCGCACCTCGGTAATGAGATCGCCGCCAGGCGAAGGACAAATTGCTTTTCCGGATGTCCTGCGACGCGTGCGCGATCGCCTCTCCCAATGTATAGAACTTGCCGAGCTGCAATGAATGCATGGGATGGAGCGTGGGCATGGGGTTGATTCGCCTGGTGGGCCGTGTCGCGTTGTGTGCGTGCTTGGCCGTGAGCTGTGCCGAAGCGCTTCCTGGCAGGGACACCGAGGCCCAAGCTGCTGACGGGACGGCGCCGCCTATCTCAACCTTCTCTATTGTTGCCTACGACCCAGAAAGCAACGCGTACGGAGTCGCCGTGCAGTCCAAGTTCTTTTCCGTGGGCTCCGTGGTGCCGTTCGCCGAGGCCGGAACCGGCGCGTTGGCGACACAGGCTATCGGCAACCCCCTCTTCGGACCGCGCGCCCTTGAGCTGTTCAGGGAAGGCGTCGATGCGAAAACGACACTCGAAAAGCTACTGACCAACGATCCAAACCGCGCGTTCCGCCAGCTGGGTGCCGTTGACAGCAAAGGCAACCCTGCAACCTTCACAGGGTCGAAATGCCTGCCTTGGGCGGGCGGCCAGACCGGCAAGCATTACGCGGTTCAAGGCAATCTGCTCGCCGGGCCGCAAGTGCTGGACGCCATGGCCGCAGCCTACGAGGCTTCAAGAGGCGACCTTGCCACACGACTGGTCCGCGCAATCTCGGCAGGGATGGGCGCAGGCGGCGATGCGCGTGGCCGAGAGTCTGCCGCCGTTCTCGTCGTCAAATCTGGCGCCGGCTATCTTGGCCTCGACGACCGGCTCGTCGATCTGCACGTTGAAGACCACCCTACGCCAATCCGCGAGTTGCAGCGCCTGCTCGATATTCGCCACGGGCAACTCGCCGCCGCAGAGGCAACGAGCTACCTTGGCCAACTCGCGAAGGCCCCAGGGGCAGAGAAGGACCGTCTTCTTACGGGCGCAAGCGCCGCTGCAGAGCGCGCCGTCGCGATTAATCGCGCAAGCGATGCGAATTGGTGGTTGGCTGCCCGAACGCGGCTTCTGACCGGTGATCGGCCTGGCGCGTTAGAGGCCGCGCAAACTGCGCTTCTATTGAGTCCATCTTGGCCTCGACTACCCGAACCTACCCGAATCCAGCTTGGCGTTGACCCGGCGCTCGTCGAAGCGCTGCGGGAAGATGATGGCTTCCGCCGTCTCTGGGATGCGTTGGCCATTCAGGCACCCGTCGCGCGTCAGACGACACCGCTGGAGAACACCGAGTAAATCGATGCATGGATCAGCCCGTACAATTCAGGGTAATCGTAAAGCCTCCTGAACAACCACTGGATTTTGGACAAAAGCGCAGACGAGAAGAAGTTGCGCTGCTCCGAGGTCCGCAGTGTGTTCGGCCGCGGGCAGGAATGATGGCCTCGCAAGGGGTTATTTCTAAGGATTGCCATGATTTATGGGCCCATATGGCACCTGTTCAATGCCGCAAATTAGGGCTACAGGTCCATGCCAATGGTATGCGCCGGTTGGCGAAAGTAGATTAGAAGTAGATTCGATCCGTTGCGCGGGGCTGGGAGGAAGACTGTCTATGACAGCTGGTTTTGGAATAGAGAAGCTTGGGCTCGTTTCTCTACGGCATCCTTGGATATGCCTCCTTATCATCGCGGTGATCACGCCCTTCGCAATCTATGGCGCCACCCATAATCGCTTTTCGAGTGACGTTCGTGAGATCTTCCGCTCTGACGATCCGGCCTTCGTCCAACTCGACTTGCTGAATGAGCGATTTCCCGCCAGTCAGCCCGACCTTCAGATCGTCGCCGAGTCCAAGACACCCTTCGACACCAAAGACCTTGAAGCCCTGCAGTCGCTGCACGAAAGCCTGCTGAAAATCGACGGCGTCACTGGTGTGCTCTCGATGTTCACTGCAGTCGACGCGCCCGAAGAAGACACCGGCGAGCCGCAGCCAATTTTTCCGGAGGACCTCTCGAAACTTCAGGGCTCGGACGCCGCTCGAGAAAAGATCACAGATCACCCGCTAATCCACGGCAAGCTCTTGAGCGATGATTGGCGTCTGGCGGTCTTTGCGCTGACCCTGGAGCAATTAGCGCAGAACACAGAGGGACAAGCCGCGGAGCGCGCGCTCGTTGCCGAGATCGGCAAGACGACGCAAGAGACCTTGGCGGGAACCAATGTGTCTGCTCGTCTAACTGGGCTTGCCGTGATCCGCGATGAGATTCTCTCGGGTCTCTCGGAAGATCAGGCGATGTTCGGCCTTGTCGCAGTGGGACTTGGAATCATCGTTTGCTGGATCTTCCTCCGAAGCATTCCGCTGATCATCATTGCCGTTGTGCCGGCCGTCATCGCCGTGGCCTGGCTGCGGGGCGGCATGTGGCTATTCGGCCAAGACATTAACTTGCTTACCGGCATTGCGCCGACGATCATCCTCGTCATCGTTCTTTCTAACTGCTTGCACTTGCTGTTCTCGATCCGCCGAGGGCTAGAACGTGGCGATTCTCTGGAAGCGGCGATCGAAAGCGCCGTGAGGCGTGTGGGGCCGGCGTGTGTGCTGACGTCGCTGACGACGGCGCTTGCGATGTCATCGCTGATTTGGATGCCGCATTCATTCATCGCCGACTTCGGCGTCACAACAGCGTCCGGCACGGCGATGTCGCTGTGCATCACACTGTTGATGGTCCCGGCCCTCTCCGTGCTCCTCCTAAAGGGGTTCGCAAAGAAAGTTCACGGCAAGGTTCAGAAGCCCGATATCTTCCGCCGAGGGATCGATGGTCTTTGCGCTAGGGCAGCGGATGCGGTGGCCGCATACCCGCGCGCGATTGCCCTGCTTGGACTCGTGCTGACCGTCGGCGGCCTTTGGCTGCATGTGCTGAATGAGCCGCAATATAGCTATGCCAACAATATGCCGCCGCAAAGCACGGCACTGAAGGCAATCCAGGCCTACGACAACAAGCTTGCGGGAGCGAGCACACTGGAAGTGCTGCTGTATTTCCCGAAAGACCACGCCCTCAAGTCTTATAAGACGATTGAGATCATTCGTGAGGTCCACAAAATCCTCGACGACGAGGCGGCGTTTGGTGCGGTTACTTCACTCCACACGGTCGAGGAATGGCTCGGAGGCGGTGATATTGGCGAAGACCGGCTGATCGACTTTCTGGAAGCGGAAAACACGAAGGACTTTGCGGCGAGCTTCGTCGCGCTGAAGGAAAACGCCATCCGCATCTCGGCTCAGTTTCACGCCATGACGTCAGACGAAATGACGCCACTGCTCGACCGTGTCGAGAACCAGATGCGGAAAGTTGAGGCTCAAAACCCTGGTCTCAAGATCGCCGTTACCGGCATTGTTCCCGTCTCGTCGGCAGCCAGCCATGAGATGATCAAGCAGTTGAACATCAGCCTGATCACGGCTATCGGACTCATTCTCGTGCTGATCGGTGTTGGAATGCGGTCGCTCCGCGCGGGCCTTGCGAGCGTCCTGCCAAATTTGTTCCCGATTGCCATGGGCGGCGCTTATCTCCACCTCGTTGAGGGCGGGCTGGAGTTCACGAGCCTCGTCGCCTTCGCCGTCGGGTTTGGTATCGCCGTGGACGCAACCATCCACTACCTCACCCGCTATAGGCTGGAACGCGCAAGCCTCGGATCGGTTGCGGATGCGCTCAAGAAGACAACCATGGACGTGGGACCGGTTGTGATCATGGCGACTGTGCTGATCGCCGGCGGCATTGGCACGACGATGTTGAGCAAGCTGCCAACCGTGGCGCTCTACGGTACCATCGTGGTGATTGTGCTCACCTCGGCCGTCATCGGCGCATTGCTCTTCCTGCCGGCCGTGATGTCCACCATGGAACGGTACTGGCCATCGCGCTGGAAGCCGGAAGCCAAGGATCAGGCTAAGCAGGCTGCGACGGAAGAACCCGAAACGAAGACTATATAGAGTTACCGCGTCCGCGGAATGCCGAGATAGCGCGTCGTGCCCTTTCGTATGAAGCGGCTTGGCACTTTCCCGCGAAGGAAGAAATCCAGCTTGGCGAAAAAGCCGACCGGGTAGCGAAATTTTGGATGCGGGACTTCCAGCGCCTTGGCGACAACCTCAGCGACTTCCTCGGGGTCGCGCGCGTGCTTCTCCGCATGCGCATCGGCACCGCGCATTACGAGCCGCACCCAGTTCGTGTAAGGCCCGCCGCGTGGCGTGACCCGTTCAGTGGCCTGCCAAATCTGGGTCTTGTACGGGCCTGGTTCGACAAGGATGACGTCGATACCAAAGGGGTCAAGTTCGTAGGCGATAGATTCCGCCCAGCCCTCCAATGCCCATTTCGATGCGCAATAGATCGAATTTGTTGGCTGGCCCGCAAAGGCTGACTGGCTTGACATACAAATAATGCGACCGTGCTTCTGGGCCCTGAACGTGGGCAGCAGCGCGCGGGTCAGCCCGAGGACGCCGAAGAAGTTTGTCTCCATGACGCGCCGGATTTCCGCATCCGGCAGGTCCTCATGGGCGCCAGCTATTGCAACGCCAGCATTGTGCACCACCGCATCCAGCGTCCCACCGGTCTCAGTCAGCACCTCAGACACGGCCGCCTCGATCGAGACCGGATCGTTCACATCGAGCGCCACGTAGCTCACGCGCCCGGGGATATCGATCTCGTTCAGCAGCTTCTCGAGCGGTGCCCTTTTCTCAAGGTTCCGCATGCTGGCGAAAACGTGCCAACCCTTTGACGCCAAGACCTTGGCGGTCACCTGGCCAATTCCGGTAGACGTCCCCGTGATCAATACCGTTCGCATACACCTTCGCACCCGTCATGCAATTGCTGCACTGACTCGCTTGTCCTCAGCGTGCCGGTTAGCCAGCTGTTTTCCACACCTGAAAGACCGTGCTGCCAAACGCCAAACTATGGCTTTTCCTTCGCGGACAGATATGTAGCATAGGGGTTGTAGGTACAAGAAAAAGCAATGAAGCACGAAGAGAAGGGTCGTGGGTTCGTCGAGAAGTAAGGCGAAGACACGCTGGACATCCGTGTCCAGCATCCTCGCCGCGGGGCAATATGCCTCGGCCAACACTCTGCTCCTGTTAGGCTCCGCCTCCCTGTTGATCGGCGGGTGGATGCCCTTTGTCGTTATCCTCCTCATCATGGTGTTCGGTTCGTTTGCAGACGAGCTGAGCGGCGAGGACCGGGCCAGGCTCGATGAGCACGCCCGGCTCTTCTACGAGTTCAATCTCTACCTCGCTCTGCCCCTGATGTGCCTGCTGACCGTTCTCCTTGCGGTCTATGCGCGCGATGCGAGTTTCACGGAGCGACCCCTGCAGACAATCGGGGCGATTTGGGTCGTCGGATACTTGTTCGCCCTGGTCGGCGCCACAGTGGGCCACGAGCTCAGCCACCGGAAGGGCTGGATCCCGCAAACTGTCGCCCACGTACTACTGGGCTTTACCTTCAACACGTCCTTCGTCATCTACCACGTCCATGTTCATCACCGCCGGGTTGGCAGTTACGATGAGGCGTCTACGGCCCGGCGCGGGGAGCGGCTGGTGCCGTTCTTGATCCGTGCCGTCTATGGACAATACGCCCAGGCCGCCGCCGTCGAAGCGGCGCGGCTTAGACGCAAGGGGCTTCCTGTTTGGTCCGGGCACAACAAGTTCATTCGGGCGCTTGCTGCACCGTTGGCAATCGTCGCTGTTGTGGCGCTGCTCGGGGGCCCCTACGCACTCCTGCTATTCGGGCTGGCTGCCCTGCTGGGGCGGTTCTTTCACGAACTTATCAACTATGTGCAGCACTACGGGCTGGTGCGGGCCGAAAACGCACCGATCGAACCACGGCATAGTTGGGACTGCTACCACCACCTATCGAATGTGCTGCACTACAATCTGCCGAGGCACTCGGATCACCACATGTTCGCGACCAAGCCGTTCTGGTGCTTGGATGCGGCCGATCACGTGCCAATGCTGCCCTACGGCTACCAGACCATGGCCACGTGCGCTCTCGTCCCGCCGCTTTGGCGATACATCATGCGGCCCCTGCTGGCAGACTGGGATTCACGTTTCGCAAGCGATGCCGAGCTGGCTATAATCCGTTCGCGGGGTTGGGAAGTCACTGAAATACCGACACAAAGCCCGTCAGTAGCGGAGTGATCCGCTAAGGCGTTTCTGCCGTATAAAGGTCGTGTAGCAACGATAGGACCTTGCGGCATCATAAGAATGAGCGCGGCCCAGAAATTGTCCGTCTATCGGGAAGAGAACCAGGACGATCGAGCTCTCATGGAGCGCGTTGCGCGACATCGTGACCGTGAGGCGTTCCAGTGCTTGTTTCTGCAATTTGGTCCAAGAATCAAAGCGCTAATGATGCGCAGCGGTTCAGACGCGGACATGGCTGAAGACCTCGCGCAGGACGTGATGTTGACGCTATGGCGTAAGGCCGACCTGTATGCACCTGACAGAGGAACTGTCAGCGCATGGATCTTTACGATTGCGCGGAATGTTCGCATCGACAGACTGCGCCGGCAATCGTCTCGCCCATATGACGACATCGCCGATCTTGATCTGGAGTCGCCTGACGCGGGCGGTGAGGAGGTAACTGAGTCGAACCAGCGCGATCGCCTGGTGGGTGAAGCTCTTGCTGAGCTGCCGCCTGATCAGCGTCGTGTGGTCGAAATGTCATTTGTGCAGGACATGCCGCAGGCGGAAATCGCCAGCGCGCTTGATCTGCCGTTAGGAACTGTAAAGTCCCGTATGCGGCTCGCCTATGCGAAGTTGCGGGAACGCTTGGAGATTGTGAAATGAAGATCGTCCATCATCCGGATAGTGCCACCTTGGTGAGCTACGCCGCGGGCAATCTTGACGAAGGGTTCGCTACTTTGGTTGCAGCCCACATAGCGTCTTGTGAAAAGTGTCAAGCAGAGCTTCGTGAGATCGAGCGTGTCGGCGGCGCCTTGCTGGACACCGTTGATGCTGCTCCGATGAGCCCTGCGGCCCTGGAGAGAACATTGAGCCGGCTCGATAGCGTGATCGTAGACGAGCGCCCTGCACCGAAGGTCAACGGCAGCCGGCGGCCGGACTTTCCGGTACCGCTCGCGCGGTTGCTCGAAGGTGGCTTGGACGACATTGCTTGGAAGACTGTAGCGCCAGGTGTTTCGAAACACCCCTTGCCGGTGTCACGGGCCGCCCGAAGCCGGTTGACGATGCTGAAGATCGCGCCTGGCACGAAGGTACCCGATCATGGCCATGGCGGCATGGAACTGACGTTGGTCATCAAAGGGTCCTATTGCGATGAGTTCGGCCGATTTGGGCCTGGCGACCTCGCGGATCTTGACGAGCATGTCGAGCATCAACCAGTTGTCGACTCTCCTGAGTCCTGCATCTGTGTCGTGGCAACAGAGGCGCCCACACGTTTCAAGAACGTCTTCGGCCGGATTTTGCAGCCCATCGTGGGTATCTAGGTGAGCGACAAGCAGTCGCTCCCCTGGCGTACCGCTTGGATTGTTGGCGCGAGCTCCGGCATTGGAGCGGCTCTTGCCGAACTATTGGATGGCCACGTTGCGACCGTGGCCGTCTCGGCCCGTTCGGCCGAGAAGTTAGAGGCTTTACACGCGTCGTCGAAGACGATCACGCCCTATCCGCTTGACATCACCGATGAGACGGCTGTCGCTCGATGCTATCGGGAGATTGAAAGCAAAGCTGGCCCTGTTGACTTAGTCGTTCTTTCTGCTGGGACCTGGGAGGTTGTGACGCCGCCCGACCTCGATCCGAAGGCCTTCAGGAAATCCATGGAGGTTAACTTCATGGGCGTTGTGAACGTTTTGGCGCAGGTGGTGCCAGATATGATGAAGCGCGGCTCGGGGCAGATCGCGATTATTTCATCAGTGGCCGGCTATCGGGGCTTACCCAAGGCGGCCGCCTACGGCGCGACAAAGGCGGCTCTGATAAACCTGGCCGAATCCTTGTATCCCGAACTGGAGGCGAAGGGCGTAACCCTCTCCATCGTCAATCCGGGTTTCGTGGAAACGCCCATGACATCCGTCAATGATTTTCCCATGCCGTTCATTATGCCCGTAGACGCGGCAGCGGAACGTCTTCTGCAGGGGCTGGAAAGAAAAAGGTACGAAATCACATTTCCACGTCGCTTTACGTGGATCATGAAGTTTGTACGCATTCTGCCGAATGCGATCTACTTTTGGATTGTCCGGCGCTTCATTCTGCCATCCGAATGACGCAGAGCTATCGGCGCGTCAGCCGGTAGAGCCCAACATCGATTGAGCCTTCCCGAAAGCCAGCCTCGCAGTAAGCGAGGTAGTAGAGCCATTTGCGGCGAAACACGTCGTCAAAACCCTGTTCCACCAATTGCGGCCATGCTGCCTCGAACCGTTCGCGCCATTCTTCAAGCGTACGGGCGTAAGACTGCCCGAATGCCAACACCGGCTCGTAGGTGAAGCCCGCGGTCTCAGCCTGCTCCTCAAGTATTGTCTTTGTCGGGAGCATGCCGCCAGGGAATATGTACCGTTGAATGAAGTCCGGCTCGCGCCGGTACGTTTCGAAGTGCTCCTCGCCGATCGTTATCGCTTGCAGTGTCGCGATGCCGCCTGGCCTTAGGCGATCTCGGAGCGTTTGGAAATAGCGCGGCCAGTTCTTCTCGCCAACCGCCTCGATCATCTCGACCGAAACAATCCGGTCATACTGTCCTTCCGTATCCCGGTAGTCCTCAAGTTCGAACTGGACCATCCCTTCGAGGCTCTCAACCTTGGCCCGAGCGCGAGCATGCGCCAGCTGTTCGCGAGATAGCGTGATGCCGCGCACTGAGACGGCGTGCTGACGCGCGGCAGCGCGCGCCAACGCACCCCAGCCCGCGCCGATCTCGAGCATTTTCATCCCCGGCTCAAGCTGAAGAGAGTCAAGAATTGCCTCTAGCTTCGCGTCCTGAGCTTCGTCGAGCGTTTCAGTGCTATCGCGATAGAGCGCGCTGGAATAGATCATCAGATCGTCGAGCCATGTCTCAAAGAACGCATTACCGAGATCGTAGTGCTCTGTGATGTTCCGCCGGCTTCCTTGACGGGTGTTGCGGCGCTGAAAATGGCCGATACGGTCCATCATCCTTGCCTGAAACAACCTCGGGGCCGAATCGCCGTGCTGTGGGGCTTGGTTTCGAAGGACAAACCGAAACAAACCCACGAGGTCAGAGCACTCGACATCTCCGTCGATATAGGCTTCCGCGAAACCGAGGGCGCCCCGCCGGATCGCCTTCAAGACCACCCGATAGTTTTTGAATGTTAGAACAGCATCATAGGGTCGCCCATTGCCGAGCGTCGTGCGTTGACCGCGAGGCAGCACAATTTGAATAGAGCCCGTGGACTGCCAGTTCATGACGCGTCCGGCCAATCTCACGATCAAGCGGGTCACGAGATCCAGCACCAAAGGCGACCGGCCAACCGCGACCGAATTGTCTGTCATTGGTCTCTATGCTCCCCGGTTGGCGATACATAAGCGATGGCAGACTTCGGACGCCGGGGCCGCGGCATTAGCCGCAGACCTTTAAGCCACAGCTTCAGCGCCTCATAATGTATGGCCAATATAACCTTCACCGAGAGCCAGCCTGTGCGCGCAAGCGCCTTGGCAAGGGTGCCGTCGGTTAGCATCTCCCGCTCGCCGCGGAAGAAGGCCTTAAGCAGAGGTCCATCCTCTGTATGCAGTGCGATACCGACAGTGATTTCCTCGCCGAGTGGCGTGACGTGGAAACTGTAGCGTCCATCTACACTGTTGAATGGGGAAACATAAAAGGCTTTTGCACAGCTCTGATGCACGGTGTCGGAGCGATTGTCTTGCTCAACAGGAACGACATACGTTTGACGCTCACCGAATGTGTTACTGACCTCGTAGAGGATCAACAGAGGTTCGTCGTCGCCGTTCACACCAAAGTATACTGTGACCGGATTGAAGACGTAACCGAGTACGCGCGGATAGCACAGCATCATGAAGCGCTTGATACCCTCGACACCGCTTTGTGCAGAGATCCGCCTCAGATAGCCAGCTATGGGGTGCCTGTCCCCATGATCAGCATCGTGAATGCTGCATAGATTTAGGCGGTTATAAGAGAATAGGCGCAAACGACGGTCGAGATCGGGCAGTTCATCGCAGTCAATCAAGAGCGAGAACACATTATAGCGCAGCGCATGCTGTACGGGTCGAACGCGCTTGTGCACGACGATGCCATTATAGAGCGCCGACGTTGACATCACTCAGCAGCCACGAGCGGAGCAGCTTGCTCTCCGCCCGCATCTTGTGTGACGTGAATCCGTCCCGACTCGTCGGCTACCGACCAAGGGCGTCTTACGCGCCCCAACTGTTCGGCAACTGCAAGGCCACTCTGAAGTCCATCTTCATGGAAACCATATCCGAAATAAGCCCCGCAGAACCAAGTGCGGCTCTTCCCCTGAAGCGACCAGAGCTCACGCTGGGCGGCACTCGTCTCGTTGGTGAAGACAGGGTGATCATAGTCGACTTCAAGATCAATTGCCTTCGGATGTATCTTCCACGGCGGATTCAGGGTCACGAAGAGATCTGTCTTGGTCGGCAAATTCTGCAAACTGTTCATCCAATAGGATACGCATAGCTGGGACTCCAGGCCATGCCCCCGCTTCATGTAATTCCAGCTCTGCCAAAGCCGCTTTCGGCGTGGCATCAGGCGCCTATCGCGATGCAGGACCGCGTGGTTGCGTTCATAAGTGAAGCGGCGTAGAAGCCCGCGCTCCTGAGGCGTGGCGTCAGTGAGAACCTTCAATGCTTGATCTGCATGCGTGGCAATAACGACATGGTCGAACATGCGGACGACGCCTCGTGTGTCCTCAACGTGCACACATGAGCGGGCACGCCCAATTTTCCGAACCGGCGTACTGACGGCGACGTCAATATCGCCATCTTCGAGCAAGCGGGTAATGTAGCTTTTACTGCCGCCAGAAACCGACTTCCAAGCCGGGCGGCCTACGGCCTGGAGCATGCCGTGATTGGCGTAAAAGTTGAGAAATGTCGAGGCGGGGAAATCCAGCATGCCAACCATTGGCGTTGACCAGATGGCGGCGCCCATCGGTAGAATGTGATCTTCGACAAAGGCGTCTGAGTAGTTCTCTGCCTCAAGAAAGCTGCCGAGCGAGATACCTTCAGGATGTGTTTTGAGGGCCTTCTCAGCGCTTCGGAAGAAGCGAAACATGTCTGAGACTAATCGCCATTGGCGCGGATTGATCAGATTTCTGTACTGACCGAAAAGTCCCGGGCCGCTGCCAGCATATTCGAACGCGCCGTCGTTTGCTGAAACGGCGAATGTCATTTCGGTCGGCTGCGTGTGAACACCAAGGTGCTCGAACAACGCAGTCAGATTTGGGTAATTCAGCTCATTATAGACAATGAACCCGGTATCGACCGGGACCTGACCATCTGCTGTCATCACAGTGGTCGTATTCGTATGACCGCCAAGACGATTGTCTTGTTCAAACAAAGTTACCTTGTGGCGTTTGGACAAGAGCCACGCGGCCGACAAGCCCGAAATACCCGATCCGACTATGCCGATGTTTAAGGGAGCCATAGTGTTCATTTTGTTGCGTACAATTCATTTGGTACGGCTCGTTACCGCACCCAGATCACTTGCGAAAGTACTTCGAGTTAGCTACCTACCAAAGAACGTGTAACGAAATAGCCTATTACTGCTGATACGCCGGTCAAAAAGGTACCCCAAGCCATATCGACCACGGTGACGAGGGGACTCCAGCCTTTGAGCGTTGCCCAATTGGTCAGGTCGTAGGTGCCATAGGTGAACAGGCCGAACAGCGCCCCAAACAACAAGGCCGTCCTCCACGATTCTGAATGTAACGCGGGCGCCACTGCGAAAATCACGATTCCGGCAATGAACATCAAGTAGAAGCCAACAGCGGCCACCATGTTGAAATTCTCAAGGAGGAGATGGCCAATTTCCCGCTGATAGAAACTCTTCGCGATGAACCCAAGCCAGATTACATCGACCACCAAAAATCCGATTGCGGTAGCCACGTAGGCGACAGCATAGGTCATGAGCTGATCCCAGGAGATTATCTACGTAGGCTTTACGTGAAATTCGCTCATCTGGATCACCGCGCAGACGCAGCTTTGGCGAGACCAGCAGCTATTTGGGCTCGGAATCCTGTTCGTCCGGGGGTTCGTCCTCAAGTGCCCGATATGCCGCGCCGTCCAGATCTTCGAACTGGCCGGAGCGCAAGGCCCAGAGGAAAGCCGCGAGCCCCAAACCCCCCAGGAACAGTGCCGCGGGGACAAGCCAAGCAAGCGCGGTCATGATCTCTTCCCTCCTGCAAGTCTCGCCGCATTGAGCGTGACGAGAATAGAAGAACTCGACATAACGATTGCTGCGATCAACGGCGTCACGAACCCTGCCATCGCAAGCGGAACGCAGATGGAATTATAGGCCAGGGCCACGCCAAAATTCTGAAATGCCATCTTTCGGGCACGAGACCCGGTGCTCACCGCCTCGAGTACCGGCGATAAGGCTTTGCCCTGAAAGACGAAGTCGGCAGCCCGTTGACTGATATCCGCGGCGGTCGCTGGCGACATGGACGCGTGCGCTGCGGCTAGCGCCGGCGCATCATTAAGGCCATCGCCGACCATCAAGACCTTGCGGCCCTCATTCGCCCGCTCTTCAAGCCAAGCGATCTTGTCCGCAGGTTTCAGCTCGCCTGCAAAGACGTTGATCCCGGCCTCGGCGGCGGTTGATGCGACAACAGTGTCGCGGTCTCCGGACAAAAGTGCCACGTCAAGTCCGCGCGCTTTGAGCGCCGCGATCGTTTCCGCTGCATCGGACCGGAGCTGGTCAGAGAACCGGAAACAGACGGGATCGTCTTGCTCGCTACGATACCAGACCTCGGCGGTCCGCCCATCAGCGCCGTCTACATTGCACCAAGCCGCAGAGCCGAGACGAACCTCCTCACCCTCTGGTGTTTTGAGCAGCAACCCTTCACCCGGCGTCTCCTCCACATCACGTGCGGGCTCCACAGACCCGAGCCTAGCTTGCGCAGCCGCGACCAAAGCGCGGGAGAACGGATGGCGGCTTGAGCTGGCAAGCGTGGCTGCGGAAGCGAGCGTTTCCGTCGAAACGTTGTCGGCATCGAGGAGCTGCGGTTCTCCCAGTGTCAGCGTGCCTGTCTTATCAAAAACGACTGTGTCAATCTCGGCGATGCGCTCAAGCCCGTCGGGAACCTTAACCATGACTCCTCGCTTGAACAGCCTAGAGGCCGCCGCGATCTGCACGACGGGCACCGCAAGTGCGAGCGCGCAAGGGCATGTGATGATCAACACCGCAATCGCGTAGGTAAGTGCGGTTTCCCATGTTGCGCCGAAGGCAAGCCAACCAATAAATGTCGAAAGGCCTAGCGCATGGACTGCAGGCGAGTAGAGACGGGCCGCTCGGTCCGCGAGAATACGATAACGGGCCTTGCCCTGCTCAGCCGCCATCATCAGCCGGCTGATCTCGGCGAGCAACGTGGCATCGTCCGCCGCGGTGACTTCTATCTCCAAGCCTCGGCTCAGATTTAACGTACCGGCATAGACTTCAGTCCCAGTCGAAGCGGCCACCGGCATTGTCTCACCGGTGATCAGGCTCTGATCGATATCACCGCTTCCGTGCGCGACCACGCCGTCTGCCGCGACACGCTCTCCGACGGCGACCAGAATCCGGTCGCCCGGGCGAAGTACGCTTGCCGGAACCTTCGACTGTGTTCCGTCCGCTGCGAGCATGGTAGCTATGCCATTCTGTAGACTGAGGAGATTCTGGGCCTCACCCCGTGCGCGAACCCGCAGCGCCTCGTCCAGATACCGACCAACCAGCAGGAAGAAGAGAAGCATCACCGCTGCGTCGAAATAGACCTGTTCGCTCTCGCGCATGGTCTGGTAGACGCTCATGCCTGTGGCGAGGATGATCGCAAGAGAAATAGGCACGTCCATGTTGAGACGGCGCCCCTTCAGCGCGGCAAGAGCCGACGAGAAGAACGGATCTCCGGCATACAAGACAGTAGGCAGAGCGATCAGCGCGGAGAGCCAACGAAACATCTGCGCCAGCGCCGGGTCCATGTCGCCGCTTTCACCCGACCACACAGCGATGGAGATAAGCATGATGTTCATGGCGGCGAAGCCCGCCACCGCAACACGCCGCAGCAAGTACTTCTGCCGCTGGTCCCCGCGATCCTGCTTCGAGGCCTCGAGCGGGGCAGCGTCGAACCCAACGCGATCTAGGGCCGCAATGACATCTGCCTCATTGGTTTCTGAGGGATGGTAGGCCACCGTTAGGCGCTTCGCTGCGAGGGAAGCCCGTGCTGTCTCGACACCTGGAACGCGCATCGCCGCACGCTCCACGGACCGAAGGCATCCGCCGCAATGCATGTCTTCGACGGCGAGCGTCATGGTAGAGGGTTCGACCGGCGCGACGTGCTGCCCGCCATGTGGTGATTCGTCGAGAGGCACCGCGTTCTTGAACTCGGCGGTGGGGATCTCGGTCATGGCCCTTCGGTGACGATCAATCGCTCCTTAAGGCGATAGACCGGCGAACCGACCTCTTCCTTGGAGGACTCCACGGTCAGGATCCAATTTCCTGGCGCGAGTGTCACGTCGGACAGGTAGACGCCTTCACGCCACTCGCGGAAGATCAGGTCGCGCTCGCCCTGAGTGGTTGCTGGCCGGCCGAGCGTCCCCGAAAGATTGAGCCCTGTGACAGGCGTTGCAGCTGAATCCTTGAAGCTGAGCGTCAGCCGTCCTGCATTGCCGTCATAATCCGTCGTTGTCGACCAGCCCAGAGCCGCTTGCGCCGCTGACTCTGCGATCGTCTCGTTGTAGTTGAGACCGCTGCGGTAGGGATTCGGGCGATCGCCACCGCTGAACGTGGAGACGGCATAGTAGACGAGAAATCCATTGGCGACGAACATGACGCCAAAGAAGATAAAGAGACCGATCAGCACGTGACGGCCGCGCAGGATTCGCGGGAGTGGTGTGGCTTCCATCGTCATTTCGCCTCACTCTTTGGTGGGCCTTGGAATGTCGCGTTATGTTCCATGGTCTCCCCGGTAGCGATATCGGTCACGACAAACTGGAACTGCGTTGCCTGATCGGGAAGCGCGCGAACCCCTTCCTTATCCAGGGCAACGTGAAGCTTGACGCCCCTCAACTGGTCGGGTGGCACCGGAACAACACCGCTGTCGTATCCGACCAGCTTTACTGTCGCGTCGGGCAAACCGGTGACGCCGAGCTTAAACGCACGCGGGACATATTGCTTGTTGAGAATCTTCACTTCGTAGCCGTTTCGAACGCCGCCATCGGACAGTTTGACGAACAGCGGATTGCGATCGTGAATAACATTCACCTGCAGTACAGGGCGCATCATGAGCGCCACGACCATAATGATGCTCACCAGGACAATTAGCCCCGCGTAGAGCAAAACACGTGGCCGAAGGAGCCGCAACGGCTCGGCGTTCGGCGCTCCTGCCTCGAGGTTGCGAACCGTGTCGTAGGCAATCAGACCGCTGGGCCTACCAACCTTGTCCATAATCGCATCGCAAGCATCAATGCATAGCGCGCATTGAATGCACTCAAGTTGCCCGCCATCACGTATGTCGATTCCCGTAGGACAAACCGCCACGCACTGGTTGCAGTCGATGCAGTCTCCCCTGCCCTCCCAGGTCTGGCCGGCCTTGTGCGGACCACGTGGTTCTCCCCGCCAGTCGCGGTAGGAAACCAGCAGCGAGTCGCTATCGAACATCGCCCCCTGAATTCGCGGCCAAGGACACATATAAATGCAGACCTGCTCGCGGGCGATGCCGCCCAGAACATAGGTCGACAGCGTGAACAAGCCGATGAAGAGATACGCTGTCGCCGGCGCACTGAAGGTTACGAGCTCCTTGGTTAAGGTTGGGGCGTCTGCAAAGTAGAAGACCCAAGCGCCGCCTGTGGCGACCGCAATCGCTAACCAAGTCAGGTGCGTCGCACCCTTCTTCCAAACCGTTTCGAGCGCCCAAGGGTGCTTATCAAGCCGCAGGCGCGCATTGCGATCGCCTTGCCAGAAACGCTCAACGGCCACCATTAAGTCTGTCCAGACCGTTTGCGGACAAGTGTAGCCGCACCAAACGCGTCCCGCTACGGCCGTAACCAGGAACAGCACCAAGGAAGCCAGTACGAGCAAGCCCGTGACGTAGTAAAACTCTTGAGGCCAAATCTCTAAAAAGAAGAAGTAAAAGCGGCGTGCCGGCAGGTCGAGTAGGACTGCCTGATCGGGCAGATAAGGCCCGCGATCCCAACGCACCCAAGGAAGCAAATAGTAAATGCCAAGTGTGACGGCCATGACGATCCATTTGATCGTTCTAAAGCGGCCGTGAGCCTCTTTGGGGTAAACCTTGACCCTGTCGGCATAGAGCTGCGTCCCCTCATCCGAGGGCGATACGCCGCCGCCGCCCAGCTCGACATTTGCCATTATCCTACCAAACTATCACAGAGGCTTTATTGCCCACCACCTAGGGAGTGTACGTAGATCGCCAGCTTCTTGATTGTCGCCGGGTCGAGACGCTCCGAGAACGCTGGCATCACTCCAGCACGACTATAGGTAATCGTCTCGATAAGCGTGTCCTTGTCACCACCGTACAACCAAAGCTCATCCGACAGAGTCGGCGCCCCGAGTGCCTGGTTCCCCGCGCCGTCCGGACCATGACAAGCGGCGCAATTGGTTGCGTAGATTTCTTGCCCTCGCGCGGCTGCCTCCGCGTCTTGCTCATTGCCCGAGAGGGACATGACATATTCCGCAGTATCCGAAACCTGTTGTCGGTCCAGCATGCCGAGCTCGCCAAAGGCCGGCATCATGCTCTGCCGAGCCTGAGGATCATCAGACCGGATACCGTGAAGAATCGTTTGCTGAATTCCCTCAATCGAACCACCCCAGATCCAGGCATCGTCCCGCAAGTTCGGGTAGCCCACGAAACCCTGGGCGCCACGGCCGTGACAGGACGCACAGTTGTCACCAAATGCGGCCTGCCCACCGGCAAGCGCGAAGCTCAAAAGCTCCGGATCAGCTTGGATCGTCTCGAAATCAGCTTGGTCGATCTTGTCGCTAAAGACGGCCGTCTGTTTCTTTGCCGCTGCGATATCGTTGTTCAACTGAGCACGCTGGCTGTAGCCTAGGTAACCCTTGGTGTATGAAGTTACGGTGGGCCAAGCGGGATAGACGATCCAATAACCAATGGCCCAGATGACCGTGGCGTAGAATACGTATAGCCACCACTTGGGCAGCGGGTTGTTCCACTCTTCAATTCCGTCCCACTCGTGACCGGTGGTTGAGAACCCCTCAGAGGATTTTTCTTCCTTGTTCGCCATGGCTCAGCTGTCTTTCCCCTTTTCGGACTCTGGATCGTCTTCCAAAGGCAGTTTCGCCGCCTCATCAAAGCGTTTTTTGTTGCCCGGCCAGAACGCATAGAGCACGACACCGGCAAAAAGCACGATGAAAAAGATGAGCGCGGCTACCTGACTGATTGAAGCGACTTGTTCGTATTCCATCGTTCCGTCCTCACCTCAGGTTGGGCCCGGCCTCGTCAAAGCTAGCAAAGTCAACGAGAGTCCCCAGCATCTGCATGTAAGCGATGAGCGCGTCGAGCTCGGTGATTTTCTCCGGGTTGCCGTCGAACGGTCCCGTCTGCGCCTTCGGATAGCGAGCTAGTAGAGCCTCGACATCACCGGCGTCATTCCCAGCTTGCGCCTCCAAATCGGCCTTTGCCGACTCGATCATCTCTTCCGTGTACGGGACGCCAACGGCGGCGTTTGCTTTCAACACATCCTGGATTTTATCGTAATCGAGTTCCCGCTCGGCAAGATAGGGATACCCGGGCATGATGGACTCCGGCACCACGGAGCGCGGATTGATCATGTGCGCGCGATGCCATTCATCGGAGTACTTGCCGCCGACCCGTGCAAGGTCCGGCCCCGTGCGCTTCGATCCCCATTGGAACGGATGATCATACATACTCTCGGCGGCCAGGCTGTAATGACCGTAGCGCTCGACCTCATCCCGCAAAGACCGGATCATCTGGCTATGGCAGACATAGCACCCCTCACGGATGTAGATGTTGCGTCCGGTCAGCTCAAGCGGCGAGTACGGCCGCATGCCTTGCACTTTCTCGACGGTCGAACTCAACCAGAAAAGCGGTGCAATCTCGATCAACCCACCGATGCTCACCACAATCAGAATGCCGACGAGCATCAGCATTGGGCTTTTTTCTAGGACGTCGTGTTTTCCCCAGCTCATTGCCCCCTCCTTATTCCGCCGGCGCCGTGTATTCGCCGGGCCGGAACTCAGGAGCCGCAGCGACGGGTGGTTGATCGGTCGCATCGACAGGCTGATCGCCACGCGCGGTGCGCCACAGATTGTAGGCCATCAAGAAGCCTCCGATGACAAAGAGCAGTCCGCCGATGGCCCGGATGATATAGAACGGATGCATCGCCTCGACTGTCTCCACGAAGGAATACTCGAGGAAGCCAAGCGAGTTGTAGGCGCGCCACATCAGTCCTTGCAGGATGCCCGACACCCACATTGAGGTGATGTAGAGCACAATGCCGAGCGTCGAGATCCAGAAGTGCCATTCGACTAGGCGCTGTGAGTAGAGCGCCTTTCGGTGCCACAACCAGGGCACAAGGCAATACAGAGCGCCGAAGCTGATGAAGGCAACCCAACCAAGCGCACCAGAGTGAACATGACCGATGGTCCAGTCAGTGTAATGCGACAGTGAGTTGACCGACTTGATACTCATGAGCGGGCCTTCGAATGTCGACATGCCGTAGAAGGCCACGGCTACGATCAGCATGCGGATGACAGGGTCCGTGCGCAGCTTGTCCCAAGCGCCAGACAGCGTCATGAGGCCATTGATCATGCCACCCCAGGATGGCATCCACAGGATGATTGAGAAGGTCATGCCGAGAGTCTGCGCCCAGTCTGGCAGAGCGGTGTAGTGCAGATGATGCGGGCCCGCCCAAATATAGATGAAGATCAGCGACCAGAAGTGGACGACGGAAAGCCGATACGAGTATACGGGCCGCTCGGCACGCTTCGGCACGAAGTAGTACATCATGCCGAGGAAGCCAGCCGTTAGGAAAAAGCCCACGGCGTTGTGCCCGTACCACCACTGCGTCATGGCGTCCTGCACGCCCGAGTACAGAATAACACTCTGCGTACCCAGCAGCGAAATCGGCACCGCCAAGTTGTTGACGATGTGCAGCATCGCAACAGTCACGATGAAGGCTAGATAGAACCAGTTCGCCACGTAGACGTGCGGTTCTTTCCGCTTGGCGACGGTAGCAAGGAAAACTAGGAGGTAGACGACCCAGACGATCGTCAGCCAAAGGTCCACGTACCATTCCGGCTCGGCGTATTCTTTGCTCTGCGTAACGCCAAGAATATAGCCGGTTGCCGCCAAAACGATGAAAAGCTGATACCCCCAGAAGACGAACCACGGAGACCATTTGCCTGCGAGTCGCGCGCGGCACGTGCGCTGCACGACATAAAATGAGGTGGCGATGAGCGCGTTACCGCCAAATGCGAAGATGACCGCGGATGTATGGAGCGGCCGCAAGCGTCCAAAGCTTGTCCATGGCAGGTCAAAATTGAGCGCTGGAAAAGCGAGCTGCCAAGCGATGACATCGCCGACGATGAACCCGGCAATTCCCCAAAAGACCGTAGCGATAACGCCGGCTCTAATAACACCGTCCGCGTAGCCGGACGTATCCTCGGGCGCTCGGCCTTCGACGAATTGCGTCAGTATGAAGATAAGCGCAAGACCTGAGGCGCCGAGAAGGAGGCAGCCATGAAACTTCATGACTGGATCCTCGCCCGCTATCGCAAGGATGAGGCCAAGAATTAGTAAAAACGCTGCGGCCCCAATCGCGAGAAAGTCCGACAGCGCTTTCCACTCATCCCGCTGCGTTTTTGCGGCCATGTTTCCAACCCCTCAATCTCAAGCGTTGCCCAATCCCGGACCCGAAGCATGGCGCCTCGGAAAGTTCATTCGTTCCCGTGTCAGCCGTCACGGTTCTTTGCATCATCGTTACACGCCGACCTGCGTCCAACGACCTTGATTCAGCGCAAGCTTCAGCAATCTATTACGCAGGAACACCCTTCTGGTTGCTGACTATTCACTCCGCAAGCTCATGACGTAGGCCGCAAGGTCTTCAAGCTCGCGCTTTGTAAGTGGAATCACCGGCATGGGATGCGCGGGAATGGCGATCCGTGCCATGATCTCGCCGGCGGTTTGGTTCTGCTTGTTGGCAATCTCGCGAAAGGTCGGTACGTCGGCGACAGCCTTGGTCTGATCATCCGAGACAAGATGACAGTTCGTGCAGACGCGCTCCGCGAGCGCCTTGCCACGATCGGCACTCGGCTCATTCGTAACGGGGGCCTGGGCGCCAGCGTCGGACACAAGGCAGAGCACAACTGCGGCGATCAACAGCGCGAAGACGCCGACCCGCGAAAGACCTTTGCAGGAACTCACGTAGCCATCGCCTCGAGTTTCGGCATATCGAGTACCGATACCTGCCGCGCCGATTCAAGCTTGATGATCCCGGCGTCCTTTAGCTCGGCAAACATCCTCGATACGGTCTCAAGGGTGAGACCAAGGTAGTCCGCGATATCGTGGCGTGGCATTGCCAGTTGTAAGGATCGCTCGGACCCAGTTCGTCGCACCATCTCGATAAGAAATGCCGCAAGCCTCTCCAGGGCATTCTTGCGGCCAAGGAGCAGGAGATGATCCTGGGTCTGCCGCAGTCCAATCATCGTGCGATTCAGGAGTTCATGAACGAAGCTACTTGAGCATGTGTCACTGAGGAGGTTCTGCCATTTGTAGGCAATGACCTTTACCGGCCCGATGGCCTCTGCCGACACATGGTGCACATCGTCCACTTCGAAACCGAACATATCGCCCGGCAGATGGAACGCGCTGATCTGGCGACGCCCGTCTGGCAAGAGCTTCGATACACGAACGACTCCTGAGACAATTTTGTAGACGTATCCGGCGGCCTCGCCCTCGGCGAAAATCTCGCTATTGCGGGCGAAATTTAGCGGAACGCTCGATGTATGGAATTCGGCCTCATCGCGCGGCTTCGGCGGAACCGACGGCGCGAGCGGCATCTGTGTCTGCGGATGATCCACGATGGGAAGCGGCGTCAGCATAACAACCCCCTGATGGTCAAATTGACTAACATCAGAGATAGCGTCGTTCGCGCGTGGCCGAAATTCAGGCTGGTTCCCTAAGGGATTCTACGTAGGCGGAGTCCTGTCAGAGCGGTCGCAGGTTGGCGCCCAATGGCTCATTTGTTTCAATTACTTGCCGGATGGTCTCCAGCATTAGTCCGCCGAGAATCGGCTTTTCCAGGACCTTGGTGACACCGCCGCTCCGCGCTTTGGCGAGGAGCCGCTCGGTCTTTTGGGAGACCATGAGAATGACCGGGACACCGGAACAGCCGGCAAACTCCGAGTCACGAGCATCCGCGACCCGCGAAAAGATGTCTTGGTCCAACACCAAGCAGGTGCTCTCGGGGTGTGTTTTCCGCAAGAGCGGAGAGAGCCCTTGCTCGTCGCAGAAGCGTGTCTCATAGCCTTCAAGCTCCAAGGAAAATCGCAAGCTGTCGGCGAGCGTTCCGTCGCGAACGGCAATCAGCACCGTGCCAGTATGGCTCATCTTTTTCTTCCCCAACCATCGCTACCTGCCCAGCAGCTCGCCCCTGCCATACGGCTCGCAGTGTATGCCTCGCGCAATGAGCGGCTTTGAGCTACATCAAATGGAGAATGCGATCGAAAGGATTGGGCGCTGCCGGTCTTAGCCCGCGTTGCCCGAAGATGTTCCCACGTGGGCAAGAACGGCCATCCGAACCAATTCGGACAGGCTCTTTGCTTGCATCTTGGTCATAACGTTCGCGCGATAGACCTCGACCGTTCGAGGACTGATGCCATATGCGGCGGCGATGACTTTATTAGCCTGGCCTGCCACAAGGCCTTCGAGAACTTGGCGCTCACGCTCGGACAGGTTCCCAAGCCGGCCCAATATCTCGCGCGTCTGACTGTCGCCATCACCATCGGCCTTCCTCAGTGCCGCTTCCACGGCCTTGAGGAGGACCTCGTCCTCAAATGGCTTCTCGATGAAGTCTACGGCGCCAGCCTTCATGGCCTCAACGGCCAAAGGAATATCGCCATGGCCCGTGATGACGATGGCCGGCATAAAGGGCACCTTGTCCTTGATGTGTCCGAGCAGTTCGATACCCGTCATGTCGGGCATGCGCACATCCGTCACAAGGCAACCGCTGATGGACGGGTCAAGGTTTTCCAAGAACGCCAAGGCCGACTCGTAGATCCTGACTGGTAGGCCCGCCGAGCCGAGCATGAACGCCAACGACTGGCGAACAGCCTCATCGTCATCGACGATATGAATGACAGGATCCCCTGACATCAAACCTCGGCCTCACTCCGCGCTGGCTCTAACGTGAAGCGGAAGATAGTGCCGCCTTCCGGATTCTCCTCAACCCACATGCGCCCCCCATGCGCCTCCACAAGACGCTTAGAGATGGACAACCCAACTCCCATGCCAGTGACCTTGGTTGTCACGAAAGGCTGGAACAATTGCTCGGCGATCTGCTCGGAGATTCCCGTTCCGGTATCTGAGACCGTGACGAGCACCATGGGCTCTCCAGTTTCGCAACTATCTGTGGGTGACAGTGCTGTCGAAACCAATAGGACTTTTGGATCACACCCCTCCATCGCTTCGATGGCGTTGCGCATGAGGTTAAGCAGCACCTGTTGAACCTGAACTTTTACGACCATCACATTTGAGACAGACGTGTTGAGTTGAAAGCTTGGTTTCACGCCCACTTCGTTAGTGTCAATTAGCGCCAATGCGCTGGTCTCCTCAATAAGATCGTTGATGTTCTCCGAGTGACGGATGGTCTCATGATCCGTAACGAAGTCACGAAGCTGACGTATGATCTCGCCGGCGCGAAGCGTCTGTTGCGTCGTCGCCCCCAACGCCTCGCGCACCATGGCGACCTTGTCATCTTTGATCGGCTCTAGGAGTCGGTTACATCCTTGCAGGTAGTTGGAGATGGCCGTCAGTGGCTGGTTGACTTCGTGTGCCAGGGTCGAAGCCATCTCACCCATGGCGGTTAGCCGAGAAAGCCGCGCCAACTCGGTTTGCAAATCCTGAAGCTGCTTCTCTGTCTGCTGACGGTCGGTGAGGTCGCGAATGAACCCCGTAAAAAACCTCTGATCGCCCGAACGCATCTCCGCGACTTCGAGCTTCATAGGAAACGTAGAGCCGTCCTTGCGTTCTCCAGTGACGACACGGTCGCGGCCGATAATGCGTCGCTCGCCTGTCTCCAGATACCGGGCAATATAGGCATCGTGTTCTTCGCGCATGGGCGAAGGCATGAGCATTGAAACATTGTTCCCGGTAACATCGTCTTCCTTGCGGCCAAAGAGGCGTTCGGCTGCTGCGCTAAACGAGTGGATCATGCCCGTCTCATCGATGACCACGGTGGCATCGGGCACTGTGTCCAGAATCGAACGCAAATGAGCCTCGCGTGCGCGAACCTCTTTGGCACTGCGGCGGCTGCGCATCCGCGTTCGCCGAAGCAACTCGCCCAACCAGGCGATACCAATGCCAACCCCCGCGAAGATGCCGAGCTCGGCCAAATCCGGAATTGCCTTATCGCCATGGGGGATCAATGCAAAACCGATCGCGGCCGACAGGACCGTCGCCAGGAGGCCTGGGCCTAAACCGCCGAATCCGGCCGCGATTGCAAGGCCAGGGATAAAGATAAGAAAGGACGCGCGCCCCTCGAGCCAGGGATACAGACCCCAGGCGAGACAAGCCATGCCGGCTACTGCCGCCACCGCAACGCCGTAGTGAACGGCGTCCGTCGCCGGATTCACGATAGCGCGCCGCAGCCGCTCAATCAGTCCCAAATGACGCCTCTTGGCAACCGGCCCATGCATGGAGGGACATTAGCATTTTCATCGCTCAGACCCAGCCAGCCTCGGGCTCTTTTGGGACGCCGGAGTATCCAAAACACTGGATCCGCTTGAGCCGCCAGGCGCTCCGAAGGGATCCCGCAGCCATCGGCGATGAAGAATGTCGCGCTCTGCCGCTATTCGAGCTTCTTGGCGGGCGTTGCCGTGCCCCCCTCGCCTGTGGTGGGCACTCCTGGCCGATAGGCGGTCTTCGTGTACGTGTCCCCATCCGGGCTCAACTTAGTCGTCCAACCCGTGGTCCATTTGATCACGGCGCTTTGGCCATCCGCCGACCATGATCCTTCGAGCACATGTCCGTCTTTCTCGCCGCGCGCGGTCGCATCAGCACGCAGCGCAATCTTGAAGGCGTTGCCCTTCGTATCCTCCGTCACATAAGTGCCCGCCCAGTCGGCGGCATGGCTGACACCAACGCCGAACAATAAAGCAAGCACGGCTACGATCAGCCCATTGGCCCACTTGTTCTTTGACATATACTCCTCCTCCCCGATCTGTAGCGCTCCTCAGACCTGTCCCCAATTCAGATTGAGACGGCTTTCCTGCAGAGCTAATCGCTACCGAGGATAGCGATACCAATCAAGACCCTAACCGCCCGTGCGACCGCCGGCTATGTTGGATCTTGCGGCTCGGAGTATTGGCCAGGATGACATCCTGCACGCGGGCGCCATCGCGCAATGGAGCGTACTCTGTGCTAAACCGGAGTCGCGGCGCGCCTGCTTGGGGAACGATATGGGACCGATAACCGGCACCGGCGAGCGGAAGGACGGTTACTGGCTGGTGGTTGTGGCAGCCTGTGCCGGGGTGTTCGCAGTCGCCTACAACACGACAGCCGTCATGACGGCTCTTCCCGCGATCAAGTCGAGCCTCGACCTCAGCGTCGACACGCTCCAATGGGTCATCAACATCTACATGCTCTCGACGGCGGTCACGCTCGCGGCGATGGGGCATTTTGGCGATACGTTCGGTTTGGCCCGCATGTTCGCCGTCGGGCTTGGCCTTTTCGCTCTCGGCTCGATCACGCTCGCGCTCTCGGGCGATGCGGTTGTTCTGCTGGCCGGGCGGAGCGTGCAAGGGCTTGGGGTGGCGGCCCTAATGGCGACATCCGTGGCGCTGATCAGTGTTTCCTCCCCACCCGAGAAGCGGGCCTCGATGCACGGGGCCTGGGCTGCGGCTGTCGCCGTCGGGTTTGCCCTCGGCCCCCTGATCGGTGGCACGATTATCGATGTCATCAGCTGGCGCGCCATATTCGTTCTTGACCTCCTGATTCTGGGCGTGGCGGGCTTTCTTTGCTTTCGGGTTGATCGGCTGGACTTGGTGCCTCACCAACCGGATGCTGGGAAGCGCACCGATTTTGGCGGCATTGCACTCCTCTTTGTGATGCTGGCGTCGTTTCTTTACGGCCTGACCAGCGGCCAGCTCTCCGGCTGGCTCGCGCCTCAAACGCTGATGCTCTTTGGGTTCGCCATAGCCGGCGGCGTGGGCTTTGTGATCCGCGAACTCCATGCGGATGATCCCCTGATCGAGTTTGGATTTTTCCGGCATCTGGACTACGTGGCCGCAACGATCTGTATGTTCTTGAATGGCATTACCCAGATGGGCGTCCTGTACTTTACGAACATCTTTCTCCAATCACCCACGGGCTTGGATTTCAGCGCGTCGCAGGCGGGCCTGGCGCTGCTGCCGTTCACGATCGCGATGTTCGTGGTATCGCTAACGCTACCAAGGCTGATCGCAACCGGTCGGTACCGCATTCCAGTCATACTGGGCATGCTCCTCTTGGCTGTCAGCTATTGGCTTATGCACGATATCGACCACCAGACGCCCTATAGCGATATTTGGTGGCGGCTAGCGATCATGGGTGTAGGCGTCGGTTTCAACTGGGCGCTTCTGCCCAGACTGGGCTTGGGCGCCCTTCCCGATGCCCATGCAGGACAGGGCTCGGGCGTCCTCAACACGACTATGTTCGCCGGCTTGGCAACCGGAACGGCACTCGGCGGCGTGGTAGTCTCGCGGATCAAGCATGACGTTATCGGTCCTGTCGTCGACAGCATCGCCGCCTCGACACCTCACTTACACACACTCAAGATCATGCTCGTACATGGTTCCGAGAGCCAGATTCAACGGGCTATGACGAAGATCCCTCATGCCGATGTCAGCAAGCTTGAAACGGCCATGCTGGGTGCCGCCGATAGCGGGTTCTCGGGCGTCATGATCTTCATGATGATCACAGCACTGTTGGGCGCGGTTGTCGGCGCTCTTTTCATTCGACCCGAAAAGAAAACGCCCTAGCGTTCGTCCGAGAGTTATGGCCTTCGTCGTGACCGAGAGTATCCGGATTAGCCGGCGACACGCTTCAGCCTTCTACTGCTTCGCAAGTGCTACGGCCTTAATCTGCGCTACGACGGTGTCGCCCTCCGCAAAACCCAACCTGTCCCAAGAAAGACGCGAGACCCGGCTGAGGAGTGACGCCCCACTCCCATCAGTCCCAAGCTTCAATCGAACAGTCATCTGTGTATCGCCAGCCGGCGCTACTGAATCGATACGCACTGGCAGCGCATTCAAGATCGTGGTGTCTGTTGACGCTTCGCGGCCGAGGCTCACGTCACTCGCGCCGATCCGCAGGCGCCGGACTGTGCCCGTCGGTCCCAAGTCACCGGCAACGAGAAGCGTGCCGCCCGGGACAACTACCTTTGCGAGACCGTAGCGAGGATCGTATTCCTCGACAGTGCCATCGAGAACCGCCACTGGCTCTGGCATGCGTACCATGGGCAAGTCTGGATCGGCGAGCAATTCGGCAATGGGACCCGCGGCCCGCACCGCGCCACGCCGCATAAGAACCAGCGTGTCTGCCAATCGTTCAATCTCTTCGATATTGTGACTCACATAGAGCACAGGAATGGACAGGGTTCTGTGCAATTGCTCAAGATAGGGCAGGATCTCTTCCCGCCCTAAGCTGTCGAGTGCCGAAACCGGCTCATCCATCAAGAGCAGGCGCGGCTGTGATAGAAGCGCCCGCCCGATGGCGACACGCTGACGCTCACCGCCCGACAAATGCGCCGTAGGCCGATCGAATAGTGGCGCAATGGCGAGCAGATCCACTAAGTCGTCGAAGTCGATTGTCTGGCTACCGCGCTTAGCCCGCTTCTGACCGAACTCGAGGTTCTCGCGGACTGACAAATGCGGAAAAAGACTGGCCTCTTGGAAAACGTAGCCGAGCGCGCGCCGGTGGACGGGTACAAATCGCCGGCCTTCCTGCCAGACGTCACCGCCGACCACGAGCTTGCCACCGGCCATGCGGATGAGACCTGCAATGCACCGCAGCACCGACGTCTTTCCGCAGCCCGAGGGTCCAAACAAGGCGGTGACGCCTTGGCTCGGCGCTGTGAACTCTACGTCGAGCTTGAAGCTGCCCAACTGGCCTGAGAATTGAGCCTCGATCACGGCTGGTTGCTCTTGAAACGCGTCTCAACTGCGCGCATCGCGAAGATCACCGCGAACGACAGCAGCAGCATCGCGCCGGCAAGGACGTGCGCCTTGCCCCATTCCAACGTTTCCACGAATTCGAAAATGGCAATCGACAACACCTTCGTTTCGCCTGGAATGCTACCACCAATCATGAGCACGACGCCGAACTCACCCATCGTATGCGCAAAGCCCAGAATCGCGCCCGTCAGAATGCCCGGCATGGCCATTGGAAGCGCAATGCTAAAAAAGGCGTCCAGGGGCCGCGCACGCAAGGTAGCAGCAGCCTCCCAATGCCGCTGGCTCATCGCCTCGAACCCATTGCGGATGGGGTTCACCACAAATGGAAGTGAGTAGAGTGTTGATCCGACTACGAGACCTTCAAAGGTGAAGGGCAGCGAACGGCCAATTAGGGCTGTAAGTGGGCTGTCCGGCCCCATGGCAATGAGCAGGTAAAACCCCAGAACAGTTGGAGGCAGCACAATGGGCAGCGAAACGAGAACCGCGACGGCTTCCTTGCCTCGAGCCTTACTGCGCGCGAGCCACCAAGCAAGGGGGATACCGACAAGAAGGAGCACAATCGTCGTGACTATCGCGAGCTGCAATGTGAGTAGGATGGTCTGGATCATCGCAGCATCGAACATTGCTACTTCCTCCTTGGCGTGTCTCCCGGCTGCTGGTAGCCGAGCTCCGTCATCATTGTGACGGCTTCCGGGCTCTTGAGGAACTCCAGAAAGGCTCTTGCGGCCTCGTTGTTTCGCCCGCGCAAGAGGAGAACCGCATCCTGCCGCAACGGTTGGTGCATATCTTCTGGCACCCGCCACTGAGATCCCTGGTTGCTGTTTTGGACCTGAGAGGCAGCCACAAAGCCCACCGGCGCATTGCCGGTGGCCACAAACTGATAAGTCTGGCTGATGCTTTTGCCCTCGACGAGACGGGCCTTGACGCTGTCCAGCACGCCTAATCTCGTCATCGTCTCAATCGCGGCGGCGCCATAGGGCGCGATAGCCGGGTTGGCAATAGCAACATGACGGAGGCTTGGGTCGGAGAGCACCGAAGGCGTCTCGTCGATTAGGTCGGGATCCGCACTCCATAGAGCCAGAATGCCGACCGCATAGGTGAACCGCGTTCCCGGAACCCCCAGGCCATCGGTCACGGCCCGTGCCGGGCGCGCGACATCGGCAGCCAAGAAGGCATCGAACGGGGCCCCGTGACCAATCTGGGTGAAGAGCTGGCCGGTCGAGCCGAAACTGAAGACGACGCGATGGCCCGTGGTGGCTTCGAATGCCGCCCCAAGGCGCTTTGCGGCCGATGTAAAGTTTGCGGCGACGGCAATTGTCGTTTCCGCGGCAGAGACCATGCTAAACGGTACGGTGGCTGCCAATATCGCGACGGCCAAGCCGAGACAGAATTTTGAAGGCATATGTGCCATCGCATTAATCGCCAGCGGGGGAAGCTACCTGCAGAATTGGCAGGTCCCCAGAGCAGTGGCAAGTCTAGCGGTGGCAAGTCTAGCGGTGGCAAGTCTCGCGGTGGCAAGTCTCGCGGTGGCTTCGACCGAACTGGTTCAGATTAGTCGACGACACGGAAGCGGACGCCTTCCGAGCTGACATATTGCTTGGGCCCAGTGCGCTTGAAGCTGACACAGCTGGTCCCCTTTGCCGGTCCTTTCGGAAAGGTGGAACAAATCTTGTTGCCCTGTGCCCGCCAGGTGCCGTTCACCGAACCCATCAACGCTTTGGCAGTGACGACGCCACCGGAACGGTAGCGCATGGTGACGTTCATGCCGAACTGACGCGTTACAATCGTCTTGTTCAGCATCTCCTTTTGCACCTCCGACGCCGACAGTGTCTTCGCGTCAGCGGACACAGGTGTAAGCGCACCAATCAGGAGAGCAAGGGAAAGGACACGCAGCATAGCGGTTTCTCCGAGGTCAAGATGATCCACGCCGGCCGCATAGCTTGGTGGATACGCGGCAAATTGGTGGCGGCTACCGAAGGTACGGAGCACGATCGCGCGCGGATCACCCGAGACCCGAGACGGGAAGACATCGTTACTTCGTCAGACTTTAGCCCGTCTTCGAGGTCGCCCGGGAAAAACGCCAGCTGGCGACCAGCCCGAGCACGGCAAACCCTGTAACAACCCAGAATACATGCTGATGTCCCGCAGCCCCCGGCGACTGATCAAGTAGATAGCCCATCAGAGGGCCCATAAAGACGTCTGGCGTATAGCCGATAACCGAGACGAGACCGACCGCTGCTCCCGTATAGGCCAAGGGCACTTTGCCTTCTCGCATGATTGCGAAGTAAAGGCCGCGCAAGGCGAAGATGCCCATGCTGCTGCAGATAATCGTGAGGAGGAAAACCCACACCATACCGGGGGCGATTAGCCCGCTAGCAAGGATTAGACTCCCGAGCGCGAGGAGGACGAAGGAACCAGAGGTCATCTTCGACGCACCGATCCGGTCGGCTATAATACCGGCGCCCACGGCAGCGAATGGTCGGACCCAAAGTGAAACGACACCCGCCTGCGCGGCATCGACCTCGTCGAGACCCACCACTTGATTCGCGTAAAGAGAGAAGTCGTCGATTGCTTTGAAACCGACATAGGCACACAGAATAATCGCAGCCTGAAGCCACACGCTCGGCATAGCCGCAACGCGCGCAACACCCTTGAGAGACAACGGCTGTTTCTCGCCCGGCTCCGAAGGGTCGCTATGGGGCAGCGCCAGCAAGACCAAGATTGCCGCCAAGAATGTCATACACGACATCGCCAGGATGACCTGGCTCAAGGCCTCAGTCCGTTCGGCAAGGCTTGCGGTCTCCTCTTCCGGCGGAAGCAGCCCCGCGAAGAGCAGAACCATCATCGAACCCATCGAGGCCGCGAGCAGCCCCCGCCCTCCGTCAAGCAATCCAAAGGCTCGGCCCTGCTCGTCCTGACCACCCCACTGCCGTGTTGCTCGGATTAGGGGTGCCCAAAACAGGGCGATTGTTGTGACGCCCCAATAAGCGTAGAGCATTACGAGCGTTGGGAACGAGGGAACCGTCATCAGAACAAAACCGCCGGCAGCCGTGGACACGAGGGCAACCGCCAGAAGTATGCGCGCGGGATACTTGTCAGCAAGCGGTCCGCCAAAGAAGTAAGCTGCCATGGCAACAACGCCGTAGACGGAATAGGCCGTGCCGAGTTCGAGATTGGTCAGGTCGAAGACGTCTAGAAGCGTTGGCCGAAACACACGCGCAAGCACAAAGGGCAAAAGAAAGACGGACTCACCCGCGATCACCAGCGCTGCGATCGACAATACTCGCCGTGCCCGCCCCATCTCTGTTTTTGCCCGCCCCGTCTCGCCCGTGAATGCTTCAATGAGCAACTGCGCCCTTAGTGACCGAGTCGTCTCTTAGCAAGCATACACATATCGAGTGCTAACGAGAGGGCTTTGCTGTTGCCGATGCAAGTCGCAGCTTCCAGTCCTCAAGCAGTGTCCCATCGAGATTGAGGTGACTAGCAATATGGTAGAGACGTTGCGTCGCCGGCATGTGTGGCGCGGCCTCAAAACGCTGGCGCAACCAATAGGGCGGAATGGCCTGATAATAGAGTGTCGCGCGAACGCTCACCTTGTCCATGTCCGTGCCCTCAGGCAGCGTGATCTCGTAGCGCACGCGATCCCGTCCTTTGCCATCGGTGTAGTCGGCATCTCGAATGGCGTCGTACCCAGGATGGGTCGCATCAATGTAGTATTTGAGCTCGGTATACCGATCAGGAATTGGACCGCGCAGTTGCCAGCCTAATGGCATCAGACGATTGTCCTTTATGTGCTTGTGCCGGCGAATGAAGCTCGTCGTGAAGTCGCCCTGCACGTCTTGAATCAGTTCCTCGTAGATTTGGACCTGATCCTGATGCGTAATCACTTCGTGATGTGGCTGATACCGCTCTATTCCATCCGCATCGCGCTCAAAGAACTCCGTCGGCAAGACACGGTCTTCGCTATCGACGAGTGCGCCTACAGAGTTCGTTCTTCCTGAGCTCCATAGCGTCCGCTCACTGCCTGATCCTTCTTCCACCACGAGAAGCTCCAAAAAGGCACGTCGGAACCCGACTCCACTGGGGAACCGGTGGCCCGCCTTGTTGGTTATGTCGACCTCTACGGTGAGACGATTATCGTTTCCGCTTTCCGCAGTGACGTCGAGGTCTACGCTTTTGTCGCGTGCCTGCCGGACATAACCTTCGAGGGCCTGGGGCAGCCCATAGGCGCTGGTCATGTAGTCCTTTTTGCGTACGCCCAACAACTCGTTGAACTGCTCAAACATCATCAGGAGCGTCGCGTTCAGACCGCGGAACTTATGCCGGCTGATGCCCTCCTCGCGATAGCGAACGTTGATACCGTCAGCCTCGACAAGATGATCAGCCTCCGGGTGTGCGTGGTCCTGTATCGCCGCGATCCGTCCTTGCACTTTCTCAACATGAACTTTGCCATCGGCGCTCGTGAAGCTCTCTGGCATGTGGCAACTCTGGCAGCTCCTCGCCTGTTCCGGAGTCTTGTTGTAGTCCGGGTACTCATCCTGATAGGCGCTATTGAGCCATTCGAGATAGGTCGCCTGTTCGATCGTATGCTTGTAGGGGCGGAAGAGTGGATCGTTGGGCAGATCATCAAGCATCGTGCGTTGATCCGGCGCGATGGGCTCTTCGAGGTTGGGCAGATTGACGACGTGGCATGAGCCGCACATGCGCGAGCTCTTGACAAAGGTGTCGTGCTTTGGTTCTAGACCCAGGGCGTTCTTCATAGGCTGTGCGACGATATCGTCGTCTTCGAACGGACCGTAGATTTCGCCTGGTTCGCCGCGCGGCAAGCGGCCTGTGGTGACTTCTGTTAGATAGGCACGTAATTGGCCTACATCATTCGACGCGAACTTCTCTGACTTAGAGCTGTGACACAGGGCGCAGCTGACTCCGTCACGGCCTAACGCACCATACTTTTGGTAGGGGTTGTCATGATCCTCCGCCTCCAGAAAGAGGTAGTCCCGCCTAAACAACGGATCCAGGTTCAGCTTCTGCGCATCACGCTCAAGCTGCCGCTGCCCCATAGGTGCATGGCAGCTAAAGCACATATTCTCTAGATGCCGGACGTACTTCGTCTTCTTCGCCTGATCGGACGGATATTGTTTCTCGACCAGCGCAATCTCTGTGTCGAGCTGGGCGTGGAAGATCGGATCGCGGCCTGCGAGACCCATCGGCGACCACCGCCATTCGCCGTAGTGAGAAAGATTGTATCCATCGCCAGGCTGGTCGCTCAGCGGAACAAACAGGTTTGGGCCCGCTAAAGCCTGAACGTTCAGGCCAGCATGACAACTCATGCATTGGTCCGAGCTGATGAAACCGGGCACGCCTGCTGCAGGCGCCACAACGCGATCTCCTATCTCCGATGGAAGCCTCTCTATCGGTCCCTTATTCGCTATGCGGTTTGGCGGGAACAGCGCAACAAAGTCGGGATTAGGCGATCCGAGACGCGATGGTAGCTTGCCTGAACCTGTATGACTGGGACCCGTCATTGCGTGCGAAGCCCCTTGCGTGTTCTTGAGTGCATGGGCGTGGTGCGGCGTCATTGGGTTCTCACGCCAGGAATCGTCTACGCGATAACGAATCGGCTCGCCGGGCAGACCCTTGATGTTGCGCGTTGTAGAGAATGTTGAGCGCTGCTTTGCCGAGGCGTGACAGCGAACGCAATACTGCCCGAAGCCGGCAGCCGGATACTTCAGGCTCGGCGACACATCGCCCTTCTCCTCATGACCAGGCCGGGTTATCTCGGCCCAATACCAGCCGTCTTTCGCGCCGGCTGCATCCCGGACCATGACAGTCCAGTGGTTAAGCGCCGCGACGACCTCTTTCTCGTCGAACCCCTCGTAGCGCGCGGCCGGTGGCTTGAACATCTCCTTGACGATGAAGGCTCCGTCTTTCATCGGGCCTTTGCGGTCGCCGACGATCCACTCCATCGCCGCCGGAGAGTAGTAAACGCGAACTGCCGGATGTGTGCCGTAGTACACGCCATCGATGTATGGACCTGTATCGCGTACGAGGCTTCCGGCCATTCCCTTATCGACACACCACCCTAGGTCCACATAGCGTCGATCGGCCAAGAAGGTCGTGAGCTGCTCCTGATAGTCCTCCGGCGATACCGTTGTCGGAAGCGGCAAGTCCGTAGGTCGGGCGTCTGCGCAGTGGTCGGGTATGTGGCCCGGCTGGCCTCCTGCCGCGTACGCAGATGGTGCCGCAGCCGCCAAAAGGCTCGTAGCCATGAAGACACAAAGAACCGCGAGCGCATTGCGTCGTCCACGCCCGCCCCTTGCGCGACCGCGTCCCTCACCCATGCCCGTCGCGGCGTCCGGAAGCGTTTGACAAGAAACTGTCATGGTCACCCGGATTGCTTGTCCACCTTACCCGATGCGATCATTCGGCATCTTGGATAACAGTCAAGTCCAAGCCCCTATTTTCATTCCGCCCCACCCTATTGTAGCCTGTGGTCCACGAGCAGCATCTGACCTAAAACGTATGGCGACTGCGAAGAAAAAGAGAACGACGACCGCCCGCAAGCGGCCGTCCAAGCCCAGACGCCGGGCAACTCCAGCGGCTGCGGCGGCTCCTGCTGCGCCGCCCGTGCGGCATTGGTACGAGCACCCTCTCGTGAGTCCTATCGTGTGGACCGTTATTGCCGGTACCCTCACTTTTGGCTGGGTCATGATCGATGGCGAAAAGTACTTAAAGGGGCTCACGGATCAGGTCTTTTGGACGCCCGAACCATTTGCTGGTGACAGCGTCGGTATTCTACTGGCGCGTTTGGAGGACGATCCGGAAAATGAGTTCTCTTCCCGTGTTCGATCGGCCCTTGAACATCAGTTCCCTGCAAAGCCAGACGGAAGCACTAGCGTCGAAGTAAGCCTGTATCCCAAAGCACTAGAGCTACCTGAGTACGGGAACCTCGTTTCTAATCTGGTCGAGGCCCGCGCCACAGGACGAGAATGGCTCAAGGAACAGAAAGCCGACCTTCTGATCTGGGGAAAAGCCCTGCCAACGGCACAAATGCTGGAGCTGCGCATCCTAACGCCTGAGGCTCAGGTCAAGTTGGGAAGTGACAAGCCACGGGCGTACTCGATCAGAATTCCAAGCACTTTTACTGATCAAGTCGCCGCTGCACTCGCGGGCATGGTTGCAGGAGCAGGCGCCAATGCCTGGAACCAACGTGGCGGTTATCTGTCTCAGACGCGTGCGCAGGAGCTTGCCGGTTGGCTTGCGCGGCTTTCTAAGCTTCGAGGTGAGCTCCCGGCGACGCTAGGCAATCGGACGCGGGCTGAAATCGAAGCGAGAATCGATACAGCGATCGCGCAGATCGGTTCCGCGCTTGCCGCCGACGGGAGCAGCGAGATTGCCTATCAGGCGATGGGTATTATCTTCGCCCCGAGAGGCGATGACGCTGACGAGGGTATCCTCTCTTCAGAACCATTCCTCACCGCCGAACTCCTGGCTGACATCGTCTCGCAGTTCACCGACATGTCCGCACAGGTCAGTCCGGAACAAGCCGCGCCGGTACTCGCCCAAACGCGAATGGTGTCGGAGTCGCTTAGCCAGCGACACGAAGAAGGCAAACTTAACGACACGGAGTATGCCTATCTCTCCGGCCTTATGCTCAGTCTGAAAGGCAGGTTGGAGTTTCTTGTCGGGAACTCGGACGCCGCGCGCGATGACCTAAGCCAAGCTGCGCGCAAACTTGAGGACGTGCTCACCAAGGTGCCAGCCGAGCAAGACGCGTTATCCAATGCACGTATTCAAGGTCATCTGGGAACAGCACAGCTGGCGCTCGCCTCGCTTTCCGATGCCGAAGATGCTCAAGCACTGCTGGACGCAAGCATCGCGAGCCTAACAAGCGCATTGGCGAACGTTTCGCCGGACACCGCGCCTCGAGACACAGTCCGGCTCAATCGCCGACTTGCGGCGGCGGAGCTTAGTCGCATGACCTGGTTTCTGGACGTCGAGGCGTTAGAACGCAGCATCGGGTACTATAGCGACGCTCTGCCTCTGCTCGCGGCAAATCAGCGCCGGGAAGTGCAGAGCAAGACGACTCGTGATCTTTCCGCTCTCCTTACCGTGGATGCTCTTTACAGTGCAGGGCTTCCGAGCGCTCAGAAGAGCCTCGCACTGCTAAGTGACTTGCAAGCCCAGGACCGGGGTCAAGACTTGATGTCCGACCCTTGCGCGTCGTTGGAGGACACGCAGCGCGGCCAGTGCGTCGATCAGCAAAAGATGATGGCATTGCAGGATGCCGCCGCGCTTGAGCAGAGCTTCTGCCTAGCTCATTTCGCAGCAGGCTATCGGTTCGATGAGGACATGGAGACCCTATCGGAGAGTGCGCGCGATCACCTGACCAAGAGTCTCGACTCTTGCGAGACTGCCACCACAAGCATGCAGGAACTAAACAATTTGGGCGGCTGGGTGGAGGCGAGCCTATACACCGCTGATACGTTGAACGCACTTGGCGACAGGACAAAGGATCCCGCTCCTCTCAAAGAAGCGTTGGCACTGATGGAGGATGTGCAAAGCAAGATCGAAGGCATTGATGCCCCAGCTGTGCAAGGACAAGTCGCTCTGTCGAGGGCAAGTGCCATGCGGGATTTGGGCTATCTGAACGGCGACCCAGACCTTATCCGGGAGGCCAAGCAGATTCAGCTCTCCGTCCGCTCCACCTATTCGGGCAAAGACTTCACCCTGCAGCGCAATTACGCAGACGGGCAGATCGCCCTGTCTTTGATAGACCTTGCTGACCTCGAGAAGACAGACGAAGGCCTGGACGAGGCGATCACGCTCTTAACGAGCCTGCAGGATCGCTACGCCAAAGGCGGCGCCAAACTCGCCGCCGCTGACGCCGCGCGGGAACTCAAGAAAGCCCAGGAACTCCAGGCCAAACTAGCCACCAACTAGCACCTCAAGTCGCAGCCAGCCGCGATTTTGAGGCAAACGTTCGAATAGGGGATCCACCCTATCGAGCCTGCGTCGCCACCTCCTTACCATCCATCATAAGAAACGCTTGGACCTCGCGGTGATTGAGTGATGCCGAGAGAGCATGCTGTCGAAGAGGAGATTGGCGATGAGACTTTGGATGGGCGGCATTGCGGCTGCGACGATGGCAACGGTGCTCATGATTGGCACCGCCACCGCAAACGAATCGAGAATGTATGTACCTGCCCGTCCGGACCCGGACAGCCCACGATGCGTCTCGGGCAGCGTCTACGGCTATACGCTGGAGCTATGCAACGGGAGTTACTCGGTCAGCGGCCAGAACATGACGTGTCATGGACCGCTAAGCTACACCGGGGAACGCGACGTGACTGTCACTTTGCATTACGGCCAGTGCGGCCGGCGAGGAGACTGGTACGCTGACGTTATACAGTGCGATGGCGCGCGTGAAGCAAGAAGCAAGGCAGCTCGCTTGATCGGTGCACGGTGCACTTACTTGCCGAATGCCCAGGGCCGTGCGGCAGGATTCGCCAGCAGCCGCGTCGTCTTCCGATAGGACAATGAGACATGCGCACGACATCACATGCAGTCCCTGAATGCCTTGAACCGGTGGGCGCGCCGTCGACCTTTCAGACCGCAACGGGCTCAGAGTTGATCGGACCCTTCCAACAGACCTTCGCGAAGGGCATAACTCAACAACTCCGCAACGGAGTGTACATCGAGCTTACGCATAAGGTTGGTGCGATGGTTGTCGACGGTTTTCAAACTCACACCCAAGCGGGTCGCAATCTCCTTGTTCTGCAGGCCTGTCGCGACGAGACTCAGAATTTGCCGTTCACGCGCAGTCAGAGCACTGGCCGGCGTGCCCTCCTCCAACAGCGCGACGATCTCAGGCGCTATCACTTTGCCCCCACTCAGGATCACGGGAATGCTCTCTCGCAGCTTGTCGGGGTCGCCTCGCTTGGCGAACAGGCCGTCCACGCCCGCCGTGACAAGCTCACTCAGAAGGCCAAGCGACGTCAGGCCTGTAAACACGATGATCCGCGTATCGGGACTCCAGCGTCGAACCTCTTCGTAGATCTCAAGGCCTTGCGCGTAGGGCATCGCCATGTCCAAGGTCAGCAAACCGGGCTTATGCTGACGCACCAGGCTGATCGCCTCAAGGCCATCCTGTGCTTCGGCAATGATGGAAACACCATCTACCGAGGCGAGGATTTGCTTTATGCCGTCGCGCAGCAATTTATGGTCGTCCGCAACGATCGCGGTCGCGCTGATCTCCGGTAAACTGTCATGACTCATTCAGACATCCCCTGCTCGATGCGCCGGCCGTCAGCAAACACACAAGACCAATGTCGGTACAGGCATTGGCTCTGGCGAAACTGTCTCGTTTTGTTAGCAGTGCTTCTGGGGGCGGTTCAAGCATGGGCTGCCTCGTCTACGCCCCTCCAGTTGCACCACAAGGACTTTCACAGCGATCTAGCGCCGCATATCCGTTACCTCGTCGACGAGGATTGGGCGCTAAACGCCGAGCAGGCGCTCAAGCTTGTTCCGACAGACGACTTCAAACCTGTCGAAACCTCCATCGTCGATTTCGGCTTCACCAAAGCCAAATTCTGGCTATGGGCAGAGGTGCAAAATGCTTCGCGCGCTCCCGGCACTTGGGACCTCGTGCTCAGTAATCCGCTGTCGGACACGCTTTCCGTCTACCTTGTCCCGATCACGGGCGAGAGATTCGGCCAGCCTGTCGAGATACTCGCCCACAAAGCCGGGGAGCCCTTCTCGGCCCGTGAACGCGCTTACCGAAACTATGTTGCAACGTTCCGGCTCGCTCCCAATGAGCGCGCTGGATTGTTGATTACATACTCATCTAAGGCCGCGACCCAGCAGCTCGTCTACGTGGAGAGCCCGGACTACTTCTTCGCGCAGGTCAATCAAGAAGACATGCACAACTTTTTGGTTCTGGGCCTTCTGCTGGGCATGACGCTTGTGAGCGTTATTTATCTCACGGCCCTGCGGTCGCAGGCGGCGCTGTATTACGGCATCTATATATGTGCGGCGGCCCTCTACCTCTTCCAGACCGACGGATACGGCTTCCAATTTTTGTGGCCAGATTCGCCACAGTGGAACGCAATGGCCGTCATTCCCATTGGCGCTGTATGGGCTGCCTCCGGGCTGCAGTTCGCGCGCTCGTTCATAGATGCGCCGAAAAACCATCCGACGCTCAATAAGCTCTTCATCGGTGGCCTGATTGCTTCGGGTTTGATGCTCATCGCGTCGTTCTGGCTATTTGAAACGCCCTGGTTCAAACTCGTCGCGCTCATGCTCGCGGTCTACTGCACGTCGCTCTACGTTGCCGCAGGCATCGCCGCTGTCCGCCGCGGACAGGCAGGCGGACGGTTTTTCCTCGTTGGCTCATTAATCGTTGTTGCGCCTATCCTGTTCGGGTTGACCAGCTACGCACTGCCCGGCCAGTTTTCGCAAGACCTGATCGGCCATGGCGCACGTTACGCGCTGGGGCTGGAAGGTATCGCCTTCGCTCTTGCCATCTTCGCGAACCTGCTCGGCATCCGCCGCGAGCGGGACGAGGCGATGCGCCGCGAGATCGTGGAAACGAAGGAGAAGCTTGCCGCCATCGAGGCGTTGCAAGATGCGAAAGAGAAACACTCGCGCGCCGTGCAGCTCGCCGAACGACGGCGCGATCAGCTCGCGACGACGGCGCACGATATTCAACAACCCCTCGCCTCTCTGCGCATGGCCATGCAGCAGGTGAAGAATTTAGAGGGTCTTGATCAGGAGAAGATTGCTGGCAGCCTGTCCTATCTCGATCAGCTGATCGATCGGAACCTGCAACAAACCCGGCCTATGGCAGGCGATCATGGCGAGATGGCCGACCATCATGCGAGCTTCGCCCAACTAGCTCAAGACAAGACGGCAACTGAGGACTTTCCGGTTTCGGTCGTCCTCAACAATGTGGCGCGCATGTTCGAAGCGGAAGCGCACGCAAAAGGTTTAGGCTTTCAGTGGGTGCCCAGCGGTCGTCAGGTGACGGCGGATCCCATTGGGCTGATGCGGATCGTTAGCAACCTGGTTTCGAATGCGGTGAAGTACACCGAGACCGGACGCATTCTGCTCGGCTGCCGCAGCTCGGGCGACCGCCTTCGGATCGAGGTTCACGATACGGGTCCTGGCATGAGGCAAGAAGAGGTCGACCGCGTCCTCAAACCTTATGAGAAAGGTGAGACCGGCGGCACGGGACTTGGTCTTGCCGTTGTCTCACGGCTGGCACGCGAACAAGGCTTCATTTTCAACGTGGTATCGACGCCCGGGCAAGGCTCCGTGTTTAGTGTTGCCGTACCGATGGCCAAATAAGCGCATAGCGCTTAAGCAGATCTCTCGCCACTGGCGGTAAGCAACCCTTCAGCTCGGAGATATCCCAGCATGACTGACGACACCTCATTGAGAAGCACCTGCGACCTTTACGATAAGTACTTGGATGAGGTTCGCGTCCCAGAACCCGTGTTCGATGACTTCGGTGGACGGATTCGATTTCGCGGGACGGCCGAAACAGTCAAATGCTTCGAGGACAACTCGCGGATCAAGGATCTGGTTGCGACGGGCGGGCGCGGCAAGGTTCTCGTCGTCGATGCAGGCGGCAGCGTCCGTTGCGCCGTCCTCGGCGATTTTGTCGCTGGTGAGGCTCTCAAGAACGGCTGGGAGGGAATCGTGGTCTATGGCTGCGTGCGTGACAGCGCGGCTTTGGCAGAGCTCGGTATTGGCATCAAGGCCCTCGGTCTCAACCCGCGAAAGTCCGTACGACGGGGCGAAGGCAACACAGGCCTACGAATATCGTTCGTAGGAATCTATGTTGACCCAGGCGACGTTATCGTCGCGGACGAAGACGGCATAGTTGTCTTGACAGCAGATCAAGCTGGCAGCTAGCCAACTCATCGCCTGAGGGGCATCGCCCTGGCAGCCCCTGCCGCCGTTTCGAATAAAAGTCGAGGAGAGACTTAGACGGCAATGGCGTGCCGCGCATTGGCGCCAAGGTATGCATCGAAGAGTGAAGCGATAACGCGGAGCGCGGGAGCGCCACTCTCCGTGATTTGAATCCGTCCCTGCTCTTGGGTGATAACGCCATCGCGCACCATCTGGGTCAGGTCTTCCTGGATATCTTGATACCAGTTCAGTGGACTGTCGAAACGATGCGCAGCCTCGTCCAGATCAACGCCGCCCGCACACATCAAACGCTCGATCACGTAACCTCGAAGCGAATCTTCACCTGCAAACGCGTGGCCTTTGGCGATTGGGAGCCTCCCCTCCTCCACGGCACGCGCCCAGGCGCCAGGCTCCGCGATGTTCTGGACATAGCCTGAGGGCGTGCGTCCGATTGATGTCGCGCCGAGGCCCAATAGTGTCTTGGCCTGATCCGTCGTGTATCCCTGGAAATTGCGCCGCAACGTGCTGGACGTCACAGCGCGTGCCATCGGATCGCCTGGTAACGCGAAGTGATCCAGGCCGATAGCAACATATCCAGCGTCTGTTAGCGCCTTTGCCGAGGCACGCGCTTGCTGCATCCGTTCGGAGGAACCCGGCAGAGCTGCCTCATCGATCAGGCGTTGCTTCTTGGCCATCCACGGCACGTGCGCATAGCCGAATAGTGCAATTCGGCTAGGCTTCATCGCGATACAAAGCTCAATCGTCCGCAGTAGCTTGTCGACGGTTTGATGCGGCAAGCCGTAAATGAGATCGAAGTTGATGCAGCCAATTCCTTCGTCGTGCAGCATATCAACCGTCTTCTGGACCATCTCCGGCGGTTGAATCCGATTGATCGCGGCTTGGACCTGTGGATCGAACTCCTGCACCCCAATACTCGCCCGCGTGAAACCGAGGCGCCCGATTGCCGCCACCATCTCTGCCTTTAGCGTTCTCGGATCAGTTTCGAAGGCGATTTCTGCATCGGAAGCAAAGTCGAATCTACTGCGGACATCGTCCATCGCGGTCTCAAGATCGCGTGGAGACAATGTGGTTGGTGTTCCACCGCCCCAGTGTAGATGAGAGATGACAGCGCGACCCGAAAGTCGGTCTGCGACCAAGCCAATCTCGCGCCGCAGCGTTGCCGCATACTGCGCAATCTTGTCCTCTCGCGTCGCCAGCTTCATGTTGCAGCCGCAATACCAACAGAGCTGACGGCAGAAGGGAACATGCAAATAGAGGGACAGCGGCACTTTAGGGTCGATTGCAGCGAGCCAACCTTCATAGTCGTCCGCCCCAACGGCATCGCTGAAATGCGGCACTGTCGGGTAGCTCGTATAACGCGGAACATTTCGCGTCGCGTATTTCGCCAAGGTGTCGATCAAAGCGCTCCCGTGCCAACGGCCCGCGGCCGGCCTTGCCAACATCACCGCGATGGCGTGGATCCTGTTTGAATGAAAGCGGGTCGTCGCTGATCGAGATCAAGAAGGAAGGCTTCCCTAGGGTGTCGCGAGAGACACTCAATACAACGATGATCGTGTAGGCTTCGGTCGGTGTTGTTGATCTTCATTGGGAGTTCGGTTGCAGGAGTAGCAGGCAACCGTACTATTCATAGCGGTGTCTATGATATCGCCTCGCCCTTGTCGGATGTCCTGAGCAATGAAACGGTTTCCGCCTAATCGCATTGTGTGCCTGACGGAAGAAACCGTCGAGACACTCTATCTGCTCGGTGAGGAGGATCGGATCGTCGGGGTCTCGGGCTACGCGGTGCGACCGAAACGCGTACGTCAAGAGAAACCGCGTGTCTCCGCCTTCACGTCGGCGGACATCCCTAAGATCTTGGCGTTGTCTCCTGATCTCGTGCTGACATTCTCTGACTTGCAGGCTGAGATCGCTTCCGAACTCATTAAAGCTGGCGTGACGGTCATTGCCTATAACCAGCGCGATATCGCCGGTATCCTCGCTATGATTCGTCATCTCGGCGCGACTGTGGGTCAAGGTCCCCGCGCAGCGAGACTGGCTGACGATTACGAGAAGCGCCTGGCCCGTATCGCCGCGGGTGGTGAGCGCTTGCACCGCCCGCTTGTCTATTTCGAGGAATGGGACGATCCGATGATCTCCGGCATCGCTTGGGTGTCGGAGCTGATCCGGATCGCTGGCGGCCGTGACGCGTTTCCAGAACTCGCTAAGGAGGCAGCTGCGCGCGATCGCATCGTTAGCTCGGAGCAAGTGATCGCCGCGGCGCCGGATGTGATCATTGCATCGTGGTGTGGAAAGAAGGTCCGGCCAGAGAAGATCGCGGCGCGGCCTGGCTGGCAGACGATGCCGGCAGTCCGTGACGACCGGATCTTTGAGATCAAATCCCCGCTCATTTTGCAGCCCGGCCCTGCGGCGCTAACCGATGGCCTCGATGCCATCGTGGCCGCACTCGGTCACGACGCGAAAAAGCTGCGCAAATGACAACCGCCAGCCCCGTTTGGGCCTTTGGCAAAATAAAGAGAGGTCTGAGCCGAGCCGCAGACCTCTCTTGTTTGTAGCAGGCAGGTAACGCGGCTTGCCTATCAAGTCTTCGGCACAAAGGCGGTCTGCATGAGCTTGGCATACATCTCGCCGAGCTTCGTGATTTCCGCAACGTACGCCTCGTAAGCCTTCTTGGCGTATTTCGTCTGGACTTCAACGAGGTCCTCAACCGACTTCGCATCGGCCATCCTTTCGAATGCCTTGGTCGACTTCCGAAAGGCCTTGTTGGAGTAATCAGTCCACTCGTCGGCAATCTCCTGAAAACCCTTGTTCAGCTTGCCATAGGACCGAAAGTAACTATCAAAACCGTCTGTACCGAAACTCTGAAAAGCGTCTGGAACCTTAAAGTAATCCGTCATGGTCTTCCTCATTGGTGGCAGCGCCATATGGCGTTGACGTTCGTCACAAAATTGACATGGTGCACTGCACAACAAAATGCAAGAGTCTTGTAGTAAGGTGCTGAACTTTATTGGCTTTTAGTAGCATTCGCACTGCAAAATACAGTCGTCTTGACCACTTAGCCAGCCTCAGTGACCAGATCGACTCACTGTTGCGCAAACTAGGCTCAATGGTCCCGCAGCCAACCCATCGGACAAGGCCGAGTAGTTTCAGCTTTGCGTGCGCTGATCTTTCATCGACTTGTCCAGACCCGCGATTTGTTGGCGAAGCCATTTGTGACCCGGGTCTTCCGACGATTTGCGATGCCAGCCAAGAACAGTCGCGAACGGTTTGATTTCTAGAGGCGGAGCAACTGCGGTCAGGCCCGAACGCTCCAAAGCGACGACCCGGCTAGGGAGTACAGCGATGCTATCGGTTCGCCGAATTATGGGTGGTGCGAGAAGAAAGGCCGGCAGCGAAGCGACCACATTTCTGGATCGCCCGAGCGATGCTAGGGCCTCATCGACGGCACCGGCGAAGTGACCCCCGGACGGGGAAACCAGAAGATGTTCCAATGAACAAAAGACGTCTAAATCGATCGACCTCTTGATGCGCGGATGACCTTTTCGAGCGACAACCAAGAAGTCGTCCAAGAAGAGGCGTCGGGCCGGAATGTCGTCATCCATCATGCGCTCTGACGCAATCGCGAAGTCGAGATTGTCGGCAAGCTGATCTCGCAACCCCGACAGCGGAAACTGCAGGGCTGCGATCTTTATGCCCGGCGCGACTTTGCGCAGCGTCTCAATAAGGGGAGGCACGACAACAGAGTGTGCGTAATCAGTGGCCGCAATCCGAAACGTCCGGCTTGCCGTCGTCGGATCAAAATCGGACCTCTTGAAGGCCACGTTGTGTAGCTGCGAGAGATGGTCGCGTAGCGGTACTTCCAGAGCCGCCGCCCGCGGAGTCGGCACCATCCTATTACCTTCGCTGACCAGAAGCTGATCGTTGGGGCGCTAAAGGAGGCCTCAGGGGGGTGGCGCGAACCTAATCTTCGACATGGTCGGAAACGCAAAAAGCGCAAACGGCACACTTGTCGCAATGCGAAGCATGGGACGTGGTGGCCGTTTGGTCGTTATGAGCAGCATGGAGACCGAGCTTCCGTTGAATTATGGAGAGTTGTTGCTGAACGACTGGGAAGTCATTGGCAACTTCATGTATCAGCCAAGGGCGTATCAGGTACTGCTATCGCTCATCCGAACCGGTCGCCTAAATCTAGACTCGGTTTCGCTCAAGACGTTCGACCTCGCCGACCTCGTCGCCGCGATGGACGATGCAGCCCAGATGAGAGGTCTTGATTGTACCGTCGTCACGTTCTGACGGATGCAGTTTCTGTCCTCGGCAAATAGCGAACATGATCGTCACGATCAGCGCTGCCGGGAAAGTGTCGCAAGCCGGGACCCATAGGCAGCTATGATAAGCCTCCGCAGGTTCCGCCCGAGAGTTAATCGAGACATCCGTGTCTCAGGATCGGCGGCAATATCACCGCTCGCGGAACGTTCGCGCAACCTGGTCGGAGAGTGGTTTCAGAAGATAGCTAATGACGGTACGTCCGCCCGTTTGGATGAACGCGGTTGCGGGCATCCCTGGCTTCAAAGCCAACCCATCAAGCCGGTCAAGCTGTTGCTTCGCCAGCCCAAGCCGAACCTTGTAAAAGGGTTCTTGGTCTGCCTCGGTTTCCGGCTGCGTAATGTCGGCCGAGACACGAATAACACGCCCTTCCAACTCGGGCGTTGTCCCCTGATCGAAAGCGCCAAACCGAACCGAAGCAACTTGGTCTATCCGTATCTGATCGATGCTCGCGGGAGAAACCCGCGCCTCAAGAACAAGCCTATCTTGTTCGGGGACAATCAGCATGACAGGTTCGCCAGCCGTAATGACGCCACCGATCGTATGAACGGTCATCTGATGCACGAGACCCGCGCGCGGTGAGAATATCTCCGTGCGCTTAAGCCGTGTCCGCGCGGCCGTGCGCCGCTCTTGGTACTCCGTCAGCTCCGCTTCGGCTTGGCGCAGTTCGGTAAGCGTCTCAGTCCGTGCTTCCTGGTCGACGAGAATGATCTCGAGCTTGGTTTCTGCGATCTTCCCATGCGCGCGCGCTATCTCCGCGACCAATGACCCGCGTTCGCCATGTAGCCTCGCCTGCTCCCGCTGCATTTCAAGCAAACGGCTCACCGGTATCAGTTTCTTCTCGCGAAGGATCGATAGCCCTTCAAGTTCGACCGTAATGAGTTCGACCTGCGTCTCCTTGGCATCGCGTTGGGCCGCGAGCCCTCCGATCTCCTCCTTCAGTTGAAGGATCCGCTGCTCAAGCTGTTCCTTCTTTCCCTTCTTCTCCGATGCTCTCGCCGTGAAGAGCTTCACCTGCCCATCCAAGATTCTCTGAACATCGCTGCTGTCGCTAGCGCGAGACGCCAGGCCATCTGGGAAGCGAATTCCCGTTGCTTCGTCGCGCTCTGCTTTCAAGCGAGCCTGCGCGGCCTCAAGCTCGTTTAGCCGAGCTTCGACAATGGCCAGCTCGGCCAGGACCTCCACTTGATCCAGGCGTAGAAGCAACTGCCCGGCGTTAACCCGCTCACCTTCTTTGATGAGGATCTCGGATACGATTCCTCCTTCGACGTGCTGGACCTTTTTTGAAGCGGATTCGACGACGACCGTGGCCGGGGCTATGACCGCGCCCCTGATCTCGGCGATCGCAGCCCATGCGCCGAGACCAAAAAAGAGAAGGACAACAAGACCGAAGCCTACGAGTTGATATAGGCCGAGGCCTCGCCTCACACTATCTTCATGGGCCGCATCGGGATTAGGCAGCGGACCAAGGTTGAGTTTCGGGCTCGGATTGCGTGTCACGTCGGACCCGGGAGCCCGGACAGCTATGTCTTTGGCATCCTCCGTCACGACGAGACGCCCATCTTGCCTGGGCTCGATTCGCTTTTTGCGTCGCTCGCAACAGAGATACGGCGCTGGGGTTGCTCAGCCTGGTCGGCCTTGTCGCCAGACCCACCTGCAAGGACCTTGCTCAGTATTTCGTCCCTTGGGCCAAACGCAACTTGGAATCCATCTCTAATATAGAGGAGCAGGTCAGCTGACCAGATAGCCTGCCGTCGATGCGCAATGACGACAACAATGCTGCCATTGGCCTTGAGGTGCTTTATGGCATCGGCTAGGGCTGCTTCGCCGTCTGCATCCAAGTTCGAGTTCGGCTCATCTAGCACGACGAACTTCGGCTCACCGTAAAGGGCCCGTGCGAGAGCAATCCGTTGACGCTGGCCTGCCGAAAGGGCCGCGCCGCCCTCGCCGATCTTCGTCGAATACCCCGCCGGGAGCTTAAGGATGAGGTCGTGGACATTGGCGGCTTTAGCCGCCTCGACGATCCGCTCTGGGCTGGCGTCCGACGCGAAACGACCGATATTGTCTTCGATGGTGCCGGCAAAGAGCGCGACCTCCTGCGGCAGGTAACCGACGAACTTGCCGATCTGCTCGTGGTTCCACAGGTGGAACGGGGCGCTGTCAATCGCCACGCTGCCCTTGAGGGGAGCCCACACCCCCACCAAAGCGCGCGCAAGTGTCGACTTCCCGGCCCCCGTTGGTCCTATGACACCTAGAACAGTCCCCGCCTCTAGTGTGAATTCCAAGCCTTGTACAATGGGCTTGCGTTCTCCAGGTGGCCCAACCGACAGATCTTGCACCGAAAGGTGCGCCTTCGGTTCCGGCAAAGGCATCGGATCCTCTGCTTGCTCGACCCCCTCAAGGAGCTTCTTGAGACGTTCATTGGCACGGCGGAAGCCTAGAAACCCGCGCCAGTGCGCGATCGCCTGATCAACAGGCGCAAGCGCGCGGGCAATCAGAATAGATCCTGCAATGATTGTGCCTGGCGTGACTTCTTGCAGGACCGCCAGATAGGCGCCGAGCGCCAGCATTGCCGACTGCAGGAACATGCGAAGCGCTTTTGACGCGGACGAAATCGTGCTCGCCGCGTCGCTGGCTCCGGTTTGCCTGATGGATGCGAGATCGTGAAGTTTCCGCCAACGCCCCCGTATCGCTGAGCGCATTCCCAGCGCCTGGATGACGTCCGCGTTCCGGCGGCCTTCGTCCGCGAAAGCGTGCGCCGCAATCGCGTGCTTGCTTGCCTCGGCCATGGGTTCGCGCGTGACGGATTCGTTGATGACAGCAAGCACAACCAAAACGATGCCGCCGGCAGTGGCCAACAAGCCAAGATCAACATGCAGGCCATAAATGACTGCTAGGTAGAGTGGCATCCACGGCATATCGAACAATGCAAGCGGCCCGGGGCCTGACAGGAATTGGCGCATTGTGTCGAGATCGCGCAAGGGCTGAGTCTGGCTTGAGGCACCCCGAACCAAGCCAAGGCTGATCACGCCATCGAAGACGCTGCTTGCTAGTTTGTCGTTTAGGCGCTGGCCGATACGCGTAAGGACGCGCGTTCGAACCAACTCCAGCAAGCCCATGAACGCAAAGAGACCTGCGATCAGGACCGTCAAGGCGATCAGCGTGGGCACGGATCGGCTTGAGAGGACTCGGTCATAGACCTGCAGCATAAACAGCGGGCCCGTCAGCATCAGAAGATTGATGACAAAACTGAAGATGCCCGTCGAAACAACAGCTCCTCGGCATAGAGCGAGGGCTGTCGCTACGGGCGAGGCGCTGTCCGTGTCACTACCTTGGGACGCTTGGCCCATGGGGCTCAACATTGTCACTTACGGCCACGCTGAACTACGGTCACGGCGCGCGAAGTGCCGTCCCTCTGTGCCCCACGCCAGGAGTGCTGTCTCCCCTGAGCGCCCAATGGTCTTCCGTGCGTGCGCCTCAGCGGCATCCCCGAAACCGCCTTAATCTGACGCACGCCGATAGGTTCTTAAATGAACCAAGGCAGACCTCATTAGGACCGGGTTTATCACAGCAGCCCCCCCAGCTGTCTTGTCTGGGGCAGCCCAATTTGTTGCTCCGGGCGGCCTCTACGCGTGCAAAGATCAATAAGCGTGTTGCCGGCGTCTTCGGTTGCTCGTGCAAGCACCTCGGCCAAGGAAGATAGGTTTGGACCTCGCTTCTCGATAACGTCCCCGGCTGATGCGGTTTCTTGAGACATCTCTATGTTCAGCCAGACTTTATGTTCGGCTAGACTCTTGTCTCTTCAGGCTCACGGTTTAGCCAGTTTTGACTGGAGCGCCCTGTTCCGGCACCTGATCGCCCGCACGCTGCGCGGCCATTTTGCTCAAGCTGCCGAGCATATTGGTCAGCGCGCGCGTCAGTTCCATTGCGGCGACCGGCGACAAAGCTAGCCGCGACGTCACATAGACCTGCGCCTGACTCGACTGTCCTTTCGCATCGCGCTCGATGCGCTCCGGAACATACCGGGTCGTACCCAGCGTGATGCTCAGCGCACCGCCGTCGAATGTGGTCGCGATGAGCTTATTGGCATAGACCTCTTTGGTTGCGGTATCGTCCACCACCGTCATGGGCTCTTGTCGCGGCTTGGCCTCTTGTTCTGCTTTGACCTTCTGGTCTGACATTGTTGTCGCTTCCCTCTTGTTTCGCTCCTGCAACTTCAGATTAGCTAGCATCGGAACATGACACTTCGAAGCAACAAGATGGACGACGGAAGGCTGAGCGTCACTGCGCTAGTGCTAAGCTGGAGCCGCGCGGGCCCGTTCTTGCGCGAGTGTAAGAACGGGTCCGGAGGAGAGGCCGAGTGTTTCGTGTTCCTCTTACGCGATAAGATCGCCCGTGAGTTTTGCTGACTCCTTTCGCGCGCGAAATGGTCAACGGCTCACGTCGAGAAGCTGCGCCAGTGCGTGATCTTGAGACTTAAATGCCATGGCAAGAGGCAGAGAGACTATGGAGTTCATTGCATGGCTTGTCGCCGCCTACGTCCTTATTTGCGTCGTGGTTTACTTTGCAAATCGTGCGTTTATCTACTTCCCCGATCCGGCTCGCGTTCCACCAGCTCAACTCGGCCTCACTGACGTGAAAGAGGTTGAAATCACTACGGCCGATGGTGTCTTGCTTATTGGATGGTATGCGCCTCCGCAGCACGGCAAACCAACCATTCTGTATTTTCATGGAAATGCGTCCAACGCGGCGAACAGAGCTCCGCGCATTGCTGCTATGGCGCACGATGGGTTTGGCGTGTTCTATCTGAACAACCGTGGCTATGGCGGCTCCGGGGACAAGCCAACAGAAGAAAAGAACATTACCGATGCTACTGCAGCGTATGAATACCTAGTCAGTCTTGGTGTGCCTGCCAATACAATCGTCGCTTATGGCGAGTCGTTGGGCTCTGCCCAAGCGATAGCTCTTGCAACAAAGAGATCGCTTGCGGCGATCGTGCTTGAGTCCCCACTCACGTCGGTCATCGATGTTGCAAAAGGACTTTATTTTTGGCTGCCGCTCAACCTTCTCATCACAGACACATACAACAATGAAGAGAACATTCGATCTGTACGCGTCCCTGTTCTCGTTCTTCATGGCGAGCAGGATAGCGTGATCCCCGTGAAGATGGGCAGGCGGCTTTTTCGCGCAGCAAACAACCCAAAGAGGATCAAGATCTTTCCCGGCGGGAGACATGTCGATCAATTTGAAAATGGAGGATGGGAGGAGACGAAGCGCTTTTTAGCCTCCGTAAACGGCTGACTTGGGCGGTGCATGACAACCCGAAACAGAGCACCTGTTTGGTTCAAGGCGGTTGTCGCTCCGGCGTGTTCCCGTGTTCTTAGGACGGCTGAACAGGCAACAAGGATTGTGACGACTTGGCAGACGTTTTACTGCTGAGGGCTACCGGTCGCTACCCATGTCGTCGCTACCCATGTCCCTCATTGTCGGACGTCAGAACATCGCTGTAGTGGTCTCGGGCAAATGCTGATGGGTACTCAAGGTTCGAAGCTGCGAACTGTCCCTTAAATGCTGAAACTGAGTCATAGGTGCGGCTCTCCATCCATTCGCTGAGTCCGCTTTTCAGTGCGCCGATGTGTTTTGGACCAAACTTCAACAAAGACGAGGTGGTCATGACGACATCTGCTCCGACCATCAAGTACTTTACGACCTCCTTGTATGTCGAGACTCCGGATGTTGCAGCCAACGAACAACTCAGCTTCCCCGAGAGGAGCGATATCCACATCAAGGGCAATTGGATGTCGTATGGCGTACTTAGCTGGTACTCGGGCTTTATGGTCATGGACTCCAAATCAATATTGCTGCCGTAAAAGCGGTTGAACAGAACCAACCCATCGGCGCCAACTTCGACCAGTTTCTTTGCCATATTGCCTGGAGAGCTGAAATACGGGCTGAGCTTTACCGCGATCGGGATGCTAACGACTTGCTTTAATGAACGAACAATGTCGACATAGCCTCGCTCGAAATGCTCGCCGGTTTCATCGATGTCAGCCGGGACCCGGTAAAGATCGACTTCGATAGCGGACACGCCGCAATCCTGCAGCTGCGACGCAAAGCTGACCCAGCCTCCCGGCGTTGCGCCATTCAGACTCGCAATGATTGGCACTTCCCGCTGCTTAGATGCCTGGCGAAGCGTCTGAAGATGGGCCTGCAGCATGCTGCGATCTCCAGTAATGTCTTCTTCGAAGATCGAAGCTGACACGATCGCTGCTGCGCCCGCATCAATGAGTTGGTTGATTCCGCCGATGTCCCGCGTCAATGGCGATGGCGAGGCCACAATTGGATGACTGAGCTTAAGGCCAAGGTAGCGTGTGGTCAGATCCATTGGATACTCCTGTCAGCATCGAAGGTCATATCAACTTCGCTCAGCAATCGCACTGCGGCGCCTCGCTTCGGCAGCGGCGTTCATGATGCCTCGCAAATAGGCAAAGCAACTTTGGTATTTTGCTCAAGAAAGAATGACCGGAACAGGTTTTCATTGGCAAGCAGTCGTTCCCTGGTCTTTGGGGCGCACCAAGCTGCAGCCTAGGCCCGTGGCAAAGCGATGGCAAAACCCGAGCTGACCTAGGGCAGGCATCCTTCCGTCAACGTGCTTGAGTGAATCAATAAGGCGTCAGATGAGAAGAAGGTAGCAATGACGTATCTGCCGCTTGTGTTATTGCTTCGGGGGTCTGCGCAGAAGGTACGTATCCATTATCCAACCTTTTTCCCTACGCGCCATTTGTCGGACGCTTTCGATTTCATCGATCACGTCGCGTAGCCTTCCGGAAATCAGGATTTCGTCTTCGGTGCCAACATAGGCGCCCCAGTAGATCTCCAGTTCGCCATCAACGTTCTTGTAGGCGGCCTGCCCGTCGAGCATCACGATCACGCTATCTGCATTGCTCGGAAATCCTTGCTGAAGCTTTCGCCCTGTTGTGATCATGACGGACTCGCCGATGCGGTTGATCGGGATCTTATGCGCTGCGGCTAAAGCTTGGACACTGCTGATGCCGGGAATGACTTCATACTCGAGTTCGATGTCTCCCTTAGCGCGAATTTTTTCCAAGATACGCAGGATGCTGTCGTAGAGGCTCGGGTCACCCCAGGCGAGAAAGGCGCCACTCTCCCCTTCTCCCAGCTCGTTCGCCAGCAATGTCTCGTAAATTCCTTCCACCTTGTGATGCCATTCGCCAACGCCTTTTCGGTAGTCCGGTGTGGAGCTATTGCGCACGGGGTTGTCAAAGCGGACAATTCGGTAGTGCGTATGCGATACAAATCGTTCGATGACCGCCAGCCTGAGCCGCGCAAGGTCGCTTTTCTCTGTTCCTTTGTCGGGAATGAAGAAGACGCTAGCCTGGTTCAGGACTTCGACGGCCTGAACGGATACGTGATCCGGGTTCCCGGCGCCGATGCCGATGATTGTGACTTTTCGCTTCATCTAAATGTCGACTTCTTCATGGGCGCTTCGGCGCATCTTAGGCAGCGTCTCCAAACTCAACTGACCTCTTGTGAGGCCGTTTGTCGGGCCGGTGTTCATGCTCGCACCTTACGGGCCCGAGACATAAGGAGAGGCCCGCGACTTCTCGCTGGGGCTTGCTTCTGGCCCGGCACACTAAGTCCGAAAGTGTAAATTTCGTAGGGCTTTTCGCGAGAGCCTGCAAGGACGCTAAGATACTAGGCGGCGCGTGGGCTCAGCTATTATTATGTCGGGCTAGATCATAGGCTAACCGACATGAGGACGCTCTCTTTGGCCTACGTAAACGAGCTACGGAAGGCGGAACGAGGATCGGCCGAGCATACCAAAATGGAGTTCAAACACATGCGTAGACTTGCGGTCGCTATCGTGGCGTTCATCCTCTCAACGACGGCGACAGAACTGTTGGCGCAGGATTTCAATGACGGGGTGAAGGCCGTTCAAAATGGCGACTTCGCAACAGCGGTCAAGATTTGGACGCCGCTTGCCGAGAATGGATCGAAGGCGGCACAGTTCAATCTTGCTGTGATGTACGACGACGGCATGGGTGTCCCTGAGGATAATGCTAAAGCGGCGAAATGGTACCGCGAGGCCGCTAATAACGGATTTCCTCAAGCTCAGTTGCTTCTCGGCGTTATGTACGTGGAAGGCGAAGGAATTCCAGAAGATCTTGAGGAGGGTTTGAAGTGGCTCCGCAAGGCTGCCAAACACAAGAATGAAACCGGGGCTGATGCGCAGGCTCGTCTCGGCAGAATTTACGAGCGAGGCATCGGCGTCGAAAAAGATGATGTGACCGCATATGTGTGGTTTAGCGTCGCTGCCGCGAATGGTAACGAAGAAGCAACAGTGGAGACGCAATCGGTTATTGAGCGGCTAACGTCGTCACAACTCGCCGAGGCTCAACAAAAATCAAAACGCTGCATGGCTTCGGGCTATGAAGATTGCGAAGACAAATCGACGTGGGACAAGATTATCGACACGTTCACGTGGAACTAGACAGTCATTCCCGCGACTGCAACAGGACGCCCGACCTCGCCGGCGCAAAATGCCCAGAAGCGTATGAGCGCAAAACCTTCCGAACCTGAAGTCCTGGTCTCGGTTGAAGGCACGGTTGGGCGCCTTACCTTGAACCGGCCCAAGGCGCTACATGCTCTCACCAGGGAGATGTGCCTGAGCATGACTGAAGCGCTCCTGTCTTGGCGTGAGGCCGAAGAGATCCAGGTTGTGATGATAGATCACGGCGGCGAACGCGGCTTTTGCGCCGGCGGCGACGTGCGTCAGTCGGCCCAGGGCGGCGTGGCGGCCCGCGACTTTTTCCATACCGAGTACCGGCTGAACGAGCTGCTGTTCCACTACTCCAAGCCCGTTGTGGCGCTGATGGACGGTGTGACCATGGGCGGCGGTGTCGGTATCTCCCGACCGGCGCGCTTCCGGATCTCAACCGAGAGGACGGTTTTCGCCATGCCGGAGGTGAGTATCGGCTTCTTCCCTGACGTAGGCGGCGGCTGGTACTTGTCGCGGATGCCTCGCTATGTCGGCCGGTGGTTGGGGCTAACGGGTGCGCGCCTAACGGCTGGGGACTGCGAACTTGTCGGCGTTTCGACCCACCATGTCGAAAGCGCCCGCCTTCCGGAATTAAAGGCGGCCATCGTCTCAGCACCAACCGACTTGGAACAATTACTGACGGCCTTCGCGACCGACCCCGGCTGGCCGAGACTGAAAGTCCATCAGGACGAAATTGGTCAGATCTTTTCCAACGGAGACCTGGAAGCGATTTTTGCAGCGCTGACCGCGGCGAGCACAGATTGGTCGCGCGAGCAGCTTGCGGCGCTGCGGACCAAGTCACCACTGGCGCTAAAGGTCGCCTTCCGCCAACTGCGACTTGGGGGAGAGGCCCGTAGCTTTGGCGAGAATATGGTGATGGAGTACCGTGTGGCGACACGGCTAGTGCAGAGCAAAGATTTCCGCGAGGGCGTTAGGGCGCTACTGATCGACAAAGACCATGCGCCGCGCTGGGATCCGTCGACACTCAGTGGCGTGAGCGAAACCATGCTGGACGAGATCTTCGCGCCCCTGCCTCCCGAGGAGGAGTGGACACCACTTCTCTCAGCAGCGTAAGGCTCGGACTGTGTTCGCTTTGCACCAATGAGCCGACATCAAGGGCTATCGCTTTGGCTTGATGAAGTCCCCAAGGCTTAGCGGGTTGGGGTATCTCAGTAGAGTCGCAGGTACTCTTGCACTTCCCAGTCGGTAACAGCCTGGTGATAACGCTCCCATTCGTCAGTCTTGTAAGCGATGTACGATTTCAGCATGACCGGTCCCAGCACGTCGCGCGCTAGTTCGTCAGTCTTCAGAGCTTCGATTGCATCAAACAAAGTGCGCGGCAAGCGGCGGATACGAAGCTGACCAAGTTCTTGCTCGCTCATTTCGTACAGATTGCTGTCAGTGGGTGCGCCAGGATCCGTCTTGCTCTCGATACCTTTCACTGCAGCAGTAAGGGTCATGGCCAAAGAAAGGTAGACATTCATTGTCATGTCGGCTGCGCGATTCTCGATGCAGTAGCGGTTTTGCGGCAGCCGGAACTGCGCCGAGCGGTTGTTGTGCCCGTAAGTCACATTGGTTGGTGCCCACGTTACGGTCCCGCCCTCAAACCCGCCGACACGCGGGACTAAGCCATTATACGAGTTGACGGTGGCGCAGGTTATCGCCGTCAGGGCCTCGGCATGAGCCATTAGGCCGCCAACTGCGTGATGGGCCTCCGGTGACCAGCCACCCTCACCTTGGAATAGGTTCGCACCCGCGCTGTCCTCAGCCTTCATCGAGAAATTGATGTGAGCGCCGGAGCGCCAGTCGCCGATAGTCGGCTTCGGCATGAACGTAACGAAGAGGCCGTGCGCCTTGGCTATTTCTTTCAATAGGATGCGAAGAAATACAAAGCGGTCCGCCATCTCGAGAAGATGGGTGTAGTGAAAATCGAGCTCGAACTGCGAGTATGCGCCCTCGGCAACGACGTCATGCAGGTTCCATCCAAGCCCCTCGATGACATCAATCAACTCTCTTAAGAAAGGCATCGAATCGAGTGAGTACTCGGTATCGTAGCCGAATGCCTGCCGGCGTGGCCGGATCCCCGAGGCTGGGTCATCGTCGATGGCTTTCACGGGAAGACCGGAGTCGTCATAGCGCATAACGATGAATTCAGGTTCGATGCCAGCATAGCCAGAGAAGCCTTTGCTCGCTGAGTCCCGGATGGCGCGCTTCAACGCTTGGCGTGGACAGACATTGTACGGCGCGCCTTCCCAGTAAAGATCAGCGAAGATGATCGCCAAAGTCGTATCCCAAGGACAGATGTAGATGGCATCGAGGTCCGGCAGCATGATTTGATCGCTGTCTGCAGGCGTTAGTTCGGGGACATACGAAATTGAGTGCACCGCGAATTGTGGGCCTTTCCCAAGGCACAAAGCTTCGAATTCACTCATCGGCACGGGCTTGGTCTTGGGGATGCCGTGCAGGTCGATCCAGCTGGATAGGACGTACTTCACACCGGCTGCTTCAAGGCGATCGCGCGTTTCATCAATGCGGGGCCGGTTAGCTTCAATTGCATCCTCCAACGAAGTATTCTGTGTGGGTGTGGTCATCGCTTGGCTCCAGCTCTGCTGCCGATCTTCAGGAAAATCGCCGCAAGATCCGTGCCATATGTGAGAAGAGGCCGCCTTCCCTCAAGCAGGACGACGGTGTCCGATTTCGATCAATAACCGACGCTGCCGAGAGAATCAGGAATGTCTGCTCTGCGCCAACTAGAAGGCACTCTTGAGCGCCCCGCGGACGTCAGCCAAGTCTCAATCGTGGAAGTGACATTCTCGGCTGCGAATTGTGCGTGGCCGATCTGATCGGCATTTGGAGCGTTAGAAGCCGCATCGAGCAGACACGGCCTTAGTCTAGATAGCGACGCTGGAGGTGCTTCTTGAAGTAGTCAGGATTGAGCGGTTCCCCCGTAACATCCGTTAGGAGCTCGTGCGCCGTCTTGAGCCGTCCTTGGCCATGAATTTGGTGCCGCAGCCAGGCGACGATCGGCCCGAAATTGCCTTCTTCAGTTTTTGCTTCGATGTCAGGAATACTGGCTGATGCTGCTGCAAACCATTGGGCTGCCATAAGTGCGCCGAGAGTATAGGTGGGAAAGTAGCCGAATAACCCTGAGAACCAGTGGACATCCTGCATGCAGCCGTCCGCAAAGTTCCCTTCTGTGGATACACCCAGATATCGAGTCATGGCGTCATTCCAGGCATCCGGGATCTCTGAAGCACCAAGGTCGCCGGCGATCAGTAACTGCTCAAGCTCAAATCGTAGGATTACGTGCAGCGGATAGGTGAGCTCGTCCGCACCCACGCGGATATAGTCAGGGCGAACACGGATTGCTCGGGCGTATATTTCCTCTGCTGTCCACGCCTTCCCGCCGTCCGATGCGCTTAGATGCCTTCGGATAGACGGAGTCGCAAACGCCATAAATTCGTAGCTCCGCCCAATCTGCATCTCAATAAAGAGGGACTGGCTCTCATGCACAGCTGCACCCAAGGAACCGCCCACGGGTTGCTTTCGCCACTGACTGGGCAGTCCCTGTTGGTAGAGCGCGTGACCGGTCTCGTGCAGCACCGCCATAAAGGACTCTAAGAAGTCGTTATCGTCAAAGCGTGTTGTAATGCGCGTGTCGTCTGGTACGCCGCCACAGAAAGGATGATGGCTTACATCCAGCCGGCCTCGCGCAAAATCGAAGCCGAGCGACCGCATCATCTCCTCACCCAGCCTACGCTGATCACGTGCTGAAAACGGCCCTTCCAAAGATCCAAGAACATTCCCCTGTTCGCCAAGAACGCGATCTATCAGACCAGGTAGAAAAGTCTTGAGGTCTTCGAAGATGGGCGTCACGTTCTTTGTTGTGGCCCCCTTCTCATAGGTGTCGAGCAGCGCGTCATACGGTTCAAGCGCAAGAGCTTCCCCGAGCGCCGCTGCATTTTCGCGTGCTAAGGCCACCACCTCCGCCAACGGTTGTGAAATGGACATCCAATCGTCTGCTGGGCGTGCTGTCCGCCAGATCTGCTGACAGCGCGCGTTAGCAATCTGTGTAGCCTGAACGAGTGCTTCTGGAATGCCGGCGGCTCTTTGATGCAGACGTTGCATGGCGCGCAGATTTGCGCGCTGCCAGTCATTGAGGCCTTCGACATTTGCCTCGGCGGCGTCAAGCAAATCACCTAGTTCGGGTGCCGTTAACGAGCGGTGCGCCAGGGTGGCAAGAGCGGCCAATGATTCTCGACGCGCAGCCCCGCCCCCTGCAGACATCAAGACCGCCTCGTCCCAGTAGAGCACCGACTGGGCGTGCTTAATAGAGTGCAGATCCGCAAACCGCGTCTCAAGGACGTCGTAGGGCTTCAAGTGTTCGGGCACGACAATAGTTGCTTGCTATCTGCGTTATGGATCTTGGTAACTGCTTGGAACTGACCGCAAGGTCGACTGCTTCATCAGTCCTCATCGCTCTCATCAGCACCCCATTTCCGAAGAGCATCGTGGACAAGTTCTCTAAAGCGGCCATCCTCGGTCAGGTCTGTCAGTCCTTTGCCAAACTGAGAAGATAGCGCCGCGCAAGGGGACTTCTTCGAGAATGCCACAAACATCTCCTCGGACACGAGCTCCGGCTCCAGAGGCTGAACTTCCTCCTCAAGTCCGAGCCTGACCAACTCTGCGGTCGCTGGGTAGTAGCCCGCAATCAAGTAGTCCGCGTCTCCGGAACTAAGCGCATCGAACGCTGCCTGCAGTCCAGCCACGCGAGCGACGGTGAGCTCCTGTTTGATAAAGGCGTCAAGTGTGGTTCCGAAGCTCTCGCCTTCAGGTGCAATTCCCATCTTCCCAATGAGATCGTCTTGTCCTTCGAACTCAAACATCTTGTCCTTCGCGACAAACACTTGCACCGGGTCGTAAACAAAAGGCGGGTCGACAAATTCAAGATACTCGCTCCGCTCGTCGTTGAAATACACGCCAATGATCATGTCGGCCCTGCCGGTGCGCGTTGCTGACTGCGCGTCGGACCAAGAGCCCATGTGTTTCGATTCGAATGGCACCTGCAGCTTATCGGCAATTTCTGCGACCATGGTCGGCGCGGCCCCAACGATCAGGCTTCCTTCTCGGTATGCCATCACGGGATAGTCCGGATGGCCAGTCGCAACGATTTTGGTGCAACGCTGCTCGGCTTGCGCCGCAGAGGCGAACAGGATTGCGGGAAGAAGTAGTGCCAAGCAGAAGCCTCTATTCATTTTTGCATCCTCTAGCGCCTGACTGATCCCTTGATGCGAAGCATAGTTTAACTAGGACTTGGACGAGGGTCATTGACTTAGCGGGCCATAGTACGCCTCGGATCGCCGCATGAAAATTTATCATCGGATCATCCAGTGCCGCCCCTAGGGCCGTATCTCAATCTGTTACCGCTCACGCCAGCCTTTCGTAACCGAGCGTTCATTCAAGCCCGCTCGTTGCGCCCAATGAAGGCTGCCAACGATACGGAGTTCCACATGCGAGCCTACACCATCTTCGTCTTCGCTCTTGTTGTCACAGCGATATTGTCTTTTAGTTATGACGCCTTTGCCGGATCGAAGACCAATGGGGGTTTCGAGACGATGGCGGCGTCGAAGAAGTGCAAAAAGGGCTTCACATACAGCGAGAGCCAAAAAAAATGCATTCGCAAGGGTGGCTCCCGCTACTAAGGTGGCCTCATAGGCTACCTTGAGCAGCACGCCGTCGAGAAGCGGCTTGCAGGATCGCTATGCCTCCGTCGCCGGCATTGCACGCGCGGGACGCGGTTGACAACTTGGACAGATAAAGATGTTGCGGCCGCCTCGCACTTCTTTGTGAATCTCGGCCCCGCACGTCCAGCAGCAAGAACCGGCGCGAGAAAACACGTGGTGACGATACTGTGAACGGCGCATGCCTTCGGCTTTCGCCGTTCTTACCTGGTCCGGATCGTTGGTGATACCGCCGGTGCGGTACGCCTGCTGAGAAACGCGAAGGATACAGTCGGCCAACGTCTCAACTTCTAGGGCGGACAACGCGCCCACACGGCGACTAGGGTGTAGCCGCGCAACAAATAGGATCTCTGATCGTAGGTAGTTTCCAAGCCCTGCCACAAAGCCTTGGTCGAGCAACAGTGCATGCAGCTGCCTTCGGGCGAAGCGCCGGTCTGTCAACCGCGCTAAGACAGCATCCTCGTCTACATCCTCAGCAAGAACATCAGGACCCAACCTTGATAGGAACTTGTGCTGTTTGACCTCGTCGGGTGTGAGAACGTCAATCTCAGATGCGCTGTAGAGAAGCGCCGACTTATCATTGTTATGGATCTCAAAGCGTAGACTGCGGTTTGTTCGCGGCAGTTTTCCCTTCGAGACAACGTACCAGCGGCCGTAAAGCTGGCTATGGGTGTAGACGCTTAGGCCTCCGGCGAAACGCACAAGAATGGCCTTGCCGTGAGTTCGTATAGAAGTCACGACTTGGCCCTGAAGACAGTTCTCAAACCGCTTAAGGTGGGGAAAAAGAAATCGGACTTCTGTCGCTTCGCGTCCCGCTACGGCGCGCTCAATCCGATCTGCCGCACGACGAATTTCCGGGCCTTCGGGCATGATACGTCTCCCTTGGTCCGCCGTGCTCGATTTCGGTCTAGCGGGTTACGATCAGATCACAACGTCGCGTGCGAAGCTGCCGACCCCGCCCGTGCTAATTGGGGCAGCCCGTTTTGGATTTGACTCCGTCCGGCATGATTGCGTTGCAAAGATTGGCGTTGCGGAGATCTGCGTTTCGCAACTCTGTGCCTGTCAGGTTTGCACTTTGTAGGTTCGCGCCGTTGAGATTTGCATCAGACAGGTTTGCGCCCTCTAAGTCTGCGCCGGTCAGATTTGCTCCTTCGAGAATTGCGCCCTGAAGATTTGCGTCGCGCAAGCTTGCCCCCCCAGGATTGGCACGTAGTCCAATCTCTTGGTTTGAGCCCCAAAAGAAGGAAAGCGACAGGTCTGCACGGCGCAGATTAGCGTGCCGCAGATCTGCGTTCTCCAGATCGACCCCGATCAGGACGGCCCCCTGAAGGTTTGCGCCTCGAAGGTCCTCCCCCGATAGATTGGCTTTCGAGAGGTCACACTTCGGGCACTGCTTCGTGTACTTGACCTGGTCGACCCGCACAGGATCAAAAGCAAGCGCGGGGTCTACCCCGAGGGCAATGAACCAAGACAAAAAGAACAGCGTTTTCCACACAACGAGATGGTCAGCCTGCAGCGTGGAGAGATCAATTGAAATGATCTCATCAACCATCGACGTCCCAACGCGGCTCAGCAGGCGCGCCGTTGATAGACAGTGGTCGCAACGGTGACAAAGTGGCGCTGCAGAGTATCGCAGCAGATGCAGCATACCTCTTTCATATGCGTCTCGGTGGCCAACACTCTGTGTTCCACAGAGACCCTAATAGTTGATCACTTGCGCGACTGGACCAAAGCTGATGCAAGGGAAGCATGCACGTTGGAAATAGGCAGTTTCAACAATAGCGGGACGGAAATGAGCAATGAGCGAGATTAGCGACTTGGCTCGCACGGCTCTTATCGTTGCAGAATTTCGCGCACGTGAGAACGCGCAGCAGGCACCGCTTTATCACGATCCAATCGTTCCGCTATTTCTCGACGACGACACAAGGCGGGAGGCGGATCGCATCGTTGCAGTGTTTCCCGCCGATCACGGGGTCAGGCTACGCACACGTTACTTTGATGACCATCTGAGCGCACAAATTCGGGAAGGCTGCAGACAAGTTGTAATCCTGGGCTCAGGCTTCGATACACGCGCCATCCGTAAACGTGCGCCGAATGTGAGGTACTTTGAGATAGACGACCATGCCGTCTTGGAGCTAAAGCGCGCAAGACTCGCCCAAGCGGGCGTTGAAACGGATGCTGTCTTCATCGCTAGCGATTATATTCACGATGGCATCTTGGCGCCCCTCGTCTCACATGGTTTCGATCGCTCTTGGCGGACCTACGTCATTTGGGAAGGCAACACGATGTACCTAAATCGAGCCTCCGTGTTGAAGGTTTTGACGGAGTTTCGTAGCGGTGTCGGTACCTTTGCGATTTCGTTCGATTATTTCAGTCCCGCAGTGGCCACCCAAACAACTGGTAACAGACAACTATCTTCTTTGGCGGAGCGATTTGCGGACATGGGTGCAGCTTTTACCTTCGGAATTGATGATGTGTATGCGCTCGCCAGAGATGCTGGTTTGAGCGTGGTGGACAATGCTTCGATAGGAGAGCTATTCCGAACCTACTGGCCGCATCTTTCGGCGGACACTTGGCATAGTCACTATAGCCTCTGCACGCTTGAATCTCCGGCGGGGCGAGCACGGCGTTTGTAGCTTTTTTCGGGGGCTCCACCTGCTTGGTGAATTTCGACGCGGCGCCGGGTGGTCCGGCGGCGGTACCTGGCGCGCTGGATGCGGCCAGCCTGGAGTTTGGCGATGGCAACAGGTCCTTGAGATTCAACCATGCCGACATGAGCGGCAGCTCAAGCGTTGCTTGATTGTGGGCCTTAGAACCCGTGACCGGGCACCATCAAAGATCAAGGCCGCTAGCGGATACACCCCAAAGCGCCGCTGATTGCTAAGGTGCTCCAGTCTAGATGCTTTGCGATGAGGTAAGGACATGCTGGGACTCGATGCACTGGTCAGCGTCGCTAACGTTGTCTATCTGCTCTCTTATTCGGTGCGGGACATTCTATGGCTGCGGATTCTCACCGTCTTTGGGGCCACCCTGCTCATGCCCTACTACTACCTCCAGTCCGAACCGTTATGGGCACCGATCTGTTGGAACCTTGTCTTTGTCGCGATCAACGTCTTTTGGATCGTCAGGCTCCTGTTGGATCGCCGGCCAGTGCCCTTCAATGACGACGAACGCCGGCTTTACCGCCTCGCGTTCAGGAACATGAACGAGCGAGATGCTCTCAAGCTTTTCCGTACTGGCACGTGGTCCCATCAACCGCCCGGAACGGTGTTGCTAACCCAAGGCCAAACCGTCAACGCTCTGACGCTTATCGTCGATGGGGAGGTTAGCGTTGAAATGAATGGGACTCGTGTGGACACGCTTGGTGAAGGGCGTTTTCTTGGTGGCATTGCACTTCTGCATCGCGATACGGAATTCGTCACGCCCGTCACCGTTAGGACCGCAAGCCCGACTCGCATCATTGTTTGGCAATTTGACGCGCTGGTCACCGACTTCGCCAAAGACAACCAGCTTCAGATCGCGATGCAAGCGAGCATAGGGCTGGAGATCGCTCGGTTTTTAAGTACCGCGAGAGGGGAACTGCTGCAGAAGCAGTTTCCAATGAACCCCTGATACTGAGGCAGAGCCATTAGTGCGCGGAGCGATAACGCTTGCCGCTCGCCGGCTGATAAAACATGGTGCGACAGTAGCACTGAGCGGATGTAGCGCTAATCAGTTGAACAAGAACGTAAACCGGCCTTTGACGCCGTTATCGGAAACGTTGCCAGCCCACTGACCGGTGTATGACACGCCAGCCGTCAGACGTTCGGTGATCGCAAAATCAAGCCCTGCATCCAGAATTGCTGAGTCTTCTGCGAGCGGTACGCCATCGATAGCGAAGCCAATACCGGTCGTGGCGAAGGCGAGCGATGCACCTGGCGTGACATCATCGAACGCATGGAGCCACGCGGCCTCGATCCGGGGCGTTACCGCCATCGCGCCCCACATCAATGTCGTCGCGGCACGGAGGCCGACTCTGGTGTAGCCTACGTCTTGATCGAAACCGCCTGTCCGCAAGGAGGCTTCCGGCCCACCCCTTTCGCGAAAGCTACCGCTTTCAACCGACACGAAGGCAAGCCCGGCGAAGGGTTCGAGGTCTATGCCGCCCATTTGCGTTGGATAGGCGACCTCACCGAAAAGCTGTCCGGTGTCTGCGTCATAGTCCGCCTTCTGACGTTCAAAGAAGTTCGGGAACACCACTGCACGGGATGTCTCGATATCGCTCCAAGCCCAGAGGCCACCGCCGCGCAAGGCGAAGCCGCCGACATCGCCATTCACATAGCCACCGAGATGATAGGTCTGCGTGTTCGCGCCGCTATAGCGTTGATCAACGCTCACATCAGAGAAAGACGCGCCCGTAGCGATGCCGACCCGCCATCCGTTCCAGACATCCGCATCCATGCCAGAGATGAAGCCACCGAGGTTGCGGTCCGCCGTGGCGGCGTTGCCGTCTCCGTCGAACGTCCCCCAGGCGCCATAACCTTGCGTCCAGAAGGCGAGCGGCGAAGATTGCGGCAGCTCAACGAGCGACTTGCCATCGTATGTGTCAGCGCCGCCCAGCCTCATCGCTTGGCTGTCATAGCGCACGGCTCGATCGGTGGACTGCGGACCGCCATTGCTGAGCGCGCCCTTAATATGGCTCGCCTGCATCATCCGTCCCATTACTGCCTCACGCGCATAGCGACTGTCGTCAACGAGCGTGCCGGCTACGGTCGCATGAACTTCACCCGACAGCGCATCGAATGCCTGCCGTGCCCCGGCAGCAGTTTGCGTTAGGACCGCGAGGAATAAAGGGTTGTCGGTTGGGAACTTGTCGAGCGCTTCTGCGACGTTGCATTGGTTACGCGTGTTTGCCACCGAGCAGAAGCTGACAAAGCTAGACCCACCGCCGGAATTGGGCACCACAGTCCGCAATAGAGTCAGGATCACATCATTGCCGTCGCCGCCGTCATAAACAACGGACGGCGTCAGGAACGCAAAGTTAGTCGTGACGTCCGTGAATGTCCCCGTCACAGCGCCAGGGCTGTCTTTTTTTGGATGATCAGATAGTCCGTGCTCGGCGCGTAGTCGCCGTTCTGAGCGAGAACGCGCAGAGTTGCGCCAGTCAGATCTACGGAACCCATATTGTTGACGATTACCCGATCACTGTTTCCCGCCGCATCAACTTCGACTTCGAAGATGCCACCCGCACCAAACGTCAAGTCGCCTGCAACTATTTGCGTGCCGATAGAATTGCCGGGTGCATAAATGCCACCGCTCATGACATTGACGCTGCCAACTTGGCCGGTGCCACCAAGAGTTCCGCCGTTGTTGACGGTGGTGGGGGAAACGATAGAGCCGTTGACCTCTAGCAATCCGCCGTCGACGGTTGTTGGGCCGAGATAGGTATTGGTGCCTTCCAACACCGTCTTTCCCGCGCCTGTTTTCAGGAGCGTGCCGCCGCTGCTACCGACGTTCCCTGTATCGTCAGCAATATCGTCGAAAATCGTCTGTGTCTCGCCGCTCCGCGGATCGAAGTTTACCGTAGCGTTCTGCAGGAATATGCCAGAGCCCGCTGCTTGGCCCATACTGCCGGCATTGTTGGGGTTACCGGCTCGTCCACCTTCTACGTTGCCGCCATCCATTGTGCCCGAACCCCGGATAATCAGCGTGCCATTCTCACGCACGAAAATCCCCCCGCCAAAACCTGCGCCGCCGCCGCCGAAGTTCTGGGTGCCCGGGCCGCCGCCGAAACCGGCGGTGCCGTTACGAGCGCCACCCGCGCCGAATCCGCTAGTTCCGGACCCGCTGCTGGATGAGCCACCGGCACCGCCGAATCCTCCATTGCCGGCTTGGCCACCGACAGCCCCGCCGCCGCCGCCGAAGTCTCCGCCATTACCAGCCTGGCTGCCGATACCTGCCCCACCGCCGCCGAAGTAGCCACCATCTCCGCCAGCACCACCAGATGAGTTCGCTGCATCATCGCCGCCGCCGCCGCCGCCGCCGCCGCCAAACAAACCAGCGCCGCCATCGCCACCGGTGCCGTTCGCCGGCGCCGCACCGCCGCCGCCACCGCCGCCGCCAGAGAGTTGTCCAGGCTGGCCGTTGGCGCCAGTTGCGCCACCATCACCGCCGCCGTCGGCACCTCCCGTTTGGCCGCCGGCTGATTGTGTGAGGCCACCGCCGCCGCCGCCGATACCACCGCCAATGTTGGCACCATTCCCAATGAAGCCGCCGCCGCCGCCGCCGCCAGCTCGGGCACCGTCTCCGAGAGCGCCGCCGCCGCCGCCGCCGCCGCCTTCACGGCCCCTTCCGCTGTTGCCATAGAGTCCGCCGCCGCCGCTGCGGCCATCATCTGAAGGGCCGCCGCCAAGACCACCGCCACCTCGGCCATTGTTTCGATAGCCATCGCCGCCGGTCGCGGTGTTGCCCGCAAAGCTGAAGACGTCCAAGATGACCGTGGCGTTCTGATCGACAAACAGGCCGCCCCCGGCTCCCATGCCGCCACCCGCGCCGTTGCCGCCAATCCCGGCGCCGTTGTCGATATTGAGATTGTTGATAGTAACGGTCGGCCCGCCTGCGGAAGTCGGTGAGGATGAGGAGACAAAGAACGGTCGGAACTGACTGTCCCCGTCGATCGCAAAGCCATTGCCGTTGACTGTCAGGCTTTGGCCGTCGTCGAGCACCACAGGCGCAACCGCGTCCGTCATTGTGAAGCTGCCGGTGATATTGATGACGTAGTCGTCGTTGGGCGTCGCTGCCATCGTCTGCATGGCGCTAAAGAAAGTGGCCTGGTCAAAAACGTTAGGGAGGACCGTCTGCGCTGTTGCTGGTGGGGCTTTGAGTACCACCCAAACAGAAAAAGCGAGACCCACGATCACGAGCGGAAGCCGGCCGCCCACGATACTCATGCCATTTGCCACTGCACGCCGCATACTCAACTCCACGCCACACAGACCGTGCCACTCGGGGCACTCCGTCTTATTCAATACATTTCAGTATTGTAGCGGCCAGGCCCATACTTCGCGCGACACAATTCGCATGAGGATTGCGAATGCTTCATGTGTGTTGCGGAATCGTCACGCTTCAACCGTTTGTATCTGACGGATGTCCGATGCTGGCCCTTTCCTGACATCAAACTGTGGGCGGGGCGACATCAATTGCGATAGCTGCCAGCCCAGCATCGGAAGTGTGTGAGACTCGAGTTGGGATCGGCCTAAAATGCAGGACCCCAACCTGACGGCAGACTCATCAAACAGGAGAGAACTATGAACCTGAAAAGGGCATTGGAAGCCTTTGACGCGGCCTATAATGAGGCGTTCGATCGAGGGGACGCGGCAGGTTGCGCCGCGTTCTTCACCGATGATGTTCTCTTGATGGCGCCAGGCGAGCCTATGCTGCGCGGCAAAGAGGCATTTGAAGAAGCGTACCGCGACCGTATGAGCAAGAGTAGCGGAGGCAAGCACAGCAATTGCTTGATCGAATATGGGCAAGAAGGGGATCTTGCCTATCAGGTTGGGACTTTCGCAGTTTCAGGTTCGAACCCAACCGAGCAGGGCAAATTTCTCAATGTCCTAAAACGTCAGGCGGACGGCACCTGGAAGGTTGCGATAAGCATGTTCAATAGCGACCGACCCTAGCTTTGGAGGTCCGGTGATGCCCCTTCATTTGCGCGATCTCCGACCGGAGGTGGCTACTTTGGGTCCTTAGGCGTCATACCCAGCCTCGCGCTGATGTCTACCAATCGCCTAAAGCGGTCTGCGCGCCTCGGCGTCTAAGAATCTCTTGGCCGTAGACCGGTCCATCCGCAGCCAGAGCGGCCGTCTGATTTTGGTCTTGGTTTCGGCCTTTGTCACTGTGGACGATCATACTTATTGAGCAGAAGCGCCGATATCATCTGAACTTGGAAGTCACTCGTATTACTGGGCACAAGAACACGCGCGTCCGAGGCGTAGTCGGAGATCATCTCTCGACACATGCCGCAGCGCGCGACTATCTCAACTGCTCCATCTGGCGAATGATAGACGCTGTGCAGGAAGTCTGCTGCGAATTCGTCTCTACTTCGCAATTCCCTGATGCTAATAGGCTCGCAACACCTCGTTAGGCCCGCCATGGAAAGCTGGCAGTGGCACTTTCTCGCCGCGCTTCGCGGCCGCTTCGGCCTGACCACGCGTGAAGTCGTAAAGCTCCTTAGCGGTCACGGCGCCGTCGGCGTCGCCATCACCCGTTGTGTCGGCAATGCCACGTAAGCCCGTTACGAGCGAGTCGGTGAAAACGCTCCGCGGTCGTTTCGTCTGACCAGGCTTGCTCGTGTCGCCCGACGCCGATAGCGTCACCCAGTTGCGCGGCGTGAGCAGGCCCGCCGGCCCGATTTTCGGCGCGATGTTCACTTGCTCCATGCTATCGCCGCCCTTGAATGGTGTGTCGAGATAGAGACGCAAATACGTGACGCCCATCCGGACGAGCCCTGCGTAGAGCTGCTCTAAGGGCACACCCGTCTCCGGCTTGGTCGGGTCGGCGTCGGCGGGAAGCAACACGACGTCTTTGCCGCCGTTCCGCGCCAGCGCCTTGCCCGCGAAGTAGACGATCACTTGGTTTGCACGCGTATCCTTTATGCGATCATGCAGTTTGCCGCGCGTGTCGCGGGCCTTACCGAAAATCTCCTCGAAGTCCTTCCGCGTGGCGTTGTCGCCGATGACGATGCGTTTCTCGTCTATGCCGACATCGTCCTTGAGGAACCGTACCACATGCTCGGCATTGGATGCCGCCTGCGGCGATCCTCTCAAGGCCTTGTCTTCATACGCGCCGATGCCGATCACAACAGCGAGCGGCTTGGTTGGCGCAATCGTCTTAGCCGCCTTTGGCGCAGGCTTCTTCGCAAGCGTGGACGGTCCAGCTTCGCCCGGCGATTTTGCTCCGCCGGAAGGCGGCTCCGTTCCGCCAGGCGTCGGCGGCGTGCCACTCGTTGGAGGTGCTGGAGGCGTGTCGTCCTCCACTGGCGGCGGAGGCGGTGCTTGATCGTCCTCGGCGGGCGGCGGCGCCTCTTCATCCTCCTCGGCCGGAGGCGGCGACGTTTCGCCATCCTCGGCAGGAGCCTGATCCTCTTCCGCAGGTGGCGGTGGTACTTCGCCGTCCTCGGCGGGCGGCGGAGCCTCATCATCCTCCTCGGCTGGTGGTGTTGGCGTTTCGTTATCCTCGGCTGGAGCCTGATCGTCTTCCGCAGGTGGCGGTGGCACTTCGCCGTCCTCGGCCGGCGGCGGTGCTTCGTCCTCCTCCGCAGGAGGTGGCGGAGCTTCACCGTCCTCGGCAGGTGGGGGTGCATCGTCCTGTTCCGCGGGTGGCGGCGATGGAGTTTCGCCATCTTCTCCCGGTGGCGGGGGTGGCGTTTCACCATCCTCGACTGGGGCCTGATCGTCTTCCGCAGGTGGCGGTGGTGCGTCGTCTTCTTCGGTAGATGGCGGTGGCACTTCGCCATTTTCGGCAGGCGGAGGCGATTCACCATCTTCGGCCGGAGCCTGACCTTCGTCGTTGGGTAGTGGTGCGTCGTCCTCCTCGGCCGGAGTTGGATCAGGACTATTACTCGGCGGAATATCCGGTGCTGGCGCAGCGCCGTCGGCTGGCGGGGACGGCGCTTCCGGCGCGTAGGGCCCCAGTACATCACCGCAGTACCGCGCTCGGTTTCCTTCCGTTGCGCAGCGTTCTCGTAGGATCTCGTTGCATTCCTCCGTCGAGGCACCTCCGGATTGGCACTCTTCCAGAGCATACTCGTAGGGAATGTCGTTCGAGTCCCAAACACACACACTGTTGATAATGAGATCGCAATCTCGGCAGTTTCCGTTGCCAAATCCGTGCCCCTGACCCTCCGGACAGGTATAGTCCAGGCACATGTCGCCGAAGCTAGGGCTGTCGAAGTAAGTCGCTCCCTCGGCGCAAGGATTGCCGCAGCTGCCGTCGTCGAGCTGTGTCGTACCGGGCGTGCAGGTGCCGTCAGGCAAACAATTTCTGCCGCTCCTTGTGTATCCGACCGGACAATATGCAACACATTGACCGTTGAGGTTCGATTCGTCGGAACTGCATGTGTCGGCACAGAAGCCCGCGGTATCGACCACTTGGCTGCCGCTGCATTGCGTCACACAGCTATCACCCTGCCGAACCAAGCCGTCGGGACAGGTAGCAACGCATTGGTGGTTGCTGGCGACATATCCAGGCGGACAACTAGCACAGACGCCGTTCTGCCTGACAAGATCCCCCGCGCAACGCTGAACGCACTCGCCGTCCACGGCGTCATGACCAGCGGAACACGCTGCCCGGCAGATGTTATCCTGCTCGACTTGACCTTCTGGACATTGATCGACGCACCGGCCGTCGCTGACCTCCTGCCCCGCCGGGCAGCTCACCACGCAAACGCCGTCCTGGCTCACGACGCGACCAGAACTACAGGACGTCCGGCACTGTTGGTTTTGGATTACCTGACCCTCCGGACAGCTTGCAACGCAAGTGTCTTCGGACTCCACTTGCCCCTCCGGACAACTCGCCACGCAAGAGCCGTCTTGCTGCATGACCTGCCCGGTTGCACAGGCCTCCCGGCATGAACCGTCTTCGAGTTGCACATTGCCGGTCCCACAGCTAGACCCGCACGTGCCGTCCAGGCGTCGGACCTCGCCGTCGACACAAGCCGGTGTGCAACTGCCATCCACGTCAACCTGACCCTCCGGACAAGTGGCGGAACACGTTCCATCTTCGAGTCCATAAGATCCGGCGCTGCACTGGCACGAGCCCTCTTCATCGCGCTCCTGCAACTCACCGCACGACGCGAGACAGCGTCCTCCTAAGTTCTCCTGGCCCTCACCACATGGCCGCGTGGTACAGGCTGGCGACTCGGATGCCGGCACGCCCTCAAACTCACCAACTTGATCGCACATGCTGTCGATGACGTTTGCGCAGGTTTCTTCTGCGGTTTCGCCTTGCAGATCTTCCTGGACCTGAGGACCAGTTCCTCCGCCCAAGACTTCAACGCACTGTTGGAGAACAGGCCCATAGGGCGCTTCCGCCATTGGGGTACACAGACCTTCGACCCGCACCTCGGAGTTGGAGCATGGAGCCGGAACACAAGCTGACTCTTCGCGGACTTCGCCTTCCTGACAAGCGTCGAGACATTGACCATTGGAATATGTCTGATCTTCCGAACAGACAATCTGGCATCCGCCATTAGCTTCCTCAGTGCCGTCCGGACACTGGTCGATGCACTGGCCCTGATAAACGATGCCGTCAATGGAGTTGCAGTAGCCAACTCCAATACATCCACCCTCTCTCTCCAGCTGACCATCGGGACAACTGTCCAGACAATTAAACTGGGCCGGATCCTGGCTACTATCCCAATAGCCGACCTGACCTTCCGCACAGATAATCTGGCATGTGCCGCCAACTTCTTCCGTGCCGTCCGGGCACTGGTCGATGCACTGACCCTGATACGCGAGGCCGTCAATGGAGACGCAGTAGCCCACACCAATACACCCACCCTCTCTCTCCAGCTGACCATCGAGACAACTGTCCAGACAATTTAACTGGGCCGGATCCTGACTACTGTCCCAATAGCTGACCTGACCTTCGGGGCAGGATGTCTGGACACACTCACCAAGAATCCGCTCCTCATACTGACCGCACGCTGGAACGCATGCGCCGTTGCGCAACTCCTGGCCTTCCGGGCACTCCGTGACGGTCTGGATCTGCGGGCCCGATGGAACGGGCGATGCGTCATCACCGGCGTCTGAAGGTGGTGGCGGTGGCGCACCCGGGGGTATGGGCGGTGAGTCGCCCGGCGGTGGCGGCGGAGCACCAGGCGGTATAGGCAGCGCATCGCTCGGCGGTTGACCCGGTGGAGGCGGTGTTGTGTCGTCCGGCCGCCCGACCTGACATTGCGGCAACTGCGGATTTTGCTCGCATACACTGCCTACCTCGCCCGATTCTTGGTCGGGACGGCCAACGGGCGGCGGCTCTTTCTCGCCTGCAGGCGGCGCCTTCTCCGTAGGCGGAGCTTTTTCCTGCGGCGGTGCCTTCTCCTGCGGTGCACATTTCGGACTATTGGGGTTCGCCTCGCAGAAAGCGGCATTCTCCTGTTGCTGCTCGTGCGTCCCGCCAGGCGTCACCACGGGCGGCGGTGCTTTCTCCGTCGCAGGTGGCGCCTTCTGTGGCGGCGCCCTTTGAGGAGGAGCCTTCTTCGGCTCTGGGGCCTTCTTCTTTGGCGCTTGCTTTTTCGGCGGTGGCGCCTTCTTTTGCGGCGGCGCCTTCTTCTTGACGGCTGGAGCCTTCTTCTTCGGTGGTGGGGCCTTCTTTTTCGGCGGTGCTTTCTTCTTTACGGCGGGTGGTTTCCTTCGCTGTGGTGTGGCCTTCTTTTGCGGCGGCGCCTTCTTCTTGACGGCGGGCGGTTTCTTGCGAGACGGGGCGGCCCTCTTTTTCGACGGTGCCTTCCTGTTTGTCGCCGGCGCCTTTTTGCGCGACGACGGCGCGGTCTTTTTGCTCGGAGCCGACTTGCGTTGAGTTCCGCCGCTCTTCTTGCTGTCTTGCTTGCTGCGCTGTGCGAGACGAATGATGCGGTCGATCTGCGGACTTAGGCGGCGATTGAGATCGGGACCGAAATGTTGGGCAGGCGAATTGGCTTGCGTCTGCGCAATCTTGAGAGAATTGGGTTCGGCTGATGCAGCTTCGTCACGCGCCACCAAGCCACCGACGACAAGCGCCAGGATCAAAAACCCTGCGGCAGCTCCAAGACGGTGCCCCCACCACGACGTGTGCTTTGCGTCGTCCACGTTCTTACCCGCGCGGCTGTAGACGTACCGGCGCCCCCCTCAGCCCTGCATGCTCAACACTAACAGGCCGATATCGGTCAGACGACCCCTCGTTTTCGGTCGCGCCTCGCGACAACGAACAGCACATCGACAAGTGGCGACGAACCCAAGCGAAGCGATGAACACACCGGACCCTGCCTTCTGCCGGCAACGCACTTTCCGCGAACAAGTTGAACGAGATACCTTCTGTGGCCGGACTGGATGTAGACGGCTACTTCGACATCAGCCAGCGATCTGAGGCGGATTATATGTCCGCTTCTGGCACTAAGCCGACATCAGTTGCGAGGCTGCGCGCGTCCAGCTATGGCTGCAAAACGGTCGTCACTCATCCACCATGCGGTGTCTGCTCATTAAGATTCTGGGAGGGCGACATGTTCCAGACACGACCTGAGCGAGGCGTATCGATGGCATAGTCAGTCGCATGTGTTGTAAAGATCTCAAGGCCTAGTCGCCGGGCTTGCTCGAGTGGTGCGCTGGGGTCGAACCGTATATCACCGCGGGCATTGCCGACCCCATGGACCACTCCGACGAACTGCCCATGCGTGTAACGGCAATACTCTTGCATTTGATGGACGATACCTGCCGAGACAGTCGGAAACGTCTCCTCGGAGCTGATGAGCAGGCCGATCCGCTTCCCCATCATGGAGACAACGACGTCTTTAGAGTCGGGGTGCGGCGCAGCGGCGTAGCAGAATGATCTGTCGAAGAACGCTTTCAACTGTGCCGACATGCCGTACCAATAGACTGGCGTCGCTGCGATGAATACGTCGGAGGGCAGGAAGCTGTCGAGAAACACTCGCCCGAAGTCGTCCTCGATGGTGCATGTGCCGTCAAGCTTGCGGCACTTCCGACAATCACGTAGGAAGCTTTTCAACACGTCGTCGGCATAGATTAACTCGCAATCGTGCCCGGCTTCTGTGACGCCCATAGCTGCCGCTTCGGCCAATAACGCCGAATTGCCATCTCGCCGGGGACTTGCGCTCAACACGAGGGCTCTCATGAGCATTCTCCTTGCTGGAATGACTTGCTGGCGATATTGGCTGATAGAATCTACTCGGCAAGTACGCACTTTTGAGTAACTATGAACCGCCCAATCAACAGACCACTATCCCAAGTCTATAAGCCAAGCGTATTCGATCCAGATTGCTCTGCTCGGGACGCGCTGGAGCTGATCGCGAGCAAGTGGGCCATTTTGATCCTTACTGCGTTGGCAGATGGTCCAATGAGGAACGGCGAATTGTTGCGTCGGATCGGTGGCGTGTCGCAAAAGATGTTGACGCAGACTCTGCGTGATCTCGAATGCAATGGGCTTGTGGTGCGCTCTGATATGCAGACAGTGCCGCCACACGTCGAATATCGACTGAGCACGCTCGGCAGGTCGCTGAGCCGCGCTCTGGAAGGGCTAGATCGCTGGGCCGAACGCAACTTTCCAAAGCTTGACACAGCGCGCGAAGCGTATCTTGCGAGGAGACGCAAATCACGCTGACAACGACACCAGGGCCACAAGGATCTCGAACTTTAGGCGTAGCCAAATCTGACTGATAGAACATCTGCGCAGCCATTGATTCTGGTATGGCACTCTTGTTGCAAAGCTCTCTTCCAGATCCCTGATGCCGTAGCGGGGCAGGGCTTTGGGTCGGAATGAGAGGTGTCAGTCATGGAGAAACCTGTGAAAAAGAAGAAAATGTCCAGAAAAGAGAGGAAACCGAGAGAAAACGGGCCCGCATCCAAGGGTCTGTCTGAAGAAGACCTGACTACCGCAGCTCCGAGTGTCGGCGACGTAAAAGCGGAGGCGCGGATGATCAAGTCCGGCGCGTATGAAAAACAACTCGCCAAGCTCCAAGTCGAGCTCGTGAAGCTCCAAGAATGGATCAAGGCGCAACGGCTTCGCGTTGTAGTCATATTCGAGGGACGTGATGCTGCTGGAAAAGGCGGCGTAATCAAGCGCATAACCGAAAGCTTGAATCCTCGGCTATGCCGTGTGGTTGCTCTTGGAACGCCAACAGAACGCGAGAAATCCTCTTGGTATTTTCAGCGGTACGTACCGCATCTACCGGCGTCAGGTGAGATGGTTCTCTTTGACCGGAGCTGGTACAACCGCGCCGGCGTCGAGCGCGTCATGGGTTTTTGCTCCGATGCGGAGTATCAGGAGTTCCTACGCAGCTGCCCAGAATTTGAGCGCATGCTAGTGCGTTCTGGCACGATCCTCATCAAATACTGGTTCTCAGTGAGTGACGCAGAACAAGAGCGCCGGTTCCAAAAACGCATGACAGATCGAACACGAAGCTGGAAACTCAGTCCGATGGATGTGGAGTCCCGTTCGCGTTGGGTCGAGTACTCGCGCGCGAAGGATACAATGTTTGCGCACACCGATATCAAACAGGCGCCCTGGTTCGTCGTGAAGGCAGATAACAAGAAGCTCGCCCGGCTCAACTGTATTTCGCATCTCCTTAGTCAAGTTGATTATGGGGATCTTACTCCTACCCCCCCAAGTCTGCCGCCGCGCCCCAAAGCTGGGGACTATGTTCGGCCGCCGCTAGAGGATCAGACCTTTATTCCGGACTACTTCTAGGGCCCAATAGACCGCACAACTTAGGACATCAGGCCTTACGCATTGCCCACCTAGCCTGCCATCGCGCTTCCCCTGCGGTCGTTGGGAGGACTAGACCGACGACCGCTATTGGCACTTAGCTGACCTCAAGGACGCAGTCAGCGATGTCAGGTTAGTGGTGTAAACCGGACGTGGCTCAGTCGCGCTGCGATGTCAGCGACTGACCCGAAGCGGACGTTAAACTCTGCAGCAGAGTCAAACGGATTTATGTCCGTTGCCAACCCACTCCAGCACCATTTGCGCAAACTCATCTGACTTGTCCTGGTGAGAAAAGTGTCCGCAGTGCGGGAATATCTTCAGATCACTCCGCGGCAGTCGCTCGTGCAGACGCTCGCCATTGTCAACAAACAGAAACTGGTCCAGCTCTCCCCAAAAGATTTTGACCGGCAGGTCAATGCTGGAAAGATGCGAGTCAAGAACTGGGAGGGTCTCGGGGTATCGACTAAACCATTCGGTAATCGGACCGATGCGACCTTTGTAGCTGGCAACGTAGTCAGCAACCTCGTCGTAGCTCGGAGCGTAGTTGACGTAGCCCAAGGCGTTTCCAGCGGCCACAAACGCTCCAGCACCGGCAGCCCGGAATGCGATCCGCCAAAATGAAGAGTTCACCATCTTATCGATAACGCTTCCGTTGCTTGACGGTAGGATCCCCGGGCCATCTCCGATTAATAAGCTTGCTGCTTTGTGTTCAGAGTAGATGACATAGTGCAGCGCCGCAGGCATGCCTACGTCCGGTCCTACAATATGGATGTTTGTCAGACCGAGCCGATCGACGAAGACATTGAGGAAGCCGCTCTGTGCCTCGAAAGTCATGAATTCTGATCCGCCCTCGCTACGTCCGAACCCTGGTAAATCGAGTGCTACAAGACGACAATGTTCCGCGAGCCGATCCCAAATCGGATCATATGCAAGAATGCTCTGAGGGAGCGGGCTTAGAAGCAGAACGGTGGGACCATCGGACCGACCAGCAGTGGCGTAGCGAACCTTTACGCCTGCGATACTTATGTACTCAGGTCGGATTGAGAACTCTGTAGACTGCGGGACGGGACTACCAGCTCCGGGCAACCGTGATGCCCTTATCGCAGCGTACTCCGGCGTTATCGCCAGCACCGAAGCACTATTAAGAGTGCCGTAAAGCCCAATTGGATTTGAGGTCTGGGTCACAGGACTTCCTGGGGCCAAGTTCTGCTACTCTATCGATCAATTTCGACGGTAGCCCTTCCCCGGCAAGTCCGCAAATCGACGTGGAGCGATTGCTTATGGCGCAGAGCTTACGTCGAAGCTGCGGATGTCTGCTTTGGGGTGCAAAGCAGTCGTCGCTAGGTCGCGTTCCGATGTCGGCTAGTGACCCAAAGCGGTCATCGGTCAACGAGGTACCAAAGTGGTTTCCGCCCGCAAAGAAGATCGCATAAGGCGAAGTTGTCGCTTCAGGTCACCGTTTCTGGAATGAGGGATCAGGTTTGCCGACAAGACAATTCAGAATCCATGGGTAGGAGCTTGTGACGTAATATCCATACTGCCCGTCTACGGTCATGCCGTTGCAGCGATCCAAATCACCTTTCCCAACAAACTCGTAGTCGTCGATGTAGGTCCCATCGGGCTGACCACCTGGGCCATCTGGTGGAGCCGGTCTCGGTTGGCGTTTCAGCTCATATCCAGACTTGGCAACTCGGATAACGCCTTCTTTGTCGCGGAAAATGGATCCGTAGATTGGAAAGCCATCAGCAGCGAACCCGATAACGGGCGATGGTTCGTCAAAGTCTCGATCGAGAAACAGAGCATTCGGGTTCGAATGGTAATGGTAACGGCCGTCCGGCTGAGCATGCGCGTTATGCAGATCAACCCCAAAATAGGCGTCGTAAGCGGGTGGATCGATCAACCAGGCGCTGTCTGTATCGCGGCAGCCAGCCAAGACATTGCCGTTCTTATCGGCTCTCGGGGCATTAGGTCTGTAACAACCAGCTGAAAGCAGGTCTACAGGCGTGCCATTGAGCAAGACTGCATCATAGCTCGACTGTGTCAGCTTTGTGGGTGCGCCTGTCTTTTTTGGGTGTCGTGGAATTCGAAATGTCGCCCGTAGCTCACGCACTTCGTTGGCAAATCTCGCCGTCGCACCATTGAAATCGTGATTGGGGATGCCGTTAGAAGTGAGTTCACAGGCGTCTTCGTCGGCTTTGATGACGACCTTAGATTCAAAAGTCTTTTGCCTTTGAATGTCCTCAACTGACGCCAAATAAGTGCCAACGTAACTACCACAATCAGCGGAGCGGTTCGTCAATATCGCGTTCTTTATATCCCTTGGCTCCGCATAAATCGGGCTAGTGATGAGGGTGACGACGAACACACTGATTCCTGCGAATCTCATATGCAATCCTCATGTCTCGGCCCGGACAGAAGTCGATTAGAGCAGATGGCGCTGTGTCTACGTCACCCGAAATCTACTCTGATGCATCTGAGGGCCAGGAGTGTCCGCTGAGAGATCCTAACCGGATACTGCTCGCTCCAAAACGATAGCCTAAAGAACCAATGCGGAAACTAGCCGACGCGAGAATCCACCAGGAGATCCGTGCAATATCCACTAAGGTCGTGTGATTTGCCGGTGTCACGCGCCGCATCATATCCTGCATTCGGAAGTGAGGTCTCAGATGACTGTTGAAGACGAAGTTCGGGCGGCATCGGAGACGTTCTATGAAGCCCTGAATAGTACATTCAATGGCGACCCGAACCCAATGATGGACATTTGGCTCCACACACCCACGGTCACGGCCATGCGTCCGAACGGCGGGTGCGAAATTGGCTGGGACAAACTTTGGCCGGCGTGGAAACAGGTGGCGGAGCTTTTTTCCGGGGGTCATGTCGAGATTACTAAGCGCACCATCTATGTCAGCGGCGATGTGGCCTATGAAATCGGATTGGAACGCGGGACGCTCTCGCCTGGCGGAGAGACCATCAAGGCCGAGCATCGGGTGACAAACATCTTTGAGCGGTCGAACGGCGACTGGAAAATTATACATCATCATACGGACAAGTCAGAAGGTGCGATGGAAGCGCTTAGGCGCCTGGACGACACCCAAAGTGCGACCTAGTTTTTCCCCTGCCTGAGTTGCCGCAACCGTATCTTGGCCTACGTTGACCGGGTGCTCAAACTGGCAAGTCATCAGCCATGTGACGGGATCATTGGACTCAGACCTTCCAGAAGTATCTAATTTCTCGGCGGGGGACGTCTCTCAGTTGCGTCGCAAGTTTGTGTTCCCGGTGATGAAGCGCAGCCTTGTTGACCTGCTACACAGCCAATAATGCTGTTAACGCCAAGAGCGGACGCATGATAATGGTATCCAAGTTGGTCTGACGTGTGCCCGCGGCATTCATCGAGATCAATGGGTTCTCGTCCATTCGCGTCCAGCCGCTTGTACAGACCGTAGCCATCCATCGTAATCCCAACCTGTTGCGCATGGCCGCTATTATCAGCGATGCCTTTGAGGCAGTCGGTGACAAAGTGGTAGTGATAGCCAGCAAATGGATTTACGTGGCCGCCACAATCGTCGAAGGGTGCGATGTTGTAGGCCCGAAGGATGTCAGAAAGAGGCGCTGGTCCTTCGAACCTAACGCCATTCATTGCGAGACCCGTCCCTGGCTGATCACTTAACGGCGTCGGTTTCTCGGCTTTGACCGGCCTCAGCGGAATGAAGTATGTCCTTATAGGAGAGAGCACCGTCTGCTCCACGTCGCACTGGACGCAATAGTAATAGTACTCTTTCCAGACATCGGGCCGCGCCGCTCCGAAACAGGCATCGAACGATCTCGTAACAAGAACATCCCCGGTTTCTGGATCATACATATTCCAGTTTGGATCGTCGTAGAACTTTGAGAGGTTTTTTACGAAGTCCCCATCAGCGTCGTACACATTACCATCCTTGAACCATATGCCCGCCGCCTCTGGTCCGTCGGTAATGTTGTTCGGGCACCAAGGTCCCGGGTCATAGTCCGGTGTCTGCCTAAGGACCAGCTTTATGCACTTTGTCTTTGCGCCACCTGACAGCGTGCAATCGACAACCTCTGCCTTTTGCATGACCGCCTCGCCACTGACATGTGCCAGAAAGGCTTCCATTGCGGGCGAGGCGTCGGCTGGAATCTCAAGATGGCTATCTTCGTGACCCAGTACCGGGGTGACGCAAAACGCTGCGAGCGCGAAAACGGTGATGTGCGCGTGATCACGGACCGACCTAAACATCCGGAACTCCAAACTTGTGGCGTTTCTGGTGCTCATCATGACGTGAGCTGGCAGAAAAATCGATTCTGAGCGAGAGATATCCGCTGTTGGCACTCAGCGGACCTCAATGTTGACGTTGAGCATGTCTGCCTGTGGACGCAAAGTGGTCATCGCCAAGTCGCGCTCTGATATCCACACATGACCCAAAACGGACGCGCTAAACCAATACACTCTCACAGTACTGAGCGCTGGCATAAGCGTGCCTCAAGTTCCGTGTCTGTCTAGTGCTTACGCAAAGCATGCGGTCAGAAAGTCCGTACTTGTCTACTCTGGCTTCCGGACTAGCAACAAATTAACAGGCATAGAGAAACATGCCTGCTCTCCCGGGCTTTGAGCGTCGAAAAAGGCTCGGAGCTCGTGAAATAGCTGGATGCGGAGCGGCAACGAAAGCACATGCGTGGCATAGAAAAACCTCGCCACTTCCGAAGCCAATACGCTCGCGTTTGCCTGCCATCTCAACAGCATGGGCCTCACTTCAATCGCAGCACTCTCAAAAGCGGCATCGACTACTTTGATGAGATCTGCTGATGAACGTGCGCGAGGATCGCCCAATTCAAAGTTAGTATAGCTTGGATACTCGCGCTGCACGAAGTCGTAGATCAGGTAGTGAATTTCAGCATAGCCTGGCGCAGACGTAATCTCGCCATCTGTTATCGCGCCGAGCAAACCACCTCGGGTGATTGTCCGGTTCAGTTCATCGAGGACGGGATCAACCGGGTCCATCAGTGTCAAGGCCCAATGGCAAAGCACGACATCAAGGCTGTTAGTCTTGATAAAGCTCAAGTCCTGTGCGAGCGCCTGCTGGAAGCGTACGTTCCTATCCGGCACGCGCCGACGCGCTAGTATGAGCTCGTCGGGGCTCATATCGACTCCAATCAGTTCAAGTTGTTGGCCATAGCGCTTGTGGCATAGCCCAGTGAGTGGACCGCTCCCGCACCCCAGGTCTAGCACTACGTCGTCACGCAGCGGATCGATGAGATCGGCAAGCATGTCGTAGGTATTGCGACCATCGCTATCGCGGCACTGCTGCGCGCATGTCTCTGTGAACCCCGTGTCTGCTCGATGGACACTGAGCAAATGATCACGCAGGCTATCGTCCGAGGGTTTTTCTCCGCGCTCTACGCTGCGGGTCCAACACGTTTCCGAGAACTTTATTTGTTCGTACATGGAGAAAACTACACTTCCAGAAATAGCAACAAGTTGGTTAGCCAGCCTTGTTCAAAGTGACGACAGCATATCGGCTGCCTGGTAATGACTGCTTATCATCGGCCGCAGCAGCGCAAACCAAAGCGCGCAAGCTAAGGTGTATCCGGCCATCGCCGCCAATTGCCAATCGAGGTTTATGCCCTGATCGAGCAGCCATCCCACAACCCCGGGCGCGATTGCCGTGGCCGCAACCATAAGGACAGTAGCCACGGAACGGATGGCACCCAGATGATCCGTTCCATACATTTCGGCCCACAAAGCCCCGAGCACGATTGTTGCAGCACCGGCTGTGGCACCCATGAGCGTCATGAATACTGCACCTGCGAAGATCGATGAGGTTCCAGCAAGAAGAGCAAGTCCCAGCCCGAGTGGGACAAGATAGACTGGGAGCAACGCGGACGAGCGATAGCGGTCTACAAACGATCCGCAACCCAAACTCACTGCGGTTGCCGTGACCGCGTACAGCAGATAGCAGGCGCCGAACTCGGTAAGCGCCCATCCCTTGATCTCGACGAGATGAACTTGATGAAAGAGGACGCCGGTCATAATGAAGGGAGGGGCTAGCAAACCAGGCAACAAGGCAAAAAACCGTCGATCTCTTAACACTTGCTTTCTGGTCCATGACATCGGCCGCGTACCGCCTCTGGCACGGCTCGAGAGCTGCGGCTCGTTCGTGACGCGCCCCTCCACTTCTCTCCCCAACAATGCTAGGAGCGGCACCAAAATCACGACTATAGAGACGCCTAAGTAAAGCCAGAGCTCGCGCCATGTTATTAGCGTCAGCAGAAAGGCGACGACGATCGGCAGTAAGGCCTCGCCAGCGGGGAACCCGAGCGTCGCGATACCGAGTGCTCGTCCGCGTTCCCGAGTAAACCAACGCGGAATCGCGGTCAGTGCGAGATGACCGAGCATACCTTGGCCTCCAAGTCGAAGACCAAACAACAACAGTGCCAACAAGACCCAGGACGTGACCCCCGCCATAAAGACAGCACAAGTCGCAAGACCCACAAGAACTGAGATCGTAAGCGCTGTGATGGAGTAATGGTCTGCGAGCTTTCCGAGCCAAAGGAGCGCAAGAGCACTGCACAAGGTCGCCGCAGTATAGATCCACCCAAGAGAGCCATGGCTGAGCCCGAACTCGCTGCGTAGCTCGCCGGCGAACAACGAGAGAAAGTAGGTTTGGCCGAAGCTCGAGCCAAACGTAAGCAGGATGCCGAAGCCTAGAGCCGGCCCCGCTCGAGACAGCCATTCGTTTGTCAGATTAAGAGGCATTAGGTGCGAATGAAGATGAGCTTGACCCGCTGGTTAAACCGCCAGCACCCATCGAAACGACAGCTTTCCAGGTAGCTGCCCGTTTCAGGACGAGCCAGCATCTGATCCAGACTGGTCGTATCGTCGAAAACACACCGCTGCAAATACCCTTCGATCAGCGACCACGCATTTTCCGGCGCGCTGTTCTCATAGACGATGTTGTGGGTGTCGAAGCCAACCCCCATCGCCGTCAACGTACCCTCAATCTCTTCCGCACTGGTGTAAGGAACGCCAGCGCCACCGCGGAACGCACCGAGGAAGCGGCGGTAAAAACTAATGTAGTGGGCATTCTCGCACGCGTGGGCGATAAATCCTCGACCGTTCTTACGCAAGGCGCGTATGAAGCGCCGAAGTCCATCCTCGAGCTCTGCCTCCGGCAAGGCATAAAGCGCATGTGTGGCCCAAACGATGTCAAAGGACCCAGCCTCACACTCAAGGTTCTGCAATTTCACTTGGCGCTCTTCGCCCGGCTCAAAAGGCGCGGACAACGCTTCACGCGCTTCGCTAATGGAAAACGGAGACGGATCAAGAAGCGCGTAGTCAACCGGCTGTATCGAAGCCGTGCTGATAGCCGCATCGCGGACCAGTGCGGCCGGGAATTTTCCCGATCCGCAAGCGACATCGAGCAACCGCAACCGCCGGTTTCCTGCCTCAGCCTGTCGCGCTTCGAACCACTCTTTCCAGTCTTGGGCTTTGGCGAGGCAGGAATAATCCACGGACGCAAGCGCGTAGAAGTCCTCCATCTCCCTGCGCTTGGCTTCGCTCCAGTGATCAAGGCTGCGTTGGAATGTATCCGGCGATAATGCGGTGTCAGCCATCGATATCATCTGTTGGAGGCCAGCACACCGGATTGAGTTCGCTGGCAGCAACGCCGCCTGGCTCAACACCCGGGAGAAACTTCTGCCAGTCGCCCGATACCATGGTCGGTTGGTCCAGCACGCGAGCACCATCGGCGAAGTAGGTGTTTGCCAGTACAATGCGGCTTTGCGTGGTGCGGTTGGCCGCCGCGGTGTGGAAGCTCAGATTGTGATGGAAACTGACTTCGCCGATTTCGAACGGCGTCGCGTCGACGACGACATCATTTTTGTTGAAGACTTCGGACACTTTGCGATCGTAGCTCGTATCGAATTTGCTGAAGGCGATATGCTCCACAAGCTTGTAGGTGCAGATCGGTTTGGCGAAGGCGAGCGGCCCCATGGCCGCTGGGATCGGTTGGGCGGGTATCCAGGCGGTCACCACGTCATGCGACGCTAAAGGAAAATGGTGATCGTCGTAGTGCCATGGCGTACGCCCACAACCCGGCTGTTTCGATAATATGTTGTCGTGGTAAAGCCTGATACGCGCGACATCGAGCAAATCAGCGGCGATCTTGGCGATACGAGGGCTGAGCACATACGTGCGCACGACGGCATTGTTCAGCCACATCATTTCCATGCTCAAGAAGCGGTTCGCATTTTGCTGATCAAGCACTGTCTCGAATTCGTTGGTCAAAAGTCGAACCAACTCTTGTCGGAGCCGCAGCACAGCGCCCCCTGAAAGCACTGACTTTAGCTTCACATAACCATTGTCTCGAAAGAACATCAGGTCTTCGGAGGATAGGTCGTATGGGGTGCTAAGCTCATCCTCGATCGCTTTATCATCTGGAACTGACCCAAGCGGCAGGTTCGGCACTTCCAGTAATGCGCCCTCAGTCTGATCCGGATTGTCGGCGAGGGTAACGTACCAGTCCCACCAAGCTTGATTGTCTTGCTCCCATAGCTGATTGATACCTGTGCTCGTGGCGTTGTCGCCAACCAACAACGATCGACTAGATTTAGTATTCAAGGCAAGGTCCAGGTAGCTTGTGCTTCTCGACGGCGGAACCACCGGCTCCAAACATAGCCTATAAGGTCGAGACGGTGGGCGTCTCTAAGGATCGCGGTAGAAATTTCATGTCGGCAATGGTGCATCCGAGCATTCTGCGTAGTGCTCGGTAAATGCTGAAAAACTCAGCTTCGACGCTCAATAACGCCGAGCGGAACGACCGCAGTGACGTGATATGCGATCTCGATAGGCGTCAGCAATTTTCCGGCTATCGAATTGTCCGCTTATGGCACGTTGCCGACGTCAGATATGCGATCAACGATGTGCGGTTGGTGGTCCAAACCAGACGTGGCCAAGTTCCGCCGCGATGTAGGCCAATGACCCAAAGCGGACGTCGCCGTTGCTACTTGATTGAGCGGCTGCCGACCTTCAAGAGAAGCACGTCCGCGTCCAGAGAGACTTAACGAACGCGAGCGCCACTGTGTATGCGGGAGGGATTTTTCGAATTGTATTGCCGCGTCGTACTTCCGTAGGCACCCATTATCATTCCATCACTTATTGTGTGAGTGCAGAGGTAGAGGCGACCCGCCCCTGCCTGCACGCTTGGTCGTGTTGGCCTAGCTCGGGGCCCTCGAGGCTTGGGTTTCTGCCCTCGATGACGTGATTTCGATCTTGGAGCCGCCTGCAGGGAGCTTCATGCTGCCTGATCTTGCCGCGTGGAATATCGGCGGTCTCAAGGACTGTCACCTCAACTCCTTGCCGGGCCAGATCCACCGCTGCAGCGAGCCCGCCCGCCTCAGCGCCAATCACTACTACATGGGGCACGGCCACTACTTCGCGCCGACTGCGGCCTTAGCCGGTCGGACAGCCGTCGCGCGTCGCCTGTCGTAGGCGACCAAGACCTTTCGCTGGTGGTAAAGGATGAGAAGCAGCCCCGTGATCAGCGGCACAGACCACAGGGCCGGCGAAAGTGCCGCTTCGGGCATGATCCGCACAGCGCCAAACGCGAAGAATGCCGTGTAGACAGAAATCCCGGTGCCGATGATCGCCTTGATATGCTCCAGCAGCCAATCAATCGGGCGTGGGTTCCGCCGATACATGAAGTGGATGTTGGTAGCGACCGTCGCAAATCCCACAATCGAAAAGCCCATGAGCAGCGGTAGGCCGATCATGTAGCCCTGGTATGCGCAATTGACGGCCGCGACGGTCAGGATCACCTGCAGTGCGACATTCAAGGGCCGCCTATTTGAGGCCATATCACGCTTGTTCCGGCTACAACTCCATGCGTACCAAGCCAAATTGATAGTGAGGATCGCGAGGTACAGCATCATCCAGCCGAAAACGACGCGTACCAACTCGGGGTCGGAAAACTCGGGATGTTCTATAAGGTGAGGATGGGTTGGCATCGGCGCGATCACGCTGAGGGTTGCCATTCCCATCGCCGCGATGGCGGCGCCTAACATCGACACAACGAAAATGCGACCCCAGAAGCGGTGCTGTGCCGCGCCCTTCTTGACGATCAAAGGAAGCCAGAAACATAACAGGCCGGGTGCACCAAGCGTGATGTGAATGGCAATGAGCACTTCGAAGGCGTGATAGAGCGCCATGGCAGAGAACACTCGTGAAATGATCAGCAGTCCCAATCTAGCATGACAAAGCCTGCGAAACGATTCTACCCTCCCTTTCCCTCAAGGTTGCCGCCCGTTGCGGCCCTCGTCAGAACCCTATGGCAGGGCGATGGCGACCTCCTTAGCCTTCTGCCAGCCGAGGCCTACGTGATGAAGGCTGGCCAACTCGGCTACTCGCGGCGGTCCATCAAGTTGGTGAACGACGCCGAACTTATCCGCCAGGTGATGCTCGACGAGGACGAGATCTTTCCAAAAAGCGACCTGATGGTAGGGGCGCTCGAAAAGCTGATCGGCAATTCGATCTTTGTATCCGACGGAGCGATATGGCGGCGCCAACGCGCGATGATCGACCCGGCATTTTCCATGATGCGGCTATCCCTCGCCTTCACCGCGATGGAAGGCGCCGTTGCCGACTATCTAGAGCGTCTCACGGCGGCAGCAAGCGAAGAGACACCCTTTTCCCTCGATCTTGCGATGAGCCATCTCACCGCCGACATCATCTGCCGTACGGTCTTCTCTATCTCGCTCCAGTCGAACATCGCTAAAGATGTCTTCGACGACTTTGCCATGTTCGAGCGCAACGTCGGACAGGTGAAAATTGGCCGGTTGATTATGGATCCGGCGTTTGCAAAAGTTCGGCAGGCGGAGGATGTGCTTGCTGCATGTGCCAGGATCAGAAGCCACCTGGGCGCCCTTGTCGATACCCACCTTAAAGACGACGGGGGCTGCTATAACGACATTGCAAGCCAAGTGATTGCTGCGCGCGATGCAGAAAGCGGAGAACCGTTCTCGCGTGAAGAGTTGATCGACCAACTTGGCGTCTTCTTCATGGCTGGCCACGAGACGACGGCCAGCGCACTCACTTGGGCGTTCTACATCTTGGCCATGCGGCCTGACATTATGGAGGCCCTGCGCTCTGAGGTATACGACGTGGTGGGCGATGGCCCCATCACATTTGATGCAGTTCGAAAGCTGCCTCTTACCCGCAGTATTTTCCGTGAAACGCTACGCCTATATCCGCCCATCACCTTTATGCCGCGGGTAGCAATGCGGTCGGGAATGCTGGGCGACATGAGGTTTCGACGTGGCGCGTTGATCATGATCGCACCCTGGATCGTCCATCGCCACCGTGACTTCTGGCCCGAGGCCGACGCATTCGACCCATATCGCTTCATGCCAGAGCGAGAAGCGGACGTTGTGCCCGGCACCTACATCCCGTTTGGTCTCGGCCCGCATACCTGCATTGGCGCCGGCTTTGCCCAGGCCGAGGGCGCGCTTATCTTAGGGAGCGTCGCTCGACGATTCGACGCCTTCATCAAGAATGGCGAGGCAGTGAGACCTGCCGCGCGCCTCACAACACGTCCGCGAAACGAAATCATGATGACGGTGAGAGCGCGGCAGACTTAGCTCTGCAGCGGAGGTGGGCTGTCAGGGCGCCACTCAATATCGATAGTCGCGGCCTCGGCTAGGGTTTTGCCGCCAAAGAGAGTCCTTTGAAGGACTGGCCATGACGCGGGCGTCATCATTAAAAACGGCAGTGGATCACGCCAAGACCAGAGAATATCGCGGGTGGAGAACACATTGGCGAACCGCTGCACGAAGGCCTTCGGCTGCAGAATGTGACTGTATGCAATGGCAAGTGTCGTGTGGCCTTCTTGAAAGATCTTTACCGGTTTGAACATGGGCGCCGATGGCTGACGATTTAGCAGCGCCGCGGAAAGATGCGCGTGATCAAAGAAGTGGATTCCGCTGGTCAAACGCGGATTGCACTCTATGGGAAAGGGCTCGCCATTATCATCTATGATGATGTCAAATGCGATGAAGCCACTATAGCCGATCCGCTCGACAAACTTGGCGACCCACGCCTCCGCGACCTCACAGTCTTCGCAGCGGCGAAACGCCACTGCCACGGTCCCGGCATGGACAAGACCTTCGTAGACGACGCTCATGAGCAACTTGCCTTCATGAGCGAGGCTGAGGGTGCTCACCTCGCGCCCGTGGATGCGCCTTTGAACCACCATGCCCTCTTTGAGCTGCTTTTCGTCCGGTGGATTGTCAGGTGATACGAACGAGAGGCCGACCCCGGAGCAACCAAGCGCTGGTTTGATCGCGGCCTCTCCGCCCAAAAGCAAGGCATCCGCGGCCGGTGTCCCAACGCGGGCCGTTTTTGCCACAGCCAAACCGAGGCTTTGGGCGAGCTCAACAAACGAGGCTTTGTCGTGAAGCCCGTACAACACCTTGAAAGGCGGACATAAGAAGGTCGCCTTGCCGCGATAGCCCGCCGCTACCCGTGCAACATGAAGCACCTCTTCTGAAATGGGCACGACAAGATCCACATTCTCGGCGTCAATAATCGCCGTGAGGTCCGCTGCATAGGCGCTTGGATCATCATTGGGGGCGGTGATGCGGTAAGACTTGGCAACCGCACGAGACGACCGTGTGAGATGAAGGCTGAACGGTTCGGCAACAAGAACTTTGCAGCCCGCCGCATGAAGGGATCGCGCGAGTTCAAGCGCTTTGGGCAGACGCCCGAGAGTGAGAAGGACGGTAGTCATCGTGGCCTCCCAGTATCGCACGTACGCGCCAATGTGCGAAAAATGCGGCCGTCTGACGCGCCGTCCAGTATAACGGCTTGAGTGCCATATAAACGAACTACAAGGGTTGAGAAGCAATGCGTCTACTGGGAGGAAACTGATGCAGCAGGCCGACCGTCGTCATGCGGTTGTGATTGGCAGCGGTGTGGGCGGCCTTGCCGCCGCCGCGCGACTGGCCGCACGCGGCTTCAAGGTCACTGTCCTCGAAAAGCTCGATGCCGTGGGCGGCCGCGCATATGTTTACCATCAAGACGGCTTCACGTTCGATGCCGGCCCCACCATTATCACGGCGCCTTATATCTTTGAGAATCTCTGGAGCGACTGCGGTTTCACGATGTCTGACGACGTGGAGCTCAAGCCGTGCAACCCATTCTATAGAATCCGCTTCGATGACGGCACGGTGTTCAGCTATTGGGGCGACACCGAGAAGATGCGCGAAGAGATCTCCAAGTTCGAGCCAAAGGACGTCGCTGGCTATGATCGCTTCATCAAAGCAAGCGAAGACATCTTCGATGTTGCGTTCACAGAACTTGCCGACAAGCCGTTCCATAGCCTTGTATTCACAGCAAAGATGCTTGTTGGACTCATCCGACTACAAGGTTACCGCACTGTTTTTGGCAAAGTGAGCGACTACTTCACCGATCCGAAGCTCAAAATTGTCTTCAGCTTTCACCCGCTTCTGATCGGCGGCAATCCATTCACCACCACCGCCTATTACTGCCTGATCGCGCACCTGGAGCGTACCTACGGCGTCCATTATGCCGTCGGCGGGACTGGTGCGCTGGTGAAAGGTATCGCGAGCCTTATTACCCGTAATGGGGGAACAATCCGCACAAACGCTGAAGTCGCTAGGATCCTTACAGAAGGCCGCCGTGCGATTGGGGTCGAGCTTGCGGACGGCGAGAAGATTGCAGCGGATATCGTGGTTTCCAACGCCGATCCGGCCATGACGTATGGCAATCTCCTTAAAGACTATCCACGCCGGCGCTGGTCGGACAACAAAATCAAGCGTTCGCGTTTTTCGATGAGCCTCTTCGTCTGGTACTTCGGGACCAACAAGAAGTTCGAAGACGTTGGTCACCATACAATGGTGCTGGGCCCCCGATATGAGGCTTTGCTCAAAGACATCTTTACGCATCATCATCAGTCGGAAGACTTCAGCCTCTACCTGCATAGGCCGACGGCGAGCGATCCCAGTCTTGCGCCAGATGGATGTGACGCGTTCTATGTTCTGAGCCCGGTTCCCCATCTAGGATCGGGCGTCGATTGGAGCACAGTGGCCGAAGAGTATAGGCAGAAAGTCGAAGCGCGGCTTGAGGCTACCCTGATGCCGGGCCTAAAGGACGTGATCGTGACGTCCCGAATGCTCACTCCGCTTGATTTCAAAGAGCGTCTGAACTCCTACCTTGGCGCGGCGTTTGCGATGGAACCTCAGCTTCTCCAAAGCGCGTGGTTCCGGCCACACAACAAGAGCGAGGAAGTCGATGGGCTCTACCTCGTGGGCGCGGGGACGCATCCCGGCGCGGGACTGCCGGGCGTAGCATCGTCCGCTAAGCTTGTTAGCGATCTCATCACGTAAGCTCGGGCATTTTGGGACCATGACGCTCCCCACTTAGGTGAACACCGGCGTCAAGCCTGCTCGATAAAACCTACCTAATGCCGGTAGTGGATTATCTCCAAGCTGCTCGCGACCCGCGCCAGCCGATTTACTCTGCCCGCGAAGGTGATCATTTTCGCGAAACGGCGGCCAAGATCTTGTCGAAGCACCGCAGTCGCATGCAGCGATTCCGGTACAAGCGACGGAAGACGGGCGCATTGAGCAGAACTGCTGCAGGCCCTAGCAATCAACTGTCGTTGGAACTGGCCCGGTCGCAGCGGCAAGACCCGAACTAGTCGGAACACTCGCTCAATGACAAGCAGGCAATTGGGCATCCGTCGTCTGAAGTCAGCCAGCTGCAACGGTGCAAATGCAATTATTGTTAATTATTATTGACATCTAAAACTGACAATTAAAATTGACAATAAAATGGCCGAAATGTAACCTGTCCTGGTCCGAAGATTGCCTCGCCTGGCGTGAGTCAATGTGCGGGCGCTATCTTGAACAGGGGAGACTTTCCAATGGCCGTAGAGAAACAGACTGCCGATCGGAACGATCCGGACCGGATTTGGCCCACTGGATTGACGGTCCGAGAGTCAGAAGAGCTTCATAAACACGTCATTGATGGCTCACGTGTCTTCTTCATGATTTCTCTGATCGCGCATGTCCTTGCTTACATCTACACGCCGTGGCTCGGCTAAGGAGGAACGGAAATGAACCAAGGTAGAATTTGGACTGTGGTCAACCCTACGGTTGGACTTCCACTCTTTCTCGGTGCAGTGGCCCTTATCTCTTTCACGGTCCACTTTGCGATTCTGAACAACACAACTTGGTTCCCGGCGTTCTTCCAAGGTGGATAGGCTTGGCCTTTCTATTTATGATTTGAACGGGCAGGGCGTGAGCTCAACCAAGGCACGGTTTGACTTGTGGCACGCGTGTTGAGCGCGTGTCACAGCCATGGATGTCGGTGAAGCAACATGACCACTTACGTACGCATTTACGCAACTCAGGGCGGTGCGAATAACGCCGTGGCGCGCCTTGGAAGAGCAGGCTTCAGCAAAAGTAATATTTTTCTACCTAGCCTTGCTGCAGGCAAGGAGAGTGACACCGTTCACGCAGCGGTAGAGGACGGCACTCTGCCAGAAGCACAATCCAAGATCTGTATCCGGAGCCTCAAAGAGGGACGGTCTCTCGTATCAGTGCAGGCGCCTTTCGGTCGCGGCAAAGCTGCTCTTGCCAGCTTGGAGAGCGCGGATACCGTCTATAGCGACAAGCTCTCCCGCTACACCACCGACGACGATCCAGCCCCTTTCTCAGAATTGCTGGGCCTTCCCGTTCTGTCGAATGTGGAGTCTTCTACTCAACTGCTAAACTCCGACTGGTCCTTCTCTTCGATATTCGGGATCCGTTTGCTCAGCAAGAACCCTACCCCGTTGTCGTCTTTATTGGGCCTTCCCGTTCTTTTGAGGCCAAAACGGAATTGGAACTGGAGCTTCGGACTGCCGCTCCTTATCAACAACGCGACCCCACTTTCGTCACTGTTTGGGATTCCGACGCTGATCAAAACCGACAAGGATTGGAAAACCAGTTTCGGTGTCCCCCTTCTTATGAACGATCCCGCGCCGTTGTCGAATCTCTTCGGCTGGAAGACGATCATTAAGGACTGAGCACTTGGCATCGACGCAAGCTGTTGAGACATAGGTGCGGCATTATCGTCGCGGAGTAGGTTATGAGACGACTTGGCCAACGTTTGGCAGCGACGTGGGCTTCCCTTGGACCTCGGTATCTGCCATTCGCGGACGTTGCGACGCCGGATCTATCGCTCGCGCGGCTATTCCGCCTCTCCTTGTTCCAGATCTCCGTTGGCATGACTCTGGTCTTGCTCGTCGGCACGCTCAATCGAGTCATGATTGTCGAGTTGGGTCTGCCGGCAACGGTTGTTGGCGTCATGATCGCCCTGCCGCTCTTATTCGCACCCTTTCGTGCACTTATCGGACACAAGTCTGATACTCACCGCTGCGAACTTGGTTGGCGGCGTGTTCCCTTCATTTGGAAGGGAACACTTCTGCAGTTTGGCGGCTTTGCCATCATGCCGTTTGCGCTTCTCGTGCTCGCTGGCTTAGGCGAAGCGCAACACGCGCCGATTTGGATCGGCCACGTTGCCGCCGCCCTTGCATTCCTACTCGTCGGCGCGGGTGCCCACATCGTGCAGACAGCGGGTCTTGCCCTTGCAACAGACCTAACGCCGCCGGAGTCGCATCCGAAGGTCGTTGGTCTTATGTATGTAACGCTACTTCTTGGAATGATGGTAAGTGCGCTTATCTTTGGAATGGCGCTGACCGACTTCTCGCCAGGGCGGCTTGTCCAAGTTATACAGGGCGCTGCTGTTTGCGCGATAGTTCTCAATGCTGCGGCCATGTGGAAACAGGAACCGCGCCGGCGACGCCAATCTCATGCAATCCAGGCGCCTGATCCTACTTTTCGCGAATCATGGGAGCGGTTCTGCGAGAGTGAGCATGCCATTCGCCGTCTGGTCATCGTCGGACTTGGTACCATGGCTTTCGGCATGTCCGACGTTCTGCTCGAACCCTATGGTGGACAGGTCCTAAGCTGGTCAGTCGCCGCAACTACGAAGCTGACTGCACTTCTCGCGCTTGGCGGGTTGCTGGGGTTCGTCTTCGCGTCCCACGCACTTAGACCTGGCAGCAATGCCTATAGCCTGGCTCAAACGGGGGCACTAATTGGCTTGCCGGCCTTCGGCTTGGTCATTGTTGCGGGGCCTTTTGGCCTAGATGGCCTCTTTCTAATTGGCAATCTGCTGATTGGATTCGGTGCGGCGATATTCGGGCATGCGACGTTGACTGCGACGATGAACAACGCCCCTAAAGAGCAGGCGGGATTGGCCTTGGGTGCCTGGGGCGCGGTCCAGGCCACAGCAGCTGGCGTTGCCCTGGCTCTCAGCGGTACGATACGTGATCTGACTAATCTGGCGGTTGGTGTCCAAGGTGAAATGTTGGGCATAGCCTCGGTAGCGATCGGGTACATCACGGTTTATGCCTTGGAGATAACGCTCCTCGTCATCACAATCATCGCGCTCTTTCCGCTGATGTATCGCGCGGGACGCAACCATCACACTGAGAACAAGGGCTCGCTCGAGCTGGCTCTCACGCAGCAAAATCGTGACCGCCTTTAACGGAAGCCGATTATGGAGTTGTCTGATGGCCCGCCTCGACATTCTTAAGTATCCCGATCCAAGACTTCGGCTGAAATCGGAGCCCGTCACGCGTTTTGACAAGGATCTCAAGCGACATGTCGATGACTTGCTAGAGACCCTATATGACGGAAACGCCATCGGCCTATCGTCCCCGCAAGTGGGAACGCCTCGACGAATTCTGGTCACCGACTTATCGGGGAACGCCTCCGAGCCGCAAGTGTACATGAACCCGGAGATCGTCTCCAAGGCTGCCTGGGGGTTAGTCGAGGAAAGCTGTATGTCGATTCCGGGCATTGTCGGCACTGTTATACGGGCAACGGCGGTGCGCGTTCGGGCGCAAGACTCGCAAGGTAGAATATTTGAGCACGACCTAACTGGTATGAAGGCCGTTTGTTTGCAGCACGAAGTCGATCATCTCAACGGAAAGCTCTTCATAGATCGACTTTCGATCTTTCGACGACTAGCGATCCTTGCGCGCGTAAGAGCCAAGCTCCGGCAACAGAATAAGGCTGCGTAGGACGCCCGTAACCGCCCCCTGGCTCCGTATAAGTTGTGTACTGACGACAACGGCGGGGCTAGTGCGGCAGAGGCGCGCAAATAAAAAATCAAGAGTCACTTGTCAAACGCACTTCACACTTTCGAGTGCTTGTTTTTCTGCGTTACTATGATGTGTCGTCCGCAATGATCGGATTGATCAAGGTAGTTGGAGGAACCAAAAACAAGATACTTGGAGGAATACAAGAGATGAATGTCTGGGCAAGACAGAGTTTGATCGGCGCAGTTCTTATCGTAAGTTTCAGCACGCCCGTACTTGCGGCGGATGTCGAAGCGGGCAAGGCGGCCTTTGCTAAGTGCGCCATATGTCACCAAGTTGGTCCGAATGCGCAATCCGTGATTGGGCCCCCCCTAAATGGTATCGTCGGCCAGACCGCCGCAGCCTATCCGGGTTTTAACTATTCTCCCGGAATGAAGAAACTGGGCGAGGAAGGCTATGTTTGGAACGAAGCAAACCTCGACAGCTGGATAGCCAATCCTAAGGCGCTTTTGCCAACCTCGATGATGGCATTGTCGTTTCAGGGGATCACAGACGCGGCGGAACGCGCCAATATCATTGCCTACCTGAAGACAATTCCGAAATAGGCGTTAGCCGCGCGAGGGCTCAAGCCAGACGGGCGGACATTAATCTGCCCGTCAGGTGGGCCTTGACCACATCGCTCATGCTGATCATGCCGATCAGCTCTCCATTTTCTTTCACCGGGAGATGGCGGATGCGGCGGTGGGTCATGAAGTCCATCACCTCTTCGATACTGTCATCTGGCGAACAAACAAGGACGACTTTGGTCATAAGTTCGGAGACTTTCATCTCCGATAGCTTCTCGCCGTACTTGGCAAGTCCATAGGCGAGATCGCGCTCTGAGATTATTCCATCGAGCGAGACCCCGTCATGGGTCACGACCATAGCGCCAATCCGATCATCTTTGAGATGCTGTGCAAACTCTCGGAGCGTTTCTTCCGGCTTGACTGTCTCGTAGACCCTACCCTTGATCTTGAGGATTGCCGCCACCGTCATTACCATTGTCATACCCTCCTAACGCTGGACTCGGGCATAGTCGCGCAAGACATCAGCCTCGAGCTGAACTTCGCTCAGGCGATGCTTCATCACGTCACCAATACTGATGATGCCCACCAGCTTTTGCCCATCTTGAACGGGCAGGTGCCGGAAGCGCTGCTTCGTCATAACGCTCATGACTTCGTTGACAGTGTCGTCCGGAGAGCAAACGACCACAACTCTCGTCATGATCGTTTCAACCAGAACCGTTGGAAGCCGGCTCGCATGGGCAGCAACGGCATATGCTACGTCGCGCTCCGACACAATTCCGTCGATCGTCTCGCCATCCATGCTGACGATCGCAGCGCCGATACGCTCCTTTCGAAGCCTCTCAGAGAGGTCCAGTACGGTTTCGTCGCGACGCACCGTGATCACGGCTGGCCCTTTTGCGTGAAGAATGTCCGCGACCTTCATGACGTTCCTCCCGGTGCAAGGCGCCCTCAAGAAAGAGGTGGTGCCCAAAAAAGCTCCCGAATACATATCAAACAGTCTATGCCTATCCGCCTTTGTGTCAATTATACTTGACGATCTAAATAGACAATTTACTTGGACATTAGCGCCCTCTCCAGCGTCGCCATAAGTCGGCTAGGTGGAGTAATAACGAGACGCTCAGCCACAACAGAACCGCCACAGGCTGTGCACCCATGAGTGCCGCTCGTAGAGCCAGCAAGAGGCATACGCCGGGCAGTAACATTGACGCAATCGCAGGCAGCTCAAGGCCCCGACCGGTGACGATACGGTAGACAGTTAGTCCGGCTGCCTCGACGGCGACAAAGACTAGAATAAGGTCGACGAGGCGGCCGCTCGATACCAATGCGTCCATCTGGTACTACGTTCCACCAAAGGGTCCGTTGAGCCGCACTACCTCCCAGTTGAGCAGTGTTGCAAAAGTCACCCAGGCCAAATAGGGGACCAACAACCAGCTTGCCGTTCGGGCGTAACGCGAAAAAACGACAATCAGGGCCAGGATCGATAGCCAAAGAAGTGCCGACTCGACCAAGGCCCAATCCGGTCTCTGAAACCGAAAGAACAGCAGGCTCCACAGGACGTTCAGCGTGCCGTTGATCGCAAAGAGACCAATGATCCATTCGCGCTGCACATCTGTCGTGGCCTTTCGCCATGCGACGATTCCTGCGGCCGCCGCCAGTGCGAATATCAGGGTCCATGCGGGCCCGAAGAGCCAGCCGGGAGGCTGCCACGGCGGCTTCTTGAGTGCCTGATACCAGGGGCCTAAGTCCGTCATGGTCCCGCCAAGGACCGCGACCACGATTGCAGCCGCCGCGCCCGCGAGAACGGGAAGCCACAAATTAGATCGCCGTGCGATCATGGAGAAACCAACCGAAACAGATGCGCGAGGTCCTTGAAGAAGATCTTTACGTGGGCCATCGGCTTTTTTCGCGTGAGCTTCTTGTTCATGTAGGACTCCCAGGTCAGGCGCTGCACGTCGCGATCCTTGCACATCGTGACAAAGCGCTCGCGACGCCACTCACTGGAATACCAGAAGTGCTGCATAATCCCGAGGATCCAAAAGACGCGTCCATGCGTCTTCATGAATCGCTTGCGCGCCGACGCCAACGCTCTCGCATCTCCGGTGGCAAGAAACTCGTCCACCGCATCGGCGGCAAGGCGTCCTCCGGTCATGGCATAAAAGATCCCTTCGCCCGAGGCCGGTGCTACGACACCCGCCGCATCACCTGCCAGAAGAACGTCGCGTCCGTTATCCCAACGCTTCAAAGGCTTCAGCGGAATTGGGGCACCCTCCTTCCGCACAGTTTCTGCGACTTCAAATCCCGTGACCTTGCGCAAGGCACTAACGGCGTCGCGCAACGAGAATCCCTTATTTGCGCTGCCGGTCCCGATACTGGCCGTGTCACCATGGGGAAAGACCCAGGCATAGAAGTCTGGCGAGAACTTGCCTTGGTAGTAGATGTCACAGCGGTTCTCATCGTAAGCCTCACCAGCAGCTTTCTGCTGTGTACGGACAATCTCGTGATAGGCAAACACATAAGGGACGCGATGCGCTCCGGGTACAGCTTGGCGCGCCACGTGCGACAAGGCTCCGTCCGCGCCGATAACCGAGCGCGCACGAACAGCGCCTTTGGTGGCATCTCCCTTCACTTCATTTTCTTCCTTCGTGACGTAGTTGACTATCGACGTGCCGTCTTCATCACGAGACAGTGTCTCGAATGTTGCGTTCAGACGCTCGGCACCCGCTAACACTGCCCGATTCCGAAGCCACTCGTCGAAGACCTCTCGATCGACCATACCGACAAAGCCCTTTTCGATCGGCATATCGACGCGCTTCGCACTTGGCGCAAAGATGCGCGCACCCTCAGCGCGCGCCACGAGAAGATGATCGGGAATGTCAAAGTCTCGCATCAGAACCGGCGGGATTGCCCCACCACAGGGTTTAATGCGTCCCGCACGGTCGAGCAGCAGCACTGAGCGGCCACTCCGCACCAACTCGTAGGCCGCTGTGGCGCCAGCCGGTCCTCCACCCACAACGACAACATCGTAGGTTTTCAGCGTCTCCATGATTATCCTCTCGCCGTTTGTAAAACGCCACTTGAACGCGCGTTCAAAAGCGGGACTTGAGCCCCACCCTGACGCGGCTGTCCCAGCCTTGCAGCCAAAACGGCGGCCACAACAAAGAGCACGCCTTCAATGGCAAACACGATGGCGTAAGCAACCGTCGGCGATCCAAGAAGCGCGCGGCTGACATCGACCCCAACAGTTCCCAGGAAACCACCCAGTCCGAATGCAAAGGCTTGAGCCGCACCCCAAAGGCCGATACGTGTGCCCTCGCGCTTGTTTCGTCCCTCGCTTGCCAAAGTCATCATCGAGCCAATCGCTGCGACCGCGAAAATGCCATTGCCAACGCCGAGAGCGAATACGGCGAGGCGCAGAGGGAATGTTTGCGCCATAAAGGCACCGGTAGCCAACGCGGCAAGCGCTGCCGCGGATGCCAGGCATCCGCCTACGATCCAGACGCGGAGTGACCGTTGCGCGCGTCCAAACACCTTGCCGCTACCCAAGATGCCGGCGATTAGCATGCCAAGGAAGACGCCCGAGTGCTGGACACCTGCTAGCTTGGTGGATTCCCCTGGCGAAAGCCCGAAGACCGAACCGGCGAATGGCTCAAGTATGAGATCCTGTGCGCTATATGCGAGCATCGACAGGAACACAAACACCGTAAAGCCGCGCGCAAGCGGATCGGCCCACACCTCCCCAAGCGCCTTGAGAAACGGCGGTTTCGCAGCGGCGGCCTCAACAGGTTGAGCCGACGGTGGGGCGCGCTCTACGCCCAGAATTGCGATGAACGTGATGAGCAGCGCAGTTCCTGCTACGGATGCCGTTACCCAAACGAGGCGGGCCGACGTGAACGGATCGAGGTAGTGGCCCGCAGACGTTGCCGTGAGCACGATACCGGCGATCATCATCATCCACATGATCATGGCGGCGGCCGAACGGCGCTCCGGTGCCACGTGCGTTGCCATAAGCGCAAGAAGCGAGGTGCCGCAGGCGCCCACGCCCACGCCGATCAGCACGAATGCGAAAACGGCAAATGCGATTCCGGCCTGCGTGTCCGTCGCCATCCACGCAGTAGCAAGAGCTGCGGCCACGGCACCTCCGGCCAGCACCGCCATCCCGCCTATAATCCACGGCGTGCGTCGACCGCCTTGATCGGATCCGTAGCCGAATCGGGGCCTCAGAATCTGGATTGCATAGTGCAAAGTTACCAGCGCACCCGGCAGCATAGCTGGTAGAGCAAGCTCAACCACCATCACGCGGTTCATCGTCGAGGTCGTTAGAACGACAATCGCGCCAAGGGCTGTCTGCACGAGACCGAGTCTAATTATCCCAAGCCAGCTGAGCGTTCCCATCGTCATAGCGTTCCCTCTCCATCGGCCCCCAAGGCAAACGCTGTGATCAGCATACCGAGTACGTAGAGCGTGACGCCCGTCGCGTTGTACCAGGGCGCCAATTCTCGAGGCCGCTGAAGCAAATACGTCATCAGATAGAGCTGAATTCCCAGCAAAGCTCCGACCGTGGCGGCTTGCCAGGGGTAACCCCACCAAACCAGCAGCATCGCGATGACCAGCTGAGGCGCTGCCATGACGATACACGCCACCTGCCCCGCTTTTTCTGCCCCCAACTGAACCGGTAATGAGCCAATTCCCGAGCGCTTGTCTCCTTCAATGGACTTGAAGTCGTTGAGCGTCATGATGCCATGCGCACCGAGGCTATAGAGCGCCGCCACAAGGAACACGCGAAGGCTCGGGACCGCGCCGCTCATCACTGCCGCACCCGTGAGCCATGGCAGCCCTTCGTAACACGCCGCGACGGCTGTGTTTCCGTACCAGCCGTTCTTCTTGAGCCGCATCGGAGGCGCGCTGTAAGCCCAGGCGAGTGCAAGCCCAACGCATGCTGCGGCGAACACGAAGTAACCGAGCTGGCTTGCCACAACTAAGGACAAACCCGTCCAGATAATGCCGATGTAAAGCCCCCACTGACCAGGGATGCGGCCTGAAGGGATGGGGCGGCCGGGTTCGTTGATCGCGTCCACATGACGATCGTACCAATCATTGACAGCCTGGCTGGTTGCGCATACCAGCGGTCCGGCTAAAACGGCACCCGCCACAATCAGAGGCCAACGCCCAGCCAATGGAACGCCTGCCGAAACCACCCCGCATCCGAAGGCCCACATTGGCGGAAACCATGTGATCGGCTTGAGCAGCTCAACAACCGCGGACGGCGCTGGATGGGCGACAACAGTCATTCAGAGACCACGCTCTATAGTGTACAGTTTACTTTACATCAGGCAGAGTTGGAGTCCATAGACCAATGCGCTTCGGGAGGACGATTTGAACGAGAAAACAAGGCATTCGAGCCTGCCGCCGGCGCTCGAAGCCGCACGTCATGACACAACCGGGGAGGCAGGCCAGCTCAGTTACTACGTGGCGGGAGACGGCCCGCCCATGCTGCTCCTTCACAGTATCAACGCGGCGGGCTCGGCTTACGAGATCCGTCCCATATTCGATATGATGACGCGACGTTACCGCGTTTACGCACCGGACCTTCCTGGCTTCGGTTTGTCCGATCGTTCCGACCGGCTTTACAACCCGCGTCTCATGACCAATGCGATTCACGAAATACTGGGTGTTATTGCAGAGCGAGAGGGCGAGACACCAGTTGATGCACTTGCATTGTCGCTCTCTTCCGAGTTTCTTGCCCGCGCTGCGAACGAGGACCCCGGCCGATTCCGCACGCTAGCGTTCATAACGCCAACAGGTTTCAGCAATCGCTCCGCGCATTTCGGACGCAAGCGAGAGTCTCGCGAGGTACCGGGGCTCTACGCATTGCTCAGCTTTCCCTTATGGAGCAAAGCTCTGTTCTCTGCGCTCACCTCCAAGAAGACTATTCGCTATTTCCTGCGTAAAACATTCGGCTCGGACGACTACGACGAAGGCCTATTGGACTACGATTATCTCACGACAAAGCAGCCGGGCGCCAAGAATGCACCGCTTGCATTCGTATCGGGGCGGTTACTTAGCGCCGATGCGCTCGACATCTATGCGCAGCTCAAACTGCCGGTCTGGATGACAACTGCAAGCAAGGGCGACTTCTCCAATTTCAGTAATCCAAGCTGGGCACAGAAGCAGTCCAACTGGACAGTGGTGCCCTTCGATACGGGAGCCCTGCCCCAATTCGAGCAGCCAGCGGCATTCTGCGCCGCGTACGAGCGCTTCTTGTCCATGGATGCGGCAGAGTCCAACCGCTCCGCCTAGCGGTCCTAATCGGAATCGATATCAGTGATGCCGAAACGGCGAAGCTTCGAGTAAAGGCTCTGCCGGCTTAAGCCGAGCATTTCGGCGGCCGAGGCACGGTTATCGCCGGTGAGTTCAAGTGCCGCCTCGATGCAGAGTCGCTCAATTACATCGGTCGTCTCACGAACCAGTTCTTTGAGCGTGACGCGACCCACCAACTTCGTGAGTTGTTCCACGGAGTGCGGGAGTTCGCGAGCCGGACGTGGTTTCACTGCCTCCCGCCGCCCAGCGCTCCGAATGGTGAAAGCGTAGCAGGGATATTCGCCGGTCAAGACGGAAACCGCCGAGATTTCGACCTCTTCTTCAGCTCCGTACTCGCCCCGCACAATCGTTGCAAAGTTCCGGACAGACCCATGCTCGTGAATGTTTGAGACGATGGCGTCAAGATCCACGCCGGGACGGCCAATCCAGCGATCAAAGGGCTCGCCGCGCGTTTGTTCCTCGCTTGTGAGTTCGGCCAGATCGAGAAAGGCAGGATTTGTCGTGACGATCTGAAGCCCGGGGTCGGTGATCACAAACCCATCTGGCAGATTCTCAACGACGCTTAATAGCTTGGACCCCGCCTTGGGAACTGCCGGGTCCGAGTCGACTGCAGAGAACCGGATTAGAAAATGGGCAGATGCATCCTGACGAAACAAGGACGCACCGACAGTCGTCTCGATCTTGCTGCTCTGCAGCCTCGCAGTGATCTCTTCCGCATGGCCAGCGTTGCGCACTTGCGCGAGGTAGGTTTGAACCGCCTTACCGCTATCCGATTCAAAAAGATCAATAAATGAGCGACCAGAAAGCCGCTTGATCGACTTACCGAGCAGTTCGCTGGCGGCTGGGTTTGCTTCCACTACTTTTAGAGAATTGGCATCAACAATCGCAACAGGCTGGGCAGCGATCTGGAACAGCAACCGATACCGTGTCTCGGCATGACGCAAGCGCGCGTACTCTCGCTCCATCGACTGTTGTGCATCGACGAGACGCTGTTGCAGCGTGGCTATTGGGCGCAAGTCACGTCCAACTGCAATCATGCGACCGCTATCGCTTACCAGCAAGGCCGCATAACGCATGGGGATGTCTGGACCGCCCTTTGACGGATGATTGATCTGCCGCCAACGCTTCGGCGCGTTATCCTTCGCATCCCGGAGCAGCGCTTCGACCTTCGGGCGACTCTCGACTGTTACCGTATCGATCCAAGGCGTCCCGACTAAATCCTTGAAACCCTCGTTTTTGAGGTCTTCGTCGCCGAGCGATACATCTTTGATGACGCCCTTTGCATCAAGGATTAAGGCGATGTCAGCAGCAGCGGCGATGAGTTCGGCCGCACTGGTGGCATCGAGGTCGCCGAGCGTTCTCTTCGGGGCCCGAAACACGTTGCCTGCTTCTCGCATCCTTACCAAGGCGGCACCTGCCAAGTATGTGGTCTCACTTGCCGCGATCTGTCAGCTAAATGCCTCAATGTCAAGCAGACTGGTCAAGCAAACTGGAAACCTCCTCGACAGCCCGCCTGCCATCCTGAGCACTCGCATCGGCACCGACCATGGCGACACATTCAGGCCTTGCGAGAAAGAACCTACCGCCTACCATGATGCGGACACCTGGCGTTGGCGAAACCTTGCGAACCGCGCGAATGATCGAAGCCAACTTGTCCACAGGAGTGTCGTGGCTCACCGATATCCCCACCACGTCGTATCTATCCGACTGTGCCATGCTCAGTAGTTCATCTTCGGTAGAAACTGCACCGCCTTCCACATGCCAGCCCGCACGACGGAAAAACTCCTGCAAAATCATGACCCCGAACGTATGCTGGTCTCCTGGGGCGGCGACGAGCAAGGCTGTACGGCCGTTCCAATCTCGCACGACAGGAAGTTCACTGTCCGTACCGAAGCGATGCAAGAGTTGATGGAGTTGCGACAAGGCGAGTGTCACCGTTGTGAAGTCGCACACGTCTTCTTCCCACATCTCACCAAGAGTTCTCGCAGCAGGAGCAAATAAACCAAGTAGAATACCTTCGAAATCAACTCCGCTATGGTGAATTTTTTCGATGTGATCGACTTCTGCTTCAACGTCCTGGTCAATTAAAACCCGCACAAAATCTTTAATTACTTCGTCATTTATTTTATTAGACGCAGTTTTTGCTAGACGATCAGCTGCATGAGATCGCGACAGTATGGGGATAACTTGTCGTTCAACCGTCTCCATTAGGAGCTTCTTTCGCTTTTCGACCGGTGCGTCCTCAATATCTCTCAGAAACGGTTCGATTGTCGCGAAGTCATAGCTCTCGTGATCGCAGCCTCCCCAGCTGCCCATGCTGTCCGAGAAAGCTCTCATGTTCGACATCTTTCCCCCCTGGGAACGGCTCCTACGGTGTTGCCCCCGCTTTGGAGCGGCTATTTTTCAACTTCAAACCAACCGCTTGCCAGATTCGATTCGGCTTCGCGGCAATGTGGGTCTAAGCTTCTACGTGCGACATTCGGACGCCTCTATTGGAACCTGATCTGAAGCGGATGTAAACTGAAATTTACGTCCAATTTAGTTGACAGTTCCGCAGCTACGCTCATAGTCTTCCCTAAAGGCTGCGCGCTTCCGCGTGCGGTAGAGATCAGGAGGGGAAGACGCGGTGGCTACCTCGCGGAGCGCTCAGGGCAAGTCCCTCTATACGGAAGACGAACGCCGACGGCGCGATGCGTCGCGTTGGACCCTTGTTCAAGGCATTCTCGCACCGCTGCAGTTTCTTGTGTTTCTCGTCAGCCTCGGTCTCGTCCTTCGATACCTCGTAACTGGCGCCGGCTACGAAGCAGCCACCATCTCCATCGTCGTAAAGACTCTGGTCCTCTACGCCATCATGATTACGGGCTCAATTTGGGAGCGTGAGGTCTTTGGGCGCTATCTTTTCGCCCCGGCGTTCTATTGGGAAGACGTGTTCAGCATGCTGGTGCTGGCATTGCACACGGCTTACATCCTCGCTCTACTCTCAGGCGGGTTAGATCCCATTGGTCTGATGGCTCTCGCGCTGGCCGCATACGGCGCTTACGTCATCAATGCGGCACAGTTCCTACTGAAGCTTCGGGCAGCTCGCCTTGAGGGCGTTAGCCGGACGCAGCTCCCGCTCGCGGAGGCCGCACAATGACCCCTCAGTCGGCGTTAGCGCGTTCGACGCAAGGCTGCAGCGATGCACCCGTGCTCAAGGAGCGCGGCCAACGGGAAGTGTTCTGCGGCTTGACTGGGATCGTATGGCTGCATCGCAAAATTCAAGACGCCTTTTTTCTCGTGGTGGGATCGCGCACATGCGCTCATCTCATTCAGAGTGCGGCCGGCGTTATGATCTTCGCGGAACCCCGGTTCGCCACAGCGATCATGGAAGAGCGTGATCTTGCTGGTCTCGCCGACGCCAATGAAGAACTTGACCGCATCGTCTCCCAACTCTTGGATCGGCGCCCCGATATCAAGCTACTATTCCTAGTGGGATCGTGCCCTTCGGAAGTCATCAAGCTCGATCTTGCAAGGTCCGCTGAACGTCTCTCCGCACGCCATGCGCCAGTCGTGCGGGTTTTGAATTACTCGGGAAGCGGCATCGAGACAACGTTTACGCAAGGCGAAGATGCCTGCCTCGCATCGCTCGTACCCGAACTGCCAGCTGCGCCTGACCACGCGGAGCAATCGCTCCTCGTTGCAGGAGCCCTGGCTGACGTTGTCGAGGATCAGTTCCGACGTTTGTTTGATGCACTCGGTATCGGTCCCATTGCGTTCCTGCCGCCGCGACGTTCATCCGAAATGCCTGAGGTCGGACCGAATACGCGCTATCTCCTGGCTCAACCCTTCCTTGGCGATACAGCGCGCGCGCTCGAAGAACGGGGAGCCGTGCGTCTCGATGCACCTTTCCCGCTCGGTGCCGATGGCACGACGGCATGGCTACAAGCAGCAGCAACCGCGTGGGGCATAAGTGCCGACCATTTCGAAGACGTCGTGGATGCGCCCCGGCGCCGTGCGCGCACAGCTCTCGAATCTCATCGCTTCCGGCTCACCAACAAGCGCATTTTCTTCTTCCCGGACTCTCAATTGGAGATTCCGCTCGCCCGCTTTGTTTCCACCGAGCTCGGCATGCACCCGCTTGAAGTAGGGACCCCTTATCTTCATCGCGAGCATCTCGATCAGGACCTCGCGCTACTGCCTAGTGATGTCGTGTTGAGCGAGGGCCAGGACGTGGACAGGCAGCTCGATCGCTGCCGCGCATCGGCTCCGGACCTTGTCGTTTGCGGCCTGGGTCTTGCCAACCCTCTCGAGGCGGAGGGCATCGCAACCAAATGGTCGATCGAGCTACTGTTCACACCGATCCAGGGCTACGAGCAAGCGGGCGATTTGGCAGAACTCTTTGCGCGCCCCCTCGTGCGCCGCACCAAGCTGGAGGTCTGAGGCAGATGCAACTCACCCTCTGGACATATGAAGGCCCGCCCCATGTCGGGGCGATGCGCATCGCAACTGCCATGGATCGCGTGCACTACGTGCTTCATGCACCGCAAGGCGATACCTATGCGGACCTACTGTTCACTATGATCGAACGCCGCGATCAGCGGCCGCCGGTCACTTACACGACCTTCCAAGCCCGCGACCTCGGCGGCGACACCGCTGAACTTTTTAAGACGGCTGCTAAGGACGCCTACGACCGCTTTGAGCCGGAGGCGCTCATGGTTGGTGCCTCCTGCACAGCCGAGCTAATCCAGGACGATCCCGGCGGACTCGGGGCGGCACTTCAGCTGCCAATACCCGTGGTACCGCTAGAGCTTCCTGCCTATCAGCGCAAAGAGAATTGGGGCGCGGCAGAGACGTTCTATCAGATGGTACGGCGTTGCGCGGGCACGCAGGTGCCTCCGGCTGACTGTCAACGCCCCGCTCGGGAGACCTCACGCAGACCGCGTTGCAACCTTCTTGGTCCGACAGCCCTTGGCTTTCGTCATCGAGACGACGTCAAGGAAATCACAACGCTTCTCGACACGCTTGGTATCGACGTTCATGTCGTTGCGCCGCTCGGTGCACGCCCGGCGGATCTCATAACGCTGGGCGAGGCTGACTTTAACGTGGTGCTCTACCCGGAAATTGCAAAGACAGCCGCCGATTGGCTGGCGCGCACGTTCAAACAACCGGCGACCACGACGGTCCCAATTGGCGTTGGCGCAACGCAGGATTTCATTCGTGAGGTTGCAGAGCTCGCTGATATGGATCCAGAGGCCGTACTTGCAAACCAGCAGTCGCGCTTGCCGTGGTATTCGCGGTCCGTCGACTCGACTTATCTCACAGGAAAACGGGTCTTCATCTTCGGCGATGCGACCCATGCTGTTGCTGCCGCGCGCATCGCGCATGAGGAGCTTGCATTTGACGTCGTCGGACTTGGCACCTACTCGCGAGAGTTCGCGCGTGATGTTCGCGAGTGCGCGAAGAGTCTCGGCCTCGAAGCACTGGTCACGGACGACTATCTCGAGGTGGAGCAGGCCGTTGCCGAGGCAGCGCCTGAACTAGTCCTCGGCACACAGATGGAACGTCATATCGCCAAGAGGCTGGGCATCCCAAGTGCCGTTATCTCGGCGCCTATCCATGTGCAGGACTTTCCCGCCCGCTATGCGCCGCAAATGGGTTTTGAGGGCGCCAACGTCATCTTCGACACCTGGGTGCACCCGTTGATGATGGGGCTTGAGGAACATCTGCTTGGCATGTTCCGCGAGGACTTCGAGTTCCACGACGGCGCCGCACCCTCACATCTCAGCCATGGCGGCGCCTCGGAGCCGATTGCTGTCGACGTCCCTGTTGAACAAGCCATCAACACCGACGCCGCGCTCAGCTGGGCTGATGAAGCTGAACGCGAGCTCAAAAAGATTCCGTTTTTTGTGCGGGGCAAGGCGCGCCGCAACACCGAGGCCTTCGCGACCGAGCGTGGCCTTACCGCCATAACTCTAGAGACACTGTACGATGCCAAGGCCCACTACAGCCGATAAGGCGATCCCCATCCGTGTGGTGATCGCGACGTTGGATAGTCATCTGGCCAGCGCGACCGACCGGACGCGCCGTACGTTGCGCCGCGAGCTTCCCGGCTTAGAGCTGGATCTGCATGCGGTGTCGGAGTGGGGCCGCGATCAGGCTGCACTGGAGCGCGCCCGCTCGGATATCGAAAAGGCGGACATCATCGTCGTCTCGATGCTTTTCATGGAGGATCATATCCAGGCTGTTCTGCCTTCTCTAGAGAAGCGGCGCGACGAATGCGATGCAATAGCCGTCGGCATGTCAGCCGGAGAAGTGATCAGGCTCACACGGCTCGGCCAGTTTCAAATGAACGCACGCGAACGTGGCATCATCGCCTTGCTCAAGCGTCTGCGGGGTAGTGCCACCAGCAAGCAATCCTCTGGCGCGCGCCAAATGGCGATGCTGCGTCGGCTCCCCAAGATCCTACGCTTCATTCCCGGCAGCGCCCAAGATGTCCGCGCATACTTCCTGACACTGCAGTACCTGCTCGCCGGCTCGGAAGAGAACCTCGTCAATCTTGTTCGCTTCCTGGTGAACCGATACGCGAATGGCCCGCGCCAAGCCTTGCGAGGTTCGCTCAAGCCGAGAGCGCCAATCGAGTATCCCGACGTCGGCGTATACCATCCGCAGCTGCCGGACCGCCTTAGCGAGAACCGTGCAGACTTGCCCAAGCGCAGGCGCGCCAATGGCACAGTCGGCCTCTTGCTGATGCGTTCTTATCCGATTGCCGGCAACACGCAGCACTACGACGGCGTGATCAACGCTCTCGAAGCGCGCGGGCTCAACGTAATTCCTGCGTTTGCCACCGGGCTCGATTCGAGGCCCGCCATCGAAAAATACTTCCTGAAGAAGGGCAAGCCGGCAGTCGATGCTGTCGTATCATTGACAGGCTTCTCACTTGTCGGCGGTCCTGCGTACAACGACGCCAAGGCGGCAGAGGACATTCTGGCGCGGCTCGACGTACCCTATCTTGCCGCTCAAGCGGTCGAATTCGAAACGCTGGAGGACTGGATGTCGTCCGACCGGGGGCTCTTGCCGGTTGAGACGACAATGATGATTGCGATCCCGGAACTCGACGGGTCGACGGGTCCCATCGTCTTCGGTGGCCGCTCCGAGCACGGCGCAACCCAATGCGACATGCAGGCCCACCCCGAGCGTGTTGCGATGCTGGCAAGGCGCGTCGCGAAACTGGTTTCGCTGCGCAACACGGCGCGTTGTGACCGCAAGCTCGGCATTACGCTCTTTAACTTTCCGCCGAATTCCGGCGCTACGGGAACAGCGGCCTATCTGTCCGTTTGGGAATCTCTGTTTCGGACGCTCCGTGAACTGGCAAAATCCGGCTATACGGTAGAGCTCCCTGAGTCCGTCGACGACCTGCGCACCCAGGTTCTTGAGGGCAACGCGTCTCGCTATGGAGCGTCCGCCAATGTCTTCGCTCGCATTGACGTCGACGACCATATTCGCAAAGAGCCCTATCTCGCTGACATCGAGGCTCAATGGGGACCTGCTCCAGGCAAGCATCAAGCAGATGGCAGCTCCATCCATGTGCTCGGCCAGTTATTCGGGAATGTATTCGTTGGGATACAGCCCTCCTTCGGATATGAGGGCGACCCGATGCGCCTTCTGTTCGAGAAGGGCTTCTCTCCAACGCATGCCTTCAGCGCATTCTATCGCTATCTGCGCGAGGATTTCGGCGCCGATGCCGTCCTGCATTTCGGAACGCATGGCGCGCTTGAGTTCATGCCGGGGAAACAGGCCGGTATGTCCGAGCAATGCTGGCCGGACCGGCTTATCGGCGACATACCGAACGTCTATGCCTATGCGGTCAACAACCCATCCGAGGGAACGATCGCGAAACGCCGCTCCGCAGCGACGCTCGTAAGTTACCTCACGCCACCCGTATCACACGCGGGTCTCTACCGTGGGCTAATCGACCTGAAAACATCACTGGAACGCTGGCGCGCGCTTGAGCCGAACGACCGTGCGGAACGAGACCGGCTTGCGCCAGTCCTTCAGGCACAGGCAAGTGAGCTAAACCTCACAGACGCGGTGCCTGCGTGGGACGATGGCGATCAGACTGACGCTCAGGTCTTGCAATTGATCGATGCTGTGCATGAACTTGAGTACGAGCTCATTCCCCACGGGCTACATGTTCTTGGTGAGGCACCCGATCGCGAAGAGACAGCCGAACTTCTTCTGGCAGTCGCCGAAGCACGCGGTATGCGTCCTGATGCCCGGTCCATTGAAATGCTTCTTGACGGGGCAAAAACGGACAAGGCTGCCCAGCACTCCGGGCTCGATCCCAGCGAAGACAGCGACGCCTTATTCTCGAGCCTCGCGGAAACGGCAGCGCTTCTGCAGGAGAATGGTGAGCTGTCCGCCCTGATCCATGCGCTCGATGGCGGATTCACCCGCCCGGCACCGGCCGGTGATCTTCTCCGTAACCCGGAGATACTCCCGACGGGACGCAACATTCACGGCTTCGACCCATTCCGTATTCCGAGCGCTTTCGCGATCTCGGATGGCAAACAGCAGGCGGATAGGTTGCTCGCCAAGCACATGAGTTCGGGGTTCGGACTGCCGCGGTCAATTGCACTCGTGCTGTGGGGGACGGACAACCTCAAGAGCGAAGGCGGGCCCATCGCCCAAGCGCTGGCGCTCATGGGAGCGCAGCCGCGCTTTGACAGCTACGGCCGACTTTGCGGAGCGGAGTTGATTTCCCTCGAAGAGCTCGGTCGTCCGCGCATCGATGTTGTCATGACGCTGTCAGGCATCTTCCGTGACCTTCTGCCCCTGCAGTCGAAACTTCTGGCGGAGGCCGCCTATCTCGCAGCGTCTGCGGACGAGCCGCTTGACCAGAACTTTATTCGGCAGTCGGCCCTCGAATACCAACACGTCCACGGTTGCGATCTTGAGACAGCTGCACTTCGCGTTTTCTCCAACGCTGAAGGCGCATACGGATCGAACGTCAACCAGCTCGTCGACTCGGGACGCTGGAACGACGAAGAAGAAATCGCGGAAGTCTATACGCGGCGGAAGTGCTTTGCGTACGGACGCGACGGCGCGCCGCAAGCCAAGCGCGACTTGCTGCAAAGCATTCTCTCGAATGTCGACCTTGCGTACCAGAACCTCGAGTCCGTCGAGCTGGGTGTCACGACGGTCGATCACTATTTCGATACACTTGGCGGCATCAGCCGCGCCGCAACAAAGGCCAGGGGCGAGGCTATGCCTGTTTATGTCGGCGACCAGACCCGCGGTCCTGGCAAAGTCCGCACGCTATCCGAACAGGTCGCGCTTGAGACGCGAACGCGGGTGCTGAATCCCAAATGGTACGAGGGGATGCTCAAGCACGGGTACGAGGGCGTACGGCAGATCGAGTCCCATGTGACCAATACAATGGGCTGGTCTGCGACCACCGGACAAGTCGCTCCTTGGGTCTACGAAGACCTTTCTGACGCTTTCGTGCTCGACGACGCCATGCGCGAGCGGCTTGCATCGCTCAACCCTATCGCATCAGCCAAAGTCGCCAATCGCCTCCTTGAGGCGCACGAACGTAATTACTGGAAACCCGATGAAGCAACGCTCGAGGCCCTGCGCAAAGCGGGCGAAGAGCTGGAAGACCGCATTGAAGGCGTCGGTCTAGAGGAGGTAGCCGCATGAACATCGCGCTGAAGACACCGCTCAAGCGTGACGATGGCGAGGGCAGCGTTCAGGTCCATCTGGATCCGAACGTCCAGATTGGCACTACAAAGGTATTCTCGATCTACGGCAAAGGCGGCATCGGCAAGAGCACCGTCTCATCCAACCTTTCGGCCGCATTCTCCAAGATCGGCAAACGCGTTTTGCAGATCGGTTGCGATCCCAAACACGATTCGACTTTCACACTGACGAAGAAGCTAGTTCCAACGGTAATCGATGTTCTGGAGAGCGTGAACTTCCACAGCGAAGAGCTTCGCCCGGAGGACTTCGTCTATGAAGGCTTCAATGGCGTTCTGTGTGTCGAGGCGGGCGGACCGCCCGCTGGCACGGGATGCGGCGGCTATGTCGTCGGCCAGACCGTAAAGCTGCTGAAAGAGCACCATCTGCTGGAAGATACGGACGTCGTGATCTTCGACGTCCTTGGCGATGTGGTGTGCGGTGGGTTCGCGTCCCCATTACAACACGCCGATCGCGCCCTCATCGTCACCGCCAATGACTTCGATTCAATCTTCGCGATGAACCGGATTGTGGCGGCCATCCAGGCGAAGTCGAAAAACTACGCTGTTCGGCTGGCGGGTGTAGTGGCCAACAGAAGTAAGGCAACTGACGAGATTGACCGCTTCAATGACGCCATCGGTCTCCAGCGGCTTGCGCATATTCCAGACCTCGACGTCATCAGGCGTTCGCGCCTGAAGAAATCCGTCTTGTTTGAAATGGAACCGTCGCCCGAACTCGAAGCCGTCCAGCAGGAATACTTGCGCCTTGCCGCCGCTTTGTGGGCGGGCGTCGATCCGCTTGACGCCACGCCGATGAAGGATCGGGACATCTTTGACTTTTTGGGGTTCGACTGATGCCAACTGTTACGTATTTAGAGCGCCGCGAGCAGCTAGAGACCTATTTTGACCGCACGGCCGCCGAGGCCTGGTCCCGCATGACGTCTGATGCGCCTCTCGGCCGTATTCGCACCACGGTGCGCGAGGGCCGTGCTCAGATGCGCAACACTTTACTGTCTTGGCTACCTGACGACTTGTCCGGTGCCCGGATACTGGATGCCGGCTGCGGCACGGGAGCTCTTGCTACAGAAGCTGCACGGCGCGGGGCTGATGTCTTGGCCATCGATCTGTCGCCGACGCTGATTGGACTGGCGCGGCAGCGAACCGACACGCGCTTCCCAACCGGCAACGTCACCTTCGAGGTGGGCGACATGCTGAGCGCCAAGCTGGGCCGCTTTGATTACATCGTGGCGATGGACTCCCTCATTCACTACAGCGCGGGGGACATGGCGCGGATCCTTGGATTATTGGCTTCGCGAAGCCGACAGGGTGTCCTGTTTACGTTCGTGCCGCGGACACCCGCTCTCGCACTGATGCACATGGTGGGCCGCCTGTTCCCGCGCAAAGACCGTGCACCCGCCGTCGAGCCAACAAGCCCAGCAAAACTCCGTTGTCTGATTGCGGAAGGCGATCGGCTGGGCGCTTGGCGGACGGGACGGACAAAGCGAGTTTCTCACGGCTTCTACACATCTGAGGCTCTGGAGCTTACGCATTGATGAAGAGCCTGAACCATACGCTCGCACAAGGTTGGAGGCTGCTGGACGCGCGGTACCTACCGTTTGCAGACGCCGCTAGCGCCGACCTACCTCTGGGGCGCTTGCTGCGGCTCTCCCTATTTCAGGTCTCGGTCGGGATGGCGCTGGTTCTCCTAAGCGGCACTCTCAACAGGGTTATGATTATCGAGTTGTCCGTTCCGAGCTGGCTCGTGGCCCTAATGGTGTCGCTGCCACTCCTCTTTGCGCCGCTCCGTGCTCTGATCGGCTTTCGTTCGGATCATCACCGTTCTTATCTTGGATGGCGCCGTGTGCCCTATATCTGGTTCGGGTCACTGCTCCAGTTCGGCGGCCTCGCCATTATGCCGTTTGCACTCATCGTTTTGTCTGGTGATGCCAACGGACCACTCTGGATCGGCTATGCCGCATCAGCTCTGGCTTTTCTGATGATCGGGGCAGGCTTGCATACGACCCAGACTGCAGGTCTTGCCCTTGCTACCGACCTCGCACCGAAGGAGTCGCGGCCGCGAGTAGTCGCATTTCTCTACATGATGCTGCTCATTGGCATGGTGGCTGCTGCCCTTGCGTTTGGCTGGCTGCTCGGTAATTTCAGCCAGTTGCGGCTTATCCAACTGATCCAAGGTGCCGCGGTTCTCACGATGCTCCTGAACTGCGTGGCGCTCTGGAAACAGGAGGCACGCGAGCCACGGCGCACCGACCCCAGGCTACCGAAGGTTTCGTTTCTCGCCGCGTGGCGCAAGTTCCGCGCGGGTGGGCGCGCTGGCCGCGTTCTTCTCGTTATTGGTCTTGGGACCGCTGCCTTCAGTATGCAGGACATTCTGCTGGAACCGTATGGCGGGGAGGTTCTCAACTTGAGCGTCGGCGCCACCACGGCTCTGACGGCGCTGCTCGCCGGCGGTACGATTTGTGCTTTCGCGTTATCGGCCGCATTCCTAAGCCGAGGTGTTGACCCTTATCGTTTGGCGGGTTTCGGTGCCGTCATCGGTATCTTGGCGTTTTCGGCTGTCATTCTATCAGCGCCGCTGGACTCGACCGGGTTGTTTCGCGTGGGAACCGCTCTCCTCGGCTTCGGTGCTGGCATGTTCGCTGTCGGCACGCTCACCGGAGCCATGGAACTCGCAGACGACGGCAATAGCGGCTTGGCGCTTGGTGCGTGGGGCTCAGTTCAAGCCACATCGATGGGCCTAGCAATCGCCACCGGCGGGTTCATCCGCGACGCTGTGACTGGCCTTGCAGATGCTTCGTTGCTCGGCCCTGCTTTAACCGGCCCAGCCGTTGGCTACGGCGTAGTTTATCAACTGGAGATTTTGTTGCTAATCGCAACCCTCGTCGCGATCGGACCGCTCGTGCGGTTGCAGCGCAAGGCGACGAGGCAATCACCTCAATCCTTTGGTCTGGCGGAGTTTCCCGGCTAGGTCCCATAACTGGAGATAAACGAATGGTCGAAATCACTGAGTACATAGACGCCGCACAGGTCCTCCTTTATGTGTTCTGGGCGTTCTTCGCCGCTCTCGTCTACTACCTTGTACGCGAGGGTAAGCGTGAGGGTTATCCGCTGGTTTATGATGGCGAGCAAAATCGACCGTATACAAACTTTCCATCCGTACCAGACCCCAAGAGATTTCTTCTCCACGATGGAGAGGTGGTTGAAGCCCCGGGACCATCCAATGAACGCGAGAATCTAAAGCTTGCACCTAGCGCAAAATGGCAAGGTGCGCCATTCATCCCAACCGGCGATCCTATGCTGGATGGTGTAGGACCTGGTTCCTACGCCATGCGCAAGGATGTCCCCGACCGCCTGCCGGACGGTGAGCTGAAGATTGTACCGATGCGGAATGCACCGAGTTGCTCAATTAGCTCACGGGACTCGGATCCACGCGGGATGGACGTCATCGGCGCTGATGAACGGATTGCCGGCAAAGTTAGCGATGTCTGGCTTGATCAGGGCGAATTCATCATCCGCTATCTCGAGGTGGAGGTCGAAGACCAACCGGCGAAGCGCGTGTTACTTCCCATCATGTTTGCCGACATCAGCAGTAACCGAAACAACGTTCGTGTCAGTGCGATTCTAGCGGATCAGTTCGCCAACGTCCCGGCATTGGCCAAACCCGATCAAGTCACGTTTCTCGAAGAGGACCGCATCTGTGGCTATTACGGCGCTGGCACGCTGTACGCATGGAAGGACAGAGAGGAGCCGCTGTTGTGATCACGCGGACGCTCAGAACTTTGTCCCGCATTGACGCCATGACTTTGCACACAAATGGCGTCGGCGGGGTGCCGTTGAGAGTAGTAACCTAGAGGAGTGAAACGGAAATGCCTGGCTGGTTTCCAATCCGAGAAAGATTCGATGTGCCCTGCACAATCGATATCGAGAACACCTTCGAGAGTTTGCACGCATATGTTCGTCTCGAAGGCGATATTGCTATTCGCCCGGGGGACGAAGTGCTCGTGCACGGCGACCCCGTGAATGTCCCTTATGGCGAGAAACTAAAGCTTCAACGTCTGGCTACCGTGACGCGCGCAACTGCACTTGAGCGCTGGTGGACCAAGATTACGGGCCGTTTCGAGATGGGCGAGCTGTGTGAATTCAGCTTCTCTTCAGGGAGCAAGCTATGACCATAGATAGCATCGGAATCAACAAGAGCGACACGATGCGCATGGCTCAGGCCGACACGGCGTTGAGCCCGCGATTTTACACCACCGACTTCGACGAACTCGATCGCGTTGACGTGAGCAGCGTTCGGGACGAATGGGACCCGCTTATTGCCGAAATGCGGTCTGATCCGAACAAGGGACACTTCGTGCGGAACGAGGATTGGGAAATTCCTGACCTCGGCAAGCTACCGGAGGGGCTTCGCAAAGAGTTTGTAGATTTCCTCGTGAGCTCACTGACGGCGGAATTCTCTGGCTGCGTGCTGTATGCCGAAATGAAGAGGCGCGGAACGAACAAGGACTTGTGTGAGCTTTTCAAGTTCATGGCGCGCGACGAGTCCCGCCACGCAGGTTTCATCAATGACGCCCTCAAGGACTTCGACATCGGCGTCGACCTCAGCTTTTTGACGAAGACGAAGAAGTACACCTTCTTCAAGCCGAAGTTCATTTTCTACGCCACCTATCTATCGGAGAAGATTGGCTATGCGCGGTACATCACAATTTACCGCCATTTGGAACGCAATCCCGATAGACGATTCCATCCGATCTTTTTGTGGTTCGAGAAGTGGTGCAACGATGAGTTCCGCCATGGTGAAGCCTTCTCGCTTCTTATGCGCGCCAATCCTCAACTCTTGAGTGGTGCGAACAAGCTGTGGGTCCGGTTCTTCCTTTTGGCCGTGTACGCGACGATGTATGTCCGTGACCACGCCCGGCCGGAATTTCACAAGGCGCTTGGGATCGACCCCACCGATTATGACTATCAGGTGTTCCGCGTTTGCACGGACATCTCTCGCCAGGTGTTTCCCGTGATGCTCGATCATGACAACCCGCGTTTCCGGGCAGGCATGGAGCGTCTGCGGGAGATCAGCCAAGCCATGGGCGAGGCAAAAGACAAAGGCGGTCTTATTGGGTCTTTGACACGCTTGCGGCTCGGTGCGGCCGCGGGCGTGACGTTCGCCAGACTCTATTTCATGAGGGCTAAACGCAACGCTTTACCGGATACCAGCCGGCTGCAGCCCTCCTGGTAACCGTTAGAGGAGACAAGTCTTGGACTATGCTTTTGCCGTGACGTTCGCGCTCTTTCTCTGGTGGTTCTCCACCGGAGCGGTGCTCTACGTTGTAGGGCTGCCGAAGAGGACGCACGGCTGGAGCATGTTGGGGCTGAGTGCTCTCTCCTTCCTGGCACTCATCCTCATCACTGTTTCCAGCAGCGAGACATCGGTACTCGGAGCCTATTGCGCCTTCACCTGTGCGATCGTGGTTTGGGCTTGGCATGAGATGAGCTTTCTGACCGGCCTGGTGACGGGGCCAAGCAGGGATGTGTGCCCAGCCGACAGCAAGGGGTGGCGACGCTTCGCCGCTGCCGCTGGAACGCTTATCTACCATGAAGTGGCTATTGTCTTTACCCTTGGACTCGTCGCCGTAATGACGTGGGGTGCACCGAACAAATTCGCATTTTGGACTCTGCTGGTTCTGTGGATCATGCGGCTCAGCACGAAGTTCAATGTCTTCCTTGGCGTTCCCAACCTGACCGAGGAGTTCCTTCCGAGCGGTCTGTCTTTCTTGAAGAGCTACTTCCGGAAGCGTCCAATGAACCTTTTATTCCCGGTGTCGGTCACACTATCGACTATGGCGACTTGGGTCTTAACTGTGCAAGCGGCTGACGGCAGCTCGGGGTTTGCCATCGCCGGGTTCACCATGCTCGCGGCGCTGATGGCGCTTGCTGTCCTCGAACACTGGTTCCTCGTGCTGCCGCTGCCCGTAGCAGACCTCTGGCGATGGGGCCTTTCATCTCGGCGGGACGAAAACAAGAAGTCACCCGCTGATGACGACTTTGAGGGACACACGGCAATGCGTCCCATTCACACAAACGAGGTGCCGCACAAGGAAGCGCCACTCATCAGTTTTCTAGCTGGGAGGTAGAAATGAACTATCAGGATCAATTTCGTCGGCACCTGGACTCGCTACACGAAGAGGGCCGCTACCGGGTTTTCGCCGACTTAAAACGGCGATGCGGATCTTACCCCAACGCTCAGCACTACACGGAGAACGGCCTCACCGATGTGACTGTTTGGTGCTCTAACGACTATCTCGGAATGAGCCAGCATCCCAAGGTCCTTGCGGCCATGCATGCGGCCATTGACGAGGTGGGTGCCGGTTCTGGCGGAACACGGAACATTTCTGGGACGACACATTATATCGTCGAGCTTGAGGCCGAACTTGCCGACCTTCATGGCAAGCAGGCAGCGCTTCTATTCACGAGCGCCTACGTCGCCAACGATGCCACCCTATCGACGCTGACGCGCCTTATTCCGGGTCTCGCCATTTTCTCCGATCAGAAAAACCACGCGTCTATGATCGAGGGTATTCGCCGGGGCGGCGGCAAGAAGTACATCTTCCGAAACAATGACCTCAACCATCTCGAAGATCTGCTGAAGTCACTTCCTCTGGAACAGCCAAAGCTGATTGCAATCGAAAGCGTTTACTCGATGGACGGCCACATCGCGCCAATTGCTGCAGTTTGCGATCTCGCCGAGAAGTACAATGCACTAACGTACTTGGATGAGGTGCATGCGGTCGGTCTTTATGGTCCACGGGGCGGCGGTATCGCCGAGCTTGAGGGCATCATGGACCGAGTCGATATCATCAATGGTACGTTGGCCAAGGGATTCGGTGTGATGGGGGGATACATCGCGACGACCCAGGAATGCTGCGATGCCATTCGCTCCTATGCACCCGGCTTTATCTTTACAACGTCACTAGCGCCTGCCGTGGTTGCAGGGGCGCTCGCATCAATCCGGCATCTGAAGAAGAGCGACCTTGAGCGGGCCAGACACCGGGAACGCGTCCGCACCGCAAAACGGCTGATGAAGGAAGCGCACCTCCCCGTCATGGAGAACCCCAGCCACATTGTGCCTGTGATGGTGGGCGACCCCGTACACTGCCGGGCCGTGACCGACACGTTACTGTCGTCCTTCGGGATCTATGTCCAACCCATCAACTACCCCACTGTACCGAGAGGCACCGAGCGCATGCGGTTCACGCCCTCCCCGGTTCATAACGATGCTCAGCTTGCATATCTCATAGATGCATTGAGTTCGCTTTGGGAGGCCTGCCCCGTTGCGAATGGAGGCTATGTCCGCCTCGCCGCAGAGTAGAGTAAGGTATCATCCAATTGCTTGGGCCGTCCTGGAGCCTCACTGCGCTGCCCATATGGCGATCCTCTCAGTGACTCTCTTACGCGCGGGTTTCTCCACACGAGGTACAACAGGTGGCAGTCGCGACTAGCCTTCAGTCGTCCTGGTCAAGCAAGCAAGATCACAAACGAGAATCTGAAGTTCAGCCCTGAGAATGCACTTTGCGATGTGCCGGCAAACCAGCGCGACGGCACGGATTGGTCCTCAGACCGGGGCCAGTTCGTTATCGGCTATAGCTCAGGATCGGCATATCCCACCAAGAGACTACGGCCGAAGTACTGACGCCGTCGAAGGCGACGATGATTGGCGAGTACATGGCGCTAGTTTCTGAGAGACAGCAAGTCAGCCAGCGCACCGGTGTGCGCAGGGCCAAACGAATCCAAAGGAATATGGCGATCCGTTCCTAAGTCCGACAGTGTCAGCTGGCCAGTATCCCAGGTAACCAGTTGATAGGGCGCACTTGTGGTCAGCCCACGCAGTTGTCGCTCTCGCTCAAGACTCCGAAGAGCATTGCGGACCAGCCCATCGCGGCCGGGCTCGACAGAAGTAACCGCCCTTCCTCTTGTATCGGTGACGGCAAAGCGCTCATGCCCTATGTTTTCAAAGCGAAGATTGGTGATGGAATATGGTGACCGCGCTGCCGTACGTTCCGAGGCTGGATTTGCAAACTGGCCCCATGTAACCGCGATGAGGGTCAAGACAACCAGCCCGGCCGATGCAAGTAGCGGAATCCGCGCGCGGCTCTCGTCTACCCTGTCTACTGGCGCGGTGCATTCAGCGCCCTGACCCAAGCCAGAGTCATCAGCCTGCGTCTTGTTTGCATCGCCGAACGTTTGCTCGGCAGTTGAGACATTCTTTAGCTGCGCCACCAAAGACTTCGCAACTGATGACGCGTCGGGCATCGCCCGGAGCATGGGTTGCGGATGCCGCAAATGCCAGGGACGTGCGTATGGCCAAAGAATGAGATACGGAATGCATGCATCTTTTGTCAGCTCGATCGCGATGTTGCCAACCCCGTTCGGACCAACTCGCAGGTGCAGAGACTCAATCCGCTTGAACGGTATATCGATCGTTTTCGACAAGGCGATACCGATCCGCATGACGACACGCCGGTTCGTTATCGTATAGATTGTCGAGCGGGCACTGAGCCAGGCCAGCAGCTCAAAAAGCGCGATGACTATCGCAGCAGATGCTAGCGCCGGCACGGTCGCTATTGCTGCATCGGCGAAGGACCCTGCGTTCTGATATGCTGTCACGGCACGATAGATTGAAAATGCTGCAAAATACGCGGCGATGAAGCGAACATGAAATAGTTGATGCGCCAAGTCTGTACGACGTGGCGCCCCTTGCCAAACAACATGTTCGCCGGGTGGCAGCTGCGCTGGTAGGCCCCGCGGCAGATCAATCTCGGCCTCATAGTCCGTGACACTTCGAGCGGCTTGCCGCTTCGCACCGCCTTCAATGAGATCCGGTAAAGCCGCAGTCGCCGTCGATGCCATCAGGTCAAATCCTCCCTACTTGTCCAAGGCGCGTGCGTGGTTATCAACTACCCCCATTCACTGACCCCACGACGATTGAGTTGAAATCGGTGTGACGGGCCACATCGATAAATCGGTCGGAACAATGCCGTGCTTCTGACCCCACACAGTCCAGTTATCCACGAGGGTACCCGTGATGAGGATACCGATTCCGCCAGTAAGCGTTGTCAGCATCGCGAACCACCATGCCCAACGATGTATAGACTCCATCGTCGCGTTGAACCCCATTGTCCAACGCCAGAATAGCGCTGCGCGCTCACTGGCGGTGCCGCGGTCCGTGACTTGCTCGATCTCGCGATCGCCGCCATACCTTGCCACTGCGAGAATGGTGGCACCGTGCATCGCAAAAAGGAGTGCGGAGCCATAGAGGAATACGATTGAGAGGCAGTGGAAGGGATTCCAGAACAGGTTGCCGTATTGGATCGAGAAGTTATTCGTCCAATCGAGGTGCGGGAAAATCCCAAACGGGACAGCGTGATGCCAGCTACCCATGAGCAGCGGACGAATGAAGCCAAGAACGAGGTACAGCCAGATTGCGGCAGCAAAGGCCCAGCAAACGTGGAGCCCCAAGCCCAGAGCCACAGCTCGGCGATACATACGCACCCACCAGAGAAGGATAGACACGGTAATGAAAAACCCGGATATCAGCCACCAACCACCCTCGGTCAATGGCGGTAAAACTTGAAGCCCATGCTTCTCAAGCGGCGGGTCGAGCGAGAGCCATAGGAACTCGCGAACAAACAACACAGGGCTCCAATCCACCTGTGCGGCCATATTGAGTCCGATGATTATGAACCCGACGCTGAACGATAGTATCGAGACTATGCCAAGAAACCCAAGATAGATCGGACCAATTTGCGCGTTGCCAATTTTTCCGAACCAATAGTTCAGTCGCGGCTCGCCAACTCTGTCTCGCGCATCGCGCCCTATGTCCACGCCCATCTGTGGGACGCCGACAACCTCAACCTTGTTGAATATTGTTTGAAAGCCGGCCATCTCAGTGCTCCCTATCTCGGCCCCGACCGCGGGTTCAAGTTATTGCCCTCCCCACGTGATCGTCTCGCGAATGAACTCCCACCAAGTGATCCACGAGCCGCTATAGATTGGGGGTCCACTGATGATAATGCAGGCCGCACTCCAGAACCCTGCTGAGAGCGCAAGAAACAGCCCAAGTCTGTGAATGCCTAGAGGCCCAATCGAATAGCCAATTGTATCGCGGAAGTACGTGTCTTCATGCTCGGGCGACTTCACCGACTGGCCCGGCTGCGGATTGATGGCAGATAGAACCAACCCACCGTGAAGCGCCAACGCGAACGTCGTCGTGAAGAAGAAGGTGATCGCTACCATATGAAGGGGGTTGTAGTGGAAGTTGCCGTACTGATAGCCGGTGAACCACACCCAGTTCAAATGGCTGAAGATACCGTAAGGAAAACCATGTCCCCACGCGCCAAGCATGAAGGGCCGGAAAATGTTCAACGTCACGAACGCAAGAACCGCGACTCCAAATGCAACCGGCACGTGATAACCCATGCCAAGCTTTCGGCAGATCTCAACTTCTCTCAACGCCCAAGAGATGAAGGCGCCCGTCGCGAGGATTGTGATAATCTGCCACAGGCCTCCCTCGCGCATAGGCGCCAGAGCGAGCTTGTAGCTTATGTTCGGTGGATTGATGCTGATAAGCCAGATGTTCCAGGTCGGTCCGATTGCTGCCCCGTAGACGATCAGCAATGTCCCCAACAATGCACAAATGATCGTCGTAACCCCGAAGAACCCGACATAGAACGGGCCGACCCAGAAATCGAACAGATCGCCCCCGATCAATGTGCCGCCACGAACACGGTATTTTGGCTCGAAGCTCAGCATGGCCATGGCCATTATCCTCTCGTTGTCCCAGCGCCGCGGTATTCGACGTAATCTCTATCGGTGTCGTTCTTGCGCGAGCGACGATGCTCTGAAGGTGACGATTTGGACAGCTACGCCGCCCTTTATGTCATCTTATTCTTACAGCTATACATGTCAATTTATTTGGACGCTTATTCTCTGTGAATGCGGAACTTCAATGCTCTTGCACCGCTCTTCTGAGCACGATCAACTCTTGCGGCTTGAGCGCGCGTTTCTTGGCGGCGCAGTAAACACCATAGATCCCGCGACATCATCTGTTTGCGGACCAATTACATTTGGTCTCTTGGCTTAAAGCACTGTCGACCAAATTGATCTGTGGACGTGGCGAGCGCCAGGCCAGATCCTGAGGCTCTCCACAGTCCAGCCCCTAGCTCCTACGGGCTTGAGGGCGTCATCGTTGATGCCGCCGGGGCCGCAACGATCGGCGCGCCTTCGAACCAGTTGTAGCGTTCAGTGCTAAGCAAGATGAAGTGAATCAACAGCGCTAGCACAAACAGAAAGCCGGCGAGTGCCACCAACGCCCGGCGCGGATCAAACAGCAGCCAAATTCTCCACATGTTGCGTCCTCCTTATGCGACCAAAGGCATGAACTGGATAGCTGCATCCATCATGCTATCCAAGCTGGCGTAGCCCTTAGGGCCAGGAATCCACGGACGCCATAGCCACACGAGTGTGTGCGCTACGATGGCGATGATCGTAAACAGTATGAAACTGGTCACGAATATTCCGTGGAACTCTCTTGCCTCGTCTCGGGTAAGTCCCGAGAGCGTGTCCGTTCTTTGTGCCATTTGCATTCTCCCTTCATCAGGCTTCCGTTCTGTGCCGCAACTCCCTGCGGCGGGGATCACCGTGGACCACAACGGCCGCGGTCAACTTCGATTGCGCTAGCGGAACAAGTCGCTACTTCGCCTAAACCATGAAAACGTAGCCGGCGCAGATTCCGGCTGCGTTTTTCGCCTGCGCGAGTATGGAATGCTGAACCTCTCCTTCCGCGCGACTGAACCACCGCCAAGGCAGCAATGCCTGCACCGTGGCTGCGAACAGAAAGATGCCAAAGCAGATAACGTAAAGGACACGAAACTGAAGGCTGTCTGCCTCTCCTCGCCTTGCGCTGATCGTTTGCATGCTCATGGTGTCACCCCTTTCTTGCGTTAACCCTCTTGCTCTACGATGCGCGCGCTTAGGGCGCTCCCCGCGGCAACGCGCCACGAAGTGCGAGTGTAGGGAAGCGGGGAGGGTGCTAAATGCATCATGCCGCTTGACCCTCCTTGACTGACGCGCGTGCCTGGCCGACGCGCACTGCTGTCACCCGCCCCTCTCCGGCGCGGCGAGTTGCACTCTCAGCCGCGTCCCGCAGACGCTTGGCAGCAGAAATGCGAACCAGCACCGGTTGAGATTCGATTATGTGGTCCAACGCCTTTTTGGCGTCGTCGTCCCACGGGAGCTCTTCGTGCAAGCGCGCATGTGTTGCTTCCACACGATCTAGCTCGGTCCCCAGTGGCAAAATGTTGAACAGCGCATCGAAAAGCGCGTTACACACCTCCTGGAGCAAGTAGGTTGCGCCGCTGTAACCCATAAACGGCGTTCCCGTATGCCTACGGATGATCGGGAGTGGGAAAGACGCAGGAACGAAGACCGCGCGCGCGCCGACTTCCGCCAAGTACATGCGCTCGTTGTAGCCTCCGAAGAGAATGAGAGGCGTTTTATCAGCAATTTCCTTCCGAATTCGCTGATTATCCGGCTTCACACCGGCCTTGCGCGCGAAAGAGAACTTACACGGAAGGCCCAGTTCCGTTTCCAAGAAGTTGCGCACACCTCGCGCATACGTCTCATTGGCAACAATGGCAAAGCTCGCGGTGCCAAAAAAGTCCTGGGTGACAGACCGCCACAAATCCCACAGCGGCTTGATCGTGGTGTGCTTCTCTTTGGTGATGAACGGCTCGGGATCGATGCCGACAAGGTCGGCGAGCGTTTCCAGGAACTTTGTTGTTGAGTGCAGACCTATCGGGGCCTGCAGATAGGGGCGGTCTAGAGCCTCGCATAGAAGCCGGCCGAACTCTCGATACATGCAGATATTCACGTCGGCATCGATGAGTTTGGTAGTGTCAGCGAGATGTGATCCAAGCGGGAACACCATGTTCACTTCGCATCCCAGGCCTTCAACGAGTCGCCTCATCTCGGCGAGATCGGAGGGCATGTTGAAGGTGCCGTAGGCAGGGCCGATGATGTTGACTCGAGGCTTTTCACTTGCTTTGCGCTCTTTCCGCGCCGGGATTTTTTTTCGCCCGTACTGTTTCCACAGCCAAGCAAGGGCGCGATCGGCAGATTGCCACTGATCCTCATCAATGGTTCGTGGCAGGAAACGTTGAATGTTCGTTCCCTCTGGTGTCACGCCGCCGCCGATCATTTCTGCGATCGAGCCTGTGACCACCACGGCGGGCAGCTCTGGATCGAGTGTCTTGTGCGCACGCCGCATTGCTTCTTCGGTTCCGGTCTGCCCGAGCTCCTCTTCCGCCAGGCCTGTGACGACGATAGGTAGTTCGTGCGGCGGAAGAGCATCGGTGTAGTGAAGTACCGAGGTGACAGGGAGGTTCTCGCACCCGACCGGTCCGTCAATGATGACTTGGAGACCCTTGACGGCTGTGAAGACATAGACCGAGCCCCAATAGCCCCCGGCGCGATCATGATCGAGGACCAGCATCACATCATCTCCTGGGCTTTGCGCTTCTTGGCCTCTTTCTCGAGGCGGCGCTTATGCTCTTGGCGGAACTGCGCGTTGTCTTGCGGCACATCCTCCCAAATGCCGGCCGCGTGATCTTCGCCGACACCCTTGAAGAAGGCCTTCATTGTATCGAAGCGCGGCTTCGATTTGAGCGCGGCGTTGATTACCTGCGCGAGTGATCCGGCGCCCGCCGGTCCCATCAAGGGACGCGCAGAGATGAGATTTGTGAAGTAGAGCGCTGGGATGGTCAGTTGCTTGGCCTTCTGCACAACAGGCGTCGTGCCAATCGCAAGGTCGGGCTGAAACTCATCGACCGCCGCTAGGTCTTGCTCCAACGATGCACGATACGTAACGCCGATGCCTTTGGATTCGAGCCATTCGCGATCTGGATCCGACCACGGCGTACGGGGGCAAGCTGTACCGACATAGCGGACATCGGCGCCACTCTCGACGAGCAAACGTGCCACCAGAAGCTCCGAGCCTTCGTAGCCCGAGACCGTGATCCGGCCATCGATTGGCATGCTGGACAGAGCGCCTCGAATAGCGGGCAAGACTGCATTCTTAGCGGAATCGATCGCGACGCGCGCAACGCCGCAAGCCTCGCCAATACCCTCCAGCCAGTCGGCGGTGCCATCATGGCCAACAGGCGCCGAACCGACAATAGTGCGCCCAGCAGCCTCGAACTCTCTGAAGCTAGCTGTATAGAACGGGTGCATTCCGGCAACTGCGGCGCAATCGAGAGCCGCATAAAGCTCACGCCATTCGCGCGTCGGCACAACGGGTCCGGCAGAAAGGCCAAGAGGCGCGAGAAGCGCGCCGATGCCGATGGGGTCGGCGGGAAACATCTCGCCAACCAACGTTACAGCAGGTTTATCCGATTGACCCCCGCGAGGCGCCTGGACCGGGCCCTGCTCTGCCTCGGTGCGCGCGAAGCGGAGCATAGCCGCGGCCAGAACGTCCTTGGCTTCAGCGTGGGTGGGCACGCCGAAACCGGGGACATCTATACCGATGATCCGGACGCCGTTGATAACGTCCGGCAGCAGTCTGAGGGGAACGCCAGATGCTGTCGGTACGCAGAGATTGATGACAACGACCGTGTCATAGAGATCAGGATCCGCCAGATCGTGCACCGCTTGCTTGATATCCTCAAAAAGCTTCCCGGTGACGAGTGTTTCGGAGTTGAACGGCACATAACCAACCGAACGGCGAGCTCCATAGAAGTGCGAAGTGAAGGTCAAGCCATAGACGCAACAAGCCGAACCCGACAGGACCGTCGCCGTTCGGCGCATGCGCAAGCCGACACGCAAGGAGCCAAAGGCCGGGCACATACTCTGAGGCTGGTCGTGCGGCCCCATAGGATAGTCGGCCGCATAGCGCTCAAGAGTCTCAGTTTTGCCTGCCGCCTTGGCTGCCCGCCGCATCTTCTCCGCCCCGGCATGACATCCAGAACCAACACTTGCGTCGCTTTGCGGGGCGTTTTGATCAACTGGCTTGTCTTCATCGTTGACCATTGGTGCAGCACTGGCGTCGTCGTAGTGCACCTCGCCGCTGCCATCCGCATTCGGAGCGCTTTGACTGATCAAGGACGACATGCGTTCTGGGCCTCACACTGTCTCGTAGACGACTTCCAGCGACGGCTGTTCAACAACAACACCGCCACACATATCTTCCATCGTCGCAGGTTCGAGCCTCACGTTCCTGCCGACATCTTCGCTCTTGAAGAGGCCTAGCAAACCGTCTTGGTCGAGTGGGGCGGGTTGTACGGGCGGCGCCTCGGCAACGTTTGTTGCGAGCTGCTCGAAGAGCGGGCCCCACTGGTTTCCCGGTGTACCGATAATCTCGTAATTCGCGCTCTTGCGTCGGATGTCTTCATTTGCAGGGATCGCCGAGAGAACGGGTATACCGACCTCGCTGCAGAAAGCGTGCGCCTCGCCGGTGTCATCGTCTTTGTTGATGACCATCCCTGCGACACCGACATTACCGCCAAGCTTACGGAAGTACTCGACGGCAGAGCAGACATTGTTCGCAACGTAAAGCGACTGCAGGTCGTTCGAACCAACGACGATGACCTTCTGGCACATGTCCCGGGCAATCGGCAGACCAAAGCCGCCGCACACGACATCGCCTAGGAAGTCGAGAAGTACGAAGTCAAACCCCCAGTCGTGGAAGCCGAGCTTTTCCAGGAGCTCGAAACCATGAATGATCCCGCGTCCGCCGCAGCCACGGCCTACTTCGGGGCCACCAAGCTCCATGGCGAATACGCCGTCGCGCTTGAAGCATACATCGCCGATCTTCACTTCCTCGCCAGCAAGCTTCTTCTTGGACGACGTCTCGATGATCGTCGGGCAGGCGCGTCCACCGAAAAGAAGTGAAGTCGTATCGCTCTTCGGGTCACAGCCGATGAGCAAAACCCGTTTGCCTTGCTGCGCCATCATGTAGGAGAGATTGGCGAGCGTGAAACTCTTGCCGATCCCACCTTTGCCATAGATCGCGATGATCTGAGTTTCTTTGGTAGCCTCGCCCACAATCACGGGATCCGGCTCAACTGCGGCCTCATCGCGCAAAAAGTCATAGACCTTCGAGCAGGCCGGTTGTTCATTGGGAGAAAGGGCAAAAGACGTGCTCATGCGTTGGCTCTCCAATCCAGGATCATTTTCAAACAGCTCGGATCACTGAAAGCAGTCCGATAGGCCTCGTCCGCCTGCTGCACAGGCTGCCGGTGTGTGATCAGGCCATCGAGCGATAGCTTTTCAGTCTCAATGAGTTGCTTTACGGCGGCGAGATCGTTGGGCTGCCACTCAGCCGCGACGCGGATGCGCGCCTCCTTCATGAAGGCGGGCGGGAATACGAAATGGAGCGGCTCGGAGTAGAATCCGGCCAATACGACCTCTCCGCGCGGTGCAAGACGTCCAATCAACGTGTCCAGCAGATCTGTATCTCCGCTGACGTCGCAGATTGACGAGTAGTCCTGTTTTGCATCTGCGTCGGGTCTACTGACAACGTAGCCTTCCGCGCCGTCGGCTCTCAGCGGATCGCGCTCCCAGACCGTTGGGGTCTGACCAAGGGCAACCGCGATCCTTGCTATTAGCCGGCCGAGCACCCCATGCCCAACAATGAGATCCGGCAATGCCGCCGAAGCTTCAATGACATGATGCGCCGTCGCGGCCAGCGCCAGAAGAACACCGCGCTCACCGAGAGACTTATCGAGTGGCACGACGCGCGAGCCTGGAACGACGAGGCGAGATGCCGAGGCACCAAAAAGGCCACGGATTGGACCAAAGCAACGGGCCCCGGGTACAAAAACCTGATCGCCCACTTTTAGTCCGGAGCGCCGTCCCGCAGTGGCAACCCCGCCTACGGATTCATAGCCAGGAACGAGCGGGTAGCCCATGCCGGGAAAGGAAGGCATTCGTCCCGACCAGAGCAGCCGCTCGGTCCCGGTGCTGATGCCACTCCAGTCTACGTCGACGACCACGTCTTCGTCTCCGGGAGTAGCCAAGTCGATTCGGCTCAAAGAGAGCCGCTTCGGCTCTTGCAGCACAATGGCGACGGTGTTCATCCCCAGAATCCGCAGTTGGAGCCTTGGTTTGAGCGCTCAAAAATGAGCGGCCCGATCAACTGTCAGTCTAGAATGACTAGTTTTAATGTCAAGCTAACTTAACACTTGCCCCTGTGGACGTGCCGTGACGATGCCTGTGCGCAAGACATGTTTCCCTACTTTGAGGCGAATTCGGTCGAAACCCGCTTCTTCGAGAAGGAGGCATAGCTGATCGAAGGTTCTGGGACGCCCTCGACCCATCGCTTTGAGATATAGAGTGAAATAGGCTCCAACTGCCTCCGCGCCATCCGTTTCTGCGAGCGGTTCAGCGATTAGAAGGACGCCGTCAGGCGGAAGCGCCGCCCGAACGGCCTTGAGAATACACAAGGCACTGCTGTCGTCATGGTCGAGGATCACGCGGACCAAGGAGATAATGTCCGCGCCTCGTGGCAGGGGGTCGGACAGAAAGTTTCCCCCCGTTACGGCGACCCGGTCGCCAAGACCACATGCCGTCAGACGGCGCTTTGCCCGATCTGCGACGGCTGGCAGATCGAACAGCATCAGGCGTAGGTCCGGATTACGGGCGGCCGCTCGTTCGACGAAGACGCCCTCCCCGCCCCCAACATCGAGCAAGCAGCGATGGCGATTCAACCTGAACCCATCCAAGACCTCGTCGGCCACCAGGGGCAGCGACAGAGACATGAGTTGGCTATAATCACTGACCTCCGCGTCTCCGAGTGCATCAGGACGATTTACCCCCGCATAGGGCCAATAGTCCGCCAACGCCGTCTCGGTCACCGCGCCACTCAGCAGCCCAACGGGATCGGTCAAGTCGGCATAGAGATGGGCATGATGCTCGACCATTGCGGCGATGCCCGGATTGGCGGCCACCGCTGCGCCAAGCGCACCTAGGCCGTAACGGTCACCGCCTCGTTTCTCGACAAGCTTTAACGCGTCAGCAGCTTGCAGCAGTCGTATGGCGCCATCGATGGGGAGGCGCGCCTTTTGGGCGAAAGTTCCAGCGGTCAGCGGCTCTACCTTTAAAATCTCGAAGGCGTTGACCTTCACGCATGCAAACAAGGCTTGCGAGTAAACGAAACCGGCACACAGGTCGAACAGCGCAGCTGCGCGTTTCCTTGCAAAGAACCGCGTGAGAGGAAAGGCGCCCGCCCACGAAACGAACCGCGGGTTTGTTAGCAAGCGGTCACGGATAGCGGCAACGCTGAAACGCCCGACGATTGGCATTGGCAAGGCCTCGGAGCGGTTTGCCATTTACCGAACCTCCTGACTCTCACACTAGGCTGCGTGCTGCGCAAAGCCTTTAGGCATGAACGGTTTCGACTGAATCGCTATGACGGTTCGAAGCTGCTGAGCGCCCTCGCAATCCGGAATAGACTCAATAGCTTCGTCCAATAGAGCCTGAAGGCTTTGGCCTGCGCCCTCCAAACCCAGTTGTAGAACGGCATTCGGCCGACCGTTCGCGACGTCTTGATTTGCAGGCTTACCTAGTATGTCTGGATCAGCCACATGATCACAGATGTCGTCCGCAACCTGGAACGCTTCGCCCAGGCATTCGCCCAAACGTCGCCAGCCAGCGGGTTCAGCACCTGCAGCAAGCGCACCCGCAACAGTCGCGGCCGCGAATAAGGATCCTGTCTTCGCGCGATGGTATTCCTCCAACGGCGCGCTGGGCTCGCACTCCCATGCCTGTCCTGCACAAATACCTGAAGGCCCACCGACGGCCTGAGATACGACGCCGATGAGCGACCCCAAACGATCCGGCGCATCGAGCGCCTGCCGCCCAAGCGTCTCGAAAGCCAGTACAATCAGCGCATCGCCGGTCAACACAGCGAGCGGCTCCCCAAACTGCTTGTGTAAGGCAGGCTTGCCCCGCCTGATGTCGGCGTCATCGAAGCACGGCAAATCGTCATGAATGAGAGACGCACAATGAAGGAGCTCAATTGAAGCGGCCGCGGCATCTGCCAGTCGCGGAAATCGGTCACCACACGCCTGCGCCACCGCCAATGAAAGCCGGGGTCGAACCCGCGCACCGCCAGGAAAGACAGCATATCGGAGACACGTGGCAAGTTTGGGGGGGCAAGGAGCGCCACCTGCTTTGGAGACCGCTGCCTCTAGCGCCTTCTCGATCCTTGGGCTTAGATCCACTGGAGCCTCCCCGCGATGACTGTAAATTTTAACTTACAATTTTGAGTGACATCTAATATAGACACATTGTAGTTGAAAGCAACGCCATTCCCATGCTCAGCCACAAGACACCGCGCGCCGTCGTCATCGGCGCAGGCATTGGCGGTCTCGCCGCAGCACTGGAACTCGCGGCGCGAGGGATCGAAGTTGTTGTGCTCGAACGGGAGTTGTCTCCCGGCGGGAAGATGCGGCAGCTGGTTCTAGACGGGCGCCCGATCGATTCGGGGCCCACCGTCCTTACGATGCGCTGGGTCTTCGAACAGCTCTTCGAGTCCGCAGGCGAAAGCTTGGACACCCAAATAAAGCTCCAGCGGGCAGAAATCCTTGCCCGTCACGCCTGGCACGATAGTCCTCGGCTTGATCTATTTGCGGATGTGGCCCGTTCGGCAGAGGCAATTGGCGATTTTGCTGGAGCCAAGGAAGCCGCTCGCTTCCGCTCTTTTTGTGATCGTGCCAAGACGACCTACCAGACACTGGAAGGCCCTTTTATCAAGGCAACCCAACCGACGCCCTTGTCGCTGACTCGCAATGCGGGGCTGAAAGGCCTTGGCGATCTCTGGCGGACTTCGCCCTTTACAACTCTTTGGAGTGCCCTGGGCGGGTATTTTCACGATCCAAGACTGCGTCAGCTGTTTGGCCGATACGCGACCTATTGTGGTTCATCGCCCTTCGATGCACCGGCAACGCTCATGCTTGTGGCACATGTAGAACAAGACGGCGTGTGGCTGGTCGAGGGCGGCATGCATCAGCTTGCCGTTGCATTGGAATCCTGTGCAAAACGACAGGGCGCTTCTTTTCGTTATGGATGCGACGTTGACTCGATCATTGTCGAGCGCGGCGCCGCCAACGGAGTGGCTGTAGCGAATGGGGAGCGGATATCAGCGGACATCATATTGGTCAACGCAGATATCTCCGCCGTCGCGACCGGCAGGTTCGGCCCTGACGCTGCAGCTGTGGTTCCACCGGTCGCGCCCGCGTCCCGATCGCTCTCGGCCCTGACGTTCTCCATGCTTGCTCGGACAAGCGGTTTCCCGCTGAAACGCCACAACGTCTTTTTCTCGAAGAACTACAAACGGGAATTTGACGAGATTTTTGATGCGCGTCGTATTCCGACAGATCCAACAATCTATGTCTGCGCGCAGGACCGCGATGCGAACGCACACCAACTCGCCGACGTTGACAAAATGCCTGAAAGGCTTTTTTGCCTCATCAACGCACCGGCTTTCGGCGATAAGCGCAGTCTTGGAACGGAGGAAGTTGAGAGATGCCGAGATCGGATCCTGAACCTTTCGCAGTGGGCGGGACTCTCGTTGGAGCCAACAGGCTCGGCCATCACAACACCGGAGGACTTCAACAATCTCTTCCCGGGCACTGGGGGCGCTCTTTACGGCCGAGCTTCCCATGGCTGGAGCGCCTCTTTCACGCGTCCGACAGCGCGAACCAAGATGCCGGGCCTTTACCTGGCCGGCGGCTCGGCACACCCAGGGCCGGGAGTTCCCATGGCAGCAATGTCGGGACGCCTCGCAGCCGCGCGCATCCTGGCGGACCTGACTTCAGTCAGACCGTCCCAAAGGGCGGCTACATCTGGTGGTATATCGATGGCATAAGCGACGACGGCTCACACGCAATCACCTTGATAGCCTTTGTAGGAAGCGTCTTCTCGACCTATTACGCGACAGCGCGTGCCTTGGGGCGCGACGACCCGGAGCATCACTGCGCCCTCAATGTGGTTCTGTACGGGCGTTCGTCCAAGCATTGGACAATGACCGAAAGGACCCGTGCGGACTTGAACCGCAGTACGGAGTCCATTCGCATTGGCCCGAGCCGATTGGAGTGGGATGGCGACTCCTTGACCGTGCGCATCGAGGAGATGACGGTGCCGTTGCCCCGACGCGTGTTGGGAACTGTCCGCATCTATCCAAAGTCACTTGTTCAGCGCGCCTTTGAATTGGACGCTGCCGGGCATCACCGCTGGCACCCGGTAGCACCTTGTGCCCGCATCGAGGTTTCCATGGACCAGCCTGCCCTATCTTGGTCGGGCAACGCTTACTTCGACAGCAATTTCGGCGATGAACCGCTCGAATTTGGCTTTGCGCAATGGGATTGGATGCGCACACGAATCGGCGCGAACACGGCGGTGCTCTATGACGTCGTCCCGCGACGTTCATCACCTGCATCGCTCGGACTTCTTTTCGACCCGCATGGTGGCATCGAGGAGATCAGCTCTCCCCCACGCGCGCCCTTGCCGAATACTTTTTGGCGTGTGGCCCGCAATGGCCGGTCAGACAATGGGCCGCCGCGCCTCATAAAGACGCTTGAGGATACGCCCTTCTATAACCGTTCGCTGGTTGCGGCCTCGCTCGGCAACAAGCAAGCTACTTGGGTTCATGAGAGTTTGTCCTTGGACCGCCTCCGCCAACCAATTGTGCGAGCTATGCTGCCTTTTCGTATGCCACGCCGCCGTTTGCGACGCACCTGACGTCTGCGCTGGGCGCGATGGGAAGCACGTCTTGGCATAAGCTCGATGACGGCAAGCGCCAGTAAGAAGCCGAAAGCAATGATGAGTATCGTTAAGCCGAGGCCGTCGGCCACTTTTCCTCCGGAGTTGGAGCCAGCGCGTCGTTGCACCGACCGAGAGCGGCAAAAACCATTGCGACGATCCCCTGCGCATCAAGCCCGGCCTTCGCATACATGGCTTCAGGCTTGTCGTGATCGATGAAGGCGTCGGGTAGGACCATGGACCTGAGCTTTAGTTGGCCGTCCAGTAGCCCTTCAAGACTGAGGAATTGCATGACGTGCGACCCAAAACCGCCAATAGACCCTTCCTCGATGGTCACAAGCACCTCGTGGTGCCGTGCGAGTTCTAGGATAAGGTCACGATCGAGCGGCTTCGCAAAACGAGCGTCAGCGACAGTCGTCGGCAGCCCGTAGCGCTTAAGTTGATCGGCCGCTTCAAGACATTCCTGCAGCCGGCCGCCCAACGATAAGAGAGCCACGGACCCGCCTTCGCGGACGATGCGGCCTTTGCCTATGTCGAGCGGCGTGCCCTGCTCGGGCAGATCAACGCCCCAACCCTCGCCCCGCGGATATCGAAACGCGATCGGACCTTCATCGAAGGCCGCTGCCGTCGATACCATATGGCGAAGCTCAACTTCGTTTGCCGCCGCCATGACCGTGAAGCCGGGCAAGCAGTTGAGATAAGTAATGTCGAAGGATCCAGCATGGGTTGGTCCGTCGGCACCGACAAGGCCGGCACGGTCGATTGCGAAGCGCACAGGCAGCCTCTGGATAGCCACGTCATGCACTACCTGGTCGTATGCGCGCTGCAAGAATGTCGAGTATATCGCAGCAAACGGCTTCATACCCTCTGCGGCGAGCCCGGCTGCAAAAGTAACGGCGTGCTGCTCAGCGATACCCACATCGAACGCGCGGTCTGGGAATTCCTTCGCGAGGAGGCTAATCCCGGTGCCATCCGGCATAGCTGCGGTAACGCCGATAACCCGATCGTCTTTTCGCGCTTCATTGACGAGGCTCTCGGCGAAGACCTTGGTGTAGGAGGGTGCTTTTGCCTTTGGCTTGTCGAGAGCACCGGTGACAACGTTGAACTTACCGACCCCGTGGTATTTGTCCTTGGAAGCTTCCGCAGGCGCGTAACCTTTGCCCTTCTCCGTTACCACATGAAGGAGGATTGGCCCTTGTTTCGTATCGCGGACGTTCCGAAGCACAGGTAGGAGCTGCTCGAAATCGTGTCCGTCGATCGGACCCACATAGTAGAAGCCCAGCTCTTCGAACAGTGCGCCACCGCTCCAATAGGTCCGCGAAAGTTCCTCAATACGTGCCGCGCGGCGTTCCCATTCCTTTGGCAGACGTTTTGCCAGCTGCTTGGCAATATCCCGCAGCTGAAGGTAGGTGCCGCTGGATGTCATCCGCGCGAGATAGCGCGACAGCGCCCCAGATGGCGGCGCAATCGACATGTCGTTGTCGTTGAGAACGACAATGAGACGTGAGTCCATGGCGCCGGCATTGTTCATGGCCTCATATGCCATACCGGCACTCATCGCCCCATCACCAATAACGGCAACAACACTGTTGCTATTGTCTTGAAGGTCGCGCGCCACAACCATGCCGAGTCCCGCCGAAATCGATGTAGACGAATGAGCCGCGCCAAAGGGGTCGTAGGCGCTCTCCGCGCGCTTGGTGAAGCCCGATAGGCCCCCACCCTGGCGGATCGTCCGAATACGATCGCGCCTGCCCGTCAGCATCTTATGGGGATAGGCTTGATGGCCGACATCCCAAATGAGCTTATCTTTCGGGGTATCGAACACGTAATGCAGGGCAACGGTCAGCTCAACCACACCAAGACCGGCACCGAGATGCCCGCCTGTTACTGAGACAGCGTCAACCATCTCGCGGCGCAACTCGTCAGCGAAGTGCGGAAGCTGATCCTCATCCAAAGCTCTGAGATCGTCGGGGACGACCACACGATCAAGTAGTGATTTGGCTTTGCCGCGCTGCGTCTTGTCGATGGCCTTCATGGTTAGCCCCCTTTTCGCTTATGCGGTCGCGCGCCCCACTACCCGTGTCGCTTCGGCTGCTTCGCGTTGCTCCAACTGCTCAAACAAGTCGAGGACCCAAATCACACGAGCCTGGAGATTCCACCAATTTGGACCTGTCGCGGCAGATGGGATGTTGTCGCTAATGCCCACTAGCAGAAAACGGGCTGGTTCGAGACACGATATGGAATCGGCCGTCAATTGAGGCTGAAGCGTCGACAGAACCTCCGACAGCCGCTGGAGTTTACGGGCTGCGGGGACCACCGCGCGCTGATTGATCGAATCAAGGCCATTGCGCCGTACCTCCTCGCCGATCTCTGCATAGAGCAACCGCGCGGCCAGGATCCCGGGACGGCATCGTTTCGGAAGTCCGGCTATGCCGATTTCCGCTCGGGCATAAAGCCGATCCGCCGCGTCAAGCAGACGACGGACGACGAGGCCAATCTCTGGTGTAAACTGTGGGTCGGTTAGCCAGACCTCCACGTCAATGCCTGCCTCAACCAGCCAATCTTTTGGCAAGTAGACCCGGCCCATGCGGGCATCCTCGCCAACATCGCGGGCGATATTGGTGAGTTGCATCGCAATGCCAAGATCGACCGCACGCGCTAGCAAATCTGGTGCGCGGACACCCATAACCAAAGACATCATGACGCCGACCGTACCCGCCACGCGGGCAGCATAGCCTTGAAGGTCTGCCAGCGTGTCATAGTTGCGCCCTGCGCAGTCCCAACCCAATCCCTCGATGAGCGCTTCCGGGACGTGCTTTGGAATCTCAAAATGCTCGACGACATGCATCATCGCCCGATCGATGGGATGGGATTCCGGTGTTCCGAGATAGACACGATCCAGCCGCGCCCGAAGCCGCTCGATTGCACCTGCTCTGCAGTCGATATCCACGGCGTCGTCAGCCAAACGGCAAAAGGCGTAAAGGGCAGATGCAGGCGCACGGACGCGCCGTGGCAGGAAGAACGATGCCGCATAAAAGCTGCGGGAGCCCGTCTTCAGGAGTGACCGGCAAGCGTCGATGTCGGCCCCTGCCGATTGTTCAAAGGAGCGCAGCATGAGGCACCACCTGATCCAGAGTCTTCGCCGAACATAGGGCGCCGGCTCTCGGATGCGTTCCGGCTCCAGCGATATTGAGCCGCTCCACATCCTCCGACTTGTTGTGCGGGCGAAACCAAGCACGCTGAGTGAATAACGGCTCAAACCTGCAACCGTTCTGCTTGAACACAGAGACACGACCGCCAGGCCCATAGAGCTTCTCGAGGACGGTGACTCGATACCCGGTGGCGCCAAGGCGGATCGCCGCTGCAAGTCCCCCAAGTCCACTACCGATTATGACGGCGTGCCTGCCCGGTTTTGCCAGTTGCGCCGCCTGGCGCTGAATTAGCGCGGTTGTCAACATAACTTGACATTAGTAGTGTCAATCTAATTTGCCAAGCCTCAAATGGTCCTGAAAATCAGGCCAGTATCGACTGTGCCGCCTTGTCAACAATCTCGGCAATCTTTTCGGGCCACTCCTCGTGTGCTAAGTGCCCCAGCCCGCGCAGAAGGACGACTTCGGCGTTCGGAAGACGATCGCTGATCTCGAACGCATCCCCAGGCGACACGGCGCGGTCATCGCTGCCGACTACAAGGATCAAGGGACACTTCAAGCCCTCTAGCCGCTTTTGGAGCGTATGCAAGTCCCAGCCAGCCATCATGCCGAGCGCCGCTTCAACATGGACCTCACTCTGAAACAGGCGCTGGTAGCAGCCGAGACTCTCGGGCTCCAACCGCGAACCCGTGTTTTCAATGAGGCGCTCGACGGCACTACCGCTTGAGGCGCGCCACGCGAAAAGCTTGGGAACAAACGGATTGAGTGCGAGAAGCTTCGCGATAGGTGAAAAGAACTGACTCGCCACGCCGTCGAAAGGCAACAAGGCGCCGTTGATACTGATAATGGCGTCAGGTGCGATCAGTCCATCGAGGCACATCTCGCTGAGGATCGCAGCCCCGGCAGAGTGACCAACCACAAGACTGGGTGAGAGCTCTAGAGACAGCATTAAAGCCGAGAGATCTGCCGCCATACTGGGCAAAGACAATCGAGATGCAGGCGGCAAGTTCGTGAAACCATGACCGGGCAGGTCTGGCACAACCACTGTGAATCCTTTGTAGAGGAGCTTCGCGAGGTCTCCGAAGGAATGGCTCGAGGCGGCCGTGCCATGCACAAGAAGGACGACCGGCCCATTCCCCATCACCTGCACATGCCACTTGATGCCGGCGGCATCGACGAACCGGCTCGCCTCTCGGTTTGGCCAGTTCCGCCCGTCGCGCGTAAAATCCAGCTTCTGTTGCAAGCCTAACTCCCAAGCCTTGCCCGGACTTCCATCGAAACGGCTTGAGCATCCGCATGGGGCAGCGGTACGTACTGAGCGCCGATCGCGTCGGCAATGCGTTCCGCGCTCGCTTCACCGCGCGGAGACGTATCAATCAGGAGTGCTGCCACACCATGATGGCGCAGCGCAGCAGCAGCCTCTATTGCATCAGCCTCGGCAGCATCTCGCCCACGCTTACCATCTCGGCTAATGTTTGGACGCCCATCGGTCAGCAGGACTACGGCGGGCGTTTGGTGTCTGCGCTTAATTGACTGCGCTAACAAGCTCGCCTGTTCAAGAGCTTCGGCCAGCGGCGTGCCGCCACCCCCGGGGAGGTCGGCGAGGCGTCGGCGCGCGCGTGTCAATGAGCGTGTCGGCGGCAACAGCAGTTCCGCACCCCGCCCCCTAAAGGCCAGCAGCGCGACATGGTCCCGTCGAACGTAACAATCCGCGAGGAGTAACTCAACTGCTCCCTTTGCTTCCGCAAGGCGACTTAGCGCCGTTGATCCTGAAGCATCGACAACAAACATCGTGACGGTCTCGCGTTGCTCCTTCAATCGACGCACCCGAAAATCGTCGGGTCGCACGACGATGCGACGGTATCCAGTCGCGTCATGTGGAGCGCGGGTCCGGTTGCGCAAGGTTTGCCATGGCGCTGCCGCCCGCAAAGTCTCCAGCACATTCAGCCGGGCGCCGCTTCGCAGATGCCCGCGTCGAGTGCCTGCGGGCCGGCCACGGCGAACGGTCCGTCGCTCGGCGCCGGTGCCCTTGGCCCCATCGCCGCGATTGCGCGCAGATCGCCGGTTGAGGAGACGCGCTAGGAGGTCAGACGGAATTGCAGCCTGAGCCGCTGCCAGTATAACTTCCTGTAAGTCGGCATCGCTCGGTTGGTGTTTGTCCTGGTCCTCTTCGGACTCCTCCGCCTCGTGTTCTGGGGGCTCTGGAGAATCTGGCGTCTCTTGGTCATCCTGCGTGGGTACAAGGATGGCTCGCGGCGCAAGAACTAGGCGCGCTGCAATCGCGATATCCTGATCGCTAACCTCGCCATTGAGCGCGGCGTTACAACACGCCGCTCGGACAGCCAAGAGCGGCGCATTGAAGGACGCAATACCAAAGGCTCGAGCGACACTGCACAAAACCTCGACAGCCTCATCGGCGAGGCTCATATCTGGAAGGCGAGCACGAGCCTTCGTAATGTCATCTCGGCTGAAGTTCACGACATCGCCAATGCAGCGAAGCTCGTCTAAGCAAAGATGGAGGGCCAGCCGATCCCGTAACGCCCCGGGCGCGCACTCGTCGTCAATTCCTTCATCGAGGGCGATCACGGAAAAACGTGTCGTATGCTGTTTCGCAAGCCCGTCACGTTCAATCGTCACAGCGCCTGTATCCAGCGCTCCGCTGATTTTAGCCGCCGTTGCCGCACCCAACCGCTCGGCGGAAGGTATCAACACGATGCCTTGATCCGACTTCGCGAGGATTCCGCGTTCCACGATGGGCCGGCCCGCGCTAAGCGTCGCGGTCAGATCAAGCCCGCCAAGCAGGCGATCGTCCGTTGCATGAGTTGGGAGACGATGAAAGGGCGGGTTATCGGGCATAAGGGAACGGAGCAACTCCAGCCAGGCTTCCCGCCCACCCGTTGCTCGGCCCCGCAAAACCGCTCCACCAAGTCCGATTGGATCAACCGCGAATAACGCAGCGGCGCGCGCAGCATCCCGGAGGGTCTCATCGAGCCGGTTGAGCCCTTTAGGCACAGAAAAGTTCCTCGACGGCACGATCGATGCGCACCGTGGAGCCACCCTCATCGAGAGGACTACGTCGCAATCGATGCCGTAAGGCGCAGGGTGCGACGCGGCGCAAATGCTCGTCCTTCACCGTTCTGCGACCCTCAAGTGCCGCAAGCGCGCGCGCCGCGCGCAGCAGAGTAAGCTCGCCACGCAGGCCGTCCGTACCGACACCAATACACAACTCCGCAGCCTTATTGAGTTGCGCGTCAGGAGTCTTGATTGAACTCAGACGTCTACGTGCCGATACGATACGTCGGCGCAAGGCCTCCTCGTCTGCCTCGCAAGCCTTAATGAAACTGGCTGGATCGCGTTCGAAGCGATCGCGCCGCTGGACGACTTCAACCCGCGTGGGGACGTCCTCCGGAGTGTTGACCTCTACCGATAGACCGAACCGATCCAGCAGTTGCGGCCGAAGCTCACCTTCTTCCGGGTTGCCGCTCCCAATCAAAACAAATCGAGCTGGATGGCGAACGCTCAGGCCCTCGCGTTCGACGACGTTTTCACCCGATGCTGCTACGTCGAGCAACAAGTCGACAAGATGATCCTCAAGCAGATTGACTTCATCGATATAGAGAAACCCGCGATGGGCACGAGCCAAGAGCCCGGCTTCGAAAACTTTCTCGCCGGTCGACAAAGCGCGCTCCAAGTCGAGCGCGCCCACGACACGATCCTCGGTTGCCCCAAGAGGGAGATCCACTACCGGCACCGCCACAAGTTCACTCTTAAGGCGCCCTTTCGATGCCATCTCATGACACTCGTCGCAGGCGGCGCCATTGGCACCTGGATCGCAATGGTACCTGCAACCTGATACGACACGCATGGGGGGCAGCAAACCAGCAAGCCCACGCACGGCTGTCGACTTTCCCGTACCACGATCTCCGAAAATGAGAACCCCGCCGATCGCAGGATCGATTGCCGCAAGAATAAGCGCCAATTTCATCTCATCTTGGCCGGCAATAGCCGTGAACGGGTAAATCGGACGCACAGTTCCCCCAGTGGCACTTAGGAGCGAAACGATATCGGCGCTGGTCTACGCGTGGTGAATCAACCTATGTAATAAGATGTCCGGCTCACCAATGAGGCAGGGGCGCTTCGCAGCGTAGAAGCTGTTCCTACGCACTCGGTTGGGGCCGTCCTGCGGATCGCCGTCGTCGACACAGTGTCTGCGCACAGCCGTAGTCGATCCCGCGTTACACCGATATCTCTCAATCCTACTGACATCTCGCTTGTATACCATGGGCCGTCGAACTCGTCACGCGAGTCGTTGATCGACGCTTGCACATGTATTGCGTGTAGGAGCTATTAGTGGGTCGTTGGCGTTCGTGCAGGTGCGAGATCACGTGTGAGCTGTTGCAGCCGCGAGAGTGCCAGAGATACCTCGGCAAATTCGTGGCGCTCCGCACGCCACCATTCGCCGACCAACCGCGCAGCCGGCGCCAAGAGAGAGACGTACAGCGAACCCACCGGAACTCCTTGAGCGCGGATGGCTGCGACGTAGGCCGAACTGACGGTGACGTCGGAGACAAACAAGAGTCTTGTCAACTCAACGATCTCTTCCTCACTGATGATAAACTTGGGCTGTTCATACCTCGGCGCTAAACCAGTATCGCAGTGCGCGAGAAGGAGGCGCGGTACGATTTCCCGCTCCATCACGCGACATAGAGCGTCGGTCGTTTTTTGCGGCTGCTTCCGCTTCATGGCGTATTGCCGGGATGCCGTATCGCCTTTCAACATGAGCCAAGATTGCGCCAATCGACCAACCTTGCTCTCCCAATCCTCAAGCTCTAAGGGCTTGACCATGTAAGCATCGGCGCCTGCGCGGTAGCTGGCGTCGATGTCTTTGGGATGAGACGAAGTCGAGAGGACGATAATGGGCACGGTGCGCTTAGGGTCCTGCGCGCGCATTTTTCGCAACAGGTCGCGGCCGTCTATTCCGGGCAAATTAAGATCGAGCACAATCAGCGAGGCCCAATCGGCCAGTTGCGAGGACCTGGACAACAGGTACCCTGCAGCTTCTTTACCGGTTTCGCAGCGCTCGATTGGATTGGTAACACCAGCGACCTTAAGCGCATGTTGCAATGCAACGAAATCTGTGTCGCTGTCCTCAACAGAAACGATCGTACTGCTACTCATTTCAGCGCCTCCAGCCCCAACGTGAAATAGAATGTCGACCCCGCTCCAGGTGCCGAGTCGACCCAAATTCTTCCTCCATGGCGTTCCACAATTTTCCGCGCGATCGTAAGTCCCGCTCCGATGCCTCCTCCAAATTCTTCAGGCCCGTGGATCCGCCAGAAGATATCGAAAATGCGTTCCCTCGCGTCGGCTTCAATGCCGATCCCGTTGTCTCGAACATAATAACGGTTTGGCGTCCCAAATTCGACCCCAATTTCGACCCAGCCGCCAAACTTGTCATTGTACTTTGCGGCATTCGCAATGAGATTGACCAGAAGCTCCCCGATCCGAACGCGATCGCAATAGACTTTGCCTAACGACATGGGCCGCCGAATTTCTAGTTGTTTTCGCGCAATCATTTCATCGCACAGCATCAGGGCTTCATCGAGCTCAACGTCGAGGTTCGTTTCCTTCAACATCAGGTCCGTGCGGCCTGCGCGAGAGTACTGGAGAAGGGATTCAATCAGGTCATCCATCCGCCGGGTGAGCTTGAGGATCGTCTCCAATCGCTCCAGCTCCTCGGGTGCCAATTCATCGGTGAGCCCCCGCTTTAGAAAACTAGCCATCAGATGGATCCCGCGAATGGGCTCTTTTAGATCGTGCGAAGCTGCGTACGCAAAGCTATCGAGTTCGGCATTGGCCTCGGCCAAAGCCTGGTTTGCCCGCTCTATCTCCGCCGCTCGATTGAGTATCACTTCCATGATCGATTGGCGTAACTCAGCGACAGCACGCTGCTCATCTTTCTGCCATGGCTCGCAGTGCCCGGTAACGCTCTCCTTCCAGAGCGCGAAGGAAGCACGCGGCATCAATCTGACTTGCCCGTCGGTTTCGCTGACCTTCATGGGCTTCTTTGGGTCGCCGGCCCAATTGACAATTTCGATATGCTCGGGCCGAAACCAAAGCAAAAGGTCCTGCTCGCTTGAAGAGAGACGCGCGCTCAATACGCCACTTGCTACCGATCTAAAATTCTCTGCCGGCGGATATTGCTCGGGGAGGCAGTCGATCGCCAATACAGGCCGATCATGGGACATCAACCAAGCTGCCAGATCCAAAATCTGATCTTTCGTCGGTGTCCTTCCCATCAAAGAAATGTCATTTCGCGCAATCACGGCGGCACCAGGCGCACCTATGAGCGATAGCAGGTTGAGGTCGCTGTTGTGGTCTCCCAGAGAGCTGTGCAGATTTGGCTCTCGACACAGCGCTTCGACAAGCTGATCATTCACCGCCGTCCTGTATAGGCGGCGTTCCGCACCTTCGGCATCCTCCTTTGCTCCCATGAGGAGCGAGAGCATATGTGACAGCATCTCGGTGGCCATGCGCACTTCGTAAGGGACATGGCGCGCTGCCTGGTGATGCATGGAGGATATCAAACCCCAGAGCTCGCCGTCCTTCATCAGTGGCATAACCATGCTTGACTGGACGCCCATGTTTTTGAGGTAGTCCGTGTACATAACCGATACGCTGCGCAGCATCGCGTAGCTCATATCGACGGGCTTCCCGGTCTTGGGATGGTTTTCCGGCACCAACGCGACGGGCGAATAACTCACATCCGGCAGATGCCGGAGCCAACTCATTGAGAACAAGCGCCGCGCCGGTTGAGGAATGTCGGTGGCGGGGTAATGCAGACCCAGATAGGGCTCTAGTTCGTTGCGTTTAGCCTCAGCAATAACGTGGCCGCTTCCGTCTTCGGCAAACTTGTACGCCATCACACGATCGTATCCGCTGAAGTCGCGAATCCGTTCCACGGCCAAGTCGAAGAACTCCTGGAGATTCGCCGTGGCCTGGAGAAGAGACGTTGTCTCGCGCACCTCCGTGTAGAGGTTTCCACTGATGCCCGCCGCATCGTCCTCGATGAGTTCAAGTTCGAGAACGAGCCCTTCGCGACATCGATGCGCAAAAATATTCGCGCCACGCGCTGAGCCTGCAAAGAACTCCCGCAATACATGGACAGGCGTCTTTTCAAGCGGCATGCGCTCGATCCGATCGAAGAATTGCCCCGCCCCCTCGCCCAGTACGTCGGCAATGGTTTGGCCCAACAGGTCTTCCGCCTCGATACCCAGGACGTCGATACTATTGGCGCTGGCTTGCAGAATGACGTAGTCCGTTTCGTCGACGATGAGCATCGCCCCATGGGGCTGAATTGCGCCCGGATACTGCACGAGCTCGCGGTCACAATTCGAGAAATCGACATTCTTCGCCGTGATCGCCACGTTGAGATTATCGGCGGAGGTCATGACTTCACCTAGGTCGTGTGCCCTTGGCGAAAGCGCCAGGCCTTTGCACGAGGCTCGTCTTTGATCGTTCCGAGCGGCGCCATGGTGTCGGCTACTAAGCCTTGGTGGAACATGGAGAAGGTCTCATTTGCCGCAGTGACGACCGTGTCCCCATCCGCGGACTGCGCATCGATCGCCTCGATACCAGCGGCACAAGCGCGCCACAGGCGCCCGGTCTCTTTGCCAAAACCGTAAAAGAACGAGGCACCATGGTTTGCGTCGAGATCGAGCGAGTCCTTAATTGCAGGGAGGATTGTGCGAGCGCCCTTGGCAGAGCCTTCGACTACGTACATGCACCCTAAGCCCTCAGTGACCGTCTCAAGTCGCTGGTATTCTGGAAGAGCCTGTTGTCTTAAGTCGTCTCTGTCGATGCCCAGGAGCGCGAGGTCGTCTTCAAGCAAGGAAGAGCGGTACGGACACGGGTAGCTGAAGCCGAGGTGTGAGAAATCCACCGTGCTCAAGGCCTGCTCCGCCGCAGTGTGCAACCGCCACAACCGAGTCAGATGATCGGTATAGAGTGCAAACGAGCGCAAGCGTGTGTGTATGTCGACACGATTCTCAAGATCGTCGTGCAGCGGCCGCGTTGCGCTTCGAAGCCGCCCCAGAAGGCCTGCCTTGGACATAACCTCTAACCTTTCTTAGGAGATCGAGGCTGCACTCCCTCACCCCAGTGAAGACTGACCCAGGCTTATCGTCAATCATTTCAAGACTTGCATGAGCGTATTTCAATTGCCCGCGCTTTGCCTTCGCCTCCCGACTGGACAATTTCGTGCACTGCAACAAGACAATTGGCGGCGCATCTGACAGTTATGACCTTCTAGGCTTGCGACAAAACACGTATTGATCTTTCCGGAGCGTCCGCTCGGACCTTCCGTATCAACGGCGCAAGGAGAGGCACCCATGACCGCAGATCAAGACGCGCCTCACACGACTGAACAGAAACGGGATGCGATCGCGAAAGAACTCGCCTCGCGCCTCCGGGGCTATCAGCGGCGCGTTTTGGATGGCTCGATGTCGCGTCGGCAAGCTGACGAGGGGATCCGTGTAATGCAGGCCATATTGGCCGATTACGAGGCAAAAGTCGCAAACGAACGTGTGGAGTGATCACCGCACAGCACGCCGAGACCTGACAACCTCCAACGCAATGCTCACTTGCGTCGCATATTCTAGTTCAGACGCCATAGACACCCGTGAAAACCCGCACACCGCCCAGGCGTGCTCAAGAGGAAGGGCCCAAAATCACACCGAAGTGATGCCCTCTTCTAACTTCACCCGATTTGGGCTCCTGAGCGGAGTCGGTTATTCTCAAAACTATGGGTCGGCTAATGAAATTCTTTCACACGTTGGGCGCGATCGGTCTCATGGGAGCAATGGCCGCGCTTCTCGTACTCCTCAGTCTCGCACCCCCGCCCGAAAACCTGTCCGAATATGCTCTTGTGCGCTCGATCATGGACCGCATCGCCCGGTGGATATTTCTGCCCTCGCTCGTGCTGACCCTGATCGCAGGTCTTCTGTCACTGGCAATCAACCGCTCGTACCAAAACGCCGGCTGGGCACTTACCAAACTCGCCACCGGAATCATTGTGTTTGAATGGGGATTTGTTGCGGTTCAGGGACCAATTCAGAACGAGGCGACACTTGCAGCACGCGCGCTTGCAGGCACCGCGGATCCTGCTCTTCTCGCCAGCCACATAGACGCCGAGTGGAACTCGCTCTGGGTGCTGATTGCTGTCGCCTTGGCAAATGTTGCACTTGGTATATGGCGGCCGCGCTTTCGGTGGTTTCGATACAAGACCAGCTGACGCGCCATCTTTCGCGCTTTGACGGCCAACACCGCCCCACAAAGCAGCCCCGTGTTGCATGAGCGGCTATCGAAGACTAGGCGACAGAAAATAAGCCGCTTCTGAGCCTGCTAAAACCTGCTACCCTTCAACACAAGTTTCGAAGGAAGAACTCAAATGCCTTTGTTTCGTGCAGCTGGTGACCTGGTCTCCGATCCAGATGGTGTTCGGTTTCCAATGAAGGATGAGGCTGCCGACAAGACTGTGCCCTGCTTGGCCACGTCTGAATTCCTGGAGGAACGATCTGGCGCACGGTTTGAAGATGCGCAGGAAATGATCGAAGAGTTCGAGATCTACAGGGCCGAGATCGAGGAGTTTGCGAGCCGCAAGTATGATCTTGGAGAAAGCCAGCCGCGCATCACGAAAGCGGACGCTCTACCGGAATAGATCTGACGGCACGCCCTGCCCTTGCAGCCGAATTCGCCCGGGGTATCCCGAAGGCTAATCGTGTCTCATAAGCCTTGGGCAGGTTGCTTCGCCAATCGTTCAAATATGTCAACGATCTCGCCCATTTGGGCTTCTTGGACGGCTCCTTGTGCCACTTGTTCGGGTGTCCACATCCAACTCTGAACGGGATCATGCCGCATCGACCACTCCGGGAAGATACGGTGATCGATATCTCTATAGAAGAGTCTCGTGACGTTTACATGCCGTTCGTCACGCTCAATCCGCGCAAATGTTTCCGTCACTTTGTCGGGTGGTCCCTCAAGCATTTGCAGAAAGAGATCGTCGCGGCAAATAAGAGCTCCCGTGATACCATTTTTCTTATTGCTCTGGCGAGCTTGCAGCAAGATGCCAGTCAATGAAAGGGCGTCGTAGCCAAAAGGTTGGGACGCATAAACAAGCTGAACCTCTTGCAATGGCATGTCCCCCCAAAAGAGCAACGAGGGTCAGCGTAGTCGGTCACGCACAATAAGGAAACCCTGCAAGTTGGCCATGCGCAACCGGAGTGAGTTGCAGCTTGCCCGATTCAAGAGACTGCTCAACGACAGACGTCAACCGATCACGACAGGTTACCGTCATGGCCAACCCATAGGATCGGCGACTGGGCCCATCGTAGATGCTCTTCCGACACCGTCAGCTAGATCGGCTGCAAAACATTTATCGTGATTCATCCCGACCGTGGGCGTTCGTTGCAAACATCGCCGCTAGGACGAACACCGTGGCACAAATTGCGACACTCTTTGCGACGAACAGGACCGCCGGCAGCAGTGACAACGTTGAAGCCTTTAGAAGCGACGCAATGCCGCCCACGTCCAACATCAGCATCGTTGAAACGAAGAGCGCGCCGATTACGACGCCCGTTGCTGTGTTGACGACGAGAAAGCGAACAAAATCTGTTTTATCGGCCTGCTCTGTCGCTTGTTGCCGTCGATAGGCGCGTAGAATGTCGTTTGCTGTTTCAGGTTTCATTACCTTCGGTTCCTTGATTGACAGACATTCTTGTCAGAATTCGCAGGAACGTTTACGGCGCGGAAAGACAAGAGGATCACTCGGCGACAGCCGACGATGCAGTCTTTGGGCTGAACTGTTGGTCGATCGCGCTGTCCGGTGGTTTTGCGCGATCAGCCTCGAACATGGGGAAACTGACCCCAATCGCCCACGCAAGCAGAAGGCCCAGCGCAAGGCCGACCGCAGCTGGCGAGCCCGTTTTGCGCCCAACCCAAGCGCCCATCAGACCAAAAATCACGAAGAATAAGATGATTACTGGAATAATGATCACGAGAAAGAACAGCCGTTCAAAATCAAGTGAAACAGCCGCTCCAAGCGACACGATGAACGCCGAACGTGCCGTGAACATGCGCCATAGCCGTGCACGGCCGCCCTCGGTGAGCAGGCTATCGCTCAGCATGTAAGGCAGCGCGCCGACTGCAACAATCGCGATGATCCAGAGTCGCGACTCGATGGGCCAGAAGGAAGCAACGTAGCGATCGAGAGCGCCCCCAAAAACAAGAATCCCGTATGCAGCGAGCGCGAACGCTGAGAACCAGGCGACGTGACCGAGTCGGACGCCCCGCGCCTTCAATATGCCAAGGGAGATTCCGCCATAGACGAACAGATGTGCCGCGAGATAGTCCGCCACAAGCACGGACATGTACCGCGTGTCGACAACGCTGAGCACAAAGGGCGTCAGCAGAGCGGGGACGAACGCGGCTATTAGGAATGTTCCCAACGGCACAGCTGACGGCGCTTCACGTCCTGGCGGCAAGAGACCCGAGAGCGGCCATGCCAGCATTACAATGCCACCAAGCAACAGCACGATCGCTACTCCTGTTGCCGCGACCGCCCCGCTGCTTTCGCGGTCAAACACGGCATCGAGCCACGCGCGGGCCTCCCTCAAACCCGTCGCAGAGTACAGGACGCCGATGTGTTCAACGGTAGGCGCCACAGCAATGCGCCGTCCCGGACCCGCAAGAGGGTCGCCGATGGTCACGCCTTCAGTGGCGGCAGAATCCGCCAGCCGGGCGTTACGCAAAGCGTCCTCTCGTAGGGCTGGCTCCCACTCTCCTGTGATGATCAGTAGATTGCGCGGTTCCGACGCCGTGACGGCTTCGGAGAACATTGAGATCGCGACCGTCGCCGCAACACGCAGGTCAACGAGGGCCTGACGCACCAGAATGTCGGACGCCATTGAATGACCAAGGAAGGCAACGGGTTCCTCGACACCCGGTAAAGTCAGTGCAAAATCAGTCACGCGTTTCAATTCGCGCATGAGAAGCTGCGTGGTTCCAGTGACACTTGTCAGATCGCCAGACATCGGCTTCGGGTTGCGCCCATGACCTTCGAAGTCGAATGAAACAGAGACGTATCCAGCGCGCGCTAGCGTCAGCGCGTAAGCCTCCATCAGCTGTCTGGAGCCCGCAAAACCGTGCGCAATCAAGACAGCAGGTGCGCTTTCACCTTCCATCCGCCGATAAACGGTGACTGGCGTTTCGCCGACCAGAAACTCTTCTATGGTAAGGCCAGTTCGTTCCCACTCAAGCTGCCAAAGCCCCGCACAGATGCATCCGAGGGCAACGATGGCGACGGCGAACCGAGGCAGGACTTTGCGCAAGAATTGCTTTCCCTCTGACACCGAATATCGTCAGTCTTGGAGATCAAGGGCAAATGGGCCTGGATGTTCGTGACGCCCGGGCACTTGGCAACACGCCAACTCTAGCGGAGAAAACTCTTCTCCTCCAAGGCCGGACTATGCGCGAGATCATCGTTCCCAACTCGTCACAGAGTCTCAAGCCCCAACGCGTTCTGGTCTTGGGCGCGACGGGCACAATTGGCAGGGCCACAGTCCAGGCGCTCCTGGGCCGTGGTCATGAGGTTGTCTGCCTTGTACGACCCCGCGCCGGGGAGCATGGCACAACGAACGTTGAAAGCTCGGCAAGCCATCTTGATGGCGTCGAACTGCGTTTCGCCGATGTCACTGATGCTCAGTCACTGACACGCGATGGTTTTCGAGGCGAGCGCTTCGATGCTTTGGTCTCATGCCTCGCCTCGCGCACCGGCGCGCCGAAGGACGCTTGGGCAATTGACTACCAAGCCCATTTGCACGCGCTCACCGCCGCTCAAAGCAACGATGTCAACCATATGGTTCTGGTCTCAGCAATCTGTGTCCAAAAACCACTTTTGGCCTTTCAGCACGCGAAGCTCGCGTTCGAGGATGCGCTCATTCAATCCGGTCTCACCTATTCCATCGTTCGGCCGACGGCGTTCTTCAAATCGCTGTCGGGTCAAGTCGAACGCGTTAAACAGGGCAAGTCGTTCCTGCTCTTCGGCGATGGCACGATGACAGCCTGCAAGCCGATCTCCGATAACGATCTCGGCAATTACCTCGCGGATTGTCTCGAAGACGAGCAATTACACAATCGTGTGCTCCCGATTGGTGGCCCGGGCGATGCAATCACGCCGCGGCTACAAGGCGAGTATCTCTTCGAACTCTTGGGTCGGAAACCGAACTTCAAAGAGGTTCCGATTAAGGTTCTAGATGCCGTCGTTTGGGGACTCGGTATGCTTGGTCGCGTTTCTCGTCCCATGGCAGAGAAGGCTGAGTTGGCGCGTATTGGCCGCTACTATGCGACTGAATCGATGCTGGTGCTCGATCCAGCAACAGGGCGCTACGATGCGGCGGCCACGACTTCAACCGGAACCGAAACCCTGTTCGAGTATTACGCGCGCCTGATTGCGGGTAAAGCTGAGGCTGAGCGCCGAGACCACGCCGTATTCTCATAGCCTAATCAGACGGCGACGGCGTGGCGCGCATTGGCCCCCAGATTCGCATCGAAAAGTGACGCGATGACGCGCAG
>JBCDFN010000003.1:0-211334 GCA_039177935.1 Pseudomonadota bacterium | reverse complement strand
CTCGCCTCAACTGTGATCATGGCGACCGACAAGACCGTGCTTGTTGCGCCTGCCATGAATGTGCGCATGTGGGAACATCCTGCGACCATGCGCAACGTCGAGACCTTGAGGGCCGACGGCGTACGGTTTGTGGGACCCGAAGAGGGCGACATGGCGTGCGGCGAGTTTGGCTTTGGCCGCATGGCCGAGCCTGGCGACATTGCCGATGCGATCGAACGCGTCCTGCCGAGCCCCCATGGCGCATCGCTGGCTGGCCGCCACGTGCTGATCACCTCCGGGCCCACATACGAGCCAATCGACCCCGTGCGCTACATCGCGAACCGGTCGTCCGGCAAACAGGGCCACGCGCTGGCGCGGGCGGCGAAGGACATGGGCGCGAACGTCACGTTGATTTCTGGCCCAACCAACCTGCCCGACATTCCCGGCGTCAAAACGATCAAGGTCGAGACCGCGTCTGACATGCTGGATGCCGCTCTTGCGACCTTGCCCGTGGACGTTGCGATCTGCGCGGCCGCCGTTGCCGATTGGCGGGCAGCCAATCAGGCGATGGAGAAGCTCAAGAAGGAAGAAGGGCAGACGGCTCTGAACCTTGCTCTTGCTCGCAACCCCGACATCCTTGCCACGCTCGCGGCGCCAGGTGCGCGCCGGCCCACGCTCGTGATCGGTTTCGCCGCCGAGACCGAGACCATCATCACCCACGCCCAGGAAAAGCTCAGCCGCAAAGGAGCCGATTGGATCGTCGCCAATGACGTGTCGCCGGATACGAAGATCATGGGCGGGGATCGCACGGAGGTACATCTGGTCTCAGCAACGGGCGTCGAGGACTGGCCGGCCATGGGCAAGGACGAGATGGCCACGAAGCTCCTCATGCGCGCTGCCGAGGCCCTGCACGCCATGCAGCTGGCAGCCGAATAGGGGGCCTGATGAAGCCCTGTTTGCGCGTGTTGCGCTTGCCCCATGGGGAAGGTCTGCCGCTTCCCGCGTATCAAACCGCGCATGCGGCCGGATTCGATCTGCGCGCGGCCATTGGCGAAGGCGAGCCGCTTATGCTGAGCGCGGGCGCCCGGGGCGCTGTGCCCACAGGACTCGTGTTCGAGTTACCGTCAGGGTATGAGGCGCAAGTGCGGCCTCGGTCCGGTCTTGCCCTGAAGCACGGCGTGACGGTGCTCAACAGCCCTGGCACGATCGATGCGGATTATCGCGGTGAGGTGCAAGTTGTACTGATTAATCACAGCGATGAGGCGTTCCGAATTGCGCGGGGCGACCGCATCGCGCAGGTGGTCATTGCGCCGGTCACGACAGTCGAGATCGCCGAAGTCTCGGATGTCAGCGCAACCGAGCGCGGCAGGGGCGGGTTCGGCTCGACCGGTTAAGGAGGCCGAGACGGCTGCTGCCGTGCTTCGGCTGCAGCTCTTGGCGGGAGACGTATCGATAAACACGATGCTCACAGATGACGAAATTGCCCGTTACCGACGCCATCTCGTCCTGAGGGAAATCGGCGGCGAGGGGCAACAGCGCCTGAAGGCCGCGCGCGTGCTCGTTGTTGGCGCGGGCGGGCTGGGCTCGCCGTTGATCCTGTATCTCGCGGCCGCAGGGATCGGCCAGATTGGGATCATTGACGATGATCGGGTCAGTCTCGATAACCTTCAGCGCCAGGTTCTCCATGGAACAGAGACAGTCGGGCGGCACAAGACGCGGAGTGCCGCTGCGCGCATAATGAGCCTCAACCCTCATGTAGACCTGAAGCTCTTCACAACGCGGCTCGTTTCAGAGAACGCGCTTAGCGTTATCAGCGCCTTCGACATCGTTGCGGACGGTTCCGACAACTTCGCGACCCGATATCTCGTCAACGACGCCTGCTATTTCGCGAAGCGGCCGCTTGTGGCCGCGGCCGTCGGACCGTTTGATGGTCAGTTGACCACGTTTCGCGCTTTCGAGACGGATGGAGACGGGAAGCCCCAGCCGAACTACCGTTGCCTGTTTCCGGCCCCGCCGCCCGACGGGACAGTTCCCGCCTGTTCGGAAGCGGGCATTCTCGGTGCCGTGGCAGGCGTGCTGGGCTGCCTTCAGGCTGTGGAGGTCGTCAAGGAACTCCTCGGGATCGGCGAAGGCCTCGTCGGCCGGCTCGTGCTCTACGACGCACTTCAGGCACGCTTCTCGGAAGTCAGATACGCGTGGGACCCGGAAAACCCGCTCAATGGCGAAAATCCGCGTTTTGGGAGCCTTTCGCACCACGCCGTGTAGGGCGCCGCATCGGCGGGGCGCTGTTTTGGCAAGGTGCTGCCTTGGCAAGGCGGGGACAAGGTTTCTCAATCTTTTGAATGCATGATTCGCGCCTGAAACTCTAAATTGATCCAATCTAGCCATGAAAGGCTCTAGCAGCGGGGCTACGCGATGTCCGACGAGCCAAGGCAACAGACGATCACCGCCCAGTGCGCAATTGCCGGCGGCGGGCCGGCCGGTGTGATGCTGGGCTTCCTCCTCGCCCGCGCCGGCGTGAGTGTCGTCGTCCTCGAGAAGCATGCAGATTTTTTTCGCGACTTTCGCGGCGACACGATCCACCCCTCGACGATGGAGGTGATGCACGAGCTCGGTCTGCTCGACGCGTTCCTAGAGTTGCCGCATCAAAAGGTGGATGAGATCGGCGTCGAGATTGGTGACCGTTCACTGAAGGTCGCGGACTTCTCGCATCTACCGACGGCTGCCAAATTCGTCGCGTTGATGCCGCAATGGGACTTCCTCGATTTTCTCGCCGCCCAAGGCAAACGCTACCCCAACTTCGATCTCCGGATGGGTGCGGACGTCGACGAGCTGTTGACGGAGAACGGCAAGGTCGTCGGGCTAAAGGCCGCGACCCACGAGGGGGACTTGGAAGTCCAGGCAGATCTCGTGGTCGGCACCGACGGCCGTCACTCCACGGTGCGGTCGTTGGCGCGCTTGGAGGTCGAAGATTTCGGCGCCCCAATGGATGTGTTGTGGATGCGCATGTCACGGAAGCCTGAGGATGGCGACGACACGTTTGGACGGATCGAGCCCGGCCGCTTCTTCATCATGATCAACCGCGGCGATTATTGGCAATGCGCTTATATGATCCCCAAGGGCGGTCTGAACCAGCTGCGGCGCGAGGGCCTCGAGTCATTCCGCCGGGCTGTCATGGCGATGAAACCCTCTTTGGGTGCGCGCGTGCGCGAGCTCGAGACTTGGGACGATGTGAAGCTGTTGTCCGTACGCGTCGACCGGCTCAAGAAATGGTATCGCCCAGGGCTCCTGTGCATTGGCGATGCGGCCCATGCCATGTCCCCGATTGGCGGCGTAGGGGTGAATTTGGCTGTTCAGGACGCTGTCGCGGCGGCCAATATCTTGGCGTTGCCGCTCCTTGAGCGGGGCGTATCGGAGGTCGACCTCGCCCGCGTCCAGAAGCGCCGGAGCTTTCCCGTGAAGCTGACCCAAAAGATGCAGGTGTTCCTGCAGGATCGGGTCATTACAAGCGTCCTGTCCGGCAGCGAGATCAAAGAAATCCCGCTTCCTTTGCGAGCTCTGAACGATGTTCCGCTGCTCAGGCGCATCCCTGGCCGGATCATCGGCCTCGGCTTCCGGCCCGAACACGTGGCCCTTCCAGAAGTGGCCCGTTCTTAGCGAACCGCCAGCCCGCAGAGTCCAGTCGCTAGAACATCGCTGGGTGGACGCGATCCGGTGGCGCATGGCCATCGAGGAACGTCTTGATATTGACGATGACCTTTTCGCCCATGTCGATGCGGCCTTCGAGCGTGGCCGAGCCCATGTGGGGGAGCACAACAACCTTGTCGTTTCGCAACAGTTTGGGATTGACCGCAGGCTCGTGCTCGAAAACGTCGAGCCCAGCGCCGGCCAATTCGTTGTTGTCGATCATGCGGGCGAGGGCGTTCTCGTCGATAACCTCGCCACGCGCGGTATTGACGATGTAGGCCGTCGGCTTCAGCAGTGCGAGACGACGCGCCGATAGCAAGTGATAGGTTGCCGGCGTGTGCGGGCAATTGATGGAGATAATGTCCATCCGAGCCAGCATCTGGTCGAGACTATCCCAGTACGTGGCCTCAAGTGACTTCTCGACATCGGTCGGCGCCCGCCGCCGGTTGTGATAATGGATCTGGAGTCCGAAGGCGCGCGCGCGCCGCGCCACGGCCTGGCCGATCCGGCCCATACCGACAATGCCGAGGCGCTTGCCGTAGATGCGTTGACCCAGCATCCAAGTGGGCGACCAGCCTTTCCATTCATCGCTGCCCGACTTTAAGAGCGCGGCACCCTCGGTCAGCCGTCGCGGTACGGCAAGGATGAGGGCCATGGTCATATCGGCCGTGTCCTCGGTGAGCACGCCGGGTGTGTTGGTGACAAGGACCGCGCGATTGCGCGCCGTGTCGAGGTCGATGTTGTCGACCCCGGTACCAAATTGCGCGATCAATTTGAGATTCGGTCCGGCCTGGCTCAGCACAGTGCGATCGATACGATCTGTGACGGTTGGCACGAGCACATGGGCCTCCTTCACGGCGGCGATCAATTCGTCCCGCGAAAAGGGCTTGTCCTCTAGGTTCAGCCGCGCGTCGAAAAGTTCCCGTAGCCGTGTCTCCACGACATCGGGGAGCGTACGCGTGACGATAACGAGCGGTCGTTCAGAAGCCATAAGTATGTCCCGTCAAAGAGCTGGGCGGTCCCCAGAGCCAGTTTTCGTTGAATTCTGCGCCCTGTCTAACAGAAGCGGTCGAGAGAGATAAAGCGTCAACTTGGCTCAACTATGCCCGAGGGCTGGCCTGAGGGAGACCCATGGGGGCGCCGGGCCACGATCCGTTCACTTTTCTTCGCCATTCAAGGGGTAAGATTCGGCAGCTTAGGGGGTGAGTCGATGGTCAATTGCAGAACGGTATGGCGGAGAACAGCGCGTGCTCTGGCGGCAGGCGTCCTTCTCGCGTGCCCGGTTCTGTTCGGCGTCATGTCACCGGCCCCCGCGGCCGAAGCTGTCATCGCGGTTGCGGCGAACGGCAAAAGTTCCGGACTGCCCGTACCCCGCTTCGTCAGCCTTAAGTCAGATAAAGTTAACGTGCGGCGCGGACCCAGCACAGATCAGTCGATTGTCTGGGTGTTCTCCCGCGCAGGTCTGCCGGTCGAAGTCATCGCCGAATTCGAGAATTGGCGGCGCGTGCGGGACAGCGAGGGCGCCGACGGATGGGTCTTCCACAGTCTTTTGAGCGGCCGGCGCACTGTGCTGATCAGTCCTTGGGCCAAGGGACAACAGGGGCCAGCTTCAATCCCGCTGCATAAGAGGCGATCTGCGGGATCTGGTGTCGTGGCCCAGCTCCAGCCCGGCGTCCTGGGCGATGTGGTGGACTGCGACGGGTCCTGGTGTGAGCTGTATGTTGGCGACTTTGCCGGTTACGTCCAACAGGAAAAACTGTGGGGCGTATATCGAAACGAGACGATTGAATAAAGAGCCAGAAGACAGCAGTTGAGGCGCTGAGGAAAGGACCTAGTCTTCCTTGTCGATGACGCGGACAAGCACATCCACACGAGAGATGATCTTGCCATCAGGTGCCTCTGGCAGCCCTTCAATACGAATCGCGCTCGTATCGATATCCATTAGATCGGCGCTTTCTTCGCAGAAGAAATGGTAGTGATTCGACGTATTCGTGTCGAAATACGTCTTCGCGCCCTCTACGGCCACAGCTCGCAAGAGGCCAGCGTCCGTGAATTGGTGCAGCGTGTTGTAAACGGTCGCGAGGGACACGGGCACCTTCGACGCGACAGCCTCTTCATGTAAGCGTTCAGCCGTAACGTGACGGTCCCCTTCGGCGAAGAGCAGCCGAGCGAGGGCAAGCCGCTGTCGCGTCGGCCGAAGTCCAGCCCCGCGCAGCATCTTTGCCGCATCGCTGGCTGGAGCCATTTTTGGATCGTTCGCGGTTGTCGTATCTACCATCGTCTTACTCGAATAAGTCCTTGAACCTAGGAATATAGTCGGGAGCGACGCCAATCGCAATGCTATGCCCCGGCGCGCCTGCTGCGACATTGACCTAAATCACCTGATAGACCCATTTAGCGCCTTTGTCAGGTCTCTTGCATGGGCTTTTGGTGTGCGGAGGCATGTGTTAGGAAACCAGCCCACCCAGAGGACGCCAAAAAACAACAAAGGACAACCCAGAGTGCAAGAACCATTGGCGGAACGGCAGTCCAGCTTCGACTATGAGGATCTGCTTTCATGCGGCCGAGGCGAGTTGTTCGGCCCGGGCAATGCGCAGCTGCCCCTGCCGCCGATGCTCATGTTCGACCGGATTCCACTACTTGAGCCGAGTGGCGGCGAGTATGGACGCGGGCGGATCGTAGCCGAGATGGACGTTAAGCCCGATCTGTGGTTTTTCGCATGTCACTTTCAGGGCGACCCGGTGATGCCAGGGTGTCTTGGGCTCGATGCACTTTGGCAACTACTTGGGTTCTTTCTCGGATGCACAGGCGCGCCTGGGAAGGGCCGAGCGCTCGGGGTCGGCGAAGTGAAGTTTTCGGGGATGGTGGTCCCGACGGTGAAGAAGCTTGAGTACATCGTCGAGGTACAAAGAGTTATCAACCGCAAGTTCACGCTTGGGACAGGGCATGGCTGGCTCAAGGCGGATGGCGAGACAATTTACACGGCGAGGGACCTTCGGGTCGGCCTCTTCCAAGAGGAAGACTCCGCCGCCAAGAGTTAGTGATGGGTTGGTGGACGTGTCACCGCTGAGCCTTCGAGGACGTTGAGCGAATGAAACGCGTAGTCGTTACCGGCATGGGCATCGTTTCCTCAATTGGGAACAACGCCCAGGAAGTCGTGGCCTCACTCCGGGAAGCCAAGTCCGGAATCGTTAAGGCCGACACATATGCCGAGCTGGGGTTCAGGTCTCAGGTTCACGGCGCTCCCTCCCTCGACTGGGAGGGCGCCATCGACCGGAAAGTCCGTCGCTTCATGGGAGCAGGCGCCGGTTGGAACTACCTGGCCATGGAACAGGCGATCCAGGACGCGGGCCTTGAAGAGAACGACATCTCCAACGAGCGGACCGGTTTGATCATGGGCTCGGGCGGCCCTTCGACCCGGGCCATTGTTAAGGCGGCCGACACGACACGGGAGCGCGGGCCGAAGAAAGTCGGACCGTTTGAGGTGCCGAAATCGATGAGCTCGACAAACTCGGCGACGCTCTCGACGCCTTATCACATTAAGGGTGTGAGCTATTCCATCTCATCGGCGTGTTCGACCAGCGCGCATTGCATCGGCAATGCAGCGGAACTGATCCAGCTTGGAAAACAGGACGTAGTCTTTGCGGGTGGCGGCGAGGAGCTCGATTGGACGCTCTCCGTGTTGTTTGACTCGATGAACGCGATGTCCTCAGACTTCAACGATCAGCCTGATAAGGCCAGCCGCGCCTATGATGTCGCGCGCGATGGTTTCGTCATAGCAGGTGGCGCGGGCGTACTCGTGGTCGAGGAGCTTGAGCACGCTAAAGTACGTGGCGCCAAGATCTACGCGGAGATCGTCGGCTACGGGGCGACTTCGGACGGTTACGACATGGTTTTGCCGTCAGGTGAGGGCGCGGTCCGCTGCATGCGGATGGCCATGGGGAGTTTGGGCGACGACAGGATTGACTACATTAATCCGCATGCCACCTCGACGCCCCAGGGCGATGTTTTGGAAATTCAGGCTATCCGCGATGTCTTTGGCGACGACTGCCCACCCATTAGCGCCACAAAGTCGCTATCCGGCCACTCACTTGGTGCGGCGGGCGTGCACGAAGCGATCTATTCGCTTCTGATGATGAAGAACGGGTTCATTTGCGAGTCCGCGAATATTGAGAACCTGGACCCGGAGGTCGCGGACGTTCCGATTGTCCGTGAACGGCGTGACGATGTTGCGATCAATACGGTAATGTCGAACAGTTTTGGTTTTGGAGGCACAAACGCCTCCCTTGTTTTCCGCCGGTTCGATGGCTGAGGCCGGCGGGACAGGACTTTAGTCAACTTTCAGCAGAGTAAGCACGATGGCACCGACGAAAGATATCGCAGAACCTGGACCGCTGATGGCGGGCAAGCGTGGCCTAGTGATGGGCGTCGCCAATGACCGCTCGATCGCGTGGGGCATTGCCCGCGTTTTGCACGGTCAAGGTGCGGAACTCGCCTTCAGTTATCAGGGCGGCGCGTTCGGCCGCCGAGCCGTTCCGTTGGCCGAATCCATCGGGGCAGAGATCATCGAAGAAGTTGATGTCGAGGATTTGGACAGCGTGGATCGCATGTTCGACGTGATCCGGACCAAATGGGGCAAATTGGACTTCGTCGTACATGCGTTGGCCTTTTCCGACAGGAACGAGCTGAAAGGCCGGTACTGCGACACGACGAGGAAGAACTTCGAGCACACGATGGTCATATCGTGTTTCTCCTTCACGGAGATCTGCAAACGCGCGTCCGACATGATGAATGAAGGCGGGTCGCTGCTGACGTTGACCTATGGCGGTTCGACCCGGGTTGTGCCTTGTTACAACGTCATGGGGGTGGCCAAGGCCGCCCTCGAGGCGTCGGTGCGTTATCTGGCGTCCGATCTCGGGCCGCATGGCGTTCGTGTCAACGCGCTGTCCGCCGGTCCGATGCGCACATTGGCAGGCGCGGGTATCTCGGATGCGCGCACCTTGCTGCATTATCAGCAGCAGCATTCGCCGATGCGCCGCTCGCCAAAGCTCGACGAGGTCGGCGGTTCGGCACTGTACCTATTGTCCGATCTTTCCGGTGCCGTCACGGGCGAAGTGCATTTTGTCGATTGCGGGTATGCAACGACCTTCATGCCTGACCTCGACGCGCTGAAGGAAATCGAGCGGGCCGAGGAACTTGGCAAAGCGATGGCCAAGTCAGCGCCGCGCGAAGCCGCGCAATAGGCAGACAGCGCATTAACCCAGTATACTGATCGCTAAGGAGTACTCATGTTCGAGATCATCATGATGGTGTGCCTTGCTGCGACCGGCGAAGAGTGCCGTGAGTACAGGCTCACCGATAAGCAGTACGAGAGCGCCTCAACATGCATCCGCGATAGCCATCTGAAGGCAAGCAATTGGCAGAGCGAGAACGTCAAGTTCACACTCATTGGCACGCGCTGCTCCAAGGATGCCATAAAGATCCCAGAGCCGCCCAAGAGCTAGTTTCGCTGCGAGGCGAGAGCCGCGGCGCTGGACGCAACAAAAAAAGGGGCGCTGACGCGCCCCTTGTTCTTGCTCGAATGCGAGTGAATGAGCTAGGCAACAGGCTAGGTGCCTTGCCTAGCCGGCCTCGGCCACTTCCTTCTCTTTGCCGGTGTCTTGGTCGACCACCTTCATCGAGAGGCGGACCTTACCGCGCTCGTCAAAGCCAAGCAGTTTGACCCAGACTTCGTCACCTTCTTTGACCACATCGCCAACGGTTTTGGGGCGGCCTTCGGCAAGCTGTGAGATGTGCACGAGGCCGTCGCGCGGGCCAAAGAAGTTCACGAAAGCGCCAAATTCCATGCACTTGACGACTTTGCCCCGATAGATTTCGCCAACCTCGGGTTCGGCGGCAATCGACTTGATCCGGGCGACCGCCTGGCGGATCGATTCCGCATTAGCGGACGCAATCTTCACCGTACCGTCGTCGGAGATATCGATCTTCGCGCCAGACTCGGCGACGATCTCGCGAATGACAGAGCCGCCCGAGCCAATGACCTCGCGGATCTTGTCGGTCGGGATCTGGATCGTCTCGATGCGCGGCGCATACTCGCCGAGCTCGGGTCGCGCTTCATTCAACGCCTTATCCATCTCGCCGAGGATGTGCAGGCGCCCATCCTTAGCCTGATCCAGCGCGATCTTCATGATCTCTTCGGTGATGCCGGTGATCTTGATGTCCATCTGGAGCGAGGTCACGCCTTCCGACGTGCCGGCCACCTTGAAGTCCATATCGCCGAGATGATCCTCATCACCAAGAATGTCCGAAAGGACGGCGAACTTATCGCCCTCTTTGATAAGCCCCATCGCGATGCCGGCGACCGGCCGCTTTAGCGGCACGCCAGCGTCCATGAGCGCGAGCGAGGTACCGCACACCGTGGCCATGGAGGAAGAGCCGTTGGACTCAGTGACCTCCGAAACGACCCGCAGCGTATAGGGAAACTGCTCATGCTCCGGAAGGATCGGATGAACCGCCCGCCACGCCAGCTTGCCGTGGCCGATTTCGCGGCGCCCGGGGGACCCCATGCGGCCGGTCTCGCCGACGGAGTAGGGCGGGAAGTTGTAATGCAGCAGGAACTTTTCTTTGTAGGTTCCCTGGAGGGCGTCAACGAACTGCTCGTCATCGCCCGTCCCTAGCGTCGTCACCACAAGTGCCTGGGTCTCCCCGCGGGTGAAAAGCGCGCTGCCGTGGGTGCGCGGAAGAATACCGACTTCGCAAACAATCGGGCGAACGGTTACGAGATCGCGGCCGTCAATGCGCTTTTTCGTGTCGAGAATGCTGCCGCGCACGACCTCCTTCTCGGCTTCCTTGAACGCATGCGAGACCTTCCCGGCGATCCCCCCGTCATCTTCCTCGGGAACGAGTGCCGAAACGACGCTCTCCTTCACCTGGGAGATGTTGTCGCGGCGCTCTTGCTTGGAGACGATGGCATAGGCATCGCGTAAACCAGCATCAGCAAGCTCGCTGACCTTGGCGACCATTTCCGAATTGTCTTCGGCCTTAAGCTCCCACGGCTCCTTGGCGGCAACTTCGGCAAGTTTGACGATGGCGTCGATCACCGGTTGGAAGTGCTCGTGCCCGTACATGACGGCGCCGAGCATGACATCTTCTGGGAGCTCACTGGCCTCGGATTCCACCATCAGAACGGCGTCTTTGGTGCCGGCGACCACGAGGTCGAGTGATGTCTCTGGCATCTCGTCGACCATCGGATTCAGGATGTAGTTACCGTCCACATAGCCGACGCGCGCAGCGCCGATCGGACCGAGGAACGGGACGCCTGAAAGGGTCAATGCCGCGGAAGCGGCGACCATGGCCACGATATCGGGATCGTTCTCCATATCGTGGGAGAGAACGGTGGTGATGACCTGAGTGTCGTTCTTAAAGCCCTTGGCAAAGAGCGGACGGATCGGACGGTCGATCAGGCGCGAGGTGAGGGTTTCTTTTTCGGTAGGACGTCCTTCGCGTTTAAAATAGCCGCCAGGAATCTTGCCGGCGGCAAACGTCTTCTCCTGGTAATTCACGGTCAACGGAAAGAAGTCGATCCCGGGCCGTTGTTCTTTAGCGGCGACGACGGTCGCAAGGACGCAGGTTTCGCCATAGGTCGCCAAGACGGCGCCATCAGCTTGGCGCGCGATACGCCCGGTCTCAAGTTTGAGCGGGCGCCGTGCCCATTCAATTTCAACAGTGTGTTTATCGAACATGTGTGTGTCCCATTCGGTAGGGAAAGATTAGGCCGTCCCGCCGCCCGGTGGCGATGGAACGAGCCCGTGCAGATGTGTGGAAGCCCAATGCACGCCGCAAGCCGCGGCGCGGATGCTACCGGCGAATTCCAAGCCGGCCGATGAGCTTTTTGTACCTTTCTTCGTCTGACGCCTTTACGTAGTCGAGAAGGCGGCGGCGTTGGCTGACCATCTTGAGTAGCCCGCGACGCGAGTGGTTGTCCTTACCGTGCGACTTAAAGTGCTCGGTGAGGTTGCTGATGCGCTCGGTGAGAATGGCGACTTGAACTTCCGGAGATCCGGTATCGTCCGCCTTGGTCGCGTATTCCTTGATAAGCTCTTGCTTTCGTTCAGCACTAATCGACATCGGGTTCTCCTTACGTTTTGAGATGTTGACAAGGCCGGGCCGGGATGTCGTCCAGCGCGGTCGGATCATGCTGTGGGGTCAGGCCTCGAAATCTGCAGGGGACCCCACGCAACCGCTGCACTATAGGGATTATCGCCCCCGAGACCAGCGCTATTTGGGGGTCTAATCGGGCAGGACAAAGACCCTCGAAGGGTGGAATTCGCCTTGAGCCACCTCGCCGATAGCGACCGCCGCCCCGCGAGAGACGGCATAAGCGGCGCCGACCGCGACCGGGGCGTCACGGCCTCGCAGCAGAACGGCGCGTCCCAGCCGGATGTTGGCGGCATCCCCAGGACTAACGGGCACAGCCGTAAGGTCAGATAGCGCCTTTTCAACGGGTTGCAGCAGGTCCTGGAGAGCATCACGGCCCTCTTTCGCGGCCTGTTCCACCGTCTCTAGGAGGATCGCCTCATCCAAGGTGAAGCCGCCCACCCGGGTCCGCCGCAGCGCTGCCACGTGGCCCAGGCAGCCAAGAGCCCGGCCAAGGTCCCTGGCCAACGCCCGGACATAGGTGCCTTTGCCGCATTCGGCCTCCAGAACGCAGGTATCGCGGTCGGGCACGTCCACCAAGGTCAGCCGCTCGATGGTCACGGTGCGGGCGGGCAGATCGAAGTCTTCTTGGTCTCGCGCCAGGTCGTAGGCTCGGGCCCCATCGATCTTCAGGGCCGAGAACCGCGGTGGGATCTGCTCGATCTCGCCAATAAACCGCGGCAGTGCGGCTTCGATGTCGGTGCGCGTGGGGCGCGTATCGCTCGTCGCGGTTACCGAGCCCTCGGTATCGTCCGTGTCCGTCTCTGCTCCGAAGCGAATGGTGAAGCGGTAGGTCTTGGCCCCGTCGACCGCGTAGGGGACCGTCTTCGTAGCCTCGCCGAAGGCGATCGGTAGTACGCCTGTCGCTAGCGGGTCCAGCGTGCCCGCGTGCCCGGCCTTCTGCGCATCGAACAACCAGCGTGTCCGACCCACCGCCTTCGTCGAGGTGAGACCCTCCGGTTTGTCCAGAACAAGCCAGCCACTGACCGCTTGGCCTTTCCGCCGCCGTCCCATGCAATCGCCCTCTACGCGTCCTTGCTAATCGTCGTGGTCGGGTACGGCGTCGCGCGCCACATCGCGTGCGACCTCAGGCGAGGCCAGCAACTCATCGATCCGTGACGAAGCCGCGAACGATGTGTCCTCGCGGAAGCGCAGCTCGGGCATGTATCTCAGGCTAACCCTTTTCGCGACCTCGCCCCGCAGGAACCGCTTATGCTGCTCGAGGTGCTTGACCACATCTCTGGCTTCGCCGCCGCCGAGCGGCATGACATAGCACGTCGCGACTTTAAGATCCGGCGACATGCGAACCTCCGGCACAGTGAGCGAGTGGCGTTCGATCACCTCGTCCAAAACCTCGCCCCGCGAGAAAATCTCCGCAAGCGCATGACGAACGAGTTCGCCCACCTTCAACTGGCGTTGGCTTGGCGCGCGCGCGCCTTTGTCTCGACTGCTCATCTTGGATCCTAACTCAAACCGTCATGCCCGGACTTGATCGGGGCATCCACTCCGAGACGTTTCAGCAAATTGAAGTTCTGGTGGCGTGGATTGCCGGGTCAAGCCCGGCAATGACGAATCCTATCCGGGGCGTCCCGGCTACAGCGAGCGCTGAATGTGCTCCACTTGGAAGCACTCGATCACGTCGCCCTCGCGCATATCCTGATAGCCCTCGAATGCCATGCCGCACTCTTGTCCGGCCACGACTTCCTTGACCTCGTCCTTGAAGCGCTTGAGCGTGGACAGCGCGCCTTCGTGGATGACGACGTTATCGCGGATGAGCCGGACATGGGCGCCGCGTTCGACCTTGCCCTCGGTGATGCGGCAGCCGGCGACCTTGCCGACCTTGGAGATGTTGAACACTTCCAGGATCTCCGCATTGCCGAGGAAAGTCTCGCGCCGGGTCGGGGCCAGAAGACCCGACATGGCCTGACGCATATCGTCGACGAGATCGTAAATCACCGCGTAGTAGCGCACTTCAACGCCATCGCGCTCCGCCGCCGCGCGGGCCTGAGCATTCGCACGGACGTTGAAGCCGAGCACAACCGCGCCAGACGTTGACGCTAGGGAAATGTCGGACTCGGTGATGCCGCCGACACCCACATGCACCAGGCGCGCCCGGACCTCGTCAGAGCCGAGCTGAGCGAGCGCTGCGCTGATCGCTTCCACAGAGCCCTGAACGTCGCCCTTAATCACCAGCGGGAATTCCTTGATGCCGTCTTCCTTGAGCTGGTTCATCATCTGCTCAAGGCTGCCACGCGCACCTGCAACGGCCAGTGTCTTGCGGCGCTCGCGCTCGCGGTACTCCGTAATTTCGCGTGCACGAGCCTCATTTTCCACCACGGCGAACTGATCGCCGGCTTCTGGTGCCGTATCGAAGCCCAGAACCTCGGCGGGAACAGACGGGCCGGCCGCTTTCGTATGCTCGCCAAGATCGTTGATCAGGGCACGGACACGGCCCCAGGCCGAGCCAGCCACGATGATATCGCCGAGCTTGAGCGTGCCGCGCTGAACCAAGGCCGTACCCACAGGTCCACGGCCCCGTTCGAGCTTCGCCTCGACGATGACGCCCTCGGCTGCCCGGTGCGGATTGGCCTTGAGTTCCAGGACCTCCGCCTGCAGCACGACGGCTTCCAGGAGCGCGTCGAGATTGGTGCCCTTGAGCGCCGAGACCTCGATCTCCAACGTGTCGCCGCCCATGCTTTCCACGACAATTTCATGGCTCAGCAGCTCAGTGCGAACCCGCTGCGGGTCCGCGCCCGGCTTATCGATTTTGTTGATCGCAACGATGATCGGAACCTCTGCCGCCTTGGCGTGGCTGATGGCCTCGATCGTCTGCGGCTTCACGCCGTCATCGGCCGCCACGACCAGGATAACAATGTCCGTGACCTTGGCGCCGCGCGCACGCATGGCGGTGAACGCCGCGTGGCCGGGCGTATCGATAAAAGTGATCTTCTGACCGGACGGCACCGTCACCTGATAGGCGCCGATATGCTGGGTAATGCCGCCAGCTTCCTGGCTCACCACATTGGCGGCCCGCACGGCATCCAGGAGCGAGGTCTTGCCGTGGTCGACGTGACCCATAATGGTGACGACCGGCGCGCGCGGCTCCAAGTCTTCGTCCACGTCCTGTTCGCCGATGAAGCCTTCTTCCACGTCGGCCTCGGATACGCGCCGCGCGGTATGGCCGAATTCCTCGGCGATGAGCTGCGCGGTGTCCGCGTCGATCACATCCGTGATCTTGTGCATCGCGCCGTCTTTCATCAGGTGCTTGATGACGTCGACGCCGCGCTCGGCCATACGGTTGGCCAGCTCTTGGATCGTGATGACGTCCGGAATTGTCACTTCGCGCGCGATTTTCTGACCGGCCTGCGGTCCAGCACCCTGTTTCTTCTGCCTTTCGCGATGGCGCTTTAGCGAGGCCAGGCTTCGCTGCCGCTGCTCTTCATCAAGCGCGTTGGTGATCGTGAGGCGCCCGCGCACACGGCGCTCGTCGCCACGGCGGGGTGTTGCAGTGCCCTTCTTGTGACGGGCATCGGCCTGTCGCCTAGGCGGCTCTTTCTCGGGCTCCATGGGCCGACGCGGCGCGTCGCTGGATTTCGGCGCAGCCTTGGCCTTGGGCTTAGCCTTTGCCTCAGCCTCGGCCGCGGCGGCCTTCTTCGCCGCTTCCTCGCGCTCGCGGACCTCTGCTTCTGCCGCTTCCTTGGCACGTTGTTCGGCAAGAGCAGCTTCCTTGGCTGCGTCCTCCTTGGCGCGTTCGCGCTCCTCAGCGTCACGGACGCGTGCGTCGGCAAGCGCTTTGGCGCGGGCACCCTTCTCCTCTTCGGAGAGCTGCTTCAACACGACGCCGGACCGGCGCGGCTTGGCGGCGGGTTTTGGCGCAGCCTCTTTGGCCGGGGCCTTGGCTTGGGGCTTTTCTTTGACTTCCTCGGTCGGCGCGGGGGCGCTGGCGGAACCGATGGAGCGGCGCTTCTTCTTCTCGACCAGGACGGATTTGGAGCGTCCATGGCTGAAGCTCTGGCGCACATGGCCCGACTCCACGGTTCGGCGCAAATTGAGGGTCATTTTGCGCCCGCCGCTCTTGCCTTCAGTCTCGTTGGTCTCGCTCATTCTTGTTCCGTATCCAATCCGTGTCTGTCTGCGAATGCAGAAATGCCCTTGCGGTAGCGCTCGACACGCGAGGCCGCCGCCAGGAACTTTTGAGCCGCACCGCCCTGGATGAGGGCAGCATGTATCACATTTGTCCGGCCCGATGCCAAACCCAATTCATCTGCGGTAAAGACGCAGATTGCTGAAAGGCCCTGACCACCCGTGACCGCACGGGCTTTACCGTCCAGTTTCCGGCAGCCGTCCGCCGCCGCATCCGTGGCGTGAACCAAGGCGATGGTCCGGCCCTTCTGAAGGGCGTCCTCGACTTTGGTGTGGCCGAAAACGACTTCGCCTGCCTTGTTAGCCATGGCAAAGGCGCCAAGCGCTGCTTCGGCGAGGAGACTGTCGACCTGTTCTGCTAGGCCTTCTGGCGCGCGCGCATCCGCCTTCAGCCCACGGCCAAAGACCTTGCGCCTTGCCGCTTCTGTGACCATATCGGACGAAGCCGTGAGCCAGACTCCCCGGCCGGGGAGGCGCTCCTTGAGGTCCGGGACGACCGTGCCGTCCGGCCCGAGAACAAAGCGAATAAGGTCAGACTTGGCTCGTTGAGTGCGCGTCAGCGCGCAGCGCCGCACGGACTCGCCAGGGATGGTATCCCCAGATGTCTGCGGCGACTGAGTCTGTCGCGTCTCGCTGTGCACTGTCGTCTCCAACCGCGATCGCCTTGTGTTCTAACCGGCTCATGACGCGGTTGCGTCTTCGCCGGTAGCTTCTTTGTCATCCGTCGCGCCACCGTCACCATCGGTGTCTTCGGCGCTCTCTGGTGCCTCGTCGCTTTCGGAACCCTCCTCGTCGGATTCTTCAGGTTCGTCGGCGATCAAATCGGCCTCGTCGATCCAGCCAGCCTTGACGCGCGCGGCAAGGATGAGGTCCTCACATTGCGGGCGGGTCAGGCCGAAACCATCGAGGAAGCCAGGGTAGCGGGTCGTTTCCTTTTCCTGCCGCTCCGTCCAGCCAGCCAAGTCGTCCGTGGCGCAGTCGGCCAGGTCCTCGAGGGACTTCACATCGTTCTCGCCGAGGGCAACAAGCATTGCCGTATTCAGGGCCTCGAGCTGCAACAGGTCGTCCGCGACCCCAAGTTCCTTGCGCCGGGAATCCAGCTCAGCTTCCAGTTTCTCGAGGTGCTCGCGGGCGCGTGTCTGAATCTCGCCCGCGGTCTCTTCGTCGAAACCCTCGATCGAGGAAATTTCGTCCGTTTCCACGAAGGCGACTTCTTCCACGGAGGAAAAACCCTCCGAAGCAAGTAGTTGGGCGATGACCTCGTCGACGTCGAGCGCTTCCATGAATTTCGCCGAGCGCTCGGCGAACTCTGCTTGACGGCGCTCGGACTCGGACGCCTCGGTCATGATGTCGATGTCCCAGCCGGTCAGCTGGGATGCGAGCCGCACATTCTGACCTTTACGGCCGATGGCGAGAGACAGTTGCTGGTCGGGAACCACAACTTCAATCCGCTCGGCGTCTTCATCGAGGACCACCTTAACGACCTCAGCTGGGGCCAGACCGTTGACGATGAACGTCGCAGCATCGGGCGACCACTGAATGATGTCGATCTTCTCGCCCTGAAGCTCGTTCACAACAGCCTGTACGCGCGAACCGCGCATACCCACACAAGCGCCGACGGGATCGATCGAGCTATCGCGAGAGACGACGGCGATTTTCGCGCGGCTACCCGGATCGCGGGCAACCGACTGAATCGTGACGATGCCCTCATAGACTTCCGGCACTTCCTGCGCGAATAGCTTGGCCATGAATTCGGGATGCGTGCGCGACAGAAAGATCTGCGGGCCGCGTTGCTCGCGCCGCACATCGTAGACATAGGCGCGGATGCGATCGCCATAGCGAAAGTTCTCACGCGGCAGGGTCTCGTCGCGGCGCACCACAGCTTCTGCACGGCCAAGGTCGACAATCACGTTGCCGTATTCGACGCGTTTGACGATACCGTTGACGATTTCGCCCACGCGGTCCTTGTATTCGTCGTACTGGCGCTCGCGCTCGGCCTCGCGCACCTTCTGCACGATAACCTGCTTGGCGTTCTGCGCAGCGACGCGCCCAAAATCGAGCGGAGGGAGGGGTTCTGCAATGAAGTCTCCGACCTGGGCTGCGGGGTTCTTACGCCGCGCCTCTGCAACGGCGATCTGGGTCGCCTCAAGCGTGACATCTTCCACCACTTCCAGCAGGCGAGCCAAAGAGATCTCGCCCGTCTTCGGGTCGACTTCGGCTTTGATTTCGTTCTCGCTGCCGTAACGCGACTTGGCCGCCTTCTGGATTGCATCTTCCATAGCGGTGATGACGACTTGACGGTCGATGGACTTTTCCCGTGCGACCGCGTCGGCAATTTGCAGGAGCTCCAACCGATTGGCGCTCACGCCTGCCTGAGACATTTCCTAGCCTCCAAACAAAAGTTACGTTCATGCTCGACGGTCCATAACGGACCGCCGAAAACTCAATGCGCGGCGTCGCCGCCAGTAAGATCAGCGCGCAAGGCATCAACATCTACAGTCAACTTTGCCTCGCCGATCAGCGAGAAGGGCAGACCGATGATGACCGGTTCGGGTGCCCCTTCCAGCTCGATCTTCAAATGCACTTCATCGTCGACCACGTCCTCAATCCGGCCCTTGAACCGCTTTCGTCCGTCGACGGCTTCCTTCAGCTCGACCTTTGCGTCATGCCCCACCCAGGTCGCAAAATCACTCGGGCGCACCAGAGGCCGGTCGATACCGGGAGAGGAAATCTCCAGCCGGTATGTCCCGGGCATCGGGTCGTAGGCGTCGAGAACGGGCGAGAGGCGCCGGCTAATCGTCGCGCAATCGTCCACACTCATCTCGCCGTTTGGCCGCTCGGCCATGATCTGGACCGTGCCGCCGTCACGCCCTGATATCTTCACCCGCACCAAACGGAACCCAAGCTCGTCCAGAACAGGTTCGGCAAGGTCCGCAACCGCGCGCTCCGGCCCAGTCTCCAGGGCGAAACGGCGATCCTGGTCTTCAGCAAGGCTCGACATCGATGTCCGTACTCGAGGCTTCGCAAAATCAGGAGCTGCCATGCCAAGAAGGGCCAAGCATGCTGCCTGTGACCGAAGCCCATAACAAAAAGGAGCGGGCCGCGGCCCACCCCTGATCAAATCAATCATGAGTTTCTGCCGCTAATATACGGGCTTTTTTGAACGTTTCAAGCGTGATGCTGGCATGAAAAACGCTTTCGCATCAGATAGTTCTGATTACTCGGATAGGAGTTGGCGCCCAACCCGGGCGAAATCGGCCGCCCTCTCGAGACTGAGAGCGCAAAGGCATGCGGCATGGTTTCCGCCGATCGACGTGCCGCCGAAGGCCAACTGATCCTCGAAGGTGCAGTTGACGTCGCGATAGGCGATCCATTTTTTCTGGGCTTCCTTAAGCGACTGAAGCGCGTATTTCGGACTTTGCCCCATTTCGGCTGCGTGCCGGCGCACCGCCGATTTGAGAATGCCGTAGGCCTCATTGAGGAATGCATCCGCTGCGGACGCCTTCTGGGAAAGGCAGGCTTTGTATTCGGGGTTGGACGTCGTTTGTGCCTCGCACGACGTATAACAGGTGGATTCGACGTCGGCGGCCTCAGCTGGAAAAACAGCGAGCAGACCTGCGAGGAAAGGCAGCAAAGCTTTTGAGAAAAAGGCTCGCATCGGACGTCCCCCAGATCTTAGCTTCGACCGAACCTAAGATAGGCCGGCTTGCGGCCCTCGCTCAACGCCTTGCGCTCATAGCGGGTCTGAGGCCAGTCCGCCGAACGCATGCGCCAATCGTCCGCCCGGCGCGCAGTCCAGGTGAAGGCCTCGTCCCGACTAATCGTATCGAGGGCTACGCGTACGTAGTTCATATCATCGCTTGCAAAGCGAAGCTCGCCATCCGACTTGAGAACCCGGGCTAAGGATCGGACGAATTCGGGCGTCAACAGCCGACGCTTTGTTTGACGCTTCTTGGGCCAGGGGTCTGGAAAGAGGACGAAGACACGGGAGACCGATGCTTCAGGCAACCACTCTATAAGGTCTCTTGCGTCGCCATCATGAATGCGGATCGTGTGGATGTCATGATCGTCGATTCCGCCGAGCAGGCTTGCGACGCCATTGAGAAAGGGTTCGCAGCCAATCATGCCAATATCCGGGTTGGCGCGGGCCTGCCACAACAGATGCTCGCCGCCACCGAAGCCGATTTCGAGCCACACATCTTTCACGGCCGTCTCAAACGTCGCTCGGAAGTCCTTTGGCGCAGGCTCCGACAAGTTCGGACGAAGTTGCGGCAGCAGTTCCCTGACCAGCAGGGTCTTGCGCGCGGTCAGTCGCTTACCCTTCCGCCGGCCGTAAGAGCGCAACGGGCGGGCGCCGCCAGCGTCTGGTGTTTCCGTCTTCATGAAAAGCTGCGTGCCAAGCCTGGCCGCGCGTGTCTACCCCGGTCGCGGCCAAAACGACAATGGCCGGGTTGGGGCCCGGCCATAGTGAGTACGCAATCGAGCGTCTTGCGGTCTAGCTGAGGGCCCCGCGAATCTGATCGGCGAGATCCACGCGTTCCCAGGAGAAACCACCGTCGTTCTCAGGAGTCCGGCCAAAGTGACCGTATGCCGCGGTTCGCTCGTAGATCGGGCGGCTAAGGCCCAAATGCTCGCGGATACCGCGCGGACTGAGATCCATGACCTCACGCAAGGCGTTCTCGAGCTTATCCTCGGCCACCGACCCCGTTCCGTGAAGGTCCGCATAGACCGACAAAGGTTGTGAAACGCCAATCGCATACGAGACCTGAAGCGTGCACTTGTCGGCAAGCCCCGCCGCCACGACGTTCTTCGCCAGGTAGCGGGAGGCGTAAGCAGCCGAACGATCGACCTTGGTCGGGTCCTTTCCAGAGAAGGCGCCACCGCCGTGAGGCGCGGCACCGCCGTAAGTGTCGACGATGATCTTGCGGCCCGTCAGCCCAGCATCACCATCGGGGCCGCCAATGACAAAGCGCCCCGTCGGGTTGACGTAGAACTTGGTCTGGTCGTCGACCCAGCCCGTCGGCATTACTTCGTTCACGACACCGCGGACAATCGCTTCAACCTGCGCCGACGTTGCCTTCTCGTCGTGCTGTGTTGAGACGACGACGGAGTCAGCGCGAACCGGCATACCGTTCTCGTAAACGAGCGTTACCTGGCTCTTGGCGTCGGGGCCGAGTTCCGGTGTCCGGCCCGCATGACGTGCCTTGGCCATCTCGTGAAGAATGCGATGGGAGTAGAAGATTGGCGCGGGCATCAGACCGTCGGTTTCGCGGCACGCATAGCCGAACATGATTCCCTGGTCGCCAGCGCCTTCGTCCTTTTCCTTATCCGCATCAGCGTCGACGCCCATAGCAATATCGGCCGATTGCTCATGCAGGTGGTTCTCAAATGAGGCTAGGTCCCAATGGAAGCCTTCCTGCTCGTAACCGATTTCTCGCACAGCGCGCCACGCTGCGGCCTCGATTGCCTCGCGAGTCACGCTTTCAGGACCGCGAACCTCTCCAGCCAGCACGATGTGATTAGTGGTGACGAGCGTCTCGCAGGCGACACGAGAGACGGGATCTGCGTCTAGGTAGAGATCTACGACGGCATCCGAGATGCGGTCACAGACCTTGTCTGGATGACCTTCGGAGACAGATTCGCTTGTAAAGAGGTAGTTCTCGCGAGCCACTGGCAGTTCCCTTCGTGTGAGACCGTTGGCTCCTGGGCCAACTTTCGGGGCTGGTTCTGGCAATGGGGCGACCCGAGGTCAACCCCCCCAAAGGCGAGAAAAGGCGAGCGTTGCGTCCGAGGTTAGTCCTGATCCTTCGGATCGGCGATAGAACGAACAAGATCGACGATGTTCTTGCGAATCCTTGCACTAGAGATCTTTGTGAAGGCGCGATTGAGCTCCAGTCCCTCTCTCGTATTGAGAAACTCCAGGATAAAGGCCTCTGACTCTGGTTCCGACATGCCCGGCGTCGACGAATTCTCATCGATTCCAGGGGCGTCCTCGAAAAAGAAACCGACGGGAACGTCCAGAATTTTCGAAATGTGGTAAAGGCGGCTGGCGCCGATACGGTTGGCACCCTTTTCGTATTTCTGCACTTGCTGGAAGGTCAAACCCATACTATCGCCAAGACGCTCCTGGCTCATGCCAAGAAGCATCCTCCTGAGCCGGACCCGGCTGCCAACATGGGCGTCGATGGGGTTGGGTTTCTTCCCTGCCATTTTTCCGTCTTGAAAAGGCTAATTTCAAAGAGTTGTGGTTGAGATGAGCATGAAGACTTCTCCAAGCATCTCAGCTTCATAGGTTGACGAAGGTTAGCCCGTCAAGCGCCGACGTCGGCCCCACACGGCGCAGAAGATCCACCCCAGCAGCGTAAATCCGAGAGTAAAAAACTCCGTCCGCAATCCTTGTTTTGCATAGACAGTTGCCGGTCCGTCTGCGGGCAACCTGACATCGCGAATGCCCTTCGTGTCGAGGTCTATGCGCGCGGCGATGCGGCCCCCGGGATCAACCACCGCGGAGATACCCGTATTGGCCGCCCGGACCAGAGGCAGTCCAAGCTCAACTGCTCGCACGCGGGCCTGGAAGAAATGCTGGTAGGGGCCAGCGCTGGATCCGAACCATGCATCGTTTGTCACGTTCAACAGCCACCCAGGCTGAAGGCCATCAGAGTCCGCATCGTTCGCATGCCGAACCTCGCCCGGAAAGATGATCTCATAACAGATCAACGGTAACGCAGGTGCAAGCCCGGGCACTTCCAAAACGCGAGCGCTCGCTCCGACGCTGAAGCCGCCCCGAACACCTGTCAGCTGCATCACGCCAAGGCTTTCGAGAAAGTCCTGGTACGGCAAGTATTCGCCGAACGGGACCAGGTGTATCTTGTCGTAGACGGCGATAACCTTGCCGGTGCTGTCCACGGCTAGCAGGCTGTTATAGGCCCTGCGGCGAACGAGTATGCCCTGATTATTGCGTTCTTCTGTCCACCGCGCGTTGCCTAACAGCAGTACCGTTCCGGCGGGCAAGATCTCGCCAATGGCTGCAAGAGCCTTGGGTGAGGTGTCGAGCGGAAAGGGGAGCGCCGTCTCCGGCCAGACCACGACGTCGATTGACCCAAGGCCAGGCTGGCGGGTCATGTCGAGATACGTCTCGAAGATCCGTGTTGCGTTTTCAGGCCGCCACTTCTCTGCCTGATTGATATTGGGTTGGACGAGACGCAAACGAACGTCGCTTGAGACCGCGGGCGCATTCGCTAATCGAATACTGCCCCAGACATAGGATCCTGCGAATAGTGCCAGGAGTGCGCCTGTTAAGAGGACAGTGCTCAGACTACGACGATCCGTTCCATCCCAAATGGCGGCGGGGGCGGCGAACAGGAGCACGGCCAGCATCGTGAGCGCATGGACGCCGAGCACAGCCGCGATTTGCATCGACGCAGTGTCGAAAAGGAGACCATAACCGATCAAGTTCCAAGGAAACCCAGTTAGCACGTGTCCCCGCGCGAATTCCGTAAGGCCGATTCCGATGGCTAGGGCAAAGACGCGCGCAGGGCCGGGGCGCCACAAAAGCATAGCCACCGAGCAGCCCGCGGCAAAGAACAGCGCCATGCCGGCGGGTAGGGCTGTCATGACAAGCGGAATCAGCCAGCCATGCCGCCATGGCTCCACGAGAAACGCCTCGGCGACCCAGTAGAGCCCTGTAAGGAAATACCCGAAGCCAAACCAGAAGCCAGTGAGTGCTGCGCCGAGAGTCCGCGACGCGCGCGTTTCACCGCCACGATAGCTGCCGTCAAGAAGCCATACGAGACCGCCGAAGCTGAGGAAGAGGACCGGCCAGAAGTGGACGGGTGCGAACGCTAGAACAGAAACACCACCAAGCAGCGCAGCGATGATGGCGCGCTTCGCTTCGGTTAGTCGCGCCATCCAGGCCGCCATGCCCGCGGGCCCTGCCATGTGGATCCCTCAAGACTCGCTTGGTGCGCTGCCGCTCTTTTCGTTGGCCTGAACGAGCCCCTTGGGCAAATGAATGCGCAGCCGCTTAATACGGCGCGGGTCGGCGTCCAGCACTTCAAACTCCACACCGCAAGGATGGCTCACAACCTCGCCGCGCGCTGGGATTCGGCCGGCGAGCGTGAAGACCACGCCGCCTAGCGTATCGATGTCCTCCTCTTGCTCATCGGCAACGAGGTCCACGCCCAAATAGTCTTCGAGTTCTTCGACGGGAAGCCGAGCGTCGGCAACAAGACCGAGAGCCGTGTCGGTCTCGAGCATGGGCTCGTCCTCGACGTCATGCTCATCGGCGATCTCCCCCACGACCTCCTCCACCAAGTCCTCAATCGAGACGAGGCCATCGGTGCCACCATACTCGTCCACGACAAGCGCGAGATGGAGCTGTGCAGTCTGCATTTTTAGCAAAAGGTCGAGTACGGACATCGACGGTGGAACATAAATAAGCTCGCGTGCGATCTCGATAGATCCCGCCGTACGGGACAGATCGACCTTCCCGAGGTCGATGCGGTCATCATTGCCGCCATTTGCTTCCTCGGTAATCCACGACATGAGGTCGCGGATGTGGATCATACCGCGTGGATCGTCCAGAGTTTCGCGATACACAGGAAGACGGCTGTGTTCCGATTTACGAAACACGCGCAAGAGCTCATCGATTGTTACGCCGTCGTCCACGGCCACAATATCCGCGCGCGGGACCATGACGTCTTCCACGGTGAGCGAGCCGAACTGCAGAATGCGCAACATCATGCTGCGTTGTTCGGGCGTCAGCGCGTCGCTTTTACTCTTGATGAGCGCGCTTTCGATCAGCGTGCGGGCATCTTGCTCGTCGCTTAGTCCGAAAGTTTGCAGTAGCCGGTCGAACCAGGAGGAATCGTCCTCGGCCGGGCGGTCCAAATTCGGGTCAGTTTCGCGCTCAGGCGCGGGGGTACTCATTATGCGATCTCCGCAAGGCCCGCATTTCCGTCTCGCGCGGGCATATCGTCCGCATAAGGATCGGTAATGCCCAAAGAAGCAAGGGCCTGTCGTTCCAAATCTTCCATTCGCTCGGCTTCCGCGTCGTCCAGGTGGTCGTGGCCAAGCAAGTGCAGCGTGCCGTGGACAACCAAATGCGAGACGTGATCGGCGAGCGAGATGACCTTGTCCGCGGCCTCGGCGGCAGTCGTCTCAAAAGCGATAACCACATCGCCGAGCACCGCAGTTTCAGGCATGTCGCCAGCCGGGAACGAAAGGACGTTGGTCGGCTGGTCCTTATTGCGCCAAGTGCGATTGAGATCGCGACTCTCTGCGTCATTGGTCAACACGATCGTCAGCTCGTAGCAGGCGCGTCTTTTCGGTAGAGACACCGTGAATGCGGCTTGGGCTGCAAGCTCAATAGAGGCGTCACTGACGTCCCGTTCAGTCCACGCGCCATCATGGCGCATGACCTCGACATCCAGCGCAGAAACCGCGACTGACCGTGGGGCGCTCGGTCTAGGGCCGTCTTCGCTCATGAGTTTTCCCCGGTGCCGGGACCGCTGGTGCGTCCGGCCGCGCCTGCGGCGTCATATGCCGCCACAATGCGCCCAACGAGCTCGCGCCGGACAACGTCGGTATTGGCGAAAGCGATATGACCAATTTCGTCGATGCCGCGCAGGATCTCGATCGCGGGAAAGAGTCCTGAGTCCTGGCCCTTGGGCAAGTCCACCTGGGTGGGATCGCCCGTCACAATCATCTTGCTCCCTTCACCCAGTCGCGTGAGGAACATCTTCAGCTGAACTGCCGTACAGTTTTGCGCTTCGTCGAGAATGACCATGGCATTGGACAGCGTACGTCCGCGCATGAAAGCGAGCGGGGCAATTTCGATCATGCCCGTTTCAAGCCCGCGCTCGACTCGCTCCGAGCCAAGTGTGTCGTACAGAGCATCATAAAGGGGGCGCAAATAGGGATCGACCTTGTCGCGCATGTCGCCCGGCAGGAAGCCCAGCCGTTCGCCGGCTTCGACGGCGGGGCGCGATAAGATAAGGCGGTCGCAAAGACCGCTCTCAAGCGCGGCAGCCGCGAAGGCCACGGCGAGATAGGTCTTGCCCGTGCCGGCAGGGCCGGTGGCAAACACAAGATCGTTCTTCTGCAGGCAGTCTAGGTAAGCGCTTTGCGCCGGCGTCCGTGCTGTGATCACGCGTTTGCGCGTCTTGATTTGGTGTGCCTTGGGAGCCTGCATCCCAGTCTCCGCCACATTGGCCGCTGTAGTATGGCGGATGGCGCCCGCCACGTCACCAACACCAATGCTCTCGCCTTGCGCGAGCCGGCTATAGAGGTGCTCAAGGATCACCTTCGCGGCGTCGCAAGCCTCATCCGTGCCGCGAAGTGCGACCGCCGTCCCGTTGACGACGGCCTCGACACCGAGCCGATCTTCGATAACCGCCAGATTCGCGTCGTAATGGCCGAGCAGGTCGCGCACGAGACCCATATCGTCGAAATAGACGACCAGGGGCTCTTGGTCCCCATTTGCCTGCGCCGTGTCTAGGCGCTTTGCCGTTGCTACTCGCCCGCGCGTCAAAAGTGCTTTCCGAAAACTACCTTGCAGCTCAAACCGCTGCTTGAATCGACTCGCGCCATTCAAGTCCCGCGTTCATGACACCGGTAAGACTGTTTGGCCCCGCAGCCGAGATGTCAACCTCGGCGATGTGACCTATCAACTGTTCCGATCCCTCCACATACACGGCCTGTAGATAGGGAGAACGTCCCGCAATCTGTCCTGGTTTCCGCCCTTTGCCCTCAAAGAGTACCGGAATCCGGCGGCCAACAGTCGCAACATCAAAAGCGCGGCGGCTTTCCTCTAGCTGCGCTTGCAGGATGGCGAGGCGTTCCTTCTTAACCATGTCTGGAACTTGTGCCTCGAGAGAAGCGCCCGGCGTGCCGGGCCGCGCGCTGTACTTGAAGGAAAAGGCTTGGGCAAAGCCGACCCTCTTAGCCACATCGAGAGTGTCCTGAAAGTCAGCGTCCGTCTCGCCTGGAAAGCCAACAATAATGTCTGTCGAGAGTGCGATGTCCGGTCGTGCCGCTCGGATCCGGTCGATCAAGCGCTCGTACTCCTCGGCCGTATGCTTGCGGTTCATGGCCGCCAAGATGCGGTCCGAGCCAGCCTGATAGGGCAGGTGGAGATAGGGCATCAACTTCTCTTCGTTCCCGAATAGGGCGATGAGATCCTCGTCCATGTCCCGCGGATGGCTCGTGGTGAAGCGCATGCGGGCAATGTCGGGAATGTCGGCAAGACGCCGCAAGAGCGCTGCTAACGACCAAGTCGCGCCGTCCTCGCCGTCTCCGTGATACGCGTTCACGTTCTGGCCAAGTAACGTCACTTCGCGTACGCCCGCTGCTGCGAGACGTTCTACTTCCGCGACGACCTCCGATGCGGGGCGCGAATACTCAGCGCCACGCGTATAGGGCACCACGCAGAACGTACAAAACTTGTCGCAGCCTTCCTGAACCGTCACGAACGCAGACACTTGGCGTTTGCCGCTCGGGCGAACAGGAAGTGCGGCAAACTTGTCGTCCGCCGGAAACTCTGTCTCAACCGAGCACTGGCCTGTCTCGGCCCTGGCGACGAGGTCGGCAATCCGATGAAGGCTCTGTGGTCCAACAACGATGTCCACCACGGGCGCGCGCGCAATGATCTCCTCGCCCTCGGCCTGCGCGACGCAGCCCGCGACGGCCACCATCGTGCCGCGCCCTTGGCTTTTCCGCGCTTCCTTGTTTTGGCGCACACGGCCAAGCTCCGAATAGACCTTCTCGGCGGCCTTCTCCCGGATATGGCAGGTGTTCAGGATCACCAGGTCCGCATCGTCCATCGCAGTGGTTACGTCGTAACCAGCAGGGGCGAGCGCCTCGGCCATCCGCTCAGAATCATACGCATTCATCTGGCAGCCGAAGGTCTTGATGTGGAGCTTTTTGCGGCTCTGGGTCATGCGCTGTTTTGGGCAAGCGCCCCACATTCGTCAAGGGCTTGCGCAGCCGCTCCTTATTGCTGCAACCGGACCGTCACGCTGTCCGCCGCGCCCAGCGCATCAGTAACCGTCAGCCGCACGAATCCGGGTCCATCCGGCTCGAAGAACACCGTCCCGGCGCCACGCGTCGATCGTAGCGGTAGACCATCGACAAGGACATTGAGCGGCGCCCTGCCGCCAGTGACCTTGATGGCGACGGGATCAACGGTGCCACCGTCGGTCTGCAGCGCCAGTGCCGCCCCGTCAGGTGGAAACAGAATGCGTAAGTCCTCGGCATGCGGCGTGCCCGCCCTATAGCGCGCGCCAAAGCGGCGGAGCGGTGGGGGCAACTGTGCGGTGCGGGCTCGAAGAGTGCCCTCCGGTGCTGGTGGCAGGGGCCGCGGCTGTGCCCTTAGGCGCGCGAACACATCAAAGAGGATAGGCGCGGCCGCTGTCCGGCCCAACAGTCCTGGAACAGGCGCGCCATCCGGGCGTCCTGTCCAAATCCCGACTGTATAGCGCCCATCGAAGCCGACGGCCCAGGCGTCCCGGTAGCCATAGCTCGTGCCGGTCTTGAAGGCGATCCGCCCACCGGTGGCATTGGGCGGCGGTGGGGCATCGCGCAAGACATCACCCACATACCAAGCCGCCACCGGCTCCATCAGTCGCCGTTCAGGCCAACGCGGCCCGTCCTCGCGCTCGTAGAGCGGGGCCACCGCTCCTTGGCGCGCTAGTCCGGCATAGAGCGCGGTGAGATCGATCAACCGAATACCGATGCCGCCGAGACCGAGGGCGAGACCCGCGGTCTCGTGCTCAGGCAGCTTCAGCAGCGCACCAGCTTCGCCAAGCCTCGCCAGAAGGCGGCTGGGCCCAACCGCCTCCAGCAACGAAACGGCAGGCACGTTGAGCGATCGTTGGAGTGCCCGACGAACCGTGACTGTGCCCTGGAAAGTCTGGTCGAAGTTTTCCGGCGCATAGTCTCCAAAGCGAAGCGGTCGATCCTCAATGAGTGATTCGGGGTGGACGAGCCCGTCCTCGAAACCGAAGCCATAAATGAAAGGCTTTAGCGTCGAGCCCGGCGAGCGCACCGCGCGCGTTAGGTCGACTTGCCCAGCGCGATCCAAATCGAAATAGTTCGGCGTCCCGACGCGAGCGATAATGCGGCCCGTCTCGTGTTTCACGACAACGATGGCCACAGACATCGCATCGCCGAGGGTGACTGCCCTGTCGCGAGCCAGCCGTTCCAGGCGGCGCTGAAGCCGTGCACGGATCGTCAGCCGTATGATCGATTTACCGGACGAGGCTGCCTTGGCGTCGTCTGCCGCGTGGGGAGCCCCCAGCGGCATCGATCTACGTCCATCGGGGACAGGCTCGGCCTTGGCCGCTTCGAGCTCCTCGGGCGTAAAAATACCGCTGCTTGAGATCAGATCGAGAACGCGGTTTCGGGCGGCACGGGCGTGCTCGGGATGGCGGTCCGGCCGGCGATGCTCCGGCGATTGCGGTAAGGCGACGAGCAACGCTGTCTCTCCAAGGGTAAGCCGTCGCGGCTCTTTGCCGAAATAGGCGAAGGATGCTGCCCGAATGCCCTCAAGATTGCCGCCGTAGGGCGCCAAGGTCAGGTAGAGCTTGAGGATTTCGTCCTTGCTGTAGGCCTGCTCAAGCTGAAACGCCCGAACCATCTGCCGGTACTTGGCATAGAGTGAACGCTTGCCCCGAGGCTCCAAGAGGCGAGCAACCTGCATCGTAATGGTTGAACCGCCCGAGACGATTTCGCCGCGTGTTGCGAACTGGTAGAAGGCGCGTGTCATGGCCAGCGGGTCCACACCGCCATGATCGTAAAATCTCTTATCCTCATAGGCGAGCAAGGCTTCGAGAAAGCGCGGATCTACATCGCTTCGTGACGCCGGCAAACGCCAACGGCCGTCGGGTGCGAGATAGGCGCGCAGCAGCTCGCCCTCGCTGCCCATAACCGTTGTTGAATAGGTGATGTTCTTGCCTAGCGGCGGCGCTCCGAACGTGCCGGCAAGTCCAACCAGCGCGCCCGCAACAATCGCCGTGCACCACAGCAAGCCGACGGCAGCATAGGCCAGGCGCCGGTGCAATTTGCGTCTCGGTGGTGATGCCATCAGCGCGCCGACACCGTGACTGTGCCCGTTGCAGTGCGGCCGAACCGGTCAGGCTGATACATGTCCTCCACGTTCGCCTGGGGGAGAACGTAAGCCCCCGGCGATACCGCGCGCACGACATAAGCCACGCGATAGACGACAGGGCTCTTGGCATTGCGATCGAAGGCAGCCACGAAACGGTCATCGCGGAAGGCTGTATGCACTGGGCGCGCTGCCTGTGTAATCCAAGGTAGACCGCCCGTGTCGGCCGAGGAGACGAGTTTCGGGTTATCAATCTCGAAGCCCGCGGGCACGTAGTCTGTCAATGCGACGCGTGCGAACTGTGGCTTCGCTTCGGTGATGGTCAGCAGAACAACGTAGCGTTCGTTCTGCTTCGTCTCCGCAATATCGACCTCTTGGCCATCGAGCGTATGGAACGTACGCTCCAGCAGGAAACCGCTTTCTGTCGCGGGTTCAGGCGATGTGGGTGCGCCAGCCACCGAGAGCACAACGTCAACGGGGGCCTTGCCGCGATTGGTCACGGAGACAGGGGCGATGCCGAGATCCTCCTCGCCAATGTCGCGATAGAGGGCGCCACTCTGGGCAATAGGCGCAGCATCGCCTGACGCGACCTCAAGCGCGACACCCTGGTTGCCGAGTGCACGTGCGGCAAGAATGAGCCACGCATCTTCCTGGGTCGATGTCCGGCTCGCGGCGTCGCGTGCGACGCCGACCTCTTTGGTGGCGCTGACCAGGATCGGTTCAGCGGCGTTACCTTCCGCGGCGAGCGTCACGACAGTCGCGGCATCGCGCAACCGCGAACCAAAGTCGACGCGGCCATTTTTGGTCACCGTCTCGTTGGGCAGCGCATTGGCTGCACTCCTAAAGGCCTTTTCCGAGCGCTTGCGATCGCCAAGCATCGCCAGCGCTGCACCAATCTTGGCCTGTGCCGCTGGGGAGCCAAGCTGACTCATCTTCACGTCGGCGACGTAGCGCAGATCACCGACAGGTGCCGCGCCATTCCGCGCCAGGACGTAAAGCGCATAGGACAGGGCCAGCCCTCCATCTTTGGAGACGTCTGGTGCCGTGCTCACATAGTTGCGCAGCCGATTGATCGCGAGCTTAAAGCGTTCATCGGGGATGGCGTGGCCTTGCGCGCGGGCGCGCGTCATGAAGTCTGTGACGTAGGAATCGAGCCAGGCATCGCCGCCGCCCGGTGACCAAAGACCGAAACCGCCTTCGTATCCTTGGCGCGCCAAAACTGTTTCAATGGCGCCGTCGATCCGCTTGGCTGTCTTCGCGTCGGGCTGTTGTTTCGTTTCGAGTTCGCTCAGGTAAAGAAGCGGAAGCGCGCGGCTCACAATCTGCTCAGTGCAACCAAGTGGGTAACGGTCGAGCGCCGCCAACCGTCCAGTAACGTCAAGCGCTGCGGTTGGTGTCACCGAAAGCGCCAAGCTGCCCGTGCCCGGAACAAGATTGGCAAACACGTCATTGGACAGCGAGATACTCTTGTCTGGCGCAAGGGAGGCTACCGTCCGGCGCGCAAAGATCTGCGAGGCAGGCTTCACCGTAATCGAGTAACGCCGAGCCACTTCGAAATTCTCAGGCCCCGTCACCTTCAAGTCGATACTGGCATCCCCGACGCCCTGCGCATCGATCTGAAAGGACGCCGCCTTGCGCGTCTTGGTGTCAATGTTGAGCACGCGCTCCGTCTTCGGCAATGCGACAGGACCCGTCGCCGCGAGTGCGATCTTGTACGCGCCGCTCGCCCCTTCGACATTGTCGAGGTCTAAGCGCAACGTCGAACGATCGCCCATTAGCAAGAAGCGTGGCAGCGTACTCGAAACGACGACACGATCGCGAATAACCACATCGCCAGCGGCATGGCCTACTTGAGTCTCGTTCCAGGCGGCAGCCATGACCCGCGCCGTGCCCGTGAAAGCGGGAATGTCGAATTCAATCTCGGCCGTTCCGTCATCGCCGACCGTGACAATGCCCGAGTAAAGCGCGAGCGGCGGACCCGAGGGCGGGCTGCCTTGAAGCGTTGCGGCACCACCATCGCCGCCAGTCCTGATCTGACCGCGCGTTCCTTGCATCCCGTCGATGAGTTGACCGTAAAGATCGCGGACCTCAGCCGAGAGCTTGCGCTGTCCGAGATAGTGTTCGTTCGGATTGGGCGGCTCATAGCCGGTCAGGTTGAGAATGCCCACATCGACAGCCGAAACGACAAGCTGCGCTTGTTCGCCTGGCGCGAGGTTTGCGAGTTTCACCGGCACCCGCAGCGTCGAATTGGGCCGGATGAGTTCCGGCAAATCCATCGTGACGCCAATGGTGTTCCGCGCTTCATCAATGCTGAACCACTGTGCGCCAATCGCGCGGCCTGGCATCCGCTTTGCCGCCGTGTCCAGAGGACGCCGGAGCATGGCGAGGACATAGGCGCCCGTGCCCCAATCGGACCCGACAGCGAGGGGAAGTGTCGTTAGGCCGGGCCCCACCTCCGCAGTGGTCTGCGTGAGCAAGCGATCGCCGATCACCGAAAGTGTCACCGTCCCCGCGCTCCGCGCCGTCACAGCAACATTGATCGTTTCGCCTTGTGCATAGCCGGGTTTGTCCAGCGCGATCTCGAGACGGTCTGGCGTGTCGGCGCTGGCGTCGGCATACCAGCCGGAGTCGAAGCCGTATGTCGAGACAGGTCCTAGCGGGTCCGCGCTGGCGACTTCCAACTCATAGCGGCCCCACGACACCGGCATTTCGATTTGCGCAGGGGCGTCAGCCGTTGCATCGATCACGCCATCCGCGACACGGCGCGTGACCCTGATGGGTTCATAGTTCCAGCTGCCGTATTGGCGATACCATTGGTACTTTCGTTCGACGCGCAGCAACTGCCACTTCAGACCCTTGCTCGCGACTTGCGTTCCGTCCGGCGCAACCAGCACCACGTCGAACTTCGCGATATCGTTGTCGCTCAATGAGGAGCCTTTGAACAACGGCTTCACGCCGATCATGTCTGACTTCGGTTGGATCGGCAGTGTCAAATCGTGTTCCACCGCGCGGCCGCCGGGCTCGGCGAGCCGCACGACGATCTTGGCTTCAAGCGGCTGCGACGATGCGGGCAACGCACCCAACGCCACGTCGAACTTCGCTTGCCCCTTGGCGTCGGTGTCGGGCAAGTCCGCGAGTGGGAGCGTTTCGAGCGTGAAGTTCTGAGCCCTATCCTTGTCGGCTTTGCCGAACGAATACCCTTCGAAGCCAGGCCGGGCGCTGGTCGCCGTGACCTTAACTTCACCATCGATCCGGAGCGCGGATGCCGGTGCTCCGTAGAGGAAACGGCCATCGAGGTTGATGGTCGCGGTGGTACCTTGAGCGAGACTCTTGTCGCTGGTGGAGATGTCGAACTCCAAACGCTCGGGCACATAGTCCTCGACCAGGAAGCTGGTCTCACCAATCGGCGCAGCCTTTGGGTCCGAATAGACTTTGACGCGGTAGGTGCCGGTCTGTGCCGCCGCAATCAATGGCAGACTGACGGAGACACCGCCTACGCCTGCATCCCGCGCGAGCATGCGCCGGTACTCGATGCCGTCCGGACGGTCGACCACGAGGGTCGCGTTGAGATCGCGCACGGCAACACCGGCGGCATCCCGAAGCAGCGCGGTGATATGCACCGTCTCGCCGGTGCGATAGACGCCACGCTCGGTGAAGACATAAGAGTCGAGGCCCTTCGGCGCGTCCCGTCCCGCAACGCCACGGTCGGTCAGATCGAAGCCCGGTTTCTTCAGGCTGAGAAAGGCGTAGTCGCCGTCAGGGCCGCTCGTGACGAGAAGCGCGGGCGCGAGGCCGCCCTTGCCGCGAGCCAAACCCGGCGCAAACGTTGCCGCACCCTTTGCATCGGTTTTCGCGGTGCCAAGGACTTCGTTATTGCGGGCGATCAGACGAACCTCTGTTCCGCGCACGGGCTCGGTCGTGGCCAAGGAGTTGACGAAGGCATGGATGCCGTCGGATCCGGAATAGGCTGTTAGCCCAAAGTCCGACACGACGAACCATTGCGTCGCGCGCTCGCCGTACTCATCGCCGGGAACGTCGGATGGCCGCGCGGCGAGGATGTAGATGCCCGGCGCAAGTTCCGGTACGGCCTCGCTGATTGGGACGGCCGTGGTGACGTCCTGGTTCAGATCCTTTTTGACATTGAGCGTGCCGCTCCAGACCTTTTCGCCCTTCTCGTCGGCGATCGTCTCCAGACCATATCCATAGAGATTGCGCTGGAAGTCGTAGCCGAGCACGGTCCCGAGCAGGTTACGGTCTCCGATGCGATAGATCGCGACCTCGAGCTCGCCAGTATTGACGGACTTGAGGGGAATGCCCTGCTGTCCCGTACTCGGCAACACATAGGCCTTGCCCACGGGCCGCACGGACGGTGTGCGATCGCGCACATAGATCGTGAACGGCGCGTTCTTGAGCAGGTCTTCTTCGACAGACGAGGGGAGCCCTTCGCGCAAAGTCACGTCGTAAGTCTCGCCGTGCTTCAGGCCTTCCACGCAAAGCTGTTTGTCGTCGAGCGAGAGCGCTGGCTTGTCTTCGCCGGCAACGGCAACGAACGGTGCATAGTCGGCGCGGGCGATTAAGGGCTCGGTAAACTGGAAGCAGGCACGGGGCGATGCCGGATCGGAATCCACGCTGAAATCCGCGACACGGAATCCATACTTCTCCCGTAGCTGAGCATAGGTTGCCGCGAGGCTGGCATCATCGTCGAGAGACGTGGCGAGCCGCAGCGCGTTCAGCGACCGTCGCCACTCACTCCCCTTAGCGAAGGCCTTCGCAAGTGTGCCAAGCGCAGCGGCTTCGTTCTTTGGCGTAGTTGCCTTACGATAAGCGAGATAGGCCGCGGTCCGGGCATTCCGATAACGCGCGCTACCGTCATCGTTTTCGTCGGGTGGAATTGCCAGCCAGATATCGGCAAGGCGTCGCCAAGCGACAGAGTCGTTGGGGGCGGCAGTGACGATCTGGCCGTAGAGGAAGGCGGCATTCCCAAGCTGCTGCTTTCGGAGCTGTGCCGCAGCCCGCTCCTTGAGCATCGGCACCGGCCTTTCGACTGTGCCGGATTCGTTCTTCAGGTCGGCAGAAAGCGCAATGGCCGCTTCGTCGAGCGCTTCATCCTGATAGGTCTTGTCGGCGGCGAAAGCGGAAAGGGAGACGCAGGCAAAAAGCACAGCGGCAAAGCCGGTGCGAAACCACGCAACCATGAGGATCCTCCAAACGCCCGGCCCTCGGCGGCGAGCGGGCGACGCCTCCATGGTAGCGGAGCATCGTGACGGAAACAATTGAGGCAGATCCAGAGTTCCTAAGCCGCCAACTCCTGGGCTAGCAGGGAGAATTCGCCGCGGAGCCACTGATGACACTCATCGCGATCATAGCTCGTGTGCCAGAGAAGGCGCACGGGAAACGAGACAGGGTCGATAGGTTGGGCAATCCGCGTAAGGCCGAACTGTCGCTCCAGCAAGCTGGCGAGTGAGGCTGGGAGCGTCAGCAGGGCGTCGCTGTTTAAGGTGGCCATCACGCCGACAAGGGCGGAGGAGACCTCGGCGCGGCGCTCAATCGTGAGGCCCATCGAAGAAAGCCCATCTTCAAGACCCCGGAAGCCAGGAAGAGAGTGGACGGCAATGTGCTCGGCGCCGGCGAAAGCTTCGCCGGTCGGACGGCGCTTGGAGAATGGATGCCCTGGTCGCGCCAGAGTTGCTATCGCGTCATCGAAGAGCGTAGTCGATCGCATGTCAGGCGCCGCGGCGCTCTCACCCATGATATCGATCACGAAGTGGCAGCGCGCATTGCGTAATTCGTCGATTGTTGAGTCTGCATGAGAGGGCGTCCAATCGACCCGCACGCTCGGCGCCGTCTCTTGCAGGCGTTTGCGCAAAGGCTCGATTAGGATGAGTTCGCCGGCTTCGCTGGATGCCGCGGCAAACGCGCGCATCGTGAGCGACGGGTCGAACGGTTTGTTGGGCCGCAGAAGGCTTTCCATACCGGCGAGTATCACGTGGACGGTGGGGGCAAGCTCCTGGGCCCGGGCTGTCGGGACAAGCCGTTGTCCGGCGCGGACGAACAGCTCATCGTCGAACAATTCCCGCAACTTAGCTAACGCGTGGCTGATCGCGGAGGCGCTTCGGCCAAGCCGTTCTGCAGCCCTGGTTACGCTCGCATCCACCAGAAGAGCATCGAGGGTGACCAGCAGGTTGGCGTCGACTTCCTTAAGATGCATATTGCTCAACTATTTGCTTTAACACTGTTCACTTCGTTCATCATAGGGGACCACTTAGGGTGATGGCAAGACATTCGGTCGCCCAGCCCGGGTGTCTGAAGTGCTTCGGCCCGATCCGTTGTGCTTCCTCATCTCAGCCTTGCGGCGGTTCCTGGCTACCTTCCCGGTCCTTGGGCCGCCGCATCTGAGGGGGAGCGATGGGCAGAGATTTTGGCAAGCGCTGTCAACAAGATGATTGCGATCAGAGTGGCGCGCATTCGAGGGGGAGTTTGATGTTTCGAGGGTTTTCAACGTTAGTGCCGGCTGCAGCGCTGGCTCTTGGTATTTGTGCCTCGCCTGTGCTGGCCGACGCGCCTAAGGATGTCTTGAAGAATTATGCTGACATTGCGCAGGCCGGATATGCGGACTCGCTTGAGACTGCCAAGACCATGCAGCTTGCGATCGATGAATTCCTGGAGAGCCCGACTGAGCCGAATTTGCGCGCCGCTCGCGCCGCTTGGATCGCTGCGCGTCCTGCTTACATGCAAACCGAGGCCTTCCGCTTCGGCAATTCGATCGTCGACGACTGGGAAGGCAAAGTTAATGCATGGCCCTTAGATGAGGGGCTAATCGACTATGTCGCCGGGGTCTATGGCGACGAGTCGCCCGAAAACGAACTCTATGCGGCCGACGTCATCAAGAACGTCTCGCTGTCGCTTGGCGGTAGGAAGATAGACACGTCTAAGATCACGAAAGCGCTTCTTGCTGACGAACTGCAGGAGGCCGGTGGTGTCGAAGCCAATGTTGCAACCGGCTATCACGCCGTTGAGTTCCTGCTTTGGGGGCAAGATCTTTATGGCACAAAGGCCGGATCAGGCGAGCGTCCCGCGACCGACTACGACCTCAACAATTGCACCAACGGCAACTGCGAACGCCGCGCGGAGTATCTAAGCACGGCCACGCAGCTCCTGATCGATGATCTGCAGTGGATGGCCGACCAATGGAAAGAGGGCGGAGATGCCCGCAAGGCCGTTATGGATGCTGGTGACGAAGGGGGTCTGACGATCATCATGACGGGCCTTGGCAGTCTCTCCTATGGCGAGCTGGCAGGCGAGCGCATCAAGCTTGGCCTCATGGTGCACGACCCGGAAGAGGAGCACGACTGCTTTTCCGACAACACGCATGCGGCACACTTCTTCGATGCTCTCGGCATCCGCAATGTCTACACCGGCCGCTATCGCCGCGCCGATGGGTCCGTCGTTTCAGGTCCGAGCATCTCCGATCTGGTCAAAGCCAAAGACCAGAAAGTAGATGCGGAGGTTATAGCGACTATCGACGCGACCATGGATGCCATGAACACAATGTACCTCCGTGCTCTGACGACCGAGAATTACGACCAGATGATTGGTGAAGGGAACGCGGAGGGCAACAAAGTTGTCCAAGATGTGGTTGACGCCCTCGTGACACAAACCAAAGCGATCGAGCGCGCTGTTGCAACGCTGGACCTGAAATCGATCGACTTTGAAGGATCAGACAGTCTCGACGCCCCGGAGAAGGTCGGAGCTGAATAGACCAAATAGTACGGAGCGCAGTTGTTGAAGAGAACTCAGCAGCTGCGACACAAAACAATCTTGAGCAAGAATGACTTGGAATGCTGAACTGAGCATTCCAAGTCGAGAATCGGCAAACAAGCCGAAGAACAAGAGTAGAGACAAATTCAGGCCTTGGGGGGCTGATAACATGAGATTGACAGAGAGGGGTCGCGAACGAGCGACCTTAGAGAGTAGAAACGTATTTGCCGCTTGCGTGCGGAAGGCCGTTTTCGCCGGTGCCGCACTTATGACAATGGTGGCGCTACCTAGTGTAGCCCAGGCGGCGTGTGAGATTCCTGAGGACTATCGCGATCCGTTTGCGACGGGTGCGAATGGTCGGCTCAACCTGATCGATAAGCCGCTCAAGGGCACATACGATGCGCTCAACAGAGCGGGGATCGATGTTGGCGGCGCCTACGTTGCTGAGCCGTTCTACAATTGGGGCGGACTCAAAGATGGCGGCCAGTACAACGGCGTCCTCGAGCTTTACATGAATGCCGATATGAAGAAGCTGGGCCTCTGGGATGGTCTCTGCTTCCACGTCAATGGCTACCAGATCCACGGCAACTCGATTTCAGGCGTCAATGTTGGCAGTCTGATGCCCGTCACCAGCTTTGAAGCCGACCCGGCCACACGGCTCTTCGAGCTGTGGTTCGAGCAGTTCCTGTTTAACGACCGGGTGTCCGTTCGTTTCGGTCAGCTGGCCGCCGACGAAGAGTTTTACGCAGCCGATGGCGGCGGCTTCTTCATCAACGGCACCTGGGGATGGTCGCCACTGCCGGCCGAGAACTTGCCGGGCGGCGGTCCCGCCTATCCGATTGCAACGCCTGGCGTGCGCGTTGCGGTGGCCCCGACTGACGACACCAGCGTGTTGATTGGTGTATTCAATGGTAACCCTGCGCCAGATTGCCCGGCTGACGATGCGCAAGCGTGTAACCCTGACGGACTGGATTTCGGCCTGCGCGATAATGCGCTCTTGATGGTCGAAGGTGCCTACAGCTATAGCGTTGGGGGCGGCACACTGCCCGGCACGATCAAGCTCGGTGGCTGGAACCACTTCGGCGATGCGGATGATCTGATCACGGGTCGTCCCAAGGAGAGCGAGTATGCGCTCTACATCATCTTGGATCAGCTTCTGTGGCAGGCTCCCGATGGCGAAGAGGGCCAAGGTATCGGGTTCTTCACACGCTTCACGGGCGCGCCCGATAGCATCAGCTTCGTCGATTTCTACTTCGATGTGGGTCTGACCTTTACGGGCATGATCCCGGGGCGTCCTGACGATGCCCTTGCTGTGGGCTACGCCTACACGGGCATTTCGAGCAATGCGCAGACCGCATCGGTGAACGATGGCGGTGTGAAGGGTAACGGATACGAGGGCTTGATCGAAGTTGCCTACACCATGGAGGTGATCGACGGTTGGACGCTACAGCCTGACTTCCAGTACTTCTTCAATCCAGGCGCCGGATTTGATGGCGCCGACGATGCTGCGGTAGTTGGCGCGCGTAGCACGTTCGCATTCTAGATAGGAGAACGCGTGAACAAACGGCAGTTCACGCCCACTCAGAGTCAGTCGACCCCGACTGCACCGTCAAGTCAGGCGAGAGCTTGGCTTGGCGGTGCTCTCCTTTTGGGCGCTTGCCTGCCGCTGATTGCCGGCTTTGTCGTGACAGCCAGTTCTGCTGCCGACTCTACCGGGCTTAATACAACCTCACCAGCGACTGACTTCACGAAGCTTGAGCCTGGCGAAGACCGGCCGGGGGGCGATGCCACGTCGCGCGGGTCCATAGATAATACCAACGCGTTCTCCCATTCGTCCGGCAACATGGGGTTCCGGAAAGAGCTAGACTTCAAGATCGGGAACAGCGTCTTTAAGCGCTTTTGGGTGTCCGCACCTGCTTCGACAAACGCCTCTGATGGGCTCGGCCCACTATTCAACGTCCGCGCATGCCAGAGCTGCCATCTAAAGGATGGACGCGGCCATCCACCACCTGCGTCCAATACGCCCGGGCCAACGGACTCGCTCTTATTCCGCCTCTCGGTGCCAGCCAAAACCGATGAGGACAGGGCGCTCCTCGCATCCGGCAAGGTGACCGTTTTGCCCGACCCGGTTTATGGCGGCCAGCTGCAGGACCGGTCGATCCAGGGGCATGAGGCGGAAGGTGCGGTCAAGATCTCCTATGAGGAAAAGGAGGTCACGTTAGCCGACGGCGAGACGGCCTCCCTGCGCGTCCCGACATACAAATTGGCTCAAGTCAATTACGGGCCGATCAGTCCGGACGTTATGTTGGGGCCGCGCATCGCGCCGCCCATGATTGGCCTCGGTCTCCTCGAAGCGGTGCCAGAAGATCAGATCATGGCGCATGCCGACCCAGACGATGCAGATGTAGACGGCATTTCGGGCCGGCCCAACCGCGTGTGGTCGCAACTGCACGACAAGGAAATGCTCGGGCGCTTTGGCTGGAAGGCAAATGTGCCCACGATCGTTGAGCAGAATGCAGGCGCGTTTTCCGGCGATATCGGTATCTCGACGACCCTGTTCCCAAGCGGGGCCGGCGAGTGCACGGAGAAACAGACGAAGTGTATGAACGCGCCGTCGGGCAACTCGCCACAGTACCAAAACGTCGAAGTGGGCGATGAACTCTTCGACCTCATGACGTTCTATACGCAGAACCTTGCCGTGCCACGGCGCCGGAATCCCGATGATCCGGAGGTTCTCAAAGGTAAGGAGTTGTTCCACCAGATTGGGTGCGCGTCTTGCCACCAACCGAGCTTCGTGACCGGTAATGTCCCAAAGCAGAAGCACTTGTCCAACCAGCTGATTTGGCCCTACACGGACATGCTCCTGCACGACATGGGTGAGGGATTGGCTGACAATAGGCCGGACGGCCAGGCATCAGGCAACGAATGGCGCACGCAGCCGTTGTGGGGCGTTGGCCTGACGGAGACGGTGAACGGCCATACTCAATTTTTGCATGATGGTCGGGCGCGCAACCTTACCGAGGCCATTCTATGGCATGGCGGCGAGGCGCAGAACGCCCGCGACGTGTTCGCATCTCTATCCCAGGAAGACCAGCAGCGTCTCTTGGCCTTTGTGAATTCCCTTTGATTCGGTCAGTCTTGAGACGCGATGTAAAGCACCGCTGTCGTCTTGCGCGGTAGTGTTCTCTCCGATCCTCGCGCTCTAAACGGTGCATGGAGGCCAGGTCCAAGGGAGTTGGACGCGCTCCAGCGCACAAGGGTGCGACATTCTTGCTCACAAGTGGCGAAGGTTTACTTGTATCAGTGAGCCGTTCCAATTCTCACCGCAATTGTCGGGCTAATTCGAACGGTTCGTTCGGGGGATCAATGCAGCGCCACTTTAATGACAAAGCGCGACAGCGTTCGCGCGCACTCGTGCCCGTTTCGCGATCTCTGCAGCCGGCACCGGCTGGGCCACGAGGTATCCCCTTGGACGCGTTGCCGACGCCCCGGAGGCGTGCCTGGCGGTTCGGATTCAAAGTACTTGTCGGCTTTGTTGGTTTGGGCGCGGTCATGCTATTTGCCGCCAACCTTTTGGCCCCTTCAAGTTGGGCCGGGACCCAGGCGGTGAAATGGCTCAAAGCGAGCACAGGGTATGATCTCGCGATCAACGGCGCGACGCGCCTCACCTTCCGGCCGTTTCCCCATATCGAAATCACCGACGCCGTTATCACCGAGCCGAACGCGGTGCCGGGGTCGCCTCAGCTCACGGTCTCAAGGATCGAAGTCGCTTTCGGTTTTCTCGATCTCGTCGGTCTAGACGACGCTATCGAGCGCGCTGTCATTCACCGCCCCATACTTGCACTGCATTCAGAAGGCCGTGCGCCGAATGGCCAGCTTCGCGCGACGCCAAGCCGACGGCCTAGTCGTGAGGCCGGCGTTCTTCGTGGAGTCGCCATCGAAGACCTGTTGATTCGTAACGGCACGGTTCTCGTTCACAGCGCCCGCCGTTCCAAGCCCCGGCGTTTCGAACGGGTCAATGCAGATCTCAAGTTGCCAGCCCTATCGGCGCCCGCGACTGGCCGGGGCCAGCTCAACTGGAAAGGCAAGTCCTTCGGTTTTGACGTCAAGCTAGCCTCCCCGGCGGCCCTTGCCGATGAGGGGCGGTCACAGCTCCAGCTAACCGTTGACGCCGACACGGTGTCTGCACAATACGACGGCGACATCACGACCGTCCCGCGCCTTCGGGGTGAGGGATCCTTGGTCGCGAAGACCGGTTCCGTCCGCCAGTTTTTTGCTTGGCTCAAAGGCGTGTCCGGGGCTCTCCCGGTTGCAGGTGACGGAGAAATGAGCGCCGATGTCGCTTGGACGAATGAGGAGATCGCGCTCGACGGGATTCGCTTTGTCCAGGAGAACGCGCGAGGCAAAGGGCACGCGAAGATCGCGCTCGAGTATGAGCGGCCGCGTATTAAGGGTGCGCTTGTCGTCGATGAGCTCAATCTTGGCCCCGTCTTGGCCATGGCGAGCAGAGGCGCGCCGGCTGGCGCAAGCGCGCGGCTGTCGTTGGCCGTAACGGCCCCGCCCGAGAACAGCGTAACGTCCGGAGCCGCGTCAGCTGATCCCGCGATCCAAGTCGAGCAGGCCGTGGTTCCCCCGCCGAGCCTCAGCGTGGCCGCAGACCCACGCCTCTTGATGCCGGGCCCAGGCGTCTCTCAGCCGAGCCTTACGATTTCGATGCCCCAGACCGCAATTGACGAGGTCTTGGCCATGGCGTCTCCCTCTAGTGCGATGGGTTCGCTCTTCGACGCGGACCTCAACCTCGATATTCGCAAAGCGCGTCTCGGAGACGTGCAGATTGGGCCGAGTGCGGTCAGCCTCGAATTCGCGGACGGCACCTTGAAAGCCGAGCTGTGGCACATGGATTTCTACGGCGGCGATGGCCGTGGAGCATTAACTGTCGCGGTGACCGATCCAATTCCTAGGTTCTCCGGCGACATTCGTCTTGAGGAAGTTGATACCCGGTCGTTTCTGAGAGACGCGCTCGGGCTTGAGCGGATTGGGGGCAAGGGACGGCTGACGCTCAACATCTCGGGCCGCAGCGGGAACTGGGACGCGATGGCGTTGTCGCTCATGGGGAATGGAGCCTTCGCCATCACAGAGGGAGCCATCGATGGGATTGCAACCCCGACCTTAGTCCGCGGGCTTGAGTCCGGCACGATAGACCTCCGGCCCGATCCCAATGCTGTCCTGCCGATCAGCCTGTTGGCGGGAAGCTTCGACATCAACCATGGCCTCGCCTCGACAAGCAACCTCAGACTCGTAAGCCCTTCCGCAACGATCGCCGCTGACGGCGTCGTGAATCTGCCTCGTGAGAACCTCGATCTCGTCGTAAAGCCTGGACCTGTTTCGAAAGAGCAGGGCGGTGGCGTAACGGCGACAGGAGAGCATTTGCCGCCGCTTCGGGTCGTTGGTCCACTCGCGCGCCCGGTTGTCGGCGCTGCGTCCAATCCGCTCATTGCAGGCCGAGGACCATCGACATCGGACCTTGCGATGCCAGGCATTGTTCTGCGGGAAAGGCGCGGTGTTGGGCGCGGCAATCAGCTCAACCGGGGTAGCGTGGCGGCGGGCCAAACCCAACAGCCGAGCGCGCTTGCTCCATCCTTCGGCATTGCGCCGCAGGACAGCAACAGCGCGCCGCCGTTGCGCATGGAAACACTGCGCTAAAGAAGGCTCGCGGCTCGGCTCTAGTTCTTTTTCTCGACCAGCGCCGTGCGCTTCTTGTCCAGCGCTTCAAGCCCCAACGGAAGCCCCTTGATCTCCGCCACTGTTTGGATTTGCTTGCCGTTCAGCGCATAGACGACGATGGTCGCCTTCGTTGATTTTGAGAGGTCCTGCCGCATCTCGTCTGTCACGAGATAGAGCGCCTTGCAGCCCATGGGCAGGCACGTCTGGAAGGGCAGTCCATAGACCTTTCCTGAGTCCGTCGCGAACTGTACGCCGCGCTGAAGTGCAACGCCCGTCGGACCATCAACCCTCAGAACTAGCCTGCCTTTGGGTCCGTAAACAAGGATTACTCTGAAGATCAGCTTCTGAGTCTTCTTCTCGATCAAGGGTAGAACGAGGGAGCATCTCTCCTCCTCCGCAGCCTTCGCGTCTCCCTCCGTATTGGGATCCTCTTCCTTGCCGCACAGAAGCGTCCAGTTGCCGTAGCCTCCCGCCACCCGGGTATTTGGCTGCTTTGGGTCTTGGGCGCCTGGCGGAGCCTTCGGCGCAGATGTTTCTTGTGCCCAGGATGTAGCGGGTAGCCCGCCGCACACCAACGAGGCGAAAAATGTGGCCAGAAACAGCCGACGCAATCTCATGAACATGCCCCAATTCTAATGAACGCTGCCGGTTTCTTCGGCTGCGACTAGACCAGGGACATAAGCGCTAATGCTGCGGCATTGCAACGGCTACGGGTCACTTATTCGCCGCCTATTGCCTCGCCGCTTCGCAGTCTATAAGTGCGGCGAATGACTGAAACACTGCCCGACAAAAACATGCCAATCGGTACGGATGCTCCGAAGATTGGTCTCGTGAGTCTCGGCTGTCCCAAAGCCCTTGTTGATTCGGAGCGAATCGTGACGCGCTTGCGCGCCGAAGGTTACGCGTTATCGCCGAGCTACGAAGGCGCGGATGCGGTTGTCGTCAACACTTGCGGGTTTCTCAACAGTGCCAAGGAGGAGTCCCTTGAGGCTATTGGCGAAGCGCTTGCGTCGAACGGACGTGTCATTGTTACGGGCTGCCTCGGTGTCGAAGCCGAGCGCATTCGCGACCGTTATCCTGACGTGTTGGCGGTAACGGGTCCTCAAGCCTATGAAGCGGTTGTCGAGGCTGTGCATGAGGCAGTGCCGCGCGCTCACGATCCATACTTAGATCTCGTGCCGCCGCATGGGATTCGTTTCACGCCGCGCCACTATGCTTATTTGAAGATCTCAGAGGGCTGCAACCATTCCTGCAGCTTTTGCATAATCCCCCATCTGAGGGGGCCGCTTCGGAGCCGACCGTTTGCAGATGTGATGCGTGAAGCCGAGCGGCTGGTGGACGCCGGTGTGCAAGAACTCCTCGTGATCTCGCAGGATACCAGTGCGTATGGCTTGGACCTTGGACATGCCGAAGCGGCGTGGGAAGGGCGCCCGGTTGAAACGCGCTTTGCCGACCTTGCCGAAGCACTGGGCTCTCTCGGCGTCTGGGTCCGCATGCACTACGTCTACCCGTACCCTCACGTGGACAATATCCTGCCGTTGATGGCCGATCGCCGGATCCTCCCCTATCTCGATATTCCCTTTCAGCACGCAAGTCCGCGCGTCCTCAAGGCAATGCGCCGGCCGGCCCGTCAAGAAAAGACGTTAGAGCGCCTTGCACGCTGGCGCACACAGTGCCGCGACCTCGCGGTGCGTTCGACATTTATCGTAGGCTTTCCCGGAGAAACCGAGGACGACTTTGTGGAGCTGTTGAATTGGCTCAGTGAAGCGCGTCTCGCGCGAGTAGGGTGCTTCAAGTACGAAAATGTGGACGGCGCGCCAGCCAACGCCCTGCACGATCAGGTGCCTGAAGAGGTCAAGGACGAGCGCTACGCGCGCCTAATGGCTCATCAGCAGTCCATCAGTGCCGAGGTCTTGAGCGCGCGCGTCGGCGAAACACTTGAAGTTATGGTCGACGACGTCGATGCAGACGGCGCTATCGCGCGGTCTCACTGGGACGCGCCGGAGATCGACGGCAATGTCTTTGTTGATGGCGACAATGGGCTTCAGCCAGGCGATCGCCTACGCGTAAAGGTCACGGACGCAAGCGAGTACGATCTTTGGGCCAGCCCACTTCGTCAGCATACGGATGCCGACGCCTAACAGCCGTTATCCGACTTTTTGACGGTTAGGCTGCGCCGCGGCCGGGAATAGAACGTTTGTCCCATCGTGAAGGAGACTGGGCTAAAGAACGTGCTGAGGCCGACTAGAGGCTCATAGGCATACGTTACCTCGGCAACGATCACGCTGCTATTGGGCTCCGTCAGTCCTGGTGGAACTGGGTACGTCGTGTCCTTGCCGCGGGCCGCACCTTGGTTGGCGCAGCTCCATTCGACCTTTCCAACATTATCTTTGTTGGCCACCACGCTCGAGAGCACGATCCTGAGCGGTGTCGTTGCAAAAGGCGTGAGTATGCTCGTCGATGCAGCGTGAATGTCCTGAATTTCGCCTCGAGTAACCGTCTTGACCTGGGCCGTCAGGTCTGCCGCCGTGGTCGCAACGTGCAGGGCCTTACGATAGACCGTCAGTGCATTGTTCACCTCGACCGCGCCCAGATAGAGCCCTAACAAGACAGGGGCGATAAGAGCAAATTCGGTTACAGATGCGCCGCGCGTCTCGCGGCCGAAGCACCGAGTACAACGAAAACTCTTGTGGCGGATACGCCTTTGTATGGTCTCTATGTGTTTCACCGTGAAGCTCTTCTATTCGAATGGTTCGTTGCGGAATGCAGCCGTCGACACGAGCAGCCGGTCGCCATTGGCCATGTCGCCCATCGCGTCCAGCCCCATTGCAGACGGAAAGAGTGAGGCAAGCTCGAGCGCGTAGAACGCGCGAACGATGACCACTTCCTCTGGGCCACCAGGATCGAAAGATGTGCTGTTGTTTATGTTCCCATCGTCGTCCAAGGCTGGAGTCAGCCCCGTGGCCGCCGCGGCGAAATTCTCGTAGCTCCGCACATCGAGTGCGAGCCTTCCGCAGTTCAAGGGCCCAACGAATTCGTTGCACACGGCTTCCTTAAACAACGACGCATCAAGGTCGTTCGCCTTGACCTGTCCCGTGCGGATCAAACGCGATCCGGTCGAGACAGCAGTGTCGAGCGCGAAGCTTGCGAAATAAACGTAGCCAATCTGCATGACTGCAAGAAGCAGGAAGATCAGGGGCCCTGCGACAAACGCGAACTCCAAGGCGGCGCCCCCCCGCTTGTTGCGTAGGAAGTGCTTTCCGATCCTTATGGCGCGAAAGGCCTGGGATGAGTGTTCCTGAGAATTTGTCATGCTCAGACTAGTAAACCCAGCCGACTTAACGTCACGTAAAAACAAAATTGTAGAATTGAGTGATGTAAGACAATAATTATTACTTGTTATAATAAAGTATAATCGAATTTTAGTGAATGGAGTGACGGTCCGTAAGGACCTTTCTGTTTAGCTGCCTCAGCCTGGCAAGGGGCGCATCACAAGGATGCCCCTGCCGTTTAACCACACAGGGGTGGCAAATGTTGAAGTTCTCAGCGGAGCGCGCACGCCAGTTTTTGCGCGAGAAGGGCGGTAACGCCGCCTTATTGTTCGGACTGGCCCTCGTGCCTGTGATCGGTTTCATCGGCATGGCCACCGACTACGGCCGTGCCATGACGGTTCGTAGTACGTTGTCCGATGCAGCTGATAGCGCCGCACTTGCGGTCGGATCGTGGATTGGACTGACAGATAAGGAACTCGAAGCCAAGGCAAAGCAATTCTTCGATGCGAACTACGCATCGTCTTTGGCCAAGAATGTGAACGGCAAATTTGAGATAAGCCTCGTCGAGGACAATCTTTTCGTGAGAGCCACCGCCTCTGTGCCTACGACGTTCTTACGGTTGGTTGGCATCGACTATGTGGATGTCGGCGTCGAGAACGCCATCGTCAAACGCCAGCGCAATATCGAACTGGCGCTTGTCTTGGATGTGACCGGCTCCATGAACAGTAGCGGCAAGTTGGGCGCCATGAAGACAGCTGCAAACAAGATGATGGACGACTTGTTCGGCCAAAAAGCCGTGTCGGACACACTTGATGTCGCTGTTGTGCCCTTTGCTGCGGCTGTGAATGTCGGCACGGTCCACAAGGACGCGGACTGGCTCGACACGAACGCAAAGTCGACTGTCGCGAAGGAAGATTTCGGCGACGGGGTTAAGCCCTTCACCTTCTTCGATCAGCTGAAGACGGTCAATTCGTCTTGGGGCTGGCAGGGGTGTGTGCGCGAACGACATGGAACGGCTTATGAGTTGACCGATGCCACATCGACCTCGTCGGTCGCCGAATCCCTATTCGCTCCCTACCTCGCACCGGACGAGCCGGATTCGGATCACGATGATGGCGACTATTACGGGAACAATTATATCGATGATGGCGATTGCGGGGAGCCGGATGAGGCGAAGCGCACGCCAGAGATGTGCCAGATGTATACGGCCAAGTACAACGGCCCAACGCGCACATTTAGGGGCTCAGGGCCAAACATGTATTGCCCGCCTGCCTCTATCACCCCGCTGAACAATACCAAGAGCACCGTCACCAATGCCATTACTGCGCTCCGCGCGAATGGGACCACCAATATTCCAGCCGGGCTACTCTGGGGCTGGCGAGCTCTAACGCCGGGCGCACCCTTCACGGAGGGCAAAGAGCATGATGAGGACAAGCGTCTCAAGGCTATCGTGCTGCTGACAGATGGCGCCAACTACATAAACAAGGCGTCCAATCACAACGGCACGGGCTACGGCGCGTTTGGTTATGCCTCAAAGGGTCGCCTAGGCAACAAGAATGGCTCCAAAGCATCCAACAAGCTCAATTCCAAAACCAAAGCCGTTTGCGATAATATCAAGACGCAGGGTATTGTGATCTACACGATCGGATTTCGTGTCAACAACTCCACCAAGAAACTGTTGAAGTACTGCGCCTCGGCGGCGGACATGTTCTTCGATTCCCCGTCCAATGCGCAACTTGAGACGGTCTTCGGTGAAATTGCACAAGGCCTGACGGAACTTCGCATCGTCGATTAGGTGAAGATCGCACGGCTTGAGTTCGCAAAAAGGCCCGGGGCATCGAATGTCCCGGGCCTTTTTCTACGCCTTGGGTGACGCCGCAGCCTACTCGCCGGCAGCGCCTTCCGCCGCCGACTGGCCAATGCGTTGCTTGGTCTGAATCTCTTTTGCTATCGCGTCAAAGTACTTTTCGTTGTCGCCGATAACGAGCGGGGTCTCGCAATTGGGTGCGCAGTGGAACGTCTCACGTTTGACCCCCCGGTAAACAGTCACGAAACGCCCGTTTGGCTCTTGGACGACAATCCGGCGGTTAACGAGGACCTTGCCCTTTGAGTCCGTCACGATCAAATTCGTTTCGCCGAACGACTTGCCGGTCAGGATGAGCGTGTCGCCACTTTGTACCGCAACGTCCGCGATCGAAGGATTGCCAACGACAATTTCTGCTGCCGGACGTTCGAGGCGCACCATCATCGCCTGGTCAATGAGAACTTCGATGTCTCTCCCCGACCCGTGTTTGCCTGACGCCAACACGGGCTGAATAGATGCAATCGTGATGGCTACTGCCACTGAAATACCGCAGACGCTGTGGCCTGGGCGAAACCGGAATGCCATTGGCTTCCTATCCCCTACGCTCAACTACTAACGAGGACTGAATGTCAGGGCCGATCTCAACCCGAAAAGATGAAGGATTGGCAAACCTTGTTCGTGAGCTTTCGGTTAACGCGACGTTTAGCCGTTGGGAGCAAGACTACGCTCTACGCACGAGACGTCCTGCGCTCGTGGGTCCTCCTGAAGCGTTCCGCAGAGGCTGAAGAGAAAATGGTTACCGACCTCCTGATCATCTCGATTTTTCCATTGGCAATGGCGTTCGCGGCAACCTACGACTTATTCTCAATGACATTGCCGAACTGGCTGTCGCTCGCCCTGATCGTCGGCTTTGCCGTTCTAGCACCACTCGTCGGCTTCGGCTGGGAGGTCGCAGGCCTGTACATTGCTCTAGCGTTCGGCGCGTTGGTCCTAACCTTTGCGATGTTCTCTTTCGGATGGATCGGAGGCGGCGATGCGAAGTTCTTCGCAGCGACGTGCCTGTGGATGGGTCCCGATCACATGCTCGCATACGCTATCTATGCCGCGGTGTTTGGCGGTGTGCTCACTCTCATTCTGATGTTGGTACGATCTGTGCCGCTGCCCGAGACGCTCCATTCACAACAGTGGCTTATGCGGTTGCATAATCCCAAAGAGGGTGTGCCTTACGGGGTTGCACTCGCTGCAGCAGGTCTCCTCGTCTACCCCGACACGCCCTTTATGGCAGCTCTTGGCGGGTAGCCCCCGGGCGCAACCTAGATCCCAATCACGTCGTCTCTCTACGTCCAAAACCTGCGCCGTGGAGGCAAAGAGCCTTGGTGCTCCCGGGGCCCTACTTGCCCTGAACTAAATCCCTTGAACATGCCCCCGCGCCAAAATTGGCACAGCCGTTAACCATACCTTGAGGTTTGTTGGGGCACTGTTGGTCGCAGCTGGCGCATTGCTTGGGGCGCCACAAGGGGAAGGGCCAACGATGAAAAAGGGACGAGTTGTCGTTCTCGGGATTGCCGCAACTGCTGCGCTCACAGCAGCCTGGATGGCTAACTCTATCGTGTCTCGACCGCCTGAAATTCAGGAAGTCGAGAAGACTGTGGGTGCCACCGACGTCCTTGTTGCCTCCACGGATATCAATCTCGGCGATAGCGTCCGTGCAGAGAACTTCAAGTGGCAACAATGGCCGGTGGAAGGCATAACGCCAGGTCTCGTCACGCGTGAATCTCAGCCGGATGCGCCATCGGAACTGTCCGGCGCGGTCGCACGCGCGCCCTTCATACAGGGTGAACCGATCAAGGACCAGAAGCTTATCAAGATTTCGGAAGGTGGCGTCATGGCCGCGATTCTCCCGCGGGGAATGCGCGCCGTCTCGACGCCGATCCAAGAGGAAACCGCCGCTGGCGGCTTCATTCTTCCCAATGACCGCGTCGATGTCATCCTATCTCACAAGCAGAACGTTGGCCGGAAGGAACAAACGGTCAGCGAAGCAATCCTTCGAAATGTCCGTGTGCTGGCGATTGGTCAAGCGCTTGAGAATGAGGATGGCGAGAAAGTCGTTGCTGGAAACACCGCGACGCTTGAGCTCACACCACGACAGGCAGAGGTCCTGACGCTCGCGCAGTCAATCGGTGAGATCTCGCTCTCGCTTCGCAGCCTTGCGGATGCACAAACGAGTGGAGAGTCCGCTGCGGCAATCGACGAAGATTCAAGCACGGTCAAGTTTCTAAAATACGGCGTGCCGTCGCGCGCCTTTGGGGTCAACTAGTCAAGCGAATGACGAAGAAAACAGAAATAGGCAAACGGATGCGTCACTCTCTCCTTGCAGCACTGGTTCTTCCTGCGGCACTCGTAGCCACATTGACCACGATCGCGATGACAGTCGCGCCCGGCGCGGGATACGCCCAATCCTACCACCGCTCATTGCTACGAGTTGGCGATGGTCAGGTGCGTCCAATCAAGCTAGGCCTCAACAAGTCGATGATCATCGAATTGCCGCGCCCTGTGCGGGAAGTCATGGTCTCCAATCCCGAGCAGATCGACGCCGTCATGCAGAGCGCAACACGCGCCTACCTGATCGGCAAGAACCTCGGCGAAGCCAATATTCTCTTCATCGACAACAACGGCGGCCAAGTTGCGGTGCTCGAAGTGACCATCGAGCGGGATCTCGGCGCGCTTCAAGATCTGATAGCGCGCTTGATTCCCGGCTCGCGCGTCAATGTTGAAACTGTCGGACAGAACGTCGTTTTGACGGGTAGCGTCCCAACACCGATCGACGCGACGCGCGCCAGCGAAATTGTGAACAGCTTCCTTGATTCCGGTGCCGCGGCGTCAAGTACGCAAGCGGGCGGTGGCGGCGCGGCGGTCACGATCAACAATAGTTCCGGCGGCGGTTCCAACGACAGTGGGAGTGACAGCCGCGTCATCAACATGATTACTGTTGAGGGCCGCGAGCAGGTTCTCCTGAAGGTCTCCGTTGTCGAGATGGAGCGCAATGTAATCAAGCAGCTCGGTGTTGATCTCGCTGCCATCATAAACTCTGGCAATTTCGGGTTCGCAGCCCTTTCCGCATTGCCCTACCCAATCAACGGTGCCCTCGGTGCAACGGCGGGTAGCCTCCTAGGTGCAGGCAGCCTCCCCAACGCCGTCGCCAGCCGGCCTGGTGCGGCACTCGCCGGAGTTGGATGGCAATCTGGCACGAGTCAAGTCGACGCGGTGCTCCGTGCGCTCGATCAAAACGGCCTGATCCGTACACTTGCTGAACCGAACTTGACGGCGATCTCCGGTGAGACCGCGAACTTCCTAGCTGGCGGTGAGTTCCCGATACCCGTCGCGCAGCAGTTGGATCAAATCACGGTCGAATTCAAGAAGTTTGGCATTGGTTTGTCCTTTACACCGGTTGTGATGTCGGAAGGTCTCATCAGCCTCAAAATATCGACGGAAGTCAGTGAGCTGACGACAGAAGGCGCCGTTGTATTGCGGAACATTTCGATCCCTGCCCTCAAGGTCCGGCGTGCGGAGACGGCGGTAGAGTTGCCAAGCGGTGGTTCAATTGTGATCGCTGGGCTGCTCTCGGACCAGTCGCGGCAAGCGCTTAGCGGCTATCCCGGCCTAAAGAACCTACCCGTTCTCGGTACGCTCTTCCGCAGTCGTGACTTCCAATCGAAAGAAACCGAGCTCGTTGTCCTGGTGACGCCCTATGTCGTCAAACCTGCCGCGCGCCAGCAGCTGGCACGGCCAGACGACGGCTTTGCTTGGGCATCAGACGTGAACACCGACCTCCTCGGTCACATGAACCGGATTTATGGACGCGATCCCGAGCGGGCGCCTGTTGGCTCATACGCAGGCGACGTCGGATTTGTCGTCGAGTAGAGGAAGAAGGAAAGCAAAATGACATCAACCTCTCAAGGTCTTCGAGGATTTGCTCGGCCGAAGCTCGCTCTGTTTGCGGCGCTCATGGTGGCAGGCCCGACACTAACACTCTCGGTCGCTGGCTGTGCGCAAGGTCCGCGTATGCAAGCGCCTTTCACCTTGGCCGACCCTAGCGCGCGCCATCCAATCCAAGTTGGGGAAGGGGAGGCCATGCTCGACATTGCTGCACCCCGTGGGTCGAGAGGCTTGAGCGGCACCCAGTGGAACCGGCTTTACGGCTATCTGTCGAATTATCATGAACGCGGAACAGGCGGTCTTGTCATTAGAACCCCATCGGGCAGTTCCAATCAATCGGCGGCTAAGCGCGTTTACAAAGACGTTCGTCATGCCATGCGGCGATCCGGCATTAGTCCGCGGAGCGTTCGGGTCGAGCCGTATCACGCAAGCGGGGACCCGTCGGCGCCAGTGCGCCTCTCCTACATGGAGTTTCGTGCCCAAGGACCAGACTGTCCCGACTGGTCCGAAAATGTGTCGCGCAATCCCGCCAACCTGCCAATGCCAAACATGGGCTGCGCCACGCAGAAGAACCTCGCGGCCATGATCGCCGATCCGCAGGACCTACTTTCGCCGCGCCCGGAGGCAGCACGCCCGGGCGAACGGCGTGACACGGTCTGGGGCAAATACGTTAGGGGCGAGCCGACAGGCGCCAAATGGGCACCACAGGACAAGCCTCTGCCTGAACGTGCGCTTACCAGTGACTCTGCTGCAGGAAACTAACAAATGTCGAGCAACGCCGCCATTTCTCTGGAGTCAATGCAGCAGGCCGAACAGGACCGATTGGAAGAGCCGCGTGCGCGTCCTATTCCGAGGGTCAACATCCAAGCCTTCTGCGAAGACCAAAACACCGCTTCCGTCATCCAAAAGGCATCAGAAGATCGGCGCCTCGCCAAGGCCCACGTCACTGTGCAGATGGGTGGCGTCGAATCTGCTGTCACGTTCTACCGGGATGCCTCGACGCCCAATCTCATCATCATCGAGTCGCTTTTGAACCGAGCCGAGATGCTCTCGGACCTGGAGCGTCTCGCGGACGTGTGCGATTCGGGTACGAAAGTCATTGCTGTGGGGCACGTCAATGACGTCTTGCTCTATCGCGAGCTTCTGCGCCGCGGCGTAAGCGAGTATGTGGTCGCGCCGATGAGTGTGGCACAAATGATCGAGAGCATCGCGTCGATCTATGGTGACCCCGAGTCGGCGCCGGTCGGGCAGACTGTTGCTTTCGTAGGGACGAAGGGCGGGGCCGGCTCAAGCACCGTTTGTCATAATACGGCATTCTCCATTGCGAATGTCCTCGAAAGCGATGTGGTCATAGCCGATATGGACTTGCCCTTCGGCACGGCCGGACTCGACTTCAATCAGGACCCGCTACAAGGCATCGCCGACGCCTTGTCGGCACCAGAACGCCTGGACGAAGTGCTCCTGGACCGTTTGCTGTCACGTTGTTCGGAGCATCTCAGTCTCTTCGCGGCGCCCATTGCCCTCGACAAGCCCTATGACGTTGATGCCGACGCGTGTGAGACAGTTTTTGACATAATTCGACAGAGCGTTCCTTGGGTCGCCGTCGATGTGCCCCACTTATGGACCGCATGGGCGAAGGACATGGTTCTGAATGCCGACCACGTGGTGATGACGGCGATGCCTGACCTAGCAAGTTTGCGGAACACAAAGAACTTGGCTGATCAGCTGAAGTCAGCTCGTCCAAATGATCGGCCACCGATACTTGTCCTCAATCAAGTTGGTTTGCCCAAGCGCCCCGAGATCCCAGTCAAGGATTTCGGGCAGGCAATCGAGCTCGAGCCTCGCGTGGTCATCGAGTTCGATGCGCAACTGTTCGGCACGGCAGCGAACAACGGCCAGATGATTGAAGAAGTTTCCGAAAAGTCGAAGGCAGCCGACGCATTCCGCGGCTTAGCTAACATTCTCACAGATCGGATCGAGAACAAGTCAGAGGGCGCCTCATTGCTTGCTCCGCTGATCGAGCGTCTCAAACTCACGAAGGTACTCGGCTAGTCCACCGCCATGTTTGGAAAAAGAAACAGTTCTGGGCCAGAACTACACCCAAAGCCCGCCCCCAAAGCGCCGCAGCCAGCTGCAATCGAGGCGCCCAGTCCGGCCGCTCCGGCTTCGACGACTGCTGAGGCGCCACCAGCGCCAGAGCCCGTGTCTCCTGTGGAGGTTGCGCCTGCGCCGCGCAAGGTGGCAGAGCCGGTACGCTCCGAAGACTACTATGATGTCAAGACGACGGTCTTTAACGCACTCATCGACACGATTGACTTGACAGCACTTGGTAAGCTGGACGCGGACGCGGCCCGTGAGGAAATTCGCGACATTGTTAGCGAGATCGTTGCGATCAAGAACGTCGTCATGTCCATCGCCGAGCAGGAAGAACTGCTTCAGGACATCTGCAACGACGTCCTAGGATATGGGCCGCTTGAGCCGCTGCTCGTTCGCGATGATATCGCCGACATAATGGTGAATGGCGCAGAGGCCACGTACATAGAAGTCAGTGGCAAGGTTGAAGAAGCCCCCGTTCGTTTCACCAGCAACGCTCAGCTGATGAACATCTGCCAGCGCATCGTGAGCCAGGTTGGGCGCCGCGTGGATGAATCGAGTCCTATCTGCGACGCGCGTTTGCCGGACGGTAGCCGCGTGAACGTTATTGCGCCGCCGCTGGCGATCGACGGCCCGACGCTCACGATTCGTAAGTTCAAGAAAGACAGGCTGACACTTGATCAGCTCCAGCGCTTCGGCTCGATCAGCCCTGAAGGACGAACCCTACTATCCATCATCGGTCGTGTTCGCTGCAACGTGGTCATCTCGGGCGGCACCGGTTCCGGTAAGACGACCCTGCTCAACTGTCTCACTGGCTATATCGATCAGGACGAACGCGTCATAACTTGCGAAGATTCCGCGGAGCTCCAGCTTCAGCAGCCGCATGTAGTGCGGCTTGAGACGCGTCCACCCAATCTAGAAGGCGAAGGCGAGATCACCATGCGCGATCTCGTTAAGAACTGCCTTCGTATGCGTCCCGATCGAATTGTCGTCGGCGAGGTTCGCGGTCCTGAGGCATTTGACCTCCTTCAAGCCATGAACACCGGCCATGACGGCTCAATGGGTACGTTACACTCAAATAGCCCCCGTGAGTGTCTAAGCCGTCTAGAGAGCATGATTCTCATGGGAGGATTCAATCTTCCGGCTAGAACCATCCGTGAAATGATCACGTCATCGGTCGACATCATTGTGCAGGCGTCACGCATGCGTGATGGCAGCCGCAAAATCACACACGTTACTGAAGTTGTTGGTCTCGAAGGAGAGATCGTCACACTGCAAGACCTCTTCATCTATGACCTAACCGGCGAGGATGCGAGCGGTCGTATTGTCGGCCGTCATCGATCGACCGGTATCGCGCGTCCATACTTCTATGAGAAGGCGCGCTATTTTGGCGAGGACAGGCGGCTTACTGAGTGTCTAGCCTCGGCCGAAGTCACTGATGAGCACGGCCGCCCGCTGGGAGAGAAATTTGCTACCGCTTGAGTTAGTTCAATTCGCTGCCATCTCGCTGGCCGCTCTGGCGGTGGGCGGAGTGGTCTATGTTTTTGTGATGCCGTATTTCAGCGGCGAGCGGACAGCCGACAAGCGCTTCGAGGTGGCGTCGAGTGGCCAATCGCAATCGCAAAAGCGGGCTGGCGTTCCGCAGCAGCTGCAAACGCGCCGACGTCAAGTACAAGACACGCTCAAGGAACTCGAGGCCAAACAGAAAAAGCAGAAACGCGTTACGCTCCGCACTAAGCTGTTGCGGGCTGGGCTGAGCATCAAGCCAAAGACCTACTACATTGGCTGCGCGATCATGGGGCTAATCGGCGGTTTCCTTTTCCTCATCTCTGGACTTTCGCCGGTTGTGTGTTTGCTCGGGATGATCGTCTGCGGTGTCGGCCTGCCACGCTGGCTGCTTGCGCGCCGGATCCAGTCTCGTCAAGCAAAGTTCTTGCAGGAGTTCGCCAATGCCATCGACATTATTGTGCGTGGCGTTCGGTCTGGCTTGCCGTTGGGAGACTGCTTGGACATCATTGCAAAAGAGGCGCCCGAACCCGTCCGTGGCGAGTTCGTTGAGGTCGTAGAACAGCAACGCATCGGCATTCCATTGCCTAAGGCTTTCGAGCGGCTATACGAGCGTGTGCCTCTTCAGGAAGTGAACTTCTTCGCCATCGTTATCGCCATTCAGTCGCAAACCGGCGGCAACCTTGCGGAAGCTCTGTCAAACCTCTCCGGTGTTCTCCGCGATCGGTACAAGATGCAGGCAAAAATTAAGGCACTCAGCGCGGAGGCCAAGGCTTCTGCCATGATTATTGGTGCGTTGCCGCCCGTCGTTGGTCTTGCGGTCTACGCACTTTCGCCTGATTACATATCGCTGCTTTGGACCGAGAAGATCGGCCAGTTCATGCTGGTTGGAGCAGCAGTCTGGATGCTCATCGGTATACTGATGATGCGTAAAATGATCAATTTTGAGATTTAGGCAGGGGATAGTAAGTAGCCATGACGGCGCTCATCGACATCGTTACAGACCCTCGTACCATGGTCGTGATTCTGACGGCGGTTGCTGCCTTTGTTACGGTTGCCTCCTTGATCATGCCGCTGTTTGCAGGCAATCGGTTCGATTCGCGCATGAAGTATGTCTCGACTGAGCGCGAACGCCTACGCGCGGAGCGAGCCGCAGCACTGGCGGAGCGAGATCGCGAGGGCCGTTTGCGCCGAGAGCCCAAGAGCTTCATGAAGCAGGTCGTCGAAAATCTCAACTTGAGCAAGGCGTTGGAGACGGATGCGACTCGAGATCGCTTGAAGATGGCAGGCTTTCGGGGTCGGGCGCCGGTCGTTGCGTTTCTCTTCTTCCGCGCCGCTCTGCCGGTTGCTGGCTTTGCGATCGCCTTCGTTTATCTCTTCTTCGTGAACGACTACGGTCTGCCATTAGTCGCGCGGCTTGGCATATCGATCGGCGGTGCCTATCTGGGCTTTTACTTCCCGGATATTTTCATCAGCAACCTTATTCAACGCCGCCAGAAGTCCATATCAGGCGTCTTTCCGGACTCTCTGGACCTGTTGCTGATCTGTGTCCAAGCAGGCATGTCCGTTGAGGCCGCCATGAGCAAGGTGGCAACGGAGATCGGCACGCGATCGATCGAACTCGCGGAAGAGTTCAGCCTCACAACGGCCGAGCTATCTTATCTGCCGGAACGGCGTCTTGCGTATGAGAACCTAGGGAAACGCACGGGCCTTGCACCGATCAGGGCCGTGGGCACCAGTCTTATACAGGCAGAACGATACGGTACGGCCGTGAGCGAGGCACTGCGTGTCCTTGCCCAAGAGAGTCGCGACATGCGCATGTCGTTGGCGGAGAAGAAGGCTGCGGCGCTCCCGCCAATGCTGACGGTGCCGATGATTGTTTTCTTCCTGCCCGTTCTCTTTGTCGTGATTCTCGGCCCCGCCGGCATTCAAGTAATGCAGACCACTGGCTAAGCGCCAGTACGCAGCCTTAGCAGCTCGTGTTTCTCGGCTCGGGCGCCCTCGCCGTCAAGGACGTGAGGCGACACGTACAAGAAAGGCGCTCCGAAGAGCGCCTCCCTCGTCCCCTCAAAACATGTCTACAAGACTCAACGAAGCGTACGTGTCTGAGGCTTCTCTAGCGCGTCGACGACTTGACGAATGTGGAGCTTCCAGGAGCAGATGCCTCGGCAACCTTGGGCGGTGCTGAGATCACTTCGTCGACGGGCTTGACCATCTGAACAACCGGCATCCGTTGCGCTGGCTGCGGGCTCGCAGCGGCCACCGCCGGAGCGGAGGGCTTGGGCGCGGCGTTTGCGCCAAACGGCGACCAGCCTTGATCAGCCGGTGCGGAAGCTGCTGGCTGCGCAGACGCAACCATAGCCGGTTTGGAAAGCATGTTCTTGAGATAGGCGACACTCTTGTTGGCCTGCGTTTCACCCACATCGACGGCCGCTACGTCCTTGGCCTCGTTGTATTTCCCTTGGACCCCAAGAACGAGAGCGAGGTTCTGGCGAAGACGCTTGTCGCTGTGGCCATCTTTCTCTGCCTTGCGTAGTAGGGTCTCAGCCTTTTTCGGCTTGCCGTCGAGCGTGTACGACAGGGCCAAATTGTTGATCACGGAAGCCGAGTCCGGCTTGCGCTTCAGCGCTGCTTGATAATATTGCTGCGCCGTTGCGTGATCGCCGCTCTTCGCGGCGAGCGTGCCTTGAGCAGAAAGCGTCTTCCAGTCGCTCACGCCCTTGTCGGCGGCTGTCTTAAGCGCTTTGCTGGCCACATTGACCTGACCGGTTTCCAACGCCACCTTGCCGATTTCTGCAGCAAGCTCGGGATTGTTAGGGTTCGCGGCATAAGCGGTCTGCAGGACCTCGAATGCACGTTTCTTATTGCCGAGTGCCCGAAGCGATGCGGCATAGCCAAGCGCATTGCGTGGGTTCGTCGTATCCTTGTTGTAAGCGTCGTTCCACTTGGTGGTAGCCTCAAATGCCTCGGCGGCGGTCATCTGCACTTCCGGTGGTTTCCGCTTGAAGATGCCGAGCCCATTCTTGGCAATGCCGCCGCTCATGCCGTCCCCAATACCGCCGGCGTGGCCGCAACCGCCAAGGAGCGCAGCTGCGGCAGATGTCGCTAGCAGCGCTAAGACCATCGAATGTCGCGAAGAGTGGTTGCGAGCCATAGTTCAGACTGTCCCCATCGGGCGACAGCAGCTGCGCCCGGCTTTTGTGACGTGGTTTGTTGAGTGTCATGATGTGGGACAGATGTATAAAAAGTCTTAACCATAACCGTCGGGTCGCCGAGCGGTGGGCGCCCCCGGTGAGGGGCTCTCGTGGCCGGTGGAGCGCGGCTCAGGATTCAGGCTGCGCGGGGAGTTCAGCTAAAGACAGCAATGGACTAAACGAGTTCCCGCTCGCGCATTTCGGCGTCCGCGCCTACCAGCCATTCGGCCATATCCGGCATTGCATAGATCGTATCCACGTAATCGGCGGCCGTGCCGTCGTCGCCATAGTCCGCGAGCGGTACCCCGTAGGTGCGAAAACGGGTCGCTACCGGCGCATACATAGCGTCCGCGTTCGTGAAGTCGCCAAACAGGAGCGAGCCGCCATGACCAAATCGCTGACGCGTATCGATCCAGATTGCGACAACGCGGCGAATATTATTGGCAAGCGTCTCGCTCACGTCTGGCATCGGAAAGCGCGAAATGAGGTCCATGGGCATGTCATTCCGTAGCGCTTGGAAGCCTGAATGCATCTCGGCCGAGATGCACCGAGCCGCGGCGCGCGACGCGGCGTCCTTGGGCCAGAGGCCCGCTTCCGGGTATTGCTCTGCGAGGAACTCGATGATCGCGAGGCTGTCGTAGATCACGCCGAGATCGGTCTTAAGGGCAGGGACTTTACCGGAGGGCGAGCGCTTGAAGATCTCAGCCTTGCTGTTTGGTAGTCGCAGGCGGACACGCTCCTCCCGAAACGGAGCACTGCAAGCCTTAAGTGACAGCCAAGGGCGAAGGCTCCACGACGAGTAGTTCTTGTCGCCAATAACCAAGGTGTAGGCCCTGCCCGTCATTGTTCCGCCTTCCATCGTTGTCATGTTTCCGCTCCCCTGCCATTAATGCGCGGCCCCTTCAAGACTCATCCGGAATTTTTAATGTCTACACACGTGATGTCGCTCGACGCTCTCCGCAAATCGCTCGAAGACCTGGTGCTGGAGCCGGGTTCGCCCTCCATTCCTATCGAGCTTGTCACGTCGGCGGACGACCTCTCAGGGCTTTCCAAACGCGAGGCCCGCTGGGTTGAGGCGCGCGGCTGGAAACCCTCGCAAGGCTCGGTGCTGGTAGTCCCGGGGGAGAATGGGGAAATTGAGAAGGTTCTGTTCGGGACGGGCGGTGAAGATTGGGCTCAAGATGCGCCTATGCTCACGGGCGCGCTTCCTGGCGCTCTCGCCACGGGCGACTATCGCTTCGAGGGCGCCCTGAGCAACCCCGATCTAGCAGTGCTCGGCTTCTTGAAGGGGTGCTATCGGTTTACGCGCTATAAGTCTGGCGGGGATCGAGACGTTAGGCGTCTGGTGCTTCCTGAAGGGGCGGATCGCGCACACATATTGGCTCTCGCCGAGGGCGTCTATCTCGGGCGCAACCTGATCAATACGCCGGCGAACGATCTGGGCCCCGCAGACCTTGAGGCGGTCGCGCGCGATATCGTCAATACCCTCGGCGGCACGATCAAAGTGACCGAAGGTTCGAGCCTCCTGGCGGACAACTTTCCCATGATTCATACAGTCGGCCGAGCAAGCGATCGTCCGCCCCGGCTGATCGATTTTCGCTGGGGCGCGGAGAGCGCCCCGAAAGTCACCATCGTGGGGAAGGGCATCTGCTTCGATACCGGCGGGCTCAACCTAAAGCCCGGCAATGCCATGAGCCTCATGAAGAAGGACATGGGCGGTGCGGCGGCGGCGCTGGCATTCGCCGTGATGGTTATGCGCACCAAGCTGCCGATCAGACTGCGCGTACTCATTCCCGCCGCAGACAACTCGGTTGCAGGAAACGCATTCCGCCCTGGCGACGTGCTCCCGAGCCGCAACGGCATGACTGTCGAGATTGGGAATACTGATGCCGAAGGCCGACTGGTGCTTGCTGACGCCTTGAGCCTCGCCGATGAAGAGGCGCCTGATTATCTCGTGACTTTCGCGACACTGACGGGCGCGGCGCGGGTGGCATTGGGGCCGGATCTACCGCCCTTCTACTCGACTGACGATGCATTCGCGGAAGGCATGCTCAAATCCGCCCATGCCGTCGGCGATCCCGTCTGGCGCATGCCCTTTTGGGAGCCCTATGACAAATTGCTAAAGAGCAGTATTGCAGACGTGAATCACATCTCGGACGGACCCTTTGCTGGGTCCGTGACGGCGGCACTCTTCCTCAAGCGGTTCGTCGAACATGCCAAGCGCTACGCGCATCTAGACATTTATGGATGGGTGCCGCGCGAGCAGCCGGGCCGGCCCCGTGGAGGCGAGCCCCATGCCGCGCGCGCCCTTTACGAGTATCTGCGTGGGAAAATCGGCGCGTGACCAAGCTCGACCCTCGCCGGCACGCATTTCGCGAAGGTCTCGCGGCCGCAAGCTTGCGTGGATCAGTCGAGGCTGAGCGTTACGCGGAGGGGGAACGCCGCCAAGTCGTTGCGTCCGTGCTGCCTTTGCGCCGGACGCCGCACGCCGACGCCAATCTCGATACTGAGGCACTCTTCGGCGAAACGCTCGTGGTCTTCGACGAGGACGACGTTTGGTCCTGGGTCCAGCTCGATCACGACGACTATGTGGGGTATGTGCCAAGTACTGGCCTTGGCCCGATCGGACCGCCTGCGACTCACCGTATAGCAGCACTCCGCACATATGTTTTCCCAGAGCCTGACGCCAAGGCGCCGCCGCTGCAGATGCTAAGTCTGAATGCACGCGTGAATATCGGGGAGGCCGATGGGTCTTACGCCAGGATCGACACGGGCGGTTTCGTCTATACCAAGCATCTCGCGCCAGTGAGCGAATATGCGCTGGATTTCGTTGCGGTTGCCGAAGGGTTTCTGGGCGCTCCCTATCTCTGGGGTGGGCGCACCAGCGTCGGACTGGATTGCTCGGGCCTCGTTCAGCTTGCCGCCGCCGCCGCAGGCCACACAGTGCCGCGCGATGCGGATATGCAGGAAGCCGAAGCTGGTGAACCTGTCGACATTTTGGCAGGGGCCGAACTAACGCGAGGCGATCTCATCTTCTGGGAAGGTCACGTTGGGGTAATGACAAGCGCCAGCCGCTTCTTGCATGCAAACGCCTATCACATGGCTGTCGCACATGAGCCGTTTGCGGAAGCGCGCACGCGGATAAAAAACGCCGGCTTTGAGGTTACGAGCGCGCGCCGGCTTCGCACAAAATCCTAGGTGCCAGCCCTATGTGGAAACGGCGTCGGCGGGTGTCGTCTCAAGCTCGAAGGCAGCAGCCAGCAGCGCCCTTGTGTAGTCCGTCTTGGGATTGGCGAAGACTTCTTGCGAGGCGCCTTGTTCCACGACCTTGCCATGGCGCAGAACAACGATCGAGTTGGCCAGTGCACGGACGACCTTTAGGTCGTGGCTAATGAACAGATAGGCCAGGCGGTGCCGCTTCTGCAAGTCCCGCAGCAAGTCGACGATCTGGGCCTGCACGGACACGTCCAATGCGGATGTCGGCTCATCGAGAATAAGGAACTTTGGTTCTAGAACGAGCGCCCGGGCAATGGCGATGCGTTGGCGCTGGCCGCCCGAAAACTCATGTGGGTATCGGTCGCGAACCTTGGGATCTAGTCCCACTTCCTTCAATGCGCGCGCCACGCGCGCTTCTCGATCCTCGGACGAGATGTCCGGATTCTGAATTAACAGTCCTTCCTCGATGATCTGCCCAATGGACATGCGCGGGCTAAGCGAGCCATAGGGATCCTGAAACACGATCTGCAGATCCTTGCGAAGGGGACGCATCTGCCTTGAATTAAAGCCATCGATGCGTTCGCCGAGATAGACGATCGGACCTTCGCTGGAAATCAGACGAAGGATCGCCTGTCCGAGGGTTGTTTTGCCCGACCCAGACTCGCCAACCACACCCAGCGTCTGACCTTCACGGACATCGACATCAACCCCGTCCACTGCTTTCACATGACCAACCGTTTTGCGCAGGAAGCCGCGTTTGATCGGAAACCAGACTTTGAGGTCATCGGTCTTGAGGATCGTCCTTGCACTGTCGTCCGCAGGCGGTGGCGAACCCTTGGGCTCCGATGCGATAAGATGTTCTGTGTAGTCGTCCTTGGGGTGCTCGAAAACATCTTTCGTCGGTCCACGCTCGACAATCTTGCCATGATGCATAACGCAGACATGGTCTGCCATCTTGCGGACGATGCCGAGATCATGGGTGATGAGCAGCATGGCCATATTGAACTCGGCCTTCAGTTGCAGCAACAATTCTAGAATCTGTGCCTGGATCGTCACGTCGAGCGCTGTGGTGGGTTCGTCGGCGATCAGCAAGTCCGGCTCGTTCGCAAGCGCCATAGCAATCATCACGCGCTGACGTTGACCGCCAGAGAGTTGGTGCGGATATGAAGCAAGCCGCTCCTCCGCATTCTGAATGCCAACCTTGGTGAGAAGATCAAGTACGCGCACGCGCGCCGCATCTCCCGTTATCCCCTTGTGGATACGCAAGACCTCAGCAATCTGCCGTTCAATCGTGTGAAGCGGGTTCAGCGAGGTCATCGGCTCCTGAAAGATCATGGAGATCTGATTGCCCCTCACATGCCGCAGCCCGTCGGGTGGCAGCGCCAGGAGGTTTTCGCCCTTGAAGTAGATCTCCCCACCTGGATGCGACGCGGCGGGGTAGGGAAGAAGCTGAAGGATCGACAGGGCAGAGACGGTCTTGCCGGAGCCCGACTCGCCGACGAGGGCGAGCGTTTCACCATGATCGATCTCGAACGAGACATCCTTGACCGCATGGGTCACCTTCTCGCCTGCGCGGAAGTCCACGCAGAGTTTGTCGATAGTCAGAAGGGTCGGCTTAGCGCTCATGAAGCCCGCTCGATGAGTTCGTTGGTTGCGTTTGGCTGCTGGGCATCTTCAGTCCCTCACATCAGCGTCTTGCGCGGATCGAGGGCATCGCGCACCGCCTCGCCCACGAAGATCAGGAGGCTCAGCATGATGGCGATAACGAAGAAGGCTGTAAGCCCGAGCCACGGGGCCTGGAGGTTGTCCTTGCCCTGCGCCAGCAATTCGCCAAGCGACGGCGATCCTGGCGGCAGTCCAAAGCCAAGGAAGTCCAGGGATGTCAGCGTGGTGATGGAGCCATTCAGAATGAATGGCATGAAAGTCAGCGTGGCGACCATCGCGTTCGGCAAGAGGTGTTTGAAGATGATCTTACCATTGGGCAGGCCAAGCGCTCGCGCGGCGGTCACATACTCGAAATTGCGGGCGCGCAAGAACTCCGCTCGGACAACGCCCACCAATGCGACCCACGAGAAGGCTAAGAGAATACCCAGTAAGATCCAGAAATTCGGCTCGATAACCGCGGCCACAATGATGAGCAGATAGAGCTGCGGGACACTGGTCCAAATCTCGATAAAGCGCTGGAACAACAGGTCCGTCCAGCCACCGAAATAGCCTTGTATGGCGCCAGCCGCGACACCGATAACGGTCGAAAAGATTGTCAGCACAAGGCCGAAAAGCACCGAGATGCGGAACCCATAAATGATCCGCGCAACAACATCTCGTCCCTGATCATCCGTCCCAAGCCAGTTCCACTCAAGACTTGAGTCGCACGGGTGGAACCCTTTCTCCGCGGCGAGTTCACAATCCTTGTCTGAGAGAAGCCAGGTCGGCTTCACCGGAAACGCCATGGGCGGGTTCTTGTTCTGCGTATTGTAGGAGAACCGGATCGGTGGCCATAGCATCCAGCCGCCGTTCTCCTTGATCAGATCCTGCACAACCGGATCGCGATAGTCCGCTTCCGTTTCGAAGATGCCGCCGAAGTCCGTCTCGGGATAGGCCTGGAAGATGGGCCAGTAGTACTGGCCCTCATACTCGACGAGGATCGGTTTATCGTTCGCGATGAACTCGGCGAATAGGCTGATAATGAAGAGCGTGAGAAAGATCCATAAAGACCAGTACCCGCGCTTGTTGGCCTTGAAGGTCTGCCAACGGCGCTTGTTGAGCGCGGAAATCCACGGCCGTGGTTGCGGGATGCCACCTGCGGCAATCTCCTCGGTGACGCTGACGTCCGTTGGCGCGTCCATCAGACCTCCCGCGTTTCGAAGTCGATACGCGGATCGACCCAGGTATAGGTGAGGTCGGACAGGAGATTTATGAGCAGGCCAAGCAGCGAGAAAATGTAGACCGTCGCGAACACAACCGGGTAGTCGCGGTTGACGATGGACTCAAAACCAAGCAGTCCCAGCCCATCCAGCGTGAAAATCGTCTCGATTAGCAGCGAGCCCGCGAAGAACGCGCCAATGAAGGCGCCCGGGAAACCTGCAATCACAATCAGCATCGCGTTTCGGAACACATGACCGTAAAGCACTTGTCCTTCGGCCAGCCCCTTGGCGCGCGCCGTGATGACATACTGTTTGCGAATTTCTTCCAAGAACGAGTTCTTGGTGAGGAACGTGGTCGTCGCGAATGCGGAAAGTGCCATGGCGGTCAGCGGTAGCACCAAGTGCCAGAAATAGTCAGCGATCTTGGCGTACCAGGGCAGGGACCAGAAGTCCTCGGAGACAAGTCCGCGCAACGGGAATATCTGAAAGAATGATCCGCCCGCGAACAGAACGATCAGGAAGACAGCTACGAGGAAGCCGGGAATAGCATAGCCAATGACGATCACGCTCGATGTCCAAATGTCGAAACGGGTACCGTCGCTTACGGCTTTGCGGATGCCGAGCGGAATGGAGATCGCGTAAGAAATCAGCGTCATCCAGAGCCCCAGCGAAATCGAAACAGGGAGTCGTTCCGCAATAAGTTCCATAACGCTCGTATCGCGGAAATAGCTCTCGCCGAAATCGAAGCGCAGATAGTTCCAGATCATTTGGCCGAAGCGCTCATGAGCGGGCTTGTCGAAGCCGAATTGCTTCTCGAGGCTCGCGATGAACTCAGGGTCCAGTCCTTGCGCGCCACGGTATTTTGACGAGGCGCCGCCCACGTCTGCCCCTGGCATGCCCTCCTGCCCGCCGCCGGCAAAGTCGCTGCCGCCACCGGTGAAATTCGCCGTCGCTCCGGGGTCTGTGCCGGTCAGCTGCGCGATCAGCCGCTCGACCGGGCCGCCCGGCGCGAACTGCACGATGACGAATGTCACCAGCATGATGCCGAGCATCGTCGGAATAATCAGTAAGAGTCGGCGAAGGATATAGGCGGCCAATGGTGTTGGGCTTCCCGTCGCTGAAGGTCCGGTTGCAAATCGCGTCGGCCGTTCCAGCCTTAAGGGGCTTCGACGAGCATTTGCAGCCTTTGCTTACTGGATTCTGAGGGCGAGTGGAACCCGACACAGCCCCTGAATCATTGCAACTTCGTAAGGCCCCGCGTTCAGAAAGAAAAAAGACGGCTGACCGACGCTGAAAGTCTACGCCTATGAGCGGGTATTTCGGAGGCTAGGGCCAGCGACGATCTCTAGTTCTCCGCGTCTTCGGACCACCACGTATCGAGAATGCCTCGATCGAAGTCCGGCTTCGTATCGGGCCGTCCGAACTTGTCCCAATAGGCAATCGTGTGGGATGGCTTGTACCAGTGAGGCACCCAATAGTGGCCCGTTCTGAGCACGCGATCCAGCGCACGTGCCGCCATGTTCATGTCTTCGCGAGTCTCCGCGCCGATAATCTCTTCAATCAGCTCATCCACGGCGGGATCGTTGATGCCCGCAAGGTTCAGCGACCCTGGGAGGTTGGCTGCGCGAGATCCGAAGTAGCTGCGCAGCTCGACGCCGGGCGTATTGCGCATTGCGAAGCGGCTCGTTGTCACGTCGAAGTCGAAATCCTTGAGCCGTTGCTGGAACTGAGCGGGATCGACCCGCCGGATACGCGAATCGATGCCAAGCAAGGACAGGTTCTTCACATACGGCGCAATGATTCGCTCGAAGGTGGGTGAGAAAGTGAGAAACTCAACCGTCAGCTGTTCGCCCGCCTCGTTCACGCGCTTCCTGTTTTCGATGCGCCAGCCGGCTTCGTTCAGGAGTTCGTTTGCCCGCTGCAGCGAGGCGCGGTCGCGACCGGAGCCATCGCTCACCGGTGGCATGGGAACAGCACCGAGCGCATCCGGATCGACATCGGCAGCCAGCCCTTCAATCAAGGCGCGTTCATCGTCCGGCGGTTCGCCTTCCGCCTTCATTGGAGAGTTTTCAAAATAGCTCTGTGTGCGGTCGTATAGATTGTAGAACATGTTGCGATTGGTCCATTCGAAATCGAAGGCCAACCCCAACGCCTCACGGACGCGCTTATCCTTGAACTTGTCCCGGCGCGTATTGATGAAGAAACCTTGCGTGCCCGACGGCGTCAGGTCTGGCAGCGTATCCTTCTTCACGCGTCCGTCTTGAACGGCCGGGAACCCGTATTCTGTCGCCCATACCTTGGACGTGAACTCCTCGCGTAGGTCATAAGTCCCGGCCTTGAACGCCTCCATACCGGCTGTCCGATCGCGAAAGTACTCGAAGCGGATCTTGTCAAAGTTCCACCGGCCTTTATTGACCGGCAGATTCTTGGCCCAATAGTCCGGGTTACGCCTATAGGTGATGTTGCGACCCTGCTTCAGGTCGTCGACGAGATAAGGCCCTGAGCCCAATGGCGGCTCCAAAGTCGTCTCGTCGAACTTGCGATCAGTGTAGTACGCCTTAGAGAAGACGGGCAGCCCAGCCACCGTCAGCGGCAGGTCGCGAACGAGGTCGCCCTTAAACGTGTAGCGCACCGTTGACGGATCGATGGGTTCGGCCTTCTCGACATCGCGCAATGTCTGCGAGAAGATCGGGTGACCCTTTGTCTTCAACGTGTCGAAGGAAAACACGACATCTTCGGCCGTCACCGGTGTCCCATCCGAAAAACGCGCGTCGGCTCGCAGATAGAACGTGACCGACTTCCCGTCTTCCGCGACCTTAGCACTCTCAGCAATAAGCCCATAAACCGCGTCTGGCTCGTCCGTCGCTCGCACCATCAGGCTGTCGAAAAGAAGGTCGAGCCCTTGCGCTGCATCGCCCTTGAGAATGTAGTTGTTCAGGCTGTTGAAAGTAGTGACGCCGCCCCAGCCGATAAGGGATAGGTCCCCGCCCTTGGGCGCATTGGGGTTCACGTATCCGAAGGCTTGGAAGTCTTCAGGCTGAGCAAGGTCTCCGAATGCCGAAAGCCCATGAGCACGTTCGGCCGCGATCGCCGCGCTGGCGATAGTCGCACCGCAAAGGATACCTAGAAAAGCGGCGATCGTCGCACGTGCAAGGGTCATCGATTAGGCCTTAAACCCGTTAGCGTGCGTCAGCCTGTTTGGGTAGCGACTTGTCCTTGGCCTTGTCATACCACCAAACCTGCAAGAACCCAGGCGTCAGTCCGGGGAGGGTCTCCGGCTCATCGTAGCGATCCCAAAAGGCGATCCGCGAGTACGGAGAGAACCACTGCGGCACGACAAATTCATTCCAGAGGAGCACACGGTCTAGCGCGTGTGTTGCAGCGATAAGCTCCTTGCGATCCTTGGCGAAGATCACATAGTCGATCAACTTGTCGATGGCCTTGTCTTTGATGCCAATGAGATTAGTGCTGCCGTCACGGTCAGCCGCTTCGCTGCCCCAAAAGTCGCGTTGTTCGTTACCCGGCGACTGGGACTGGGCGAAATTTCCAACGACCACGTCGTAGTCGAAATTGTTGAGGCGGCGCGTGTACTGCGCGGAGTCCACCAAGCGGATCGTACTCTTGATGCCGAGCCGGTCGAGATTGCGGATATAGGGCTGAACAATCCGCTTGAAGAGCGGCGAGACGATCAGGAATTCAACTGACATCTGCTGTCCAGTCTCCGTGTTCGTCAGCACCTTGTCCTTCACGTGCCAGCCCGCCTCGCGCAGGAGCTTCACGGCTTCACGCAGATTGCTCCGCATCTCCATCTGATCCTTGTTCGTCGGATTCGTATAGACGGTCGTGAAGACTTCTTCGGGGACACCGTCACGCACGGTTTCAAGGATCTCTAGCTCGCGGCCTTCCGGGAGAGCGGCGGGAGCAGCCAACTCCGTATTCTGGAAGTAACTCTCGACACGCGCATACTGATCGTAGAACAAGTTCTTATTGGCCCACTCGAAATCAAAGGCGAGGTTAAAAGCCCGGCGCACGCGCCGGTCCTGGAACTGCGGGCGCCGCAGATTAAGCACAAAGGCCTGCATCGGCATGCCGCGCTTGAGTGTGATCTGTTCACGCTTGACCTCGCCGTCGCGGACCGCTGGGAAGTCGTAGGCCATAGCCCAGTTCTTCGAACTGCTCTCGTTCCAGTAATCCAGATTACCGGCCTTGAAGCTCTCGAATGCCACCGTCATGTCACGATAGGAATCGAAGCGTATCTCGTCGTAATTCCACATCCCCTTGTTCACGGGCAAATCTTTGCCCCAGTAGTCATCGACCCGCTCGAAGCTGATCGACCGGCCAGGCCGGACAGTTTTGACGCGGTAGGGACCTGAGCCAAGCGGCGCCTCCATTGTCGTCTTCATGGGGTCGCGGGGCTCGCCCTTGTCATCGTTCCCGGTCCAGAAGTGCTTAGGCAGGATGGTCAATTGGCCCATGATCATGGGGAGTTCGCGGTTGCCCTTGGTGTCGAAGTAAAACGTGACTTCGTTGTCGCCCGTTTCCTCTGCGTGCGTGACGTTCTTGTAGTAGAGGCCCATGCGCGGGTTCGCCGCCTTGTTCACGTCGAGGCTGTAGATCACATCCTCCACAGTGATCGGTTTACCATCATGCCAACGTGCATTGTCGCGTAGCTTAAACGTCACGGAGGAGTAGTCGTCCGGGTAAGATGCCCACTCGGCGATAAGCCCGTAAGCCGTCGACGGCTCGTCGATACTGTCGGACATGAGACTTTCATTTACGAGAAATATCCCCGGCGCGCGCTCTCCCTTGTAGAGCACCGGGTTGAGGCTATCGAAGCCACCGACCGAGGCGAGGCGCACAAGGCCTCCCTTTGGCGCGTCCGGATTCACGAAACCAAAATGCGTGAAGTCGGCCGGGTATCTAGGCTCGTCGACGAGTGACATTGCGTGGTGCTTGGTCTGGCTCGTCGATGCGGCGGTGTCGGATTTCGCGGCGCTTCCGGCGTCTTGCGCAAGGGCGGGTCCGATAACTGCGGGGCCAACAAGGAACGCGGTCAGCGTCGCGGCAAATGTCAGTCGTGAGAGAACCATATGGGATCGGCACCGTTGTGCGTTGCGGGGATCTTACGGCCGAATTAGGCCTTGGCGAACAATGGGGTGGCAAGAACCCCAGAGAGCAAAAAAGTTAGCATGCGGGGTGGGCGCGCCAAATGAATTATCGGTCATGTCCGCGCGGGTGGCCCGCATGGCAGATTGGTGGAGCGCAAGGATTTGAGCGCCCTAAGAAAAAGGGCCCCGCAACGGGAGCCCTAATCACCTTTCTACCGTGTGGCGAGACGCGAGGTTTACTCGACGCCCTCAGGCTTGCCGTCCGGATAGACCGGCTGTGGCCAGGACGGGGAGCTATCGCTGCTCTCGGCCGGGGTAGGCTCATCGGCCTGCGGCGTCGCGGAAGACGTATCCGACGGAAACACAGGCTGAGGCTGATTAGGTGACGGCGGTTCGCCCTTGTGCGGTGCCTTTGGCGCGTCCTCGGAAACCTTGGGCGAATTGACCACCGTTTCGCTATCAGCCGCAGCGGGTGCGTCGGCTTCAGTCGCTGCTGGCGCCGCAGGCGTTGGTTCCTCGGCGGGAGCCATCTCTTCGGCAGGCTTTGCCTCTTCAGCCGGGGCCGCTTCCTCTTCAGGCTTGGCGGCGTCCTCAGCGGGAGCGGCCTCTTCGGCTGGCGCGGAGTCTTCGGCTGGCGCGGGGTCCTCGGCAGCCTCTCCAGGATCGTCAGCGTTCTCGGACTTCGCCTCTTCCTCGGCGGGTGCCGCAACGGCGTCAGCGACTGGAAGAGGTGGAGGGTTCTCCGTCTCGCTACGCATGTATGCGATCACGTCCGCACGCTTCTTCGCGTCGGCGATGCCCGGATAGGCCATAGTGGTGCCTGCAGCGAAGGCTTGCGGATTCTGCAGCCATTCATCCAACCGCGCATAGGTCCAGGCGCCACCCTTGTCCTTGAGGGCCTTCGAGTAGCTGAAACCGTCCTTTTTCGCGAGTTCGGCACCCACAATGTTGTGCAGGTTCGGACCGACCATGTTTGGGCCGCCAGCCTCGAAGGAGTGGCAAACCTTGCAAAGTGCCGCGTCCGTTTCGCCCTTCGCCGGATCTGCCTCGACCAACAGCGAGAGGATTTCTGGTGCTGCCTTGTCAGGGCTTTCCTCTGTCGCGCCGGCGTCCGCCGTCTCCTCTGCCGCGGGAGCCGCAGCAGGCTCAGGGATTGGCAGCGGATCATCGCTATTCTGGTTCATGTAGGCGATGAGGTCGGCGCGCTTTTGCACATCCGGGATTCCGGCATAGGCCATTGTCGTTCCGGCGGCATAGGCTTGTGGGTTCTCGAGCCAGAGATTCATGTCCTCTAGGGTCCACTCGCCGCCGTGGTCCTTCAGTGCCGCGCTATAATTGTATCCCTCGTGGGCGCCAATCTTCTTCCCAACGACCCCGTACAAGCCCGGTCCGATCATGTTCGGACCGCCCTTCTCAAAGCTATGACAAGCCTTGCAAAGTCCAGCGCCTTGCTCACCTTTTGCTGGGTCGGCCTTGTTCAACGCCAAGATGAACGCCGCGCCCTTGTCTTCTTCCTTTTTCTCCGCACCGCCGTCGACGAGGTCTTCCTCAGCGCCCGCGACCTCATAGCCCGGCGTTGCCGGCAGCTCTTCTTCGTACAGGACGTCGATAAGTGTGCGGGTGCCAAAGAACAAGAGCAGTGCAAGCAGCACTGACATGGCGACCTTGTTGTAGAAGTAGTATTTCATGTTCCGATGTCCCCCAGCAGGCAAAAAGGCTACTTCAAAATAGCTCTTGCTACGCGGGGTGACACTATAAGGGGCAGCCGGTTGTTGCAACTGAGAGAATCAGGGCAGCCGGCAAGATCGTCTTGAAGGGCCTTCTAAAGCTAAGACTCGGGAAAAAATGGCAAAATCAATAATCGTCATCCCCGCGCGGCGCGCCGCGACTCGTTTGCCGGATAAGCCGCTCGCAGAGATCGCGGGCGAAACAATGATCGTTCACGTGTGGCGCAGGGCGGTAGAGGCCGAATGCGGTCCCGTCCTGGTGGCAACTGATTCCCAAGCCGTTCAGGACGCCGTTGCAAGCGCCGGGGGCGACTCCGTGCTCACGCGCACGGATCATGCGAGCGGGTCCGACCGGATTTCCGAAGCGCTACAGACAGCAGATCCCCAGCGGCAGTATGACGTGGTGGTGAACCTGCAAGGGGATTTGCCGACACTCGAGCCCAAGCTGATACACAAATGTATAGAAGCCCTCGAGTCCGGCGACGCCGACATTGGCACGATCGCCGCGGAGATTGTGCGCGACGAAGAGCGTACAAATCCCAATGTAGTTAAGGTGGTCGGATCTCCGCTGTCGCGTGGCGGGATCCTCAATGCCCTGTATTTCACGCGAGCCACGGCGCCGTATGGCGAGGGTCCGCTCTATCATCACATCGGGCTGTATGCGTACCGACGCGCAGCTCTCGAACGGTTTGTAGGGCTCAGGCCCTCGCCGCTCGAAATGCGCGAGAAGCTCGAACAGCTGCGCGCGCTCGAGGCAGGCATGCGCATTCATGTCGGTCTCGTTGACACGGTTCCGCTCGGTGTCGATACTCCCGCCGACCTTACGCGGGCACGCGAAATTCTTGAAACAACATGAGAATTTCCTGCCTTTGTCCTTACAGATCAAAGAACGTGCAGATCAAAGAAGAAGTCTAAGACTGCGATGGCCAAGAAGCGCGCAAATCGAATCGCCTTCCAGGGAGAGCCGGGTGCCAACTCGCACCTAGCGGCCAACGATGCCTATCCGGATATGGAGGCGGTCCCGTGTGCGACCTTCGAGGATGCACTCGCCGCCGTGAAGACGGGCGCTGCGAAGCTTGCGATGATCCCCATAGAGAATTCGGTTGCGGGACGCGTGGCAGACATTCATCACCTTCTGCCGGACTCGGGCCTTTTCATAATTGGGGAGCATTTCGAACGCATCCGGCATCAGCTCCTGGTATTGCCGGGCGCTAAGCTCGCCAGCCTGAAATCCGTCCACAGCCACATTATGGCGCTCGGACAATGCCGTAAGGTCATCGCCGACTTGAAGCTCCAACCTGTAACCGAAGCCGATACGGCGGGCGCGGCGCGACATGTCAGCGAGGCAGCCGATCCGAGCCAGGCAGCTATCGCCTCGACGCTTGCGGCTGAGATCTATGGTCTGAAGGTCGCCAAGCGGGATATCGAGGACGCCGCCCACAATACAACGCGGTTCGTCATCCTGTCCGCGAAAGCTGTGAAGACGAAAGCCAACGATGGCCCTGTTCTGACCACGTTTGTATTCCGCGTCCGCAACGTGCCAGCGGCGCTCTATAAGGCTCTGGGCGGTTTCGCCACAAATGGGGTGAACATGACCAAGCTGGAGTCCTATCAGTTAGAGGGTTCATTCAACGCGACCATGTTTTATGCCGACATCGAGGGGCACCCAGACGCGCGACCTGTGCAGCTCGCCATGGAGGAGCTCGACTTCTACACAAGTGAGATCAGGGTGTTGGGGACATACCCCGTGAGCAGGTTCCGCAAGACGCTCAAGGCATAGCTTGCCCAGGCGGTCTTGGTTGGACACTCCGAGCTGCTCGTATTCGGAGCTTCGCGGCCAGCCCTCCATCAGACTTTCGCGGTAAAGAGGTAATAGCCAATGGTGGCAAAGAGCCGTCCGTTGGCCTTTAGCGCTTTAACAGCGGCTGCCCAAGCGGCCTGCTCGTCCGGACTGATAACACCGGCGCGCTGAGCATTCGCGCCCATCTGAATGAAGTAGTCCACTGCAAGATCCTCAGGAAAAACTAGAATACGCGTGTTGATCCCAATATCGCGAAAGCCCAGGTCCTTCAGGATCCAGGGCATGTCACGCATCAAGAGAGCCTGGGGGACATTCTCATCGCATTCGTAATCGCGAATGCGGCGTGCGAGCTTTCTGTCGGGCACATTTATGACATCGGTGCCAAAGTCGGGCTCTATCGTTGCGATCTTTCCGCCCCGCTTCGTGACTCGCCGCATCTCACTCAACGCCTTGATCGGGTCTGCCAGATAAACGAGAACCCGCTCAATGCGAGATAGATCAAATGTGTTGTCCTCAAAAACGAGAGCCTCGGCATCGCCCACCTGGAAGTCGATCGGCAGATGTGCCGCCGCCGCACGTTTGCAGGCGAGGTCGATAAACGCGCTGCTCTTGTCGATTCCAATCAGATTGCCGCCTGGCTGGGTGAGCGGGGCGAGTTGGAAGCTCTCGATGCCGTAACCGCATCCCACATCGAGGACGGATTGGCCCGGTTGGACGAGCACCCGTGCGATTGCTTTCAGCTCCTGCAGCTGCGGGACCGCGTCGAAGATCTCCAAGGTTGCAACGTAGGTCGACAGGTTTGAAGCATCGATATTGGTGAATGAGCGTACATTCACACCGGCTGTATCTGAGGTCACGGCGAACCGTCCTATTGCGATCACGAAAGTGGGGCGTTTGACGGGTTGGATAGCATAACGCGGTTACGAGATTGCGGGTGGCCAAGCCGATCACGTCCCAGTTGGTTTGGCTGTCGTAGTTTTCGCCACAGGACTGGCGCAACGCCCGCTGGCCACACCGCTCCGCTTCCACGATATTGTGACCAGGGAAATTGGCGGAAAGCCCGTTCCGAGCCAAGCTGGCGAAGTAGGCGTTCGGTATTGCTTCACTCACACTTGTAGGCGTTGTTCCCGACCGCCCTCGGAAAGCGCCCGATCCCGCACCAGCAAAGCACGCCCCTCACCTCACCGCCAATGCATTGGAGCTCCGGCGTTGCTGGTTCCTCCGCCGCCTGTGGTGCGGGCGCATTTGCGGGGGCCTTGCAGACAAATACGCCTGTCTTGATGGTCTTGCGGGTATAGCCACGCGGGCAGATACAAGCTCCATTGGACACTTTGCCGCCGGCGCAGCGAATAGGGGATGGCTCTGGAGCGACGACTTGCGGCGCAGGCACGCCCTTGATAGGGGCGCATTTGCCGCGAATAACGACTAACCCTTCCGGACAGGCACAGACGCCGCTCGCATTGCGGACCTTGCCGTCGGTGCACGCTAGGGGCGTTGACGTACAGCGCTTGACCGCTGCATTCCAACGCCACCCTTGCGGGCAGACGCAACGTCTGTCGCTTGCACTCCACTCGCGTCCGTTCTCGCATGTGTCGCAGCGATTGAACCCGGGATTTGGATTCCAGAAACTGCCGGCGGGGCAAACGCAGCGGCCGTTTGCATCCTTGACGCGGCCGCCTGTACAAGCCGACGCGGACTCTGGCTCCTCCCCCTCGGGCGGAATTGGGCGGGCTTGCGTGCCCACCTCAATGCTGCTCCAAGGCCCGCAGACCATGTCAGGTAGGGCGGCTTGATCACTCTCCGCAACGCATGCCTTGAACTCGTATACGCCTGATGCAAGACCCGGCATACGAAACTTCTTTGTAGCCGTCTGGCCTGCGGCCACGGTGCCACGTTCGCCTCCTTGCCGAGCAGAGGTTGTCGGCGATCCCTCAGCGCGGCGGAGGATCACGACGCGGCGTCCTTGAAAGGGATTGTCCCGATCGGTGAGATTCGTGATCGTTGTCGAGACGTGGAATTCACGATTTTCGGACGTGCTACTTGGGCTGCCGCCCAGCCGGGTCAGCGCCACAGGGCCAACCTCCCACTGCCCCGTGAGATGATGGCCCACATTGATGAGCGCGCTTGGCCCGCATTCCTCGGTCGGATTGCCCGCGCTGTCTGTCAGACAGGCTTCAAAGTAGTACTGCCCCGGCGCAAGCACGCCCATGGGGAAACGAAAGGAATTGCTCTGTCCTCGGGCAGGTCTCAGGAACGGCTTTTGTTTCCGCGGTACCCCGCTGCCGCGAATCTGTATTAGTTCCACAAAGCGCGGTACGGGATCGCTCGTCTTAGCCAAGACGTTCTTGACGTCGACCTCCAGCGAAAAGGGCCGGCCCGAAGAGACCCGGTTCTTGCCTTGCCCTAGCGCGCGCGTGGTCGGCCTTGGTGCCGATATCCTGTAGCCCTGCGTTCCTACGTTGCTGACTTGGAATGTGTGACCCGCACAAGTGAAACGTCTATCTTGCGGGCACACACCCATCCGCATTGTCACTATTCCCTCGGAGGGATCTGCTCCAAGCGTGGCTGGGTCGGGGACCGTGAACGTCACGTCCCGTCGCGTGTCTGAGGACCACGAGGTGGGATGCTTCTGAGACGTATAGAACCCAATTTCTTGGCCGCTACGAAGGGGTTCGTTCCCGAGGACTGCGTAGATGCCCCATCTTGTTTTGATGACCTCGTAACAATGGTTCACGGTGTCCATTTGCGATCGGACACGGAATTCGACGGTGTATTGATCTCCAGGACGTAACACTTCGTCCTTGGGACCGAATCTAAGAGCCTTGATCTGGTACTTGTCTAGGTCTTGTGGCAGGCGCAGCGAGAAACCGGGGACGTAATAACAGCCGACAATTTTCGCTTCTTGGGACGGCGCCTCGCCAGGTGAGGCCAGAACGATCAGCGACAAGATCGCGGCAGTGATGGCGGCAATTCTCATGATCCTAATCCTCCAACCTCTCTCGGCGCGAGGTTGAGAGAAAACTAGGAAGCGAGGCGTCGCGGCGCATGATGCATTTGCGCTATGAGCAATCTGTCGATGCTTTGCTCAAGAGCCGTTTTTTGCCCGGGTCGATGGGAACGGCGATGACCGAGGGTGCATGCGATTGGCGAATTCCGTCTGATTGCGCACGGGATTCCATGAAAGGCTACGGTGGTCGGCATAATCGTAGGGGTTGACCCCTCCATGATGGCCGCTGCGACGGATTTGAACGTAAGTCGGGATCGGGTTGCCAGGGGCTCCCCGATCCCCGATATTGTAGTCAGGGAGGTTGGCGGCAGGCGCGTGCCTCGCCAACCGGGTCAGGTCCGGAAGGAAGCAGCCCTAACGAGCGTTTCGCGGGTTGATTGTTCAGCCTCCCACTTCATTTCATGCATCTGTTTCGTGCATCCCATTCATCGCGTAAACTCGGTGCGCAAACGCCCTCTTGTGCCTTGCGGCGCAGGAGACGGCTCCAACGGATGCACCGACTGACCCCAAGGCGTGAGTGCCGCTTGCCCGATGTCCGAAGATCAGGCTCAAGACCGAAACCAAAATGAGATCGCCAACCACGCGGCGTTGGCACGCAAGTACCGGCCGAGGGTTTTTGCCGAGCTGATCGGCCAGGACCCCATGGTTCGGACGTTGCGCAATGCCTTTACGTCGGGTCGTATTGCCCAGGCCTATATGCTGACCGGCGTACGCGGGGTGGGGAAGACGACCACCGCGCGCCTCGTAGCGCGGGCATTGAACTACGAAGGGCCGAACGGCGAAGGCGCCACGATCGACATCGAGCAAGAAGGCGCCCATTGTCGTGCAATTCTGGAAGGCCGCCATCTCGATGTGATCGAAATGGATGCGGCCTCGCATACCGGCATCGACGACATTCGCGACCTAATCGATAGCGCGCACTACAAGCCCAACACCGCGCGATACAAGGTCTACATCGTCGACGAGGTGCACATGCTCTCCAAGCAGGCTTTCAACGGCCTGCTGAAAACGCTCGAAGAGCCGCCCGAGCACGTGAAGTTCATCTTCGCCACTACAGAAATCCGTAAAGTGCCCGTGACGGTGCTGTCGCGCTGTCAGCGCTTCGATCTTAGACGTATCGATGTGGAGACTCTGGCAACCCATCTCGCCTATGTCGCGAAGGAAGAAGGCACCGAGGCGGACCCTGCCGCGCTTTCGCTGATCGCGCGCGCAGGCGAGGGGTCGGTGCGCGATGCGCTCTCTATACTCGACCGGGCCATTGCCTTTGGCTCCGGCAAGATAGAGCCAGACACCATCCGCGCGCTCCTTGGCCTTGCGGACCGGGGGCGGATCTTCGACTTGCTCGAAACGGTGCTCAAAGGTGACGCAGGCGGCGCGCTGACCGCGCTGGATCAGCTTAATCGGGATGGCGCAGAGCCTGGTCAGGTTATCACGGACCTGGCCGATGCGGTGCACGCGGTCACTGTGGCGAAGGCTGCCGGACCCGCAGGGATCGATCCCGCTGCCGGAGAAGAGGAGCGCGACCGGATTACCGATCTGTCCAAGCGGCTGTCAATGCCGGTGCTCGCACGGGCCTGGCAGATGCTGCTCAAGGGACACGACGAAGTGCGCAGCAGCCCGCGTCCACTCGCGGCGGCCGACATGGTTCTGGTTCGCCTCGCCTATGTGGTGGACCTGCCACCGCCCGGAGAGATGGCGCGCCAGAGTGGGCCCAAGACCGATGAAGCGAAGAAGGGCGCGGCAAATAGCGATGAGGCAAAGCCCCTTGCGCCCGCCGAATCTGCATCAGCCGAGGAGCGCAATCCAGCAACGACCCAACGACAAGACCCACCCTTTGAAGAGTCCGAGAACCCAGCGCCGCCTGACTTTGCCGACGCATCCGACCCAGAGCCCGCACCCGAGTTACCGATGCCGCAGAGCTTCGAGGATGTCGTTGCGCTCGCGGATGCAAAGCGGGATCTCAAGCTCAAGAACGCGCTCCTAGAGCAGGTTCGCCTTGTGCATTTTAAGCCGGGCGATATTGCGCTGAACCCATTGCCGCTGGCTGCGCCGGACTTGTTGCAGGAGTTGATGCGGAAGCTCAAATCCTGGACGGGCCGAGTTTGGATTGTGTCCACGAGCGAACAATCTGGCGAGGAGCCCTTGGGCGCTCAGCGCCGGGCGGAGGAGGCCCGAGAGATCGAGGCGCTGCAGGCCCACCCCGCCGTGCAAGAAGTGCTGCGGCACTTCCCCGATGCTACGATTGAGGACGTGCGCCCGGTCTCGCAAGAGCCGACAGATAAACAAGAGCCGATAGAGAGAGATGAGACCCCGGACGATCCCCCCGAAGATAACGTCATGACGAGGGGTGGCACGAGCGCGACGTAGCCTCAACGAGGCCTACCTCTCGGTGTTACAGAGATCAGGACCCCATCGATCAAAGTCTCAACGAACACGCAACGCGACAGACAAGGACCGCGATGAAGAACTTCATGGATATGATGAAGCAGGCCCAGCAGCTCCAGGGCAAGATGCAGGACATGCAGGAGCAGTTGGAGGCCATGACGTGCGAAGGCCGGGCCGGCGGCGGGATGGTTACCGTGACGCTGAATGGCAAGGGCGAGATGAAAGGCGTCTCGATTGATCCCTCAATGCTCAAGCCGGAGGACTCGGAGATTCTCGAAGACCTCATCATTGCGGCCCACGGCGACGCGAAGTTGAAGGTCGAGGAGACCATGAAGGAGAAGATGGCCTCGCTCACCGGTGGCTTGCCCATTCCGCCGGGGTTCAAGCTCTTCTAGTTTGGCCCTAAGCAAAATGGTCTCGAACAAGCTGCTTCGTCTCCTGCGTTATCAGGCGACCGCGGCGCACCAGCGTGTTCTCCGATCTAGATCGACGGCACGACTCAGCTAAGCTGGGCCGTGCCGTCAGCGTTTGGCATTGGCGCTGCCGATTGCCACGGCGGATGGCGGTACGCGGGAGATCTCGCGTTTGCGGGAGCATTGTTGAGGAATCTGTTCATGGCGCGCGCAGCGGCGGGTCCGGAGATCGAGCGGCTCATACAGCTCCTGGCACGATTGCCCGGACTAGGCCCCCGTTCGGCTCGGCGCGCGGCATTGCACCTTGTGAAGAAGAAGGAGCAGCTGCTGGACCCGCTGGCTGCCGCGCTCGCCGAAACCCGGGATACAATTCTCACTTGTGAGATATGCGGGAACATCGACACGCAAAGCCCGTGTACGATTTGTCAGGATACGACGCGCGATGGCTCGTTGATCTGCGTTGTGGAAGAGGTGGGCGATCTCTGGGCGCTGGAGCGGGCTGCCGTGGTGAACGGGCGCTACCACGTTCTGGGCGGCACGTTATCGCCCTTGGATGGCGTTGGTCCCGACGACCTCAATATCCCCAAACTGATCGAACGGGCCCGCAGCGAAGAGGTGTCCGAGATTCTGCTCGCGCTCAACGCGACAGTGGAAGGTCAGTCCACGGCGCATTACCTCACCGACCAGTTGGCCGATTGCAATGTCAGGATCTCACGCTTGGCGCAAGGCGTCCCCATTGGCGGTGAGCTTGACTATCTCGATGAGGGTACGCTGGCGGCGGCCGTCAAGGCCCGCAAAGCTATGGGCGGGTAACGCTAATCGGCTGGAAGTGGGGCAGGCGCGTCCTCGCCCTCAAGTTCGCGGACCAAGTTCTCCGCGCCAGCCGCGATTCTCTCCCAACATTCTGCTGGTAACTCGGCCTTTGTGAGGATCTCTTCGTAGACGCCTGCTTCGATCTCACCGCCAATCCAAATCCCGATAAGAATGCCAAGCGTCGCGGCAGCAAAGACGCCAACAATCCATAAGAGCCGCCCACCATCGCTCATGGCTTTGTCTCCTCCCCGGCGGCTGCTTCATCTGCGAGGGCTTGCTCCTCGGCCTCCTCGTCGGGCGTTTCGTCCGCCCTGCCCCAAGGGGCCACGATCAACAGCATCAGCATGCCCGGGATCGCAAGTAGCGTGCAGATGACAAAAAACTGAGTCCAGCCCACGTTCTCAACGATGAAGCCCGTCGTCGCATTGGCAAATGTTCGCGGGACGGCGATGAGACTTGAGAACAGCGCGAACTGCGTCGCCGTAAAGGCCTTGCTGGTCTCACGCGCCATGAATGCTGTGAGGGCGACTGTGCCGAGCCCAACCGCGAGATACTCTCCGCTCACCACGATAAACAACCCTGTCAGGGTATGCCCGGCTTGGCTCAACCAGATAAACGGAATGATGGTCAGGAGCTGGACAAGCCCGAACAGCCAAAGCGCCTTGTTGATACTCAGCTTGAGCATGACCGCACCGCCGATTGTGGCGCCGGCGAGTACCGCCCAAAGGCCAGCGAACTTGGCCACGCTGCCGATCTCGGTCTTGCTGTAGCCCATGTCGAGATAGAACGGCGTTGCCAGCGCCGTCGCCATGTTGTCCCCGAGCTTATAGAGGAACAGGAACACAAGGATCGCGAGCCCGGCCTTGATGCCGTCGCGGCTGAAGAACTCCACAAACGGGTCGATTACCGCCTCGCGCAACGTATGTGGCGCCAGCTCGTCGTCGCTGACTTCTTTCACCAGCAAGGTCGTGATGATGCCAATCAGCATGAAGGCCCCGGTGATCCAGAACACCGTCGACCAGGGCAGGTGGTCGGCGAGGATCAGCGCTAGCGATCCGGGGACCAAACCGGACAAGCGATAAGCGTTGATCCAAAACGAGGTGCCAGTGCCCAGTTCGTCGTCTGCCAAGAGTTCGCGCCGGTAGGCGTCAATGACGATGTCTTGGCTCGCGCTGAATAGGGCGACCGCGAAGACGATCCAGACAATCGGTTCAATCGAGGAGCCTGGATCGAAGTGTCCCAGGAAGCCGATCGAGATCAACAGCAGCACCTGGGTCAATAGAGCCCAGCCACGCCGCCGTCCCAAGAACGGCAGCTTGAAGCGGTCCATCACTGGGGACCACAAGAACTTCCAGGTGTATGGCAGTCCGATCAGGGCAAACAGGCAGATGGTCGCGAGGTCCACGCCGTTGTCGCGCAGCCACGCGGGCACGAGCGATACCAGCACGAAGAGCGGCATGCCCGAGCTGAAGCCTAGGAAGATGCAAGCCAGCATCTTCCTGGTGAACAAGATCTCGGTCCAACTGCGGCGCGCTTCCGAGATCTCAGATTTTGGTGACGTTCCCTCTGTGCCCGTCATGAGTCGTTCTTATCAGCCGTCCGCCCATCCGTCATGGCTTCCCGCCTGCCTGTCCCGGGAAAAGCGCCAATCAGATCGCCAGCCCTCGCGTCACTTTAGAAAAGCCCCAGATTCCTACTTGCGAACGATTTGCAACTAGGGCTATGCTGCATCGCAAAACGAACGTCCACTGCATTGAGGAGACTTCCGGTGACACTACGCTTGGCGAGGCAATTTAGGGTTCTTTTGGCGCTTTTGTCCGTCTTGGCGATGGCGCTGCTTGCTGGCTGCGGCAACGAGGACTCAGGCGCGAAATCTGACGGCTCGGAAGCTGAGACCGACAAGTTTCGCGTTGTGACGACATTCACGGTGATCCAGGACATTGCTCAGAACGTCGCGGGTGATGCAGCCGTGGTCGAGTCGATCACCAAACCAGGCGCGGAAATCCATGACTACCAGCCGACGCCGGGCGACATCGTTAAGGCGCAGGATGCGGATCTCGTTCTGTGGAACGGATTCAACCTAGAGCGCTGGTTCGAGAAGTTCTTCCAGAACGTGAAGGACGTGCCGGGCGTGGTCGTGAGCGATGGCATTGAGCCGATGGGTATCGCAGAAGGCCCGTATAGCGGCAAACCCAACCCGCATGCTTGGATGTCGCCGACAAGCGCACTCCAGTATGTCGAGAACATCCGAAAAGCGCTTGTGCAGTACGACCCCCAGAACGCCGATACGTACAACAAGAACGCCGCGGCCTACTCGGACAAGATCAAGGCGATGGATGCCCCCTTGCGCAAGCGGCTCGCGGCGATCCCCGAGGACAAACGCTGGCTGGTTACCTCCGAAGGCGCCTTTTCCTATCTTGCCCGGGACTACGATATGCGAGAGGCCTATCTCTGGCCCATCAATGCCGATCAGGAAGGCACACCTCAACAGGTCCGTCGTGTGATTGAACTCGTAAAGGAGAATGAGATCCCGGTCGTGTTCTCCGAAAGCACGGTTTCAGACCGCTCCGCAAAGCAAGTCGCGAAGGAAAGCGGTGCGTCTTACGGCGGCGTTCTGTATGTGGACTCACTTAGCAAGGAGGGCGGAAAGGTGCCGACCTATCTCGACCTCCTGAATGTCACCGTCGATACAATCGCCGATGGGTTTGAGAATGCCCAAGGATCTTAAGCAAGGATCATAGGCAGAGTTTGTAGAGCCTTCGAAAGCAACTAGGAACGACATGAACCGTGTTGACCTGCTGACCCGTTCCGAAGCAATGGCGCGTCCTTCGAGTATCGTGGTGCAGGACGTCAGCGTAACCTACCCGAACGGCTTTACGGCAGTGCGTGACGCGTCTTTTGAGTTGGGACCCGGCACGATCTGCGCCTTGGTCGGGGTCAACGGCAGCGGCAAGTCGACAATCTTCAAGGCCATTATGGGCTTTGTAGCGCCCTCCGCCGGTGAGGTGCGGCTTTGTGGTCTGCCCGTCGACAAAGCGGTGTCGATGAACATCGTCGCCTATGTTCCCCAGAGCGAGGATGTGGACTGGAACTTCCCGGTTCTGGTCGAGGACGTCGTCATGATGGGGCGGTACGGGCATATGAACCTCCTCCGTATTCCGTCCAGTGAAGATCGCCGCAAAGTCGACGAGGCGCTGGAGCGCGTGAATATGAGCGCCTACCGCACGCGACAAATCGGCGAGCTTTCCGGTGGGCAAAAGAAGCGCGTGTTTCTCGCGCGCGCCTTGGCCCAAGAGGGCATCATCATTCTGCTCGACGAGCCCTTCACCGGCATCGACGTGACGACGGAAGCTGCAATCATTGATCTGCTGCGCGAGCTACGTGACGCCGGTCATCTCATTCTCGTCTCGACGCATAATCTCGGCAGTGTGCCTGACTTCTGCGATCAGGTTGTCCTGTTGGATCGCACGGTGCTGGCTGCGGGGCCGACCGCAGAGACATTCACCCAGGAGAATCTGGAGCGCACATTCGGGGGCGTCTTGCGCAACTTCGAACTCAGCGGCCACGCGCTTCACGAAGATGACGATGCCCGTAGCCTCAACGTCATCACGGACGACGAGCGCCCGCTTGTGTTCTACGGCGTGAAGAAGGGCAAGAAGAAAGACGAGAAAGCGGACCGGAAAGAGGGCGAATGAGTGAGCTCTTGAGTGAACTCCTGGTCCCCTTCGCCTACGACTACATGTGGAGAGCCATGTGGGTCAGTGCGCTCGTGGGTGCGGTATGCGCCTTCTTATCTTGCTTTCTGATGCTTAAGGGCTGGTCGCTGATGGGCGACGCGCTTGCGCACTCCATCGTTCCGGGTGTCGCAGGCGCCTACATCATCGGGGCGCCCTTTGCCTTGGGTGCCTTCTTTGCGGGCATCTTGGCTGCGCTCGGCATGGCCTTCGTGAAGGCGCATTCCAGATTGCGCGAGGACGCCACAATCGGCCTCGTCTTCACGACGCTGTTTGCGCTTGGCGTGCTCATGGCTTCCCTGTACCCGACCTCCGTATCGATCCAGACGATCGTACTCGGCAACATCCTGGCGATTCCCGACGAAGATGCGATGCAGGTCGTCATCATCGCCGTCGTCTCGATGGCGGTGCTCTTGTTCATCTGGAAGGACCTGATGGTCACCTTCTTTGACGAAACCTATGCCCGAAGCATCGGTATACGCACACGAACGTTGAAGATCGTTTTCTTTACCCTGCTCAGTGCCTGCACCGTGGCGGCGTTGCAAACCGTTGGTGCCTGTCTGGTGATCGCGCTAGTGGTAACGCCAGGCGCGACCGCCTATCTACTCACCGACCGCTTCGACCGGCTGATTACGATCGCGGTCGCCATCGGAACCGTCACGAGCTTCGTAGGCGCATATCTTAGCTACTTCATCGATGGTGCGACGGGCGGCGTCATCGTAACGCTTCAGACGCTGTTGTTCCTCGCGGTGTTCTATTTCGCGCCGAAGCATGGTGTTCTCGCCGCGCGGCGGAAGGCGCAGGCCGAGCGGGACGAAAGTCTAGCAGCCGAGCGCGCACTGTCAGCACGCGGTCCCGTCCAGGAGCGCGCCTGATGGACCCGATAGCATTTTTCTACGAGCCCTTTGCCTATGACTTCATGCAACGCGCCCTCGGCATGTCGCTACTTGTGGCCGCTGTCTGCGCCGTGCTGTCTTGCTATCTCGTGCTCAAGGGTTGGTCGCTTATGGGCGATGCGATTTCTCATGCGGTTCTGCCGGGCATCGTTATTGCGTTCGTGCTGGGCATTCCGCTCGCCGTTGGCGCCTTCGTAGCCGGTCTCGCTTGCGCGTTGCTCACGGGCTATCTGAAGTATAACAGCCGCGTAAAAGAAGACACGGTTATGGGTATCGTGTTCTCAGGCATGTTTGGTTTTGGGTTGGTACTTTTCACAAAAATCGAGACCGACCAGCACCTCAGTCACATCCTCTTCGGCAACGTCCTTGGCGTGACTGCTGGTGATCTGATTGAGACTGCGATCATCGCGGGTGGGACGCTGCTGGTCGTGCTCGCGAAACGCCGCGATCTACTGCTCTACTGCTTTGACCCCAACCATGCACGGGCTATCGGCCTGCCGGTGAACTTCTTGCATTATGGGCTACTCGTCCTGCTCTCACTGACGATCGTCAGCTCGATCAAGGCCGTCGGCATTATCCTGGTTATAGCCATGCTGATCGCACCAGGCGCCACAGCCTACATTCTCACCGACCGCTTCGAGCGTATGCTGCTGATCGCTGTCGCGGTGGCGTGCGGTTCATCCGTACTCGGCACGCTCATCAGCTTCCACATCGATGGCGCCACAGGTGCTTGCATTGTGCTCGTGCAAGCCTTCGCGTTCTTGATGGCCTTCTTGTTTGCCCCGAAGCGGGGTCTCTGGCCGATCAGTAAGTTGTTTAAGCGCAGCACCAACGGCTCGCCAGACAACGTGCGCAGCGCGGATACGACCTAGCGCTTGCCTACTCCCCCGCCAAGAGATCTGGCTGACGGATGATGCGCGGCCCCTTGCCCGAAGGTCGCGCGGCGCTGGCCTGAGTCACGTCGGGCGCCGCAGCAGCTGGCGACCCAACGGGCGCGCCATTACGCACACCTCTGGCTGCCTTCGCCTCGTCTTCGAAGTCCAATTGCTCGATCTTCTGTCCTCGCTTGGTGATTTTGTCAGCCGAGGTCAGGATCTTGTCGATGTCGGCGTTCGCCTGGCCGAAATGCCGTTGCAGATCGAGGACGCGGTCGCGAAAGCGGCCCATATCCGCCATGAGCGTCGCCACTTCGCGCTGAATGAGGTGAGCTTGTTCGCGCATCTGCACGTCCTTGAGGATCGCCTGCATGGTCTGCACCGCGAGCATCAGCATGTTTGGTGCGCAGATGACGATGCGCGCACGATGAGCCTTTTGTAGAACATCGGGAAAGTGCTCCGACAAATCTGCCGAGATGGATTCGGAGGGGACGAATAGAATGGCTGTATCCTGGGTTTCGCCCGCGATGAAGTACTTCTCCGCCATCGCTTTGATGTGCTCGCCCACGTCGGTGCGTATGCGCCGGGCGGCGTATTTTCGCTCGTCCTCGGTTCGGGCGGCACGGAACGCCTCGAAGCCTTCCAGCGGAAACTTTGCATCGATCACAAGACCCGCCGGCGTGTTGGGCATATGCAGGAGGCAATCGGGCCGTTTGTTGTTGGAGAGTGTCGCCTGAAACGTATAGGCGCCGGCGGGTAGGGCATCCTTGATGATGGCTTCCATCCGCACCTGGCCAAACGCGCCGCGGGCCTGCTTGTTTGCCAGGATCTCTTGAAGGCTGACCATGTTCCCGGAGAGCTCTGTCAGGTTCTTCTGGGCTGTATCGATGACGGCCAGCCGTTCGTTGAGACGCGAAATGGTCTCATGCGTCTTGCGGGCGCTTTCGTTGAGATCGGTCCCCACCTTGTGGGTCATGCGATCGAGCCGCTCATTCACCGCGCGCGCCAGCTCACCATGGCGCGTCACGCTAATCTCGGCGAGAGTCTGCAGCCTAAACCGCAGTTCGCCTAGCTGCTCATCTTGAGCTGCCGCATCCTGCTTCCGCCGCGAAAGGTGAATCACGAAAACCACGGCCAGCACGAGGAGCGCGAGCACAGCCAAGCCGGCAAGCACGAGGCCAACCAAAACGGGATCGACAGTCACCGATCCAATCTGCAGAGGCTCAAAGACCATAGAGCTTAGCTATAGGCTGATTCGGGAGGCTAGACCAAAACAGGAACATGCGGGCAGACGCTGCGAAGCGCCTTGTCGCAAAGGAGCGCATTGACCGAAAGCCGATCGCTCCTTATGTCAGCGTCAGTTATGGCCACTATCCATCCCATCGTGACGATCCCCGACCCCGTGTTGCGCCAGACGGCCGAGCCCGTCGAACGGGTGGACGACGAGTTGCGCACGCTTATGGATGACATGCTGGCAACGATGTACGACGCGCCGGGCGTCGGGCTTGCCGCGCCGCAGATCGGCATTCTGCGCCGTGTGATCGTCATGGATCCGGCCCGCGACGAAGAGGAGCCGGCGCCGATCGCGATGGCCAACCCTGTGATTTTAGAGCGCTCGGACGAGATGCGCCTCCATGAGGAGGGCTGCTTGTCTATCCCTGAGGTCACGGCCGAGGTCGAACGGCCGGCTGTGGCGCGCGTGTCCTATCTCGATCGCGCGGGTAAGCCTCAGGAGGTCGAGCTCGACGGCTTCTTGGCCACCATCGTTCAGCACGAAGTCGATCATCTGAACGGGATTCTATTTATCGACTATCTGTCCCGCCTAAAGCGCGACATGATCGTGCGGAAGTTCACGAAGCAGAAGCGCGCGGCGACAACGTAGGTCTTTCCGAAGCGGCTTCCCTTGCGCACCGAACCGGCCTAAGACCGGCCCATGCGTATTATCTTCATGGGCACGCCGGATTTCGCCGTTCCGGCACTCCTGTCCATTGCGAAGGCGGGGCACGAGATCGTGGCGGTCTACACGCAGCCGCCGCGGCCTGCGGGACGCGGCATGGACTTGCGCCCATCGCCGGTGCATGAAGAGGCCGAGACGTTGGGGCTACCAGTACGGGTGCCCGAGACCCTGAAGAGCCCGGCCGAGCAGAAGCAATTCGCCGCGATCGAAGCGGATGCCGCCGTCGTGGTCGCCTATGGTCTCATTCTGCCGGCCGTGGTTCTGAACGGGACGCGGCGCGGCGTCTTCAACATCCATGCGTCACTGCTCCCCCGCTGGCGGGGCGCCGCGCCCATCAACCGGGCAATCATGGCGGGCGACGCCGAATCCGGTGTCTCGATTATGCGGGTCACGCCGGGTCTCGACGAAGGCCCGGTGTGTCTCATGGAGCGCGTCACCATCGAACCCGACATGACAGCGGGGGAGCTGCACGATGCTCTGTCTGCGCTTGGAGCGGAGTCGATGGTAGAAGTTCTGGCATCGCTCCAAGACGGCACGCTGCACTGTGTCGAACAGGACAACGCGCTCGCGACATACGCGGCGAAGCTCTCGAACGGAGAGACACGGGTCGATTGGACGCGGCCCGCACAGGAGGTGCACAACCACATTCGTGGACTGTCGCCCTATCCAGGCGCTTGGTTCCAGATCGTTCAGAACGGCAAAGCCGAACGCGTCAAAGTCCAGGGCTCGACGTTGGAGAAGGGGAGCGGCGCACCGGGAACGCTGCTCGATGACCGAATGACGGTCGCGTGTTCCGACGGTTCTGTACGCCTTACGCGGGTTCAGCGCGCCGGCAAAAAGCCCATGCTGGCGGACGCGTTCCTTCGCGGTGTGGACCTGCCGCTCGGCAGTATGCTTCTTTAGGCGGACGAAGTCCTATGCACCGCTACAAACTCACCCTTGAGTACGACGGCACGCCCTACGTCGGCTGGCAGCTGCAGGACGGGCAAATGTCCGTACAGGGACGACTCGCCCTTGCGGTCGAAGCCTTCTCTGGCGAGTCCTCGATTCCGCGCGGTGCTGGGCGTACGGATGCGGGTGTGCATGCGATTGGGCAGGTCGCCCATCTTGACCTGGAGAGAGATTGGCACCCGGCGAGAGTGCGCGATGCCTTGAATGCGCAACTGCGCCCCGATCCGATCTCGGTTCTGTCTTGCGAATGCGTCGCCGACAGTTTCGACGCGCGTTTCTCTGCGGCAGCGCGCCACTACATGTATCGTATCGTCGATCGCCGCGCCCCCCTAGCACTCGAACGCAATCGCGCATGGAGTGTGTTCAAACCGCTCGATGCGAAGGCTATGCACGAAGCAGCGCAGAGTCTTCTAGGCCATCACGACTTCACGACGTTCCGTTCGTCGGAATGTCAGGCGGCTTCACCTGAAAAGACCCTCGACCGGCTCGACGTTTCGCGTCACGGAGAGATCATTCGGGTGCAAGCTTCGGCGCGGTCGTTTCTGCACAACCAAGTACGGTCCATGGTCGGTTCGCTCAAATGCGTCGGCGAAGGACGTTGGACAGTTGAGGATCTCAAACGGGCCTTGGACGCACGCGACCGGGCTGCTTGCGGGCCTGTTGCGCCAGCCTGCGGCCTTTATCTCGTTAAGGTCGACTACTGAGTCCAGACGGCGCCCTCCGGCGTCATGCGGCGCAGGCCAACGTCATGGGTCAGGCCATCTTTAGATCGACAGCTGTAACGGCGGTATCATCGATCGCACCGCCAAAAAAAATCGCACCAATCCGCGCGAAACGTTCGGGAGAATCCGTGGCGAAGAAGCGGATGGCGCGCGCGTCTGTCCTGGCGTTTGTACGCAAATCCAACTCGGCCAGGGTTTCGGCAACAGCGCCCGCGGTCGTTTCCGCCGAGTCCACGAGCGTTATCGCATCGCCCACATGCCGCTGGATGGCGGTCGCTAAGACAGGGAAGTGCGTGCAGCCAAGAACGAGCGTATCGGGTGCCTCGGTGTGTGCGAAGAGCGGCTTAAGATAGTCTTCGATAGCGGCCTCTGTTGCGCGTGCGTTCGCCCAGCCTTCTTCGGCAAGCGCGACAAAGACTTGGCAAGCCAACTGTTCGACGCGGACATCGGGCTTGAGGCGGTGGATTGCGTTGACATAGGCCGCGCCTTTGACGGTACTCTCGGTGGCAAGGACAGCAATGCGCCTATTTCGTGTGGCGGCAACGCCGGCGCGTGCGCCTGGCTCGATCACGCCAATCACCGGCACAGGCGCAAGCGCAGTACTCAGCGCATCGAGCGCAACGGCCGACGCTGTGTTGCAAGCAATCACGACCATCTTCACATCCTCGCTGAGGAGGAGGTGCGTGGCCTGAAGCGCGTAGGCCCGCACGGTGTCCGGACTCTTGGTGCCATAGGGGAGACGCGCGGTATCACCAAGATAGACGAAGTGCTCGTCGGGTAGCCGCGCTGCGAGCGCTCGCAGCACGGTCAGTCCGCCCATGCCCGAATCGAACACGCCGATGGGGCGTGGGTCACCGGCCATGAGCTGCTCCGGACGTTCCGCCTCCGAAGGTTTCGAAGTAGCGCGCGATGAATTGCCGGTAGATCGCGGTCAGTGTTGCGAGATCGGAGAGGGCCGCGTTCTCGTCCGTCTTATGGATGGTCTCGGTTGTCAGGCCGAACTCCACCACGGGACAATAGTCCTTGATGAAGCGGGCATCCGACGTACCGCCGCCGGTCGACAGAACGGGCGTCTTTCCGGTGAAGGCGGTTACGGCCTCGCTCAGGATGCTATCGAGTGCGCCTGGCTTGGTGATGAACGCATCGGCGTGCGGCGCGAAGTCCAGGGCGAACTCGAGATCTGTGCCTTGGAGCGAGCCGGCAACGCTCTCCTGCAGCATGGTCTTCAAAGAGCTCGCTTCGTGCGCGTCGTTGAAGCGGATATTGAAACGGGCCTCGGCGCTGGAGGGGATCACGTTTGTCGCAGGGTTGGCCACGTCGATGCTTGTGACTTCCAGGTTTGATGGCGAAAAATGCGCATTACCGGGATCCAACGGCGACTCGTAAAGCTTTGCCAGCGCCGTGACGATGCCCTTCACAGGATTGGCCGCAAGATGTGGATACGCCACGTGACCCTGTTGCCCAGTCACGGTGAGCTTGCCTGTGAGACTGCCGCGACGCCCGATCTTAATCATCTCGCCGAGGACAGCCGGGTTCGACGGCTCCCCCACGAGGCTATGATCTGGCACAAGATTGGCTTCCTGCATCCAGGCGAGGACCTTCCGTGTGCCGTTGATCGCGGGGCCCTCCTCGTCGCCCGTGATGAGCAGGCTGATCGTGCCGGGTATCCCGCCACCTTTAGAGGTCACATAGTCAATCGCCGCTGCCGCGAAACAGGCCACCGCGCCCTTCATGTCGGAGGCCCCGCGCCCGTAAAGCCGCCCATCGGCGATGTCGGCACCGAAGGGCGCATGGCTCCATAGGCTCTCGTCGCCGGGCGGCACGACGTCTGTGTGGCCAGCGAAACACAGATGCGGGCGGCCGTCGCCAACATGGGCCACGAGATTGTCTACGTCTGGCGTGCCGTCCTCGGAGAAGGGCAGACGCTCGCAGGAAAAACCCGCCGCTTGAAGGGGCTGGCTAAGCGCCTCCAGAGCGCCCGCGTCCTGCGGCGTGACGCTGGGGCACCGGATAAGGCTTTGTGCGATGGCCACCGCGTTGTCGGCGGGCGAAGACATGAAGGTCGTCCTTAAAAACTCAGAAGCGCCCATACAAGGCGCGGCCCCGAAACATGACGGCGTGCCGTGCCGATGGCAAGCGGGGGAACAGCGCTTAGCAAGGGCGGCAGCGCGTCTTTCAGCGCGCCAGTGTTGGGGCCTAGCTCAGGGCGGCCAGGGGATCGCCGCCATACTGGTTGGACCCCGGCGTTCCTTTGAGGATGCCGAGCTCAATCAAGAACCATAGGCCGACGCCAAGATTGATCAGAACACAAAGCCAGCCGATGCCATTGAGCTGATCCGGCGTGCCAGTTAGCCCCCAGGCGTCGAGCAGGCTCGCAATGAGCGACGGGACTAAGCCGTAAAGCGCCATTTTTCCAGGCTTGTCCCGGTCCTGGAAGCGCTTTGAGCATACGGCGTAGGTTGGGAAGAACAGAGCCAGGGCAACGAGCGTCGCCAAGAACCCGCCAAAGAAACCCGTTCCAAAGATCACTTCGATCAACACCCCGAGAATGATGCTGACGATGCCGAGGATCACAACACCGGCCCACCATTTGGCGCGGTTGATGCGGCCCTCCAGCGACGTGAAGATGTACTGCAGATCCATTGTTTCCCCCTTGGTCAGCGTCTGACGCAAGTCTCAGGTCTTAGGCCCGAATCATGACATTGCAAATGGTACTGTCTGACCGGGCACGCATGAACCGCAAAAAACGTCGGGCTGTCTCGGCCGAGGCCAGCAGCCCGCGCCGGCACTCTACCTGAAATCAGTCTCGCAGCAATTCGTTGATCGATGTCTTCGAACGGGTCTGCTCGTCCACGGTCTTGACGATCACGGCGCAGTAAAGTGAGGGACCTGGCGAACCGTCCGGTAGCGCCTTGCCCGGCATGGAGCCTGACACCACGACGGAGTAGGGCGGCACACGGCCCTGGTGCACAAAGCCCGTCGCCCGATCGATGATCTTGGTGGATTGGCCGATATAGACCCCCATGGAGAGCACGGAGCCCTCGCCGACGATCACGCCTTCGGCCACTTCGGCGCGGGCGCCGATAAAGCAGTTGTCCTCGATGATCACGGGGTTAGCTTGCAGCGGCTCAAGGACGCCGCCAATGCCGGCACCGCCCGACAAATGTACGTTCTTGCCAATCTGCGCGCAGGAACCGACCGTGGCCCAGGTGTCGATCATCGAGCCGCTATCGACATAGGCGCCCAGATTGACGAAGGAGGGCATAAGCACGACCCCAGGAGCGACGAAGGCCGAATGCCGGACGATGCAGCCAGGCACGGCGCGGAAGCCAGCTTCCTTGAAGTCCTTGGCCTTCCACTTCTCGAACTTCGGGGGGACCTTGTCCCACCAGGAAGAGTCGTCAGGTCCGCCATCCATCCGCTTCGGATCATTGAGCTTGAAGGACAGCAAGATGGCCTTCTTGACCCACTGATTAACGACCCACTCGCCATTAGTTTTCTCGGCAACGCGCAGCTCGCCCTTGTCGAGCAGGTCTAGGACCTCCTCCACGCCGTCACGCACCACCCCTTTTGTGTCAGAAGTGATATCGGACGCGTGCTCGAAGGCGCCGTCGATGAAGTTCTTTAGATGATCGTGCGACATAGACCTCTCCCGAAAACAATCTCGACTAACGTGGGTTCCCGTCGCGGTCATGAGCCGTACGGCTCTCCACATCGTCCGCGAGCGATGCCCCAATGGCGGCGACGAAGGGCATCAGCGCCTCCGTCCGATGATGAATGTGTTCGGGCAACTGGGCCCAATCCTCGTGCGCCACGTGCTCTGGCCGGCCCATGGCGCGGCAGTCGATCCAGATCGTGGTCATGCCGAGCGCGTGCGCGGTTTCGAGGTTATGCGGCAGGTCGTCGAAGAGCGCTGCCCGTTCCGCTGCGATGTTGTGAGCCGCGACGAAGCGCTTAAAGCCCTCGAGTGACGGCTTGGGATTCACATATTCCAAGGCGTGAATATCGAAAATGTCCTCGAAGAGATCTCGGACGCCGAGTTTTGCCGTCACCCGCTCCGCATGATTGCGGCAGCCATTGGTGAAGACCAGCTTTCGCCCTGGTAGGGCCGCGATCGCCGCGCCGAGCTCCGGTGACGGATCGACCACGGCGAGGTCGATATCGTGGACAAAGTCGAGGAAATCGTGCGGCTTGACGTTGTGCAGGCGGATAAGGCCGGCGAGCGTCGTTCCGTGTTCGAAGTAATACTGCTTTCGCAGGGCATGGGCCTCCTCCATCGAGAGATCCAATGTCTCGGCGATGAAGGCTCCCATCCGGTGATCGATTTGAGAGAACAGATCACACTCAGCCGGATAGAGCGTGTTGTCGAGGTCGAAGACCCAGGTCTCCACATGGTCGAACCCGCGCTCAACGGGGCTACTGGCCACGGCAGGCGTCATGGCTGCCTCGTGCGGTGTCCACCCAGGCGCCGGCGCTCGATCAGCGTACCGGCACCATGCTCGGTGAAGAGTTCCAAAAGGACCGAGTGGGGCACCTTGCCATTAATGATCACGACGGCCTCCACGCCGTCGGCGATGACATCGATGCAGCTTTCGATCTTCGGGATCATCCCGCCGGTGATAGTGCCGTCGGCGATCAGCTCCAGCGCCTCGGTCGTCGTCATTGAGCGAACGAGGGTGCCACTCTTGTCCAGAACGCCATCCACATCCGTGAGAAGCAGTAAGCGCTTCGCCTTCAGGGCAACCGCGATGGCGGCCGCGAACGTGTCCGCATTGATGTTCAGCGTTTCTCCGTCGGGACCGACGCCAATCGGCGCCACGACCGGGATAAGGTCTGACTGAATGATAACGTCGATGATGTGCGGCTCGACCAGCCCAGGCTCGCCAACGAAACCCAGGTCCAAGACCTTCTCGATATTGGATTCAGGGTCGCGGACGCGCCGTTCGAGCCGCTTTGCCCGCATCAGGTTGGCGTCCTTGCCACTGATGCCCACGGCCTTGCCGCCCTGATCGTTGATGGCGGAGACGATTTCTTTGTTCACAGACCCCGCAAGGACCATCTCGACAACGTCGACCGTCTGCCGGTCTGTAACGCGTAAGCCGTCCTTGAACTCGGACTTGATGTTGAGACGCTCCAGCAGACGTCCGATCTGCGGGCCGCCACCATGAACCACCACGGGGTTCACGCCCGCCTGTTTGAGCAGCACCACGTCGCGGGCGAAATCCTTCGCCAACGCCGGATCGCCCATGGCATGGCCGCCATACTTCACCACGACAGTCTGGCGATCGTAGCGCTGCATGTAGGGCAAGGCCTCGGAGAGGATCTTCGCCTTTGTATGCACCGAGCCGAGCGCGTCCGTCAGCGCGGCGCCGGTCGCGGCTGCATCTGCGCCCGAAGGCGGAACGGGTTCGCCCGAGGGCGTGTCTGTCTTCGTATCTGTCACGGGTGCGCTTATAGCGGCGGAAGGCCTTAACGTTCAACGCCGTTTGGCAACAGGCCGGCAATTGTCGCCCGCAATTCGGGGATGCCGAGGCCTTCCCGGGCCGAGGTGACAAGGAGATGGGGGAAGGCGGCCGGGCGCTTGGCGAGTTCTGCCTCCGTCTTCGCGATCACCGCCTCCAATTCGGTCCTCTTTGGCTTGTCGGCCTTGGTAAGGACGCCCTGATAGGAGACGGCGGCCTCGTCCATGAGTTTCATTGTGTCCCGGTCATTCGCCTTGAGGCCATGGCGCGCATCGATGAGCAGGAATACGCGCTTTAGCTCGCGGCGGCCTTTCAGATAGTCCTCGATCAGCCGGGTCCACCCTTTGACCGCCGACCGGGAAGCCTTCGCATAGCCGTAACCCGGCATATCCACGAGATAAGCACCTTCGGCGCCGTCGGGGCCCTCGGCGCCAAGCGTGAAGAAATTCAGCTCGCGGGTCCGCCCTGGCGTCACGGAGACACGCGCCAGCGTCTTGCGGCCGGTGAGCGCATTGATCAGGCTCGACTTACCCACATTCGATCGCCCGGCGAAGGCGATCTCAGGCCGGCCGTCCTGAGGCAGCCCGTCAACGGCGACAGCGCCCAGAACGAAGTCGCAACGGGTGCGGAACAGAGCTTTGCCGCGTGCAAGCTCAGCCTCGGTGAATTCGGTGTGGGTCATGGTCATGGAGTGCCCGGCTTCGCGGGCAACCACAAGCGGAAAGCACCGGCGCTAGGCTGGGCTCTCCCCATCCGCCTCGTTGCCGGTCGCTTTAGGGGCGGCTTTCTTCGCCGCCCGTTTGCGGGGGCCCCGCTTCTTGGTTGCGGCCTTCTTAGGCGCGGTCTTCTTCGGAGCCGGCGTTTCGGCTTCGGCGCCGTTGACCGTCTCCTCGCCCGCGTCGCTCGCATCATCCGACTCTGTCTCGGCCGCGGACTGCTTTGCCGCCCGTTCTGCCCGCCGTGAGGCCTTGGCGGAGCGCTTCTCCTCGGCCGTAGCCCGAGCGGTTTTGGCTTCTTCGGTGTCGTCGACAGGGGCCTTCGGGGGCCTAAAGCCCAAATTCTCAAGGAGGGGAATGTCGACGCCCTGGCGCCACATGATCACCGATTGCTGAAGGATCGATAGGAAGTTGTTCCAAGCCCAGTAGATCACGAGGCCCGCGGGGAACGAGGCCAGCATGTAGGTGAAGACCACCGGCATCCAGGTGAAGATCTTTTGCTGAATCGGATCTGGCGGGGCCGGATTCAGCTTCATCTGGAACCACATGGTCACGCCCATGATGATCGGCCAGGCGCCAACCATCAGGAACAATGGCGGGTCCCAAGGAATGAGTCCGAAGAGATTGAATATCGAAGTTGGGTCGGCCGCCGAAAGGTCTTTGATCCAGCCGAAGAACGGCGCGTGGCGCATTTCGATGGTGACGAAGAGCACCTTATAGAGCGCGAAGAAGACCGGGATCTGTACCAGGATCGGCAAACAGCCCGAAGCCGGGTTCACCTTCTCCTTCTTGTACAGGTCCATCATCGCCTGCTGCTGACGCATGCGGTCGTCAGCGAACCGCTCCTTGATCTTCTGCATCTCCGGCGCAAGCTTCTTCATCCGGCTCATGGACTCGTAGGACTTGTTCGCGAGCGGAAACAGCACAAGTTTGATCAGCACCGTGACGATCAAGATCGAGACGCCGAAATTGCCGACCAGCTTGAAGAAGTAGTCGAGCGCGTAGAAGAGCGGTTTTGTTAGGAAGTAGAACCATCCCCAGTCGATCAGCAGATCGAACTTGGGGATGTTGTAGGTGCTGGCATAGCCGTCCACCACATTCACTTCCTTGGCGCCAGCAAAGATTTGGCCCGAGACGTTGACGGTGCCGCCCGGCGGAACGTCCATAGCGTTCATCAAGTAATCGGTTTGGAAGCGCTTGCGGCCGCCATTGTCCGACCCCGCGAACTTCGCCTCGAACGGAATGTTCTGCGCAGGCACAATGGCTGTTGCCCAGTATTTGTCCGTAATGCCGAGCCAGCCACTCGTGCTCTTGAATTTCTGGGGCTGGTCGTCAAGCGCACTGCTGTAGCTAATTTCTTCCAGGCCGTCGTCAACGACGCCAATCAGCCCCTCATGCAGGATGTAGAAGCCTTGGGTCTGGGGCAACTCGTGCCGCGAGACCAGACCGTAGGGGTAAATCGTGGCCGCCTCGGTCCCGGTGTTCGTCACCTTGTCGTCGATCGTGAACATGTACTTGTCGTCGACGGAGATCGAACGGGTGAACTGAAGCCCCTCGCCGTTGTCGTAGGTGAGGGTGATCGGCGTGTCTGGTGTGAGCTTTCCGGTACCCTCGGCCGTCCACAGCGTTTCGCCAGACGGCAGCGGCATCTGGCGCCCTCCGGCGCTCACGAAGCCGCGCTCGGCGTAATAGGCGTCCGGTCCGCCAGCCGGCGAAAGCAAGATCACTTGAGGGCTGTCCGGATCGACAGTCACCCGGTAGTCCTTGAGCGTGAGATCGTCGATGCGCGCGCCTTTGAGCGAGATCGAGCCGCGAACGCTGGGCGTTTCAATGGCGATACGAGGAGATGCGGCGAGCGCCGCCGCCCGGGTGACGCCCGTTGGCGACCCTTCCGGCTGCGGCGCGCTGCCGGCTCCCGGACGCGGTGCCTGACCGACCTCGGCCGAGGGGGAGGGCGGTCCCTGCTCGCCAGTCCGCTGGGTCTGCCCTGTCTGTGCGGCCTGCCGCTCCTCGGGCGGCTCCGTCGGCACGAAGAAGAACTGCCAGGCGAAAAGTACGGTCATCGACAGCACGATCGCCAAGATGAAGTTGCGGTTGTTCTCGTCCATGTCGTCTTGGGCCCGGTGGCTGTTGTCGTGCTCGGTTTTTCCGATCGGCGCTAGGCCGAAGGGGACTTACGGTGCCGCCTGCCCGACATGGGCTCGTGCACCTTGGTCAGCGCGCGCTGAAGATCCTTGATCACCTCGGTGAAAGGCCGTTGTACCGCGCCCCCGCGCGCGATCAACACATAATCATACCCGTCGATCGCACGGCTGGAGGCCGCCAGGCGCACAGCCTCCTTGAGTCGCCGCCGCGCGCGGTTGCGAACGACTGCGCTACCGAGGCGTTTGGTCGCGGTGAAGCCGAAACGGGCTAAATCAGGAGTCTGGGGTGAGTTCGGTAAGCGGCGCCGGGCCTGCAGCACAAACGAGGGTGTCGCGAAGCGCCGTCCGCCCTTCACGAATGCAAACTCAGACCGGGTCTTGAGACGTCCGATGGCCGTCACCGGGGTGAGGCGGTTCTAAGCCGCCTAGGCTGACAAGCGTTTGCGGCCCTTGGCTCTGCGGCGCGCAATAACCTTGCGGCCACCCCTGGTAGCCATGCGCGCGCGAAACCCATGGCGCCGTTTGCGGACGAGCCGCGAGGGTTGATAAGTGCGTTTCACGGACTTTCTCCTGCCATCCGTCCTCGCAATTCACCATGGAAAGCGGGCCTCGGAGGCGAAATGGTTCGGAGCGGCTTATAGGTGGGGGAGGCGGGCAAGTCAATCAATCGGCGGACTTTTCGGCCCCTAGCACCCCAAAAACCGCCCGAAAACCGTATCAATGGTGTCCAGACCCTTCACAGACGCTGACGGTCTATCACAAGGCTGCGACAGGGCATTCCCCCGGCGGTGTAGTAGGTCCTATCTATAAGCGACCGGAAACACAGGAGACTTGATCCCCTTCCGGGAATCTTGATCCATGAAAGGAGTGCCGGTCGGCATGGAGCGCGTAGAAGACATGACTTGGGGGGCAACAGATTGGCTGAGGCGGCTCTGGCCGCTGCTGGCTTTGGCCGGCGTTGCCATCTTGGTCGTCAGTATGGGCTGGCACCACTATCTGAGCCTTGAACACCTAGCGGCCAACCGCGAGAGCCTGCGAACATTGATGGACGATCACTACGTGCTCGCCTTGGCCGCATTCACGCTCTTGTATGCTGTGATAGTTGCGCTCTCGATCCCTGGCGGTGTGGTCCTCACTATTGCCGGTGGCTTTCTGTTCGGCTGGTTCGTTGGCGGCGCTCTGTCCGTTGTTGGCGCCACGATCGGGGCGACTGCTATCTTCTTGGTGGCGCGCGGCGCTCTCCGGGACGTTCTTATCGCCAAGGCTGGTCCGAAGCTGCAGCGGTTTGCCAAAGGCTTTCAGGAAGATGCGTTGAGCTACTTGCTCTTCCTCAGATTGGTGCCGGTGTTCCCGTTCTGGCTCATCAACCTTGCCCCAGGCCTGCTTGGCGTGTCGTTCGGGACCTATGTCCTCACCACCTTCATCGGAATCATCCCCGGAACGTTCGCCTTTGCCCTAGCTGGCGCAGGCCTCGATAGCGTCATCGATGCGCAGCAAGTCTCCTACGAATCCTGCCTTGCCAAGGCTGGGGAGGCCGGTCATGACTCATGCATGTTCGCGATCGATCCCAGCGCTCTGCTGACCACGAATGTGATCGCAGCCGTCGTGGCGTTAGGGGTCGTAGCGCTCATTCCGGTCGTGGCAAAAAAGCTGAGCCGCCGGACGGTTTGATTGGTTGAGCTTGCCGGGGCGGCGCAAGGGGTACAAAAAGCAGGTATGGAAGAGGAGCTAACTCCTGACCTCTGCGTGATCGGCGCGGGCTCGGGCGGTCTGTCAGTGGCCGCCGCCGCTGCTCAACTCGGTGTGTCCGTCGTACTCGTTGAGAAGGGGCTCATGGGTGGAGACTGCCTGAACTATGGATGCGTGCCATCCAAGGCTCTCTTGGCGGCGGCTAAGCGCGCCGACGCAGTCCGGACTGCCTCCACATTCGGTATCGACGTTCTTGAAGCCCAGATCGACCATCGCGCCGTCCACGATCACGTGCACCGTGCGATCGCTAATATCGCGCCTAATGATTCCCTCGAGCGTTTTACAGGGCTTGGCGTGCGCGTCATCCAGGCCCAAGGCAGTTTCCTGGATAAGGAGACGCTGGAAGCCGGCTCGGTCCTCGTCAAAGCGCGGCGCTTTGTGATTGCCACCGGGGGCTCGCCGAACATCCCGCCCATCTCGGGTCTCGAAGACGTTCCCTACCTGACCAACGAGACTATTTTCGATCTCGGTGAGAGGGTGCAGCACTTGATCGTGCTGGGTGGTGGGCCCATCGGTTTGGAGCTGGGTCAGGCCTACAGCATGCTCGGGGCCGAGGTAAGCATCTTCGACACGGGTGATTTCATCACCAAAGAGGACCCCGAGGCGGCGCGGGTCATCCTCAAGCGTCTGGAGGAATCGGGTGTGGCCATGTACCCCCAGACACGCATTGAGCGGGTGGAACCATCTGTTCAGGGGCTCGCCGTCCATTTTCAGCAGGGGACGGACAATGTCCTCGTTAAGGGATCGCACATTCTCGTAGCCACAGGCCGAAGGCCGAACTTAAAGGGCCTTAGTCTTGACCGCGCCGGTGTCACGCACACCGAACGTGGCATCAAGGTGAATGAACAGCTCAAGACATCCAATCGGAAGATCTATGCCATCGGCGATGCGGTCGGTGGGCAGCAGTTTACGCATCTGGCGAACTACCATGCGGGCATCGTGATCAAGAACGCGCTGTTTCGGCTGAAGCCCGATGCTAGTGCCATGCATATTCCGAGGGTGATGTATACCGACCCGGAATTGGCACAGATCGGTTTGACCGAACAGGAAGCGCGGGAGAAGTTCCGGCGTATCAAAATCTACCGCTGGCCTTTTGCCGACAACGACCGTGCGCAATGTGAACGCCAGACCGAAGGCTTCATCAAAGTCATAACAAAAAAGGATGGAACCGTGCTTGGCGCGACGATCGTCGGGCCGGAAGCCGGGGAGCTGTTGCAGCTCTGGATCGTGGCCGTCGCCAAGGAGATGCGTATCGGCGATTTGACGTCGCTTGTGCTGCCATATCCCACCTTCTCTGAAATCTCCAAGCGCGTGGCCTTCTCCTATTACCGTCCGATGCTCTGGAAAAGATGGCCACGCTGGATCATCGGATTACTGCGTAAGCTTGGGTAAATCGCCGAAATATCGCGATCTGTTCGTCCAAGGTCGTCTTCAAGAACGATCATAAGGCGAGGATTATTGCCTCAATTAGGGGTATTATGGTGAGACGCTATCACCTTAGCCAAGCGCCGTCGCGCTTCGGGCCCAGTGACGAGCATAACCGGTGAACGACCAAACTGAACGCAAGAACATTGCTTCCTCGCGGATGACCCGGGCCGTCGCCGGGCTGTCCACGAAGCTTCTTCTGCTGACCATCTTGTTTGTGATGGTGGCTGAAGTCCTTGTGTTCGTTCCGTCGGTCTCCAACTTTCGTAAGCAATGGCTCATGGAGCGATTACAGGCCGCGCAGATCGCGTCGGTGGCCGCGGAAGCGGCGCCCGACGGGCGTCTTCCCGAGAAGCTCCGGGAAGAACTCTTGGAGCGTGCGGGCGTCAAGGCGATTTCGGTCAAGCACGAAGACCAGCGTGTGCTCGTGGTCCAGGTGGGGACGCCAGCGGAAGTCGAGACATACGATTTGCGCGATGCATCTTGGGCCGAGCTCATTGCGGACGCTCTCATGGTCTATGTCCGGCCAGGCAACCGCGTTATCCGAGTTGTGGGCGAGCCCGATTTTAGCCCAGGCGAGATGGTCGACGTCGTGCTGGACGAGGCGCCGCTCAAGGCCGCAATGCAGTCATTCGGTCTCAACATTCTCGGCCTGTCGATCCTGATCTCCATCATCACGGCGACTCTTGTTTTCCTGGCGCTCGACTGGCTGCTCGTGAAGCCGATGACGCAGCTCACGCGCAACATGGTTCGGTTTGCCGAAATGCCAGAGGATCCGAGCCGGATCATTGCCCCGTCGAAGAGGCGCGACGAGATCGGCACGGCCGAGCGGGAGCTCGCCGCGATGCAAAACGAGCTCTCCCAAACGCTGTCGCAGAAGACGCGTTTGGCGGCGCTGGGTCTTGCAGTGAGCAAAATCAGTCATGACCTCCGCAATATGCTGGCAAGCGCGCAGCTCCTTTCCGACCGCCTCGCGGAGGTCAAAGATCCCACGGTGCAGCGCCTCGTGCCGAAGCTGATTGCCTCGCTCGATCGGGCAATCCGTCTGTGCGTACAAACCCTCGATTTCGGACAGGCCCAAGAGACACCCCCTAATCGCATGCGCTTTGCGCTGGCGCCGCTTGTGGTGGAGGTCGGTGATGCCCTTGGCTTGCCCAGGCCGGGTGCGATCGAATGGGAGACGAAACTCGAAGAGGACATTGAGGTGGACGCTGACCGCGACCAGCTCTATCGGGTCCTTGCAAATCTCTGCCGCAACGCGGTTCAGGCCTTTGAGAGCGAGCCCGACCGCGTCGGCGCGATCCGCGTTTTTGCCCGGCGGGATGGAGCGGTGGTGACGATTGATGTCGCTGATACGGGGCCTGGCGTCCCCGAGCAAGCGCGCAAGCGCTTATTCCAGGCGTTCCAGACCGTCGCCCGGAAAGGCGGTTCGGGGCTAGGTCTGGCGATTTCAGCCGAGCTGGTAGCGGCCCATGGCGGTCAGATCGAACTCGTCGACAACGAAGGCGGCGCCACGTTCCGCATCACAATTCCCGACGTTGTCGTGGAACTGGAGCGGGCGCGACGCCGCCGTGCTTAGTCGATAAGGCGCTTTTGGGTAACCGGCTTACTTTGCCTTCTCCGCCGGTACCTTACTGCCTTCTTCCTTGCCGTCCTTGAATGCGGTCTTGCTGTAGCTGTCGCCGTCCTTGGTGATCTTCGTCATCCAGCCATCGTTCCAGTTAATCGAGACGGTATTGCCCTCGACCTTCCATGAGCCGGAGAGGTCTTGGTCGAGCCGCTTGCCCGTGGCCGAGCCCTCTTCGTCGAGGGTGACGGACATATCGTTGCCCTGCGTGTCCTTGGTCGTGTAGCTGCCGACGAATGCGCTGCTCTCGGTGCCGGACTCTCCTTCGGTTGCGGGATCACAGCCGGCAAGTGTCAGGGCCATTGCCGCCGCAGCGATCGTGGCGCCCCATCCAGATACGTATCGAGTCATGGTGCTTCTCCCTTGGCAGTTGTAATCACAACTATAGCCGAAAAGTATGTCGGTTTGTCTGCCTCCGTCGAGGCCATTCGGCGTGCCTTATTCCCAGTCGCTCCAGTCAACGGCATCCTCGCTGATGAGCTCATCTCTCATCGAGGGGCCATCCTCGTGGACGCGGTTTTTGTCGCCGCAGACGAGATGGTGCCAATCCTCTAGCGGCTCCCCTCGGTACACCATGCGGTAAGCGCAGGTATGGGGCAGCCAGTTCAGCTCAGAGACATTATGCGGCGTGATCTTGACGCAATCTGCGACCCTGGCGCGACGGTTTGCGTAGTCGGTGCAGCGCACGCTGTCCAAGCAAAGGAGGCGGCAGGCGGCGTTGGACAGCACAATTTCACCCGTGTCGACGTCCTCTGCTCTGATCTGGCAGCAGAGCCCGCAGCCGTCGCATAGGGATTCCCATTCTTGCTCGCTCATCTCGTCGAGCGGCTTCTTTAGAAAGTCAGTTTGGTTCGTCCCGGACATTGTTTTCTTCAGGAGCAGCGATCTGGAAGCCTCGTGGAACAGCGTTTCAGCGTACGTCAAAATGGGGCTTTCGCGCTCGCGCGCCTCGCTCTATCACCTGGAACCGATTTGAGCCAAGTTTCGTGCAAGAGCCTTGCTATCAAAGACCCAAGGTATTACCTAGGCGGGTCTTGAGGGCGCCGGATACGGCACGCCCCTAGATGTGCCGAGCCGCAAACTTCTTGCGGCTCCTGAATTTTGCGCCGGTAGCTCAGCTGGATAGAGCACCAGACTACGAATCTGGGGGTCGGGAGTTCGAATCTTCCCCGGCGCGCCACCTTTTCCTGTTTGCTTTTACGAGAGTCGAGCGGCACCACGTTGGCGCCCGTCTGGGTTACTCGCCCGGTGCCGGTGAGGGGGCAGGCGAGGAGGCGCGTGCGTCCGGCTCTTTGCCATAACCAGCTAGACGGAACACGGTGATTGAGAGCGCCGGCAGGAAGGTCAGCGTCACTATCGCTGTGCCCAGAATGCCGAACAGAACAATCGCGCCAACGCCGCGATAGAGCTCGGTACCCGCGCCTGGAATGAACACAAGCGGGGCAAGGCCGCAAATTGTGGTGACCGTCGACATGGCAATGGGTCGGAGCCGCGAGGAGACCGCCTCCATCACCGCCTCTCTCGCGTGCATGGCTTTCTCGCGCACATTGGACAGCGCCCGGTCAACGATCAGGATCGGATTGTTCACCACGGTTCCCATCAGAATGAGGAAGCCGAGCATGGTGATCATGTCGAAAGGCTGCACCAGCGGGTCCAGCCCAAAGCGTGGCAGGATCGTCCCGACCCAGTTCATCAACGCAAGTCCAACGAGCCCGCCGGCCACGCCAAGCGGGATCGTCGTCATGATCAGAAGCGGGTAGCCCCAATGAGTGAAGATGGCGACAAGCAAGAGGTAAATAACCAGGACGGCGACCAGGTAATTTCCGGCCAACGCATCGCGCGTCGCATTGAGGTCGTCTGATGCGCCTGAGATCGTCATGCTTACGTCGAAGGGGACGTCACCCGCGCGCTTCAGGTGGTCGATCAGTTTCTCCTGAACAATGCCGACACCTGTTTCAAGGGCGATATCGCTGGGTGGGATAATGTTCAGCGTGACGGTACGCCGTCCATCAATACGGCGGATCGTATTCGTATCCACCGTCTCCCGGATATCGGCCACGGAGGACAACGGGACGATGGCTCCCTGCGGTGTGTAAACCGGCATTTGCGGGAGTGAGTCCAGAGACGTGTCCAACGCATCCTTGCTGTAAAAATAGATGTCGATCTTCTCGTCGCCGCGGAAGAACTCACCCACATAGGCGCCATCTGTGAGCGCCGCGACCGTGAAGCCCACATCGGCCGCTGACATACCAAGCTCCGCTGCGCGCTCCCATTTCGGTCGCACCTCAATAAGAGGCTGAGATAGGCTAAGTGTCGCCGGCTCTGCCTGAATGCGGGGGTTGTCAAAAATCTCGCCGGCCCGGCGGTAGGCGTTAGCCGCCACCGCATAGACTTCTTCGAGGCTGGGTCCAGCAATGTCGACACTGACACTACGTGTGCCGCCGTCATTGCTGGTGATGATCGAGCCGCGCGCCACAAATCCCCGCATTCCAGGATAGCTCTGGTACTTCTCTCTCACGGCCGCCATGAGCTTTGTGATATCGCGCGGGTCGACGGTCTCAGAAATGATGCGAAGGCCATCCGCCTCTACCATCAAGAAGAAGTACTTAATCGCGGGGACCTCCCCGTCGCCGTTTTGGAAACGCTCCGGGTCTGCCTCGACATGGGGCAGCAGCCAGTTTTGCAGGTCCGTTCCGATCTCTTCCATTGTCTCAAGGTTGTAGCCTGGCGGGGCGTTCAGCCGCGCGAACATTTTCGGTTCTTCGCCCTCAGGAAGATACTCCGCAGGAGGGGTTAGCATCAGGATGATGGCGGCGCTCGCGCCCGCTACGCCCAAGATGCAGAACGTACGCCTGAGTGCCGTCGCCATGAGCCAGCCCACGCCGCTGACAAGCGCGCCGTCCGCCGCGTCCACGGTCTTGTTGTCCGTGGGCGTCAGATCGAAATGCGCCGCTGCGGTCGGGACGATCGTAATCGCGACGAGCATTGATGCGAGAATAGAGGCCGAAACCGCCACAGCGATGTCGGAGTAGAGCTGTCCGGCTTCCTCTTGAATGAAGATGATCGGGACAAAGACGAGAACAGTCGTCAGCGTGGAGGCAAGAATGGCAGGCCACACCTTGCGCACGCCCTCAATCGCGCCTTTGAGTCTCCCTAAGCCGCGTCGTCGCTCAAGATCGATGCTCTCGAGTACGACAATTGTGTTGTCCAGGGTCATGCCGATCGCGAAGGCGACGCCGGCTAACGAAATCACATTGATCGTACGCCCGGCGATGAGCAGCCCAATAAAGGCCGCGATGGTACAGATCGGGATTCCGATCACGCCAATCACGGTGGCTTTAGGCGAGCGCAGGAACAAGAACATCACCAACGTCGCCAAGGCCGCGCCGATAGAGAGATTCGTCCACACGTTGCGAATCGACGCCTGGACATAGGTGACATCGTCCGCCGTCAGATTGAGCTCCATGCCCGCCGGGACGAGAACCTCTCGATTGATCGCCGCAATCTCTTTCACCACGGCGTCTTTAATGGCGATGACGTTGGAACCGGCCTCACGGCGAACCGATAGAAAGATGCCCGGTCGCTCATTCAAGAATGCACGCGTATAAATCTCGAAATGGCCAAGCCGAACGTCGGCCACGTCCTCAAGCTGAATGATGTTGTCGCCTCGCCGGGCGATGATGAGCTCTTTCAGGTCTTCCGGATTGTCGAAACGTCCAATCGTGCGCAAAAGATAGCGCCGCTTTCCGCTGTCGATCTCACCGCCCGACGTGTCGCGATTGCGGTCCGCTACCGCGCGACGCACGTCAGTGACAGAGATGTTTCGTTCCGCAAGCGCGGCAGGGTCAAACAGGATCTGAATCTGTTTCTCGGCGCCGCCCCAGAGACCGACATTCGAGACATCAGGTATCCTCTCCAGCCTGGCGCGCACGTAGTCATCCACGAAGTCTCGCATCATCGGCAGATCCAAATCGCGCGGATTGCCGGGAAGCGGTGTGACTCGGAGAAACATGAAGGCATTGGCGCTGAACGAGCTCGCCCGAACGCGTGGTTGGTCCACGTCTTCTGGATAGGAAGGCACTTGGCTCAGCGCATTGTTGATGCGGATAAGTGTCTCGTTGAGATCGATATCAAAGGGGAACTCAAGCTCGATCCGGGCGTCGCCGCTGGAAGCGCGAGAGATGATCCGCTCAAGACTTGGGATAGAACGGAGATACTCCTCCTGCTCAATGATGATCTCTTTTTCGACGTCCTGGGGCGTCGCACCGGGCCACTTCGTTTGAACGGTGACCGTGCGGATCTCGAGATCGGGAATCATCTGGACCGGAATGCGGAAAGCAGCAACGATGCCCAGCACGCATACAATAAGCGCGATGACGGTCACCAAAGTTCCGCGCTGGATGATCCGCTCAAACATCGATGATCATTCTCTCGCCAAGTACTCTTGCCATGCGCCTCAGCTCGCCAGCCGGACGGCTTGCCCTTCGCGCAAAGACTCGTTGCCGCGCACGACGACGCGCTCTCCCTTTTCCAAACCGGAGAGCACTTGCACCAGCCCGTCGAACGCAAGCCCGATCTCCACGCGTCTTTCGCTAACGCTCACCTTTTCGCCGTCGTCTTTTACAACCCAAACAGTAATCCGCCCGTCGGGATAGCGGATCAAGGCGTCGCGGCTCACGACTACGTCGCGCGCTCCTGTATCGAGATCTACGAGGACGCGCGCCGACATGCCTGGCGCGATGGGAATGTTCTCGCGCGTCGGTAGGACGCGAAGCGTGAATGTCCGTGCATCGGGATCGCTCACCGGAATCAGCGCGCCGATCTTGGCCGGAATCTCTTCTCCTGGGAGCGTATCGATCTCAAGTGTGACGTCCGCTCCCTCACGGAGCCGAGCGTAATGATATTGTGGGACGGGAACGTCGACCCGGAAGTTCTTCATCGCGACGAGCTCGAAAACGGCTGTTCCAGGCGTCACCCACTGACCGACCTCGACCATGCGTTCAGATATCACGCCATCGAACGGAGCCTTTAGTGTATGGCGGTCCAGAATAACCGCCCGGCGTTTCTGCTCCGCGCGATAGCTGTCTTGGGTTGCAATATCGATCTCAACTTCCGCCGAGCGCGCGTCAACTTCGTTCTGCGGTCCGTATTTTCGTTTGGCGAGGCTGGCGGCAATATCCAAACGACGCTTCGCGTCTCTCACCTCGCCTTCGGCTTGCTTGGTTTGCGCGACGGCCTGCTCATAGGCGGCCTCCTCAAGCTCCGAGTCCAGTTGCAACAAGACGTCGCCTTCCTTCACGTGGGCGCCACTGTCGTGAAGAACGCGGCTCACCAGTCCAGGGACCAAAGTCGAGATTTGGGAAGCGTTGGGAGAGGACACGCTCCCAGACAGTTCGAGTTTTTGGATCACGGGCGATTCACGGACCGTCTCGGTCTCGACAGGCGGGATAGCTTGCGCCAGCGACGGGGTCTTGGACCAGAGCCCAACGAAAACAACGGTGAGCAGGAGCACCCAAAGCGCGCGGCCGCGCTCATCGAAACTGCTGCCTTGTGCTGCCTTCAACCGTTGGGTCATCGAGCTATCAAATCTGCGTTTGAACATTGCCGCTAATCGTAATCCAGGCCCATCGCTCAGAACATTACGATGAGGAAAGGTCATGCGGGCCCGCCAACTGTTTTTCCAGCCGAATTTAGGGGCTTGGGCGGATTGGGGCCAGCATTGGCCGCGTCCATAAACTGGATTTGATGAAGGCCGAACCTTCCTGGCTAGCCCTGGAGCCAGACATCGTTAATGCGAACTAGGCCGCCAACAGGCTCTTTAGCGCCTGATCGATGAACTGCGTGTCCACCTCGTGCTGACCTGCGGCGCTCATATGGCCCCAAATAGAGGGGATTTCCAGGAGCCGCGCGTCTTCTAAGTGTTGCAGCTCGTCCTCACTGTCAGCGGTTCTGAAGTAGAGATCGGTCATGCACGGCATCAGTAACGTCTTGGCGGTGATCGCACCAAGGGCCGCGTCGATATCGCCATCGAATCTGTCGTTGGCGCTGATGTCGTTGTGGATCCAGGTCCAGGTCATGGCCATGATGTTGTTGGCGTCGCGCTCCTTGTAGAGCGCATCCCAGTAGCCGGTGATGTAGTCGTCGAAGGTCTCGAAGCCGAGGGCGCGGTACCCTTTTGCGCGATACCAGTCCTGCGAATAGGCCCAGCCCGCGTAGATACGCCCGACGGCACGAAGTCCGCCAAGGGGCTGGTCATCATAGTAGCCGTCTTTGTACCGCTCGTCGGCCTCAATGGCCGCGCGCAAACTTTCCAGGAAAACGCGATTGTGGTCGGTCGTCTTTGCGGTCCCGCACATACAGGCGAGCTTTGGGACCATTTGTGGGAAGAGCGCGGCCCATTGAAAGGCCTGTTGCGCACCCATGGACCAGCCAACGACTAGGGCAAAACGCTCAATGCCGAGAATGTCGGTCACGAGCCGGTGCTGCTGCCGCACGTTGTCGAAAATCGTGATGTTGGGGAAGCCGCCACCGCCGTGAGGGTCTGGCATGTTTGAGGGGGATGACGAAACGCCATTTCCAAACATGTTGGGCACAACGATGAAGTAGCGCTCGGGGTCCAGCGCCAAGCCGGGCCCGATCATGAATTCATTCTGCTCGTGAGTTCCGCCAAACCGTGTTGGGAAGAGGATGGCGTTGGTGCGTTCAGCATTCAGCGTGCCGTAGGTCTTGTAAACAAGCCGCGCATCGGGAAGCGCGGGCCCCCCTTGACGCCCAAGGTCGGCGATAAACTCCTGGATTTCACCGTCAGCCACGACGTCCTCTAGAAGAACTTGAGGTAGCGGTCCCGCTCCCAGTCGGAGACGTGGTTATGATAGCTCGACCATTCCTCTCTTTTAAAGTCGATCCAAGCCTCATGCATGGCGGGCCCGAAGACCTGCTTTGTCAGCGGATCGGCCTCGAAGGCATCGACAGCTTCCTCAAGTGTGCGGGGCAGCAGCTTGACGCCGAGCGCGTCTAGCTCCTCAGACGTCTTTTTGTACATGTTGTCCCGATAGGGCTCGCCGGGATCGACCTTCTCCCGAATACCTTCAAGCCCGGCCGCCAGGGCGAGCGCTGCCCCAAGATAGGGGTTACACGAACTATCCGCCGGCCTGAGCTCGACTCGGCCCCCTGCCAGAGGAATGCGCAAGGAGTTGGTGCGGTTGTTATTCCCGTAACAGGCGAAGACGGGTGCCCAGGTGAACCCAGACATGGACCCTTGCTTGATCAGCCGCTTGTAGCTGTTGACCATCGGCGAGCAAACGGCGCAGATCGCGGGGACATGACGGAGTAGACCGCCGAGAAAATAGTAGCCGAGCGCGGACAGCTTGTTGCCGCGGGCGTCGGTCGGCGAGTCAAAGAGATTGTCGCCGGTCTGTGTATCGGCAAGCGACATATTGAAGTGTGCGCCCGACCCCGCCCGATCCCCGAGCGGTTTGGGCATGAAGGTCGCGAAAGCGCCGTGGCGCCGTGCGATTGAGTTCGCCATGAACCGAAAGAACACAAAGCGGTCCGCCATTGTCAGAGCGTCCGCGTAGTTGAAGTCGATCTCGAACTGGCCGATGCCGTCTTCGTGGTCGAAGGAATACACACCCCAGCCCAAGCCGTTCATCGCGTCCACGAGATCGGAGATCCATGGAAGGTTATCCAAGAGCCGCGTGCCGTCATAAGCGGGCTTATCGAGGTGGGGCAGCGGCGAGAGTGGTTCGTAGCCGCCATCCTCCGTGTCCTTGAACACGAAGAACTCGGCTTCCATGCCGAATTTCATCTGAAAGCCTAGTTCCGCCGCAGCATCGACTTGGCGCTTTAGGATGTTGCGCGAGCATGGCTCGAAAGGGGCGCCCTCGCACCAAAGATCGCTGGCGAACCACGCCACGTCAGGCTGCCAAGGGAGGATCGTGCATGACGCGGGATCAGGATGAGCGGAGACTTCCTCGTCGCTGACATCCTGCGGCACGCCGTCCAGCGCCGCGCCTGTATAGAGTTCGGAGCCGGCGAGCATCTGGCTGATGTGATCGAGCGGGACGATCTTGGTCTTCGACACGCCGTGCATGTCGGAGAAGCTTGCCATCAGGTACTTCACGCCCTTGTTGGCAAGAGCTTGCTCGAGCTTTGCCGCGCTCTCTGGCACCTGCTCGTCCATGGCCGTCTCCTCAGACTCTGCGCACTATCTTGTCTCATTTACCCACGAACAACGAGCCCCGCCGACCCAAAGTGGGCCAACGGGGCTCGCCGCTTCGGTGGGCTAACTCAGTCTTTGCCTTCGATCTTCTTGAAGGCTTCAGTTTCATGTTTTGCGGCAAGCACAATTGTGCCGAAGCACATGATCACCGCCAGTACCAGGATCAGATAGAGCATGCCTGGCGAGTCCGCGAAGGTGAAGTAGGCGCCTGCCCCTTCCCAGGATGTGATTGGACTGCTGTTCATGGTTTTCTCCTTTCGAACTGTCCGTACAAATCAGATTGGCTACTCGGCCGGAGCCAAACTGCCGCTCCTATAGCCTGCCGCTTCGGGGTAGGCTTTGGACGGAATTTCCGCGAGGTCGAGCCCAAGTTCCTGTACGTCGTCCGGTACGCGCAAGATGCCGATCGACTTCAGCAAGAGCGAGACGACATAGCCGGGTATAAAGCCACACAAGATCATGACGATCACACCCACGAACTGCCCCATGAAGGACGTAGCGGGTGCATCACCCGGGTTTGGATACCCTGCGGCGAACACGCCAACGGCGAGGACACCAATGACACCGGCGAAGCCATGCACGGAGACCGCTCCGACGGAATCGTCGATGCCCATTTTGACCAGGAAGTCATTGCCGGGCTTGATGATGATGCCGCCGACCATGCCGAGCAGGAAGGCCAGAGGCGGATACCAAAGATCCAAACCAGCGGCCGCCACGAAGATGCCGGCAAGGGCGCCGGACATCATCCAGAATGGATCGCGTGTGGTGATCCATGCCCCGATAATGCCGCCGGAGAAGCACATCAACGTGTTGAACCCATAAGCCGAGAGGGTCATGGGCTGACCGTAGATGTTCGTCCACTGAGCGCCCGGATTGAGGATTGCGCAGCCGCCGAGGAAGCCGAAGAACCCGACGATGATGAGCATTAGGCCGATCAGCACCATGGGGATGTTGTGTGGCCTTAGCTCGTTGGCCGTCCCATCCTTGTTGTACTTGCCGATCCGCGGTCCAAGATTGATGAGGACGCCGAGCGCGAAGAAGCCGGCGACCACGTGGATGAGACCGGCGCAGCCGACGTCATGGTAGCCGAACTGCGTCAAGAGCCATCCTTCCGGATGCCATCCCCAAGACGCCGCGAGGATCCAGGCGCCCGAGCCGAGGACAACAGCTAGGATAATGAAGGCTGACACCCGAATGCGTTCGATAACGGCGCCGGAGAAGATCGACGCGGTCGTCGCAGCAAAAAGCACGAAGGCTGCCCAGAAGACGCCTGTCGCGTTGTCTTTCAGGTTCGGCCCCATGTCTTGAGCCCATGGAAGGCCAACATTACCGGCCTCAGCCGGAATAAACCCGCCGGGAAAGGCGAGATAGATCCACCAACCGAAGAAGAAGAACGTGGGAACGATAAAGGCGAAGGCAAGAATGTTCTTCATGCCTGACGCGAGCACATTCTTGGCGCGCGACGCTCCCATTTCGTAGGCGAGAAATCCTGCATGAATCAGGATCATGATCGCCGTACACCACCAGTAGAAGATTTCGAGTTGAACAGTGCCGAGCATCGCGCCCGACTTGGTTAGTTCGGCTATTTGCTGTTCCATCAGCAACACCCCCTTCGCAGGCGATAGGGCCTGTTTCTTGCGGCCCAATTGCACCTTTTTGCACCGAGATCCCATTTCCGCGCAGGAAACAGAATTTACGAGCATTTACAGGAGCAAAGAGTGTGCCAGGCGTAAGAGCGCGCGCAAATCAAGGGCTTGCCCAAAGTGGGCTCGGTTTGTCGCCAAACGTGCCCTATTAGCAGGCAGTGAATTGCCTAAGGATTGACGCCTCTGAAGATCGGCTAGAAGAACTTGAGATAGCGGTCCCGTTCCCAATCGGAAACATGGTTGTGATAGGCCTCCCATTCCTCGCGCCGGAAGGCGGCATAGGCCCTGAACATGTCCTCGCCCAGGACGTCGCGTGAGAACGGATCGGCCTCGAAAGCGTCAATGGCTTCTTCAAGCGTGCGCGGCAGAAGCGTAATGCCCAACTCGTTCAATTCGGCCGAGGACTTCTTGTACATGTTCTCTGTATGCGGTTCGCCGGGATCGAGTTCCTCGCGGATCCCTTCGAGGCCGGCACTCAGCACCATGGCCGCGCCAAGATAGGGGTTGTTTGCCGAGTCGGCTGCGCGGAGTTCCACACGGCCACCACCAAGCGGAATACGCAACGCATTCGTTCTGTTGTTGTTGCCGTAACAGACGAACACCGGCGCCCAGGTCGAACCGGACATGGAACCCTGCTTGATGAGGCGCTTGTAGCTGTTCACGGTTGGCGACACGACTGCACTAATCGCGGGCAGATGCCGCAGAACGCCAGCGATGAACTGGTAGCCGATCTTGGACAGTCCGCAACCGCGCGGGTCATTGTCGTCCTTGAACAGATTCTCGCCGGTCTCCAGGCTCGCGAACGACATGTTGTAGTGCGCGCCGGAGCCTGTGCGATTGGCAAAAGGCTTTGGCATCCAAGAGGCGAAATAGCCATGCTTGCGGGCGATGGCATTCGTCATCATCCGCAGAAAGACAAAGCGGTCCGCCATGGTCATCGCATCGGCGAAGCGGAAGTCGATCTCGAATTGCCCATTGCCATCTTCATGGTCGAACGAATAGACGTCCCACCCGAGATCATCCATGGCGTCGACGATTTCGGATAGCCAATGAAGATTGTCGAGCGCGCCATAGCCATCGTAGCAGGGCTTATCGAGCGTATCGCGCTCCGACACGGGCTGCGCGCCGTCCTCGCTGTCCTTCAGCACATAAAACTCGGCCTCTAGCCCAAGATTCATTACGAAGCCGAGGTCCGCCGCCGCCTGTGTGGCGCGCGCGAGGATGTTTCGGCTGCACGCTTCGAAGGGCTTGCCTTCGCACCACAGATTGCTGGCGAACCAGGCCACGTCGTTCTGCCAAGGAAGGATGATACACGACGCGGGATCGGGCCGGGCTGACACTTCCTCGTCACTGACGTCTTGGGGAACGCCGTCTAGGGCCGCGCCCGTATACAACTCAGACCCCGCCATCATCTGCTCGATGTGAGACAGCGGCACCATCTTCGTCTTCGACACACCATGCATGTCGGAGAAGCTTGCCATGAGGTACGCCACGTCCTTGTTGCTCAGCTGGCGGCGGAGGGTTTCGAGCTCTTCAGGCGTGGACGTCATGTTGTTCTCCGTTGGTATCTTTGAACTAAGCCCTGAGAGGCTCTCGGGTTGGCCAATGCTAGCAAGCGCGCCTGCGTCTGGAACAGGTTTTTGGGGCTAAGCGCTTCGCGTGCCGCAATGTGTCGCGCCCTGAGGTCTAGGTCTTGGGGTGGAGAACCTTCAGCAAATCGCTCCGCGCGCTCTCAAGGTGTTCGGTCATGCGCTTCTGCGCGAGCAGCGGGTCTCGCAGTTCAATTGCGTCTAGAATGGCTCTATGCTGACGATTATACGCAGAGATCGCCTCAGGCGTCAGAATGTTGACTTTCACCGCACCCCATTGTGGGTTCAGTCGAACGTGATTGATCTGCCGGTAAACGTGGATCAAGAAGGGATTCGTTGAGGCCTGCGCCAAAAGCAGATGGAACTCGCCGTCCCATTTCGCGAAGCTCTCGGGGTCGCTTGTCGCGGTCGCACTCGCAAGTACGCCCGACAACTCTTCGATCACCCGCGCATCGGCATGTTCGGCAGCAAGTCGCGCGGTAAACGGCTCCACAGCGACACGGGCGTCGATCAAGTCCAACGGGCTTAGCCTATCAATGAAGTCCAGTAACGAACCCGCAGGTTCGTTCGTTGCGCCGACATAGGTTCCGCTGCCAAGACGCCGTGAGACGAGGCCTGCCTTCTCCAGCTTGTCGAGTGCGCGGCGCACAGTCGAGCGCGCCGTATTGAATGTCTGGGCTAACTGACGTTCGGCTGGCAGACGCTCCCCTTGTGTGTAGGCGCCTGTCTCAATCGCGCGCTGGAGGTAGGAGGAAACGACCTTGACGCCGGACATGCGCTTTGGCGGCTGCGGGGTCGAGAGCTCAGGATCGTCATTTGATTGCGGGTTCACTTGAGGAACTCCTTGCTGCCAGCCCGCGCCGTCTGGCTGGATAACCATGAGTTTAGCCGATCGTCTCCTGCTCGCTATTACCTCATTGGTTGTAGTCGCTTAGGGGAATGCGGTAGCGCACGAAGTCGTCGGCCTTCGTGTAGCGGTCGTAGAGCGCGCGCGCGGTCGTGTTACCGGAATTCGTATGCCAGTAGAGCCGGTCCCAGCCCTTATCCTTGGCAAGCCCCAAGAGGTCATCGATGAGGGCACGGCCGACGCCGTGGCCACGGGCCCCTGGGTCGACGAACAGGTCCTCCAGATAGCAGTTGAGGTCGGCGGTCCAAGTCGACGGGTGAAGCGTCGAAATCGTGAAGCCCACAACACTATCGCCCAGTTCGGCCATGCGCGCGAACATGGGAACGGTCGGATCGAGCACACGCGACCACGTCAACGCAGTCACCGGCTCCGGCACATCGACCTCGTAGAAGTCGGTGTACCCCGCCCAAAGCCGCCGCCACACCGCTTCGTCTGTGCTGTCCGCGTCGCGGATCGTCGGTTTCGCCATGCTGTTTTTTAGCAGTCGAGCGTGTTGGCCCGTTCCCAGCTCGTCAGTTGTTGTGCGTACTCGTTCCAGTTCCCCATCTTCAGCTTCACGTACGCATTCACGAATTCATCGCCCAGCTCACTCCGCAGCATAGCGGAACCATCGGTGAGCCGAAGCGCGTCCAAGAGATTGAGCGGAAGCTTCTTGACATCCGCGGGGGCCTTGTGGCCCTCAGCATACATGTCGATGTCGAGCGGCTTGCCAGGGTCGGCATTCTTCGCAATCCCATCGAGGCCACTTGCGAGCACAACGGCGGGAAAGAGGTAGGGGTTCGTTGCTCCGTCGGCGAGCCGCAGCTCAAACCGGCCAGCGCCAGGTACGCGAACCATATGGGTGCGATTATTGCCGGCGAAGGTCACCGTGTTCGGTGCCCATGTCGCTCCCGAAGAGGTCACAGGTGCATTGATGCGCTTGTAGGAGTTGACCGTGGGATTGGTGATTGAGCAGATCTCGTCCGCATGGTCGATCAAGCCGCCGATGAAGTTATAGGCGGTCTTTGATAGGCCGAGACCGTCACCTTTATCTTCGAACAGATTCTTATCGCCGTCCCACATGGACAAGTGCATGTGGCAACCGTTGCCGGTCAGATGTGCAAATGGCTTCGGCATGAATGTCGCGCGGATGCCGTGCATTTCGGCAATCGTCTTCACCATGTATTTGAAGAAGACCATCCGGTCTGCGGTGGTCAGGGCATCGGCGAAGTCCCAATTCATCTCAAACTGACCATTCGCGTCTTCGTGGTCGTTCTGATAGGGCCCCCAACCGAGTTCCAGCATGCAATTGCATATCTCGCTCACAACATCATAACGCCGCATCAATGCCGATTGGTCGTAGCAAGGCTTGGATTGAATGTCGGTAGTATCACTTAGCGTTTCACCGTCGGCGCTCACGAGAAAGTACTCAGGCTCCACACCGCTCTTCATAGTGTAGCCGGCATCCTCGGCTTTCTTGAGCAGACGCTTCAGCACGTTGCGTGGCGCTTGTTCGACGGGCTTGCCGTCCATGTACGGGTCGGCAGCAAGCCAGCCCACTTCTGGTTTCCAGGGAAGTTGAATGAGGCTGTCGGGGTCCGGGATGGCGAGCATGTCGGGGTGGGCTGGCGTCATGTCGAGCCAACTCGCGAAACCGGCGAAGCCTGCGCCTTCTTCAGCCATATCGGCAATGGCGCTCGCCGGCGCGAGCTTCGCGCGCAGTGTGCCAAACAGATCAACAAACGAGATAAGGAAGTACTTGATGCCCCGCTCCCGGGCCTCTTTCGCTAGATCGATCGCCATAGTCGTCCCTTTCACGTGAAAAGAGGCCCGCAGTTGCGAGCCTCCAAACTGTCGTTACCCTAGTCGCCGGTCAGCCCCGGAATCCATTTCGTACCGGCCAAAGGCACCTGCGCCATAGCGGCCGACTCAACGGTGAGTGCCACAAGATCCTCAGGCTCGAGGTTGTGCACGTGGCTCTTGCCGCAAGCCCGCGCGATGGTTTGAGCTTCGAGCGTCAGCACAGAGAGGTAGTTGGCAAGGCGCCGTCCACCGAGTTCCGGGTTAAGCCGCGCCGCGAGATCGGGGTCCTGAGTGCTGATACCTGCCGGGCAATTGCCTTCGTGCCAATCGTCATAGGCGCCCGCCGTCGTGCCGAGCTTTTGGTAGTCCTCTTCATACAGAGGGTCGTTGTCGCCGATGGCCGCCAACGCAGCCGTGCCAATCGCGACCGCGTCCGCACCGAGCGCCAGCGCCTTCGCGACATCCGCACCGGTCCGAATACCGCCGGAGACAATGAGTTGAACCTTGCGATGCATCCCAAGGTCTTGCAGCGCCTGAACCGCGGGGCGGATCGCAGCGAGCAGCGGTAGGCCGATATGCTCGATGAAGACTTCTTGCGTGGCGGCGGTGCCGCCTTGCATGCCATCGAGCACGACGACATCCGCACCGGACTTCACGGCAAGCGCCGTGTCGTAGTAGGGGCGCGAGGCGCCAACTTTGATGTAGATTGGCTTCTGCCAGTCGGTGATCTCCCGAAGTTCTTGGATCTTGATCTCCAGATCGTCCGGCCCTGTCCAGTCGGGATGGCGGCAGGCAGAGCGCTGATCGATGCCCTTGGGCAGCGTCCGCATCTCCGCCACGCGGTCTGAGATCTTTTGGCCCAGCAGCATACCGCCGCCGCCGGGCTTGGCTCCTTGCCCGATCACCACCTCGATAGCATCCGCGCGCCGCAGGTCGTCGGGGTTCATGCCATAACGGGACGGCAAAAGCTGATAAACGAGAAGAGAGGAGTGCCCCCTTTCTTCCTCGGTCATGCCGCCATCGCCCGTGGTGGTCGATGTGCCCATCTTGCTAGCACCGCGGCCAAGAGATTCTTTCGCCTGCGCTGACAGAGAACCGAAACTCATACCGGCAATCGTCACAGGGATTTTGAGATGAAGCGGCTTTTCCGCGAAGCGCGTCCCTAGCCACACATCCGTGTCGCACTTTTCGCGATAGCCTTCGAGCGGGTACCGGCTCATCGAGGCGCCAAGAAAGAGGAGGTCGTCGAAGTTCGGCAGCTTGCGCTTCGCGCCCCCGCCCCGGATATCGTAGATTCCTGTGGCCGCCGCGCGGCGAATCTCCGACATCGAATAGTCATCGAATGTTGCGGACTTGCGCGGTGTCGTAATTGGTGTCGCGTCCATTAGTATGCCCCCGCGTTGTCGACATTGAAGTTGTAGAGCTGCCGGGCCGAGCCGTAACGCTTGAAGTCCGAAGGATCGACATCGCCGTTGAAACTGGCCCTCGACAGGATGTCATGAATGGCCGCTTTGTGCTCGTCGCGCATGTCCTTCTCGATGCAGTCGGCACCGAGGCTTCTGACATCACCGCGTACGAATAGCTGAGCCTCATAGATCGAGTCCCCAAGTGCGTCGCCCGCATCGCCAAACACGATCAGATGTCCTGCCTGCGCCATGAACGCACTCATATGACCAACGGATCCTTTCACCACGATGTCGATCCCCTTCATGGAGATGCCGCAGCGCGAGGACGCGTTGCCATCAATCCGCAAAATGCCGCCACGACCCGTCGCGCCGGCGGCTTGGCTTGCATCGCCGCTCACATGCACAAAGCCGCTCATCATGTTTTCCGCGACACCGACGCCCGCGTTGCCATGCACTTGTACGGTCGCAAGCTTGTTCATCCCGGCGCAGTAATAGCCGACGGGGCCATTGATCTCGACGTTAAGGGGCGCGTCGAGGCCGGCCGCGATCGCGTGCTGACCAGCAGGATTCTCGATCACCCAATGGGTTTCGTTCGTGTCTTTGGGCAGCTTGTGCAGGGCCCCGTTGAGTTCTCGTAGTGGCGTAACGCCAAGATCGATATCAGGCATTCTCAGCGCTCCCAGAAGTAAACGGTGGCGGGCTCTGGCTCCCAAATGCGTGCCTGGCCGATGCCGGGTAGGTCGGCAAGGACCCGGTATTCAGATCCGAAGGCGACGTATTGGTCAGTCTCGGCCATGACCGCCGGCTTGCAGGCAATGCCATCGCGCAGCACGCCGAACCCGTTCTCCGTTCCTACAACGAACGTATAGAACCCATCCAGGTCGTTCAGCCCCACTTCCAAGGCATCACCAAGGGAGAGGCCCTCATGCATCCGATGGGTGAGATAGCCTGCCGCGACCTCTGTGTCGTTCTCGGTTTCAAACGTCATGCCTTCGCGGCGAAGCTCTCGGCGAAGGTTGTTGTGGTTCGAAAGCGATCCGTTATGGACCAAGCATTGATCCTGGCCAGTTGAGTAGGGGTGCGCGCCGTCGGTTGTCACAGCAGACTCTGTCGCCATTCGTGTATGACCGATGGCATGGGTGCCGCGCATCGTGGCGAGACCGAACCGTGCCGCCACGTCCGCCGGCAACCCCACTTCCTTGAAAATCTCCATTCGGTTGCCGCGGCCAACAACCTCGGTCTCTCCGCACTCGTCCGCTAGCCAATGGTCGAAGCGGATCCCATCGCCGGTCGCGATCGAGACGACCGCATGGGTGTCATGTAGTATTGCGTTTGCGTCGGGGAATGCCTTTTCGATCTTCGAGACTGTGTCGCGAATGGCGTTGGCTGACGTGCCGCGCAGCGTGATTTTGGTCCGCCCGTCTTCGCCCGCGCCATAGACCGCAAAGCCAGCGCTATCGGGACCGCGACCCGTCATCGTCTCAAGCATGCCTGCCGTGAGACGGCCAAGCTCAGGCTCAAGGGCGGGGTCCTTGATGAACAATCCTACAATGCCACACATCTGATCGTGCTCCAGGTTTCGACGGAAGCCAGCATGCGACAAAGGGCTGGATCGCGTCAACCAAGAAGAAATAATATTTCCTAACAGGAAATATGTTCAGGACGGTCTGTGGTTCTACTGGCGTGGATAGACGATAATGGAAAGGTAAGTCATTGGAGTTGCAACCAATTCTTCGGGGCCGTGCAAGGCTCCAGCGTCGAAGAAGAGCGAGTCGCCAGGGGCTAGTGGGTAGAGCTTGTCCGCATGGCGGTAAATCACTTTGCCGCTCAGCATGTAGATGAACTCCATCCCGTCATGCTGGAACTGTGTGTATGTGCTCGCATCGGCATCGAGATGGATCAGATAGGGCTCGACCACGATGTCGCCGGCCAGCGAGTGGCCAAGAAGCTCATAATGGTGGCCCGCTTTGGTTCCGCGTCGTTCAATCCGGACGCCGTGCCCCGCCGGAACGAATGAGCAGTCCCGGCGCTCCTCGAAATCGGCGAAGAAGCTGGTCATCGGTGCATGAAGGGCCTCGGCGAGTGCTCTCAGCGTCGAGAGGGAAGGGGACGTGCCGCCATTCTCGATCTTGGACAACATACCCGGCGACAGCCCGGCCTGCGCCGCCAAATCGGTCGCCGTGAGCTGGAGGCGCTGCCTGAGCGCGCGAACGCGCCGGCCGATGGAGGCTTCCAGATTGAGATCCAATGGTGGCGCGTTGGATCCTGTGGCCGAGTTTCCGGCCACGGGCGGCTCGGCCGGCTCACTGCGCGTCGCCGACCGTTTACTTGCGTGAGTGCGCGCGCGCAGCTCCTTTGAAGTCAGTCGTGATGCCACCGCTGCCCTCTCTTGCACACGCGATACGGCGTGTAGCCCCGAAAGTCCAAAACTGTAACACCAATGGATTGTTGAGCGCGACCGCTACGTCAGCATACGCGTCCGGCTCGGCGTTTCCCCGAAGGTCTGCGAGTAGGCACGAGAAAACTGGCTCGCGGAGGCAAATCCCGTCGCCAGAGCAACGTCGAGGACAGGCAGCGACGTCTCGCGCAAGAGATGGCGCGCGCGCTCAAGTCTTAGCCAGCGATAATGCTGGTGGATGCCGTGACCAACATATTCATGAAATAGGCGCTCAAGTTGGCGGAGCGAGATCCCAGCTTCTTGGGCCAGATCGTCCCGCGGGATCGGATGTTCGAGGTTCATCTCCATCACGCCCAGGACGCGCAGGACCTTCTCGTCCGCGATCCCAAGTCTGTAGCGCAAATCGAGCCGCTGTGGGCCATAGCCCTCGCGAATATGCGTGTGGAGAAACCAGTCACCGACGGCGGCCGCCAGCGGACGTCCATGATCATGCTCGATGAGTGCGACCATCATGTCGAGCACCGAGATGCCGCCTGAGCACGTGACGCGGTTACCGTCGATCTCGAAAAGGGACGGCACCACGGTCACGTTGGGGAAGGCTTCGCGAAAGGCTGGCAGATGCTCCCAATGCAGCGTTGCCCGCCGATCGTCGAGGAGGCCGGCTTTCGCGAGTAGAAACGGCCCGCCCGAGATGCCGCCGAGTATTGTGCCTTTGCGCGCGAGGCGGCGAAGCCATGAAAACGTGGTCCGATCGCCAAATTTTGCGGGATTTCCACCGGCGCACACAAAAACCATGTCTGCATTGCGCTCGGTGCGCGTGCCGCAATCTGGAATGATGGCGACGCCGTTCGAGGCTGACACTGGCTGCCCAGAAGGGGCCGCATGCCACCAGCGATACAGCGGCTTCCCGGATAGCAGGTTCGCCGCGCGTAAGGGCTCAATCGCCGCTGTGTAGGACATGAGCGCGAAGCCGGGGACGAGAAGAAAGCCGACCGTCGTACCAGTAGTCTCGCGAGCCATGCTTCATCCCAAAATCGTCTTGTGTGCGAACAACGTCGCGCGCGTTGAAGAGCAGAACCGAATGCGCCGTATGCTGACTCAGAAGGCGTGCATTGGCGACTATCCCCAAAGTCGTAACCCCTCGAAGACGCGAAAGCTCAAATATACGTCGTAAAATGTCAATCGCCAAAGGAGGCATCGCTCACAGTCACGTGCATGCGTTACTCGCTTGCCAGCCTCCTGACGAATGCGCTGACCGGGAACCGGAACTGGAAACCGGTCTGGCGTGAGCCAGAACCCAAGCCGTCCTACGATGTTGTTATCGTTGGAGGAGGGGGGCACGGCCTCGCTACCGCGCACTACCTTGCCAAGGAACACGGCATCACGAACGTCGCCGTGATTGAGAAGTCCTATCTCGGCTCTGGCAATGTGGGGCGCAACACGACCATCGTTCGTTCGAATTATCTGCTGCCAGGCAATGAGCCGTTCTACGAATGGTCAATGAAGCTCTGGGAAGGGCTTGAGCAGGATCTCAACTACAATGCGATGGTCAGCCAGCGCGGCGTTCTGAACGTCTTCCATTCCGACGCACAACGCGACGCGTTCGTCCGGCGCGGAAATGCCATGCGCTTCAATGGAGCCGACGCGGAACTCTTGGATCAGGAACAGGTCCGTGCACTCGTGCCCTTTGTCGACTTTGAGAATGCCCGTTTCCCAGTTCGCGGCGGTCTCTATCAGGCTCGCGGCGGCACGGTTCGCCACGACGCCGTTGTCTGGGGCTATGCCCGTTCGGCTGACATGCGCGGTGTCGACATCATTCAAAACTGCGCGGCCACAGGCTTTCGAATTGAGAATGGACGCATTACTGGTGTCGAGACGGAGAGGGGCTTTATTGGCGCCAAGAAGGTCGCGCTGTCCGTTGCGGGCAGTTCCTCGCGCGTCGGCGAGATGGCCGGACTGCGCCTCCCGATCGAGAGCCATGTTTTGCAGGCTTTCGTGACCGAAGGCATCAAGCCACTGCTCGATACCGTGATTACCTTTGGCGCTGGCCACTTCTATTGCAGCCAGTCCGACAAGGGCGGTCTTGTCTTCGGTGGCGACATTGACGGCTACAACACCTACGCCCAGCGCGGAAACTTGCCCGTCGTCGAAGACGTCGCCGAAGGTGGCATGGCGCTAATTCCTGCGATCGGACGTCTACGGATCTTACGGTCCTGGGGCGGTCTGCTTGATATGTCGATGGATGGCTCGCCGATCATCGACCAAACTCATGTCGAGGGGCTCTACTTCAACGGCGGCTGGTGTTATGGCGGGTTCAAGGCCACGCCAGCCTCCGGGTGGTGCTTCGCCCATCTTATTGCTACGGGCCAGTCTCACCCATTTGCCGCCGCCTATCGCTTCGATCGCTTCGCCTCAGGCCGCGTGATCGACGAGAAGGGCATGGGCGCCCAACCGAACTTGCACTGAGGAAGGGCCATGCGGATCACCTGTCCATATTGCGGCGCGCGAAACTTGGAAGAATTCACCTATCGCGGTGACGCAACCGTCAAGCGGCCCGATAGCCTTGATGAAAGCGCCACCGAAGCCTGGGTCGACTACGTCTATCTCCGGAAAAACCCTGCGGGGCTTCACAAAGAATTCTGGCAGCACACGGGAGGCTGTCATGCCTGGCTGGAAGTGACGCGCGATACCACGACCCACGAAATCGTCGCCGTCGAACTCGCGTCCAAGGGCGCTGAGCACAAGGAGCGCTGACGAGACGATGAGTCAGATCAATCGGCTGACGGGCAAAGGGCTTGTCGATCACAGCAAGACGGTTTCATTCCAGTTCGACGGGCAACACCTCGAAGGGCACCCTGGAGACACGCTGGCTTCGGCACTTCTTGCCAACGGCATCCGTCTCGTTGGGCGGTCATTCAAGTATCACCGGCCGCGCGGCATTCTCACAGCGGGGTCGGAGGAACCCAACGCGCTGGTCGAACTGCGCACGGGCGCACGCCGCGAACCGAACACACGGGCGACGACTATAGAGCTGTACGACGGTCTGGACGCTGCGAGCCAGAACCGCTGGCCCTCGCTCAGGTACGATCTTCTTTCGATCAATCAACTCGCGTCACCGGTCCTTAGCGCAGGCTTCTACTACAAGACTTTCATGTGGCCGGCGTCGTTCTGGGAGAAGCTCTACGAGCCGATGATTCGCCGCGCTGCCGGCCTCGGCTATCCGTCGAAGCAGACGGACCCCGATCGCTACGAGAAGGCCAATGCCTTCTGCGACGTGCTTGTTGTCGGTGGCGGTGCGGCGGGGCTTTCTGCGGCGTTGGCGGCAGCGCGTACAGGCGCGTGCGTTATTCTGTGTGATGAGGATTTTGTTCTGGGTGGCCGCTTGCTTTCAGAGCGGGGCGAGATAGACGGCCAGTCCACGCAGGATTGGGCGAAGTCAGCTGTCGCTGAGCTTGAGAGCCTTCCACGCTGCCGCATCATGCGGCGCACGACGGTGTTCGGCGTCTATGACGGCGGCACCTATGCTGCGGTCGAGCGAGTGAGCGATCATCTTCCCGAGCCTCCAGCTCATGCGCCGCGTCAGCGGCTTTGGCGCATCGTCGCCAAACAGTCTGTCATCTGTGCCGGTGGTTTCGAACGGCCCATCGTGTTCGGCGACAACGACCGCCCCGGTGTGATGCTAGCGAGTGCTGTGCGGACCTATGTAAACCGTTTTGGCGTGACGCCAGGCAGAAATGCGGTGATCTTTGCCGACAATCACGAGGCTCTGAGGACGGCGTCCGACCTAGCCGACGCTGGCGTGACAGTGCGGGCGATTGTCGATCCGCAGCCCCAACCGTCTGCGACAGCCGAACAAGTCGCGACGGAAACAGGCGCATTGTACATCAACGGCATCATCGACGCGGTCAGCGGCGCTCATGGAATCAAGTCCGTGCGGATCAAGGACGCACAAGGCGCATCGAAGACGATCGACTGCGACGTGCTTGCCGTATCCGGCGGCTGGAATCCTGCGCTCAATCTGACAACCCATCTGGGCGGAAAGCCAAAATGGGACAACGCGCTGTCCTGCCTCGTACCGGGTGACCTTCCACCCGGTATGCGGGTCGCTGGCGCAGCAGCAGGGCAATTCTCACTGCAAGCCTGCTTGGCGAGCGGGGAGGCGGCGGGTGCCGACTCCGCAAGAGATTGCGGATTCTCTCCCTCGGCCCCCAGCCGTCCCGCGCCCACAGAGGACGGCAGCCCTGTTGCGCCCGTCTGGTATGTCCCGAGCAGCCGCGGCAAGGCCTTTGTCGACTTTCAGAATGATGTCGCGGTGTCAGACATCAAGCTGGCAGCGCGTGAGGGCTTTCGCGTTCCTGATCACGTCAAGCGGTACACCACGCTCGGCATGGCCACAGATCAGGGGAAGACATCGAATCTCAACGGTGCGGCCTTGTTGGCAGAGGCAACGGGGCGGCATCTCGGCGCTGTTGGGTCCACAACATTCCGCCCGCCCTATACACCCGTCGCCATCGGTGCACTGGCTGGCCACCATCGCGGTAAAGACTTCCGCCCGACCCGCCTGGCGCCATCCCATGCCTGGGCAGTGGAGCAGGGCGCCGTCTTTGTCGAAGCGGGCGCTTGGCTGCGGGCCCTGATGTTTCCGAAACCTGGTGAGACGGCGCAAGAAACGGTCGATCGGGAAGTCGCCAACACGCGCACCAATGTCGGCGTTTGCGATGTTTCGACGCTCGGCAAGATCGACGTCCAAGGTTCGGACGCAGGTACGTTCTTGGACCGCGTCTACATCAATGGCTTCTCCAAACTTGCCGTTGGGAAGACACGCTATGGCCTCATGCTGCGCGAGGACGGCTTTGCTATGGATGATGGCACGGCAGCGCGCTTGGCCGAAAACCACTTCTTCATGACGACGACCACTGCCAACGCGGTCAAGGTCAGTCAGCACCTGGAGTTCTGTCAGCAGGTGTTATGGCCTGAACTCGATGTTCAGACTGTCTCGCAGACAGAACAATGGGCGCAGTTTGCGGTGGCAGGACCCAAGTCCCGCAAGATCATCGAGGCATTGCTGGATTCGGGCCAGGACATATCGAACGAGGCCTTCCCGTACATGGCGTGCGGTTCCTTCACTGTTTGTGGCGGGGCGCCTGCGCGCATTTTCCGGCTCTCGTTCTCAGGTGAGCTTGCTTACGAGATTGGTGTGCCTGCGCGCTTCGGCGACGGCTTGATCCGTACGATCATGAGGGCCGGTGCCGAGTTTGGGATCGGGCCCTACGGTACGGAAGCCCTTGGTGTCATGCGGATTGAAAAAGGTCATGCCGCAGGTCCGGAGCTTAACGGTCAGACGACGGCGCACGACCTTGGGCTCGGCAGGATGATGTCGAAAAAGAAGGACTTCATTGGGCGATTCATGGGGCAGCGGGAGGCGCTAAACGAGGCGGCGCGGGCTGCCATTGTTGGCCTCAAGCCGCTTGATCCCAAAATGCGGATCAATGCGGGTGCGCATCTCGTAAAAAGGGACGCAGTTGCCAACGCAGAAAACGACCAGGGCTATGTGACCTCGCAGGCCTATTCGCCGGAGCTCAAGAGCTTCATCGGGCTTGCCATGTTGTCTGATGGTCCCGCGCGATACGGCGAGGTGGTCAAGGTCTGCGATCCGTTGCGGGACTACGAGACCTTAGCGGAGGTATGCAGTCCACACTTTATCGATCCGGAAGGAGAGCGGCTCCGTGTCTGAACTCCAATCCCTCTCTGCTTTTGATGGCGTCTCAGCCGCAGGGCGCTACGGCAACCCGAATGGCACCGCCGGCGTCACCTTAACGGAGCGAGCCAATCTCGGTCTCGCGACGCTCGAAGTGCGCAAGGGCCAAACCGTCGCCCTCGCGGAAAAAGTGCAAGCTATGTACGGCGCGGCGCTGCCGGTTGGACCGGTTTCGGCCAGCGGCACCGGGGTGCGCTTCGTCGGGATCGCCCCTGGCCAGTGGTTTGCGGTTTCAGAGACGATGCCGAATGAAGCCCTGGCCGTCGATCTCGCCACAAAGCTCCAAGGCCTCGCATCCGTGGCCGACCACAGTAGCGGCCGGGCCATCATGCGCCTCGAGGGCCCGGCTGTTCGCGACGTGCTCGCCAAGGGCCTGGCAGTCGACATCGATCCAAGCGTTTTCATCGATGGCGCAGCGGCGCTCACCAATATCGGACACATAGGCGTCTTGGTTTGGCGTGACGACGAGGCGTTCGATCTCACTGTTTTTCGCAGCTTTGCAGGGAGTTTCTACGGTTGGCTCCAGGCCTCAGCGGCGGAGTTTGGCATCGACGTCGTCACGTGATCGTGATCGGTTGAGGCGCGGCCGGGCTGCTGTGAGGCCCAACGCCCGCTTGGGAATTCTGGCAATTACCACTAGACTTATTGCACTATTGGGGGAGGCCGGAGCATGAGCTCCGAAGCGGTATCGGCCGGCCGCAAGCGAGAATCTCGATGAGGGCGTGGCCGTCAGCTCTCGAAACGAGAAATCGATCAATGAAATCTCCCGCAATTCTTGCCTTCGCGCTCGGCGCTTTGCTGTCGGGCACTGCGGTGGCCGAAACGGATCAGCCGACACGGATGGGCCCCGACAAAGAAAAGACCGTATACGTTCAGCTTATCGTGAAAGCCTGCCGCGCGGTTGTCACGCCACTTGAGCCGACCAATCACGGCAAGATCTACAACGACGAGAAGCCGATGACCGCCGCCGAGCGAAAAGCGGCGATTGTTGCGACAGGCTGCATCGACGTTCCTGTGCCCATGGAATTCCTAGCCGAGGGCTTATCGCCAAATTCATGCATTGGCCGCGGTGGCTATATGGCTGCCATGCAGTTTCTTGAGCAGCGGCAGGACTTGCAGGAGTTTTCGGCGGTCGGATCTTGGCACTGTGTAATCACCGATCATGAGGTTATCGGCGCCCAGACCATGTAGGTCGGGGGCGCCTTTCCGCATCCTGATGTTGGTGCGGGTGCGGTGGCCGCAAAAAGAACAGGCACGATGCGGGGTCATCGTGCCTTTTTTTGTGCCGCATTGGCTGATCGTGCCAAATTTGCCAAGGTTCTGAAGAACTTTGGATTGCGACAGAACTTTCGTCACATCGCGGTACGGATGTCGTACTCATGATGGCGGACCTGCCGCGGGCGGGCGCCCGAGCCTGCCTGCGCTCAAGGTGCAATACCCACGGCCGATTGGGACGAACCAAGATGCTCCATGTGCCACCACTCGTTTCAACATTGACGATTGGCTTGGTGCTCGCGTTTAGCTTGGGTGTCGTGGCGCACCGGCTCAAGATGCCACCGCTTGTGGGCTACCTGGTTGCGGGGATTCTCATCGGCTTTGCTCCCGCTGTTGGCGCCGATCAGAATATTGCCAATCAGCTATCAGAAGTCGGCGTAATCCTACTCTTGTTCGGCGTCGGTTTGCACTTCTCCGTCAAAGATCTTCTGTCCGTGCGCGCCATCGCGATTCCAGGCGCGATCGCGCAAGGTCTCATTGCAACGCCGCTTGGCATGGCCCTCGGCTGGGCGCTCGGATGGAACCCCGCTGCAGGGTTTATCTTCGGACTTTCCCTTTCTGTCGCCAGCACGGTGGTGCTGTTGCGGATGTTGCAAGAGCGCCGTCTTATCGAGACCGAACGCGGCAAGATCACGATTGGTTGGCTGATCGTTCAGGATATCGCCATGGTCTTGGCGCTGGTGCTGTTGCCGGCGCTCACCGGGCTTTTCCAGGGCGAAGCGCCGCCTGATGCCGTTGAGATGACGCTGCAAGTTGCGGAAGTGGTGGGCAAGTTGATCGTCTTCACCCTTGTGATGCTCGTCGTCGGCAAGAAGGTCATCCCAGCACTCTTGCACTATGTCGCACACACGGGCAGCCGCGAGCTGTTTCGGTTGGCCGTGCTTTCGATTGCACTCGGCTTCGCCTTCCTCGCAGCCGAGCTGTTTGGCGTCTCACTTGCACTTGGCGCGTTTTTCGCCGGTATGGTTCTAAGTGAGTCTCAGCTCAGCCAACAAGCGGCAACCGAGTCGCTGCCTTTGCGCGACGCCTTTGCAGTCCTGTTTTTCGTCTCGGTGGGTATGTTGTTCAGCCCCGCCATCATGATCGAGGCGCCGCTTGCGCTCTTGGCCACCGTAGCAATCATCGTTGTTGCCAAGTCTATCGCCGCCTTTGCCGTTGTGCGCCTGTTCAAGCAATCGACAGATACAGGCTTGATGATCTCCGCATCGCTCGCCCAAATCGGCGAATTCTCTTTCATCCTTGCAAGCCTCGGCCTCACTCTCGGTGTTTTGCCGACCGAAGCGCGTGACTTGATCATCGCGGGGGCGATCATCAGCATCCTGCTAAACCCGCTCCTGTTTGCGATGCTCGATCGCTACTATGCCTGGCATGAGAAGGCCGATGCCGTTGACGACAAGCCTTCTGCTGAGACAAAAGACGATGGGACTGAAACGCGGAAAGAGGCGACCCCGACACGGCAACCCATCCCCCCAACAACTCTCTCGAACCACGTCGTTCTGATCGGCCATGGTCGTGTGGGTCGCTACGTATCGAAGGTTCTGCTTGAGAAGGGCATTCCGGTTTACATCATTGAAGATGACTCTGAGGATGCTGCCGATCTGAATGCGCATGGCGTTCAGGCGCTACACGGCAATGCAGCCGACCCCGAGGTGATCAAGTCCGCTAATCTCGGTGAAGCGCGGTGTCTCTTAGTCGCTATTCCTGACGCCTTCGAAGGTGGCCAAGTCGTGGAGCAAGCCCGGGCCATCAATCCGAAACTCAGGATCGTGGCCCGCGCCCATTCCGAAGCAGAGATCGACCATCTGGCGAAACACGGTGCGGATTTCGTCGTGATGGGTGAGCACGAGATTGGCAAAGCCATGCTTGGCGAACTCAACAGCGAAGAGCGGCCGATCACCGATGCGACAAGGGTCATGGCCACAGCCGGCCCTATTCGGGGACGGTAGGGCAAATCAATCGCGCAAAGATCGTATGGCGCAGCTTCGGCCCTAGGAGATCGGTTCGGCAGCGAGAGCGTCCGCTTCCTCGTCCGTGAAGACGCGGCCGCGCGTCAGAAACCGGACACCCTCGGGGGCTTCTAAAGAAAACCCGGACCCACGACCCTTTACGACGTCGATGGTGAGCTGTGTGTGCTTCCAGTATTCGAACTGGTCGGCGTCCATGAAGAACGAGCAGCCGCCGATTTCCCCGAGCTGGACGTCGTTCGTGCCGATGCGAAATTCGCCTTCCGGATAACACATCGGGGCTGAACCATCGCAGCACCCGCCGGATTGATGAAACATCAACGGTCCGTGCATCCCCCTGAGTTTATCGATGAGCTCAAGAGTCGCGTCCGTCGCCAAAACCCGTTCAACCATCTTTTCCTACCCTTTGTCGCAAAACGGCCCGGCGAGTGGTCCCGTCGGGCCGCCAATGACGATCATTTCTACCAAGCGTTTGCGGCCTAGAAGAAGCCTAGCGCTTTGGGGCTATAGCTCACCAGCATGTTTTTCGTCTGCTGGTAGTGATCGAGCATCATTTTGTGGGTTTCGCGCCCGATACCGGACTTCTTGTAGCCACCAAAGGCCGCATGGGCCGGGTAGAGGTGGTAGCAATTGGTCCAGACGCGCCCAGCTTCAATGCCGCGACCGAAGTGGTAAGCGCGGTTGATATCGCGGGTCCACACGCCAGAGCCGAGGCCATAAAGCGTGTCGTTGGCGATCTCAAGCGCTTCCGCATCGTCCTTGAAGGTCGCCACGGACAGAACTGGTCCGAAGATCTCTTCCTGGAAGATACGCATCTTGTTGTGGCCCTTGAAGACCGTGGGTTTCACATAGTAGCCCTCGGCCAAGTCCCCACCGTGGGTCGCGCGTTCGCCGCCCGTGAGGAGCTCGGCGCCTTCCTTGTTGCCGATATCGACATAAGAGAGGATCTTCTCCAACTGATCGTTGGAGGCCTGAGCACCGATCATGGTTTCCATGTCGAGCGGGTTGCCCAGCTTGATCTTCTCGACCCGCGCAACTGCCTTTTCGATGAAGCGGTCGTAAATCGACTCTTGCACCAGCGCGCGCGATGGGCAGGTGCAAACCTCACCCTGATTCAACGCGAACATGGCGAAGCCTTCGAGCGCCTTGTCGAAATAGTCGTCGTCCTCGGCCATCACATCGGCGAAGAAGATGTTCGGCGACTTGCCGCCGAGCTCAAGCGTCACCGGGATAAGGTTCTCGGACGCATACTGCATGATCAGACGGCCGGTGGTGGTCTCGCCGGTGAAAGCGATCTTGGCGATGCGCGGGTTCTGAGCCAGCGGCTTGCCAGCCTCCACGCCAAAGCCGTTCACGACGTTCAGAACGCCGGCGGGCAGGATGTCGCCGATCACGTCCATAAGCACCATGATCGACATCGGCGTCTGCTCGGCCGGCTTGATGACAACGCAGTTGCCCGCACCAATCGCAGGAGCAAGCTTCCAGGCCGCCATCAGAATCGGGAAGTTCCAAGGAATAATCTGACCGACGACGCCAAGCGGCTCATGGAAATGGTAGGCGACGGTATCGTGGTCAATCTCGCCAAGCGTGCCTTCCTGCGCGCGAATGCAAGAAGCGAAGTAACGGAAGTGGTCAATGGCCAGCGGAATGTCCGCTGCCGTGGTCTCACGGATAGGCTTGCCGTTATCGATGGTCTCGACGGCCGCCAGAAGTGAGAGGTTCTCCTCCATGCGATCTGCGACCTTGAGGAGGAGTCCTGCGCGTTCGGCGGGCGACGTCTTACCCCAAGCCTCGCGGGCTTTGTGAGCGGCGTCGAGCGCGAGCTCAATATCGGCAGCCTGTGAGCGCGCGATCTGGCAGACGGATTTGCCTGTGACCGGGCTGATATTGTCGAAATACTGTCCATCCACCGGGGCAACCCAGTCGCCACCAATGAAATTGTCGTAGCGATTCCTGACCGCCACGCGTGCATTCAGGGTTTCGATGACCTCGTGAAGCATTGCTTTCTCCCTAGATATTCGGCGATTTCACCAGTTTTTACCAAACGTCGAGCGGCGAATTCATCACCGATTCCTGGGACCGGTACAGGTACGCTCGATTGGTCGCTTTTCACACTATGTGAGTTTCTCCAAGGCCAGAATTCTACTTTGGGACCAAAGGCGACGCCACAGTTTTCGGTGGTGGCGGAGCGATCCCAGGGCTGCCGTTTGCCCTTGCCTCAGCTCGGGGCCTGCCTCACTTGTCAGGAAAGCGAAATATGACATTCCGTTGATTGCTTCTTGGGGCTGGTACTGTACTTTCGTCCAACAACGCCGCCGGAAAAAGCTGCCGACCCGGAAGTTACTGATATAGGTCAGACAAATAAACCGGGCACGCCAATGGCGATGGAGGAAATGCGCTGTGCCCAGAGCACATGCAGAACGTCGGGCTTGTGGTGTCCAGACAGCCTGGACCTGTGCCGAAGCCCCCGAAGCCGCAGTTGCCGAGATCGCCCAGGCCATGGACCGGTCTGGCATCGGCCAGCTCCTCGTGTTCTTTTCTCAGCCCTATGAACCCGAGAGACTGAGCACAGCGCTTACCGAGGCTTTTCCTGGCGTTCCGATCGCTGGGTGCAGTACGTCTGGAGAAATCACGTCCGATGGCTTTAGCGAGCGCAGCATTCTGGTCGTGGCCTTTCCACAAGCCGGCTTCAGATTTGTTAGTTGCCTCATCCCGGAGGTGAAGAGCCTGAGTGTGGAACGCGCTTCGGAGGTAGTACAGGCCTTGCGAGCGCGCCGCGATAAGATCGACGGTCCGCACTACGAGAACCTATTCGCCATTTCCCTCATCGACGGTTTGTCTCGATGTGAGGAAGCTATTGTCTCAGCCATTGCTTGGGCCCTTGACGATATCCCGCTGGTTGGCGGCTCTGCTGGCGACGGACTCACGCTTTCGGGCACAAGCCTTCTCCATGACGGACGCGTCCATCGGGGAGCGGCGCTTCTGCTGCTCGTCGAAACCGAGCACCCGGTAAAGAGCTTCTACTGTGATCACTTCGAGCCCACCGAGACGAAGCTTGTGGTCACGTCCTCCGATACCTCCACTCGCACGGTTTACGAACTCAATGCAGAGCCGGCGGCACTCGAATATGCCAGTTCGGTCGGGTTGGAACCATCGTCCCTGGCGCCAATGAGTTTTGCGGCTCACCCGGTCGTCGTGCGCATTGGCGGCGACTATTACTGCAGGTCGATCCAATGTATGAACGAGGACCGCTCCTTGTCGTTCTTTTGCGCGATCGACGATGGCGTCGTGCTGACTGTCGCCGAGCCACGAGACATGGTGAAATCGATGGAGGTCGAGCTCGAACGTCTGGACGAAGCGGTTGGCGGCGTCGACTTCGTTCTCGGTTTCGAATGTGTCCTTCGGCGTCTCGACGCGGAAAACCGGCAGGTGAAACACAAGGTCAGTGATCTTTACCGCCGCTATCACGTTGTCGGGTTTCATACGTATGGAGAGCAGTACAATTCCATGCATCTCAACCAGACCTTCACAGGCGTTGCGATCGGGAGGCAGGGCGCCAGCTGATGCAACGTGACGAGCAGGACGATGTTCTGTCCGGCGCCGACCAGGAAGAACTGGAGCGGCGGGTCGAGAAGCTCGACAAGATCAACGCTGTTCTGATGGATCGCGTGGAGCGGTCGATGGATCAGCAGGGCAACGCATTCTCGCTGTTTCAAACCGCCATTGGATTAGATGCAAAGGTGCGGTCACGGACGGAAGAACTGACCGCCGTGCTTCGCCGGCTCGAATGCTCGAACGAGGCTCTTGTTGATGCCAAGGACGAGGCCGAGCGAGCCAATCTGAGTAAGACGCGATTCCTTGCTGCCGCCAGCCACGATCTCTTGCAGCCGCTGAATGCGGCACGTTTGACCATTTCAGTCCTGACCGATTTGCAGGAGAACGACGACGCGCGGCAGCTGGCCGGGCGGGTCGATCAATCGCTTCAAACGATCGAGGATCTGATCAAGACGCTGCTCGATATTTCAAAACTCGACGCAGGGGTCGTGACACCGGACATCCAGTCCTTTCCGCTAGATGACGTACTCGACATGCTTGAGACGAGCTTCGCCCCTCAAGCCCAGGCGAAGGGGCTGCGGCTCACGGTTCGGCGGTCCGGACTTCTTGTGCGCAGCGATCCATTGCTGCTTCAGCGCGTGCTGCAAAACCTCGTCTCCAATGCGGTGCGCTATACTGCCCAAGGCGGCATTCTCATTGGGGTGCGGCGTCGCGGAGATCGATGTCAAATCGATGTTGTCGACACGGGCTGCGGCCTGTCGGAGGCAGAACGAGAGACTATGTTCGAAGAGTTCTATCGCGGTGCCGCCGCTGCGAAGAGCGACCATGCTGGCTTGGGACTCGGTCTTTCGATCGTGCAACGCACCGTGCAGGCTTTGGCGCACGACCTCGACGTTCGGTCGCAGCTCGGAAAGGGATCGACATTTCGGCTCACGTTGCCCTCGCCCGGGGGCGCGACGTGTCGGATCCCGCTCAAACAGGCGGAGCTTCCCAGCTTGGAAGTTACGCGGGGTGCGGCGGTTGTCGTCATCGAGAACGATAGAGATGTTCTCGATGCCACAGTGAGCCTGCTCAACAACTGGTCTTGCACCACGCTGGCCGGTTCCAGCCTCAACGACATCGAATCGCTCTTATCCGATCTTGGGCGTGCACCGGACATCGCCTTGGTGGATTATCATCTCGACGAGGGTCGGACTGGCGTCGATGTCATCAGAACAATGCGGGACCGGTTTGGCCCCGCGTTTCCAGTTGTTGTCGTTACGGGGGATTGGAGCCCGGCGGTTGCCGCCGATGTCGCGGGAGCCCAATGCGAGCTAATTCGCAAACCCACGCGCCCGGCAGAACTCCGGGCCCTGATGACCCATTTATTGGGAAGCCATTAGGGGTCCGACGACTAGCTGCGTGCTGCGTTCTCGTCGCCGGCAATAGTCTCGAAGTCTAGCTGCGAGGTCTTAATCACCGCCTGTGTGCGGCTGACGACGTTCAGCTTGCGTAAGATCTCGGAGACATGCGCTTTCACAGTCGTTTCGCTGACCCCCAACTCATAAGCGATCTGCTTGTTGAGCTGGCCATGACGAATGAGCTGCAAAACGCGCATCTGTGCTGGCGTCAAATTGGCCACAAGGTCCGCGATGTCACTGGCGCGTGAGGCAGCGCGCGGGCCTTGCGTGTCTTGCGCAAGCTCCGGCGGCAGGAAGACGGACCCGTTCAGGACTTCAGTGAGACCCAAAGCAAGCGTGTCTTTGTCGACAGACTTCGGCACAAAGCCCGCCGCGCCAAGCCGGATAGCCTCTTGGACAATTTTGGGATCATCGAGCCCTGAGACGATCATGATCGGCGTTCTGGGAAACGCGGAGCGCAAGAATAGGAGGCCATCAAAGCCCGTCGTTCCGGGCAACGAGAGATCCAGCAACACGATCTCGATGCCAGGCTCGTCTCGGATGACCTGATGCGCGGCTTCGATACTGCCGGCTTCGAGTATCTCCGCATCGCTGCGCGAGAACTTGACGGCGCTGCGCAAGGCCTCACGGAACATGGGGTGATCGTCAACGATCAAGATCTTCGTCATTGGCTGCGACCATGGAGTTAGAGGGTACCCGTTACGGAAACCCGGATCAGCAGTGTGCCGCAATTCTCAAAAAGTCGTAAGACCCCTAAGACTATCAGCCTAGGGAATAAGGACGGCGGCGCCTGTTAGCGCGCCCTCGCGAAGGCGCGTAAGGGCGTTATTTGCGTCCGAGAGCTTCATCGGTACGACAGTCGTTCGGACTGGCACTTGGGGCGCGAGCGCCAAGAATTCCCGTGCGTCGTCCCGAGTCAAGTTGGCGACCGACCGGATCTCGCGCTCTTCCCAAAGGATATCGTAGGAGAAGGCGGGGATCTCGCTCATGTGAATCCCGCCGCAAACAACAACGCCGCCTTTGCGCAGGGCCTTCAAGGCGGCAGGCACGAGCGGGCCTACCGGCGCGAAAATCAGGGCTGCGTCCAATTCATCGGGCGCTTTTTCGTTTGACCCGCCTGCCCAGACAGCGCCAAGCGAACGGGCAAAGTGTTGCGCCTCGGCGTCGCCCGGGCTTGTGAAGGCGTAGATGTCGCAGCCCTGGTACTTCGCAACTTGCGCCACGATGTGGGCCGCAGCGCCAAAACCATAGATGCCGAGCCGCTTGGTTTCCCCCTGCAGGGCGTCCTCCGCCATCTTCAACGAGCGGTAGCCGATGAGGCCGGCACAGAGGAGAGGCGCGGCTTCTGCATCGGAGTAGCCGTCGGGAATCGCGAAGCAGTAACGCTCGTCCGCGACGGTGTAGGCCGCATAGCCGCCATCGATCTCGTAGCCGGTGAATTTCGGCTCGTCGCAGAGGTTCTCATGGCCCTCGCGGCAGTAGCGGCACGTGCCATCCGTGTAGCCCAGCCACGGCACACCGACACGCATCCCCTTCGAAAAGCCTGAGGTCTCGGACCCTAGCGCCTTGACGCGACCGACAATTTCATGACCCAGGATGAGCGGCAGTTTGGGGTGCTCAAGCTCACCGTCATAGATGTGTAGATCGGTGCGGCACACGCCGCAGGCGAGGACTTTTAGCAGTATTTGTTGCGGGCCCGGCTTGGGAATTGGCAGCGTCGCGGGGCGCAGCTTCTGTCCCGCCCTGTCCAAGAGCATCGCGGCCATCGTGCCCGTCATCTTGTTCCACCTGCTAATTCAAAGCCCCGGTAATGGCGGCCCGAATGCGCTCGTTGGGTTTGCCGAGCCAGTCTACGCCGTGGAGGGGCGAGGCCAATAGTCCCCATGCCTGGCTGCCGCCCGGTGCGAACAGGACAAAGAGCTGAAAAGACTCGCACTCATTCGGCTTGCACGTAAAGGCGAGCGAATAGGTTTGATTATCGATGGTGACGGGAATGCTGGGGGTCGGCGGGCCCTCCAGGCTGTGATTATACGCCTTCAGCCAGTCCGGTGTTGCCTTGCCTCGGAACATGGCTTGCCAAGCGCCAAAGTAAGCTGGCTGCCTGAGAAGGTCACCGAGCACAGGCCCGGCGGGCGCAGGCGCTTCTTGCGCCGCAGCGGGTGACCCCAGGAACAGCAAGAGTGTCAGCAGAACTGTGGGGCGCATTGGGTACTCCGTCATCCAAATTTGGGAGCCAACGGCTCGCATCAAAGGATGACGATAGTATAACGGGTTGTATCAATGCCGTAGAAGGGGCCAGCCCTCGGCGGGACGCGCTGCCGCCCTGACTGGGGCGCAGTTTCCGTGCGCGTCCATCGAGGCCAGACCGTCCGCTGCCGGGATATCCAGGAGATGGGCTGGGAGTGGATCGCAAGCCTCCCAGAGGGCCCTGAACGCATGCGCAGCCCGCAAGAATGCGTCAGGTGCGCTCTCGAAGAGGACAAGTCGATTTCGCCTGTCGGCGTCCCTGCGAACCGCATCGCCTGTCCAGCAGAGTTCCTCCCCATACGCCGCTTGTTCGTGTGCATCCGCGAGCCGCGGGTTGCGGGCCCAACGCACATGGGCATCCAGGGCGCCGTTGGGAGCGAGTGCCGCGAGCGTCGCGAGCAACGAATGAAGCTCTTGTTCGGGTTCAATCTTCGTCAGGATCGCTTTGACGGAGACGCCGGCGGCCACGAGTGGGGCCTTTATTTGGGTGAGCGCCTTGGCTGGCGCCGATTTGGCGGAGCGCAGCACGAGTGTGCATGGCGGGCCGTCAAGCACGTTCTGAGCCGCACGCTCGGCCACGTGCGAAAGGGCGCAAACATGACGTTCTAGTTCGTCTTGATTTGAGTACTGCGCCCCAGATTTCGCCCTGTTCTGCCCAGCTACAACGCGCATTTGTCCCCCAATCGGTTTTCTTCGAGGGTCGCTAGGATCGAGCAGCCCTTGGCAAAGAGGATGCAGCGGCGCTGGTTAAGGAAGACTTGATGGACGTGCCTTTTTGGCCGGTCGGTCGTGATTTGCGGCCAAAAATCTTGGCACCGCGGCAGGAACCTTTCCAAGGACGGCGCGTTTCACATACCGGCCCAGCGGTGTGCGCACCCTACCCGAACCCAAGCTCCGCTTGGCCGATGGCTCTCCCCAAGCCCAAAAGCCCGGCGGTGACGCCGGGCTTCTTCTTTGCGCAAAACCTGGCTAAACCCACAAGAACACGCTAGGCGTGTGCGAGGTCTGATCGGCACGCCCGATACGGGCCAAACCAGGACGAGGGGGATCGCCGGTTCGTGGCACGAAATTTTGCACTGCGGTGTCTTCCTCACTACATTCCGGCGAAGAGAAAGACACCAAGACTCGGAAAATGACAGAAACACTGACAAAAGACCAAATCCTTGCCGCTCTAAAAGGGGTCAAGGGCCCTGATCTCTCCAGCAATATTGTGTCGCTGGGTCTCGTGTCCGAGGTCGTCATCAACAAAGGCAAGGTCTACTTTGCAATATCTGTAGACCCAACGCGCGCCGGCGAACTCGAAGGGCTGAGAAAGGCCGCGGCAACCGTTGTGGAAGGGTTGCCAGGTGTCTCTAGCGCTATGGTGACGTTGACGGCGGATCGAGAGCCAGGCAGCGAGACAGCAAGCCCTGTCTCTGCGCCGAAGCCCGCGGCTCGACCGACGGTTTCCCCCGATCCTGCTCCGGCGGCCTCGCCGCGTGGCTCTGCAGCAGGCCGGCAGGGCGCCACTGGCATCCCCGGCATTCGCAACATCATCGCCGTTGCCTCGGGAAAAGGCGGGGTCGGAAAGTCGACGACGGCCGTCAACTTCGCCCTTGCGCTGAAAGACCAAGGATTGAAAGTTGGAATTCTGGACGCTGATATCTATGGCCCTTCGATGCCGCGCCTTATGGGGCTCACTGGGCAGCCGCAGCAGGTCGCGGGCAATAAGCTCGACCCTCTGCGCCGCCATGGCTTGAAGGTGATGTCTATGGGGTTCCTGGTCGACGAAGAAACGCCCATGATCTGGCGAGGGCCCATGGTGACTTCAGCCATCTCTCAGATGCTGAAGGATGTCGCTTGGGGTGAGCTCGATGTTCTTGTGGTCGATATGCCGCCAGGAACTGGCGATGCGCAGCTCTCGATGGCCCAGCAGGTGCCACTCGCCGGTGCGGTGATCGTATCCACACCGCAGGATCTGGCGCTAATCGACGCCCGCAAGGGGCTCAACATGTTCACCAAGGTCAACGTCCCCGTGCTTGGCATCGTCGAGAACATGTCTACATTCATCTGCCCGCATTGCGGTGGCAGGTCCGACATTTTTGGAAACGGCGGCGCGAAAGCGGAAGCCGAGAAACTCGGGGTCCCGTTTCTTGGCGAGGTCCCGCTGACCATGGCAGTACGGGAAACATCCGATAAAGGCGAACCGATCGTCGCTAGCGAGCCGGATGGCGATGTGTCAGAGGCGTACCGCAACATTGCCCAAGTAGCCTGGGCAGAAGTCCAGCGTGCGTCAGGGGATGCCCGGCCCGCGCCGAAGATCGTGATGGAGAGCTAACCGCGCGGTTGCGCCGCGGGGTTTAAGAAAAGGGCAGGCCGGGTGTGGCAAGCACGCCTTGCCCCATTTGGTGCGGGCACCTCTCGGTGTGCGCCGAGCCGCGAAGGGAATGAACTCGAATGTGTGGCATTGCTGGATCAATTGACCTCGCAGGCAAGCGTGCCCCTGATCGAGCCATGCTGCAAAGGATGGCGGATGCGTTGGTTCATCGCGGCCCCGAAGACGAGGGTTTTCTGGACGTCCCCGGCGTGGGCTTTGCACAGCGTCGGTTGAGCATTGTTGGTCTGGAGGATGGTCGTCAGCCGATCTTTAACGAAGACCGTACCGTTGCCGTGATTTGCAACGGAGAGTTCTTCGAGTACCCAGAAAGACGAGAGGAACTCGAAGCCAAGGGCCATGTCTTCCGTACCCATAGCGACAGCGAAATCCTTGTTCATCTCTATGAGGAGCATGGCGAAGGCTTGTTCTCTTATCTCAAGGGGCAGTTCGCCTTTGCACTGTTCGATTTGACGCGCGGTCTTTTGCTCCTCGGCAGAGATCGTGTGGGGATCTGTCCCTTGTTCTGGTCGCGTCAGGGCGACACAGTCTACTTCGCATCGGAGATCAAGGCGCTTATCGCCTCTGGTGCCGTGCGGCCGGAAGCCGACCCGCGCGGTTTGGACCACCTTTTCACCTTCTTTGCCCTGAGCTCCCGCCGCACGGCGTTCAAGGGGGTTCAAGCACTTGAGCCCGGCCACTACTTGCGCATCGACTTGCCGAGTGGCCGTGGGCTGGCAAGCCCAGTTGAGCGCAAGTACTGGGACTTTGATTTTCCAGATTGGGGCGACGAACTCGACGGCGATGAGGGGCAGCTGGTCGATTCATTGCAGTCGGTCTTCGAACGCGCGGTTGATCTACGGCTCCGCGCCGACGTGCCGGTGGTGGGTTATCTTAGCGGTGGCGTCGACTCAGCCTTCGTCATGGCAACCGCCGCACGCGTCGCAGGACGCCCGTTGCCGAGCTTCACGCTTCGCATCCCCAAAAAAGGTCTCGACGAGGTCGACGAAGCCATGGAGGCCGCGGAGGCTATTGGTGCTCACCCGACGGTGGTGCCGGCAGGTTCCGATCTCATCATGGGGTCGTACGAGGCTCTCACACGGGCTGCGGAAAGCCCCGTTCTCGATACGTCGTGTGCCGCGCTTCTCGCGCTTTCCCGGGAGGTGCGCTCCCAGGGCTATAAGGTCGTCCTCACCGGCGAGGGCGCCGACGAAGGCTTCGCTGGCTATGTCTGGTTCAAGATGCGCGAGATGGCGCGCCTTCTCGACTATGGCGACACCTTCACGCCGACAAAGGCTCTCAGCCGGGCGATCCGCAAAATTGGCGCGAAGCAGACTTCAGACGAACTCAACCATATCGATTCGCTTGTGGGTGGCCCACATGCTCAGTCCGTCATGTACAGCCTCGTATCCACATCGCGCGATCGCTACTTTAGTTCGGGGTTCAAAGAGGAACTTGGCGGTCACGTCGCCTACGAAGACTTGGATCTGGATCTAGATCGAATGGCGCGTTGGCATCCGCTCAACCGTTCTCTCTACTTGGGATACAAAGTCCATTTGCCAGGTCTGCTCCTCAGTCAGAAGGGCGACCGCATCGCGATGGCCAACAGCGTGGAGACACGCTACCCGTTCCTTGACGAGGACGTGATTGCGTTCGCATCACAGCTCAACCCACGTTGGAAGCTGCGCCGCCGCATGCGCGACAAGTATCTCCTCCGGCAAGCCGCCGATAGGATTCTGCCGAAGAACATCGCGCAGCGTCCGAAGCACATGTTCCAGGCACCGCTAGCGGATAGTTTTCTGGTGCGTGCGCCAGAGTTTGTGCGTGAACTGATCAGTGAAGAAAGCTTGAAGCGCACTGGCTATTTCGATGTCGACCAGGTGCGTCGGGATTGCGCCGCCGTCGCCGCGGAAGGGTCTAGCCGGTCTTTGGGCAAGTTCTACAGTCTCGGTCTGGGTGGCGTGGTGGCAACGCAACTCTGGCACCACGTTTATCTCGGCGGTGGTTTGTGCAGTTTGCCCGACTACAGTGCAGCCCAAGCGCCGGAAGAGGTGACGTTCAAGGCCGCCGTCCCGGCATAGACCTGTTTTTCCCGATGGGGCCGTTATCGCATGCACCCGAGGAGCGACCTGGCGCCTTGCGGTCACTAGGCGGCGCTATCCCGTTTTGGGAACGGTGTTACCTCGGCCGTAGCCGAGAGAGCTTCCTCGGCGTGGACAGCAGCTGTTTCGGGGCGGCCATACAAGAATCCCTGCGCCTGCGGGCAACCAAATCGCCGTAGCATGCGCGCCTGTTCCTCAGTCTCGACGCCTTCCGCCGTGACGGCTATTCGAAGCGACTTCCCTAGCGCAATAACGGTCTTGACGATTGCCCGCATCGCCGGGTCGCGCGTCATGTTGCGCACGAATTGCTGATCGATCTTAATTCTTGAGAACGGGAACCGCGCGAGATAGCTGAGACTGGAGTATCCGGAGCCGAAATCGTCCATGGCAATTCGTACACCCAACTCCCGCAGTCGGTTCAGCTTCGCTAGAACCTCTTCGGTGTCGTTGATCAGCAGGCTCTCCGTGATCTCCAGCTCCAACCTGCTTGCGGACAAGCCGGTCTCGTGGAGAACGTCGGCAACCGTCTCTGTGATATCTCCGACACGGAACTGGGCCGGAGAGAGATTGATTGCAACCGTCAAATGCTCAGGCCACTGAGACGCATCGGCACAGGCTTGGCGTAGTACCCATTCGCCGATCGGAACGATTAGACCGGTTTCCTCTGCTATCGGAATGAATTGCCGTGGCGAGACGATGCCGTTTTTAGGGTGCCGCCACCGTATCAAGGCTTCCGAGCCAGATGGCAGTTCGCTCTTCAAATCGTACTGGGGTTGGTAGACGATTTCGAACTCGTTGCGCCGGAGCGCGTGTCGAAGATCTTGTGCGATCGTGTGACGCTGTTGGACGGCTTCGTCCATGCTCTCTTCATAGAAGCATACGCGTTGAACGCCGTCGTTCTTCGCGCGGGACAAAGCAATGGCTGCATGCCGGACAAGAACGTCGGCAGTCTCGCCATCGGCGGGCGCGAGCGCAATTCCAACGCTGGTAGCAAGCACAACCTCTCGATTGTTGATGTGGAATGGCTGAGCGAGGGCAGTACCTAGGCGATGCATGAAGGCCATCACGTCACTGAGGGCCGAGACGTCTGTAAGGGCAATCGCAAACTCATCACCACCCAAACGCGCAACAATATCTGTGTCCCGCGCTAGGTGACAGATGCGGCGCCCGAAGTCGTGAAGAATCCTGTCGCCCCCATGACTCTCGAGAGATTCGTTGAGCACCTTGAAGCGGTCGATGTCCAGGCTCACAAGTGCCAAGTGGCGCTTGTCGCTCTTCGTCCGCTCGAGCGCGCCGTCAAGTAGCTCAGCAAAGGTCGCTCTGTTTGCAAGTCCCGTCAGCGCATCGTGCTTCTGGAGGTACTGGACTTTCTCGCTCGCGCGGCGCTGCGCACGGCCACGGCTCCAGGCCAGGGTGAGCGGCAGGGCAATGCCAGCGCTGACGAGGCTGAGAATGACGAGCGCCACGACGCCGAAATAGCTGGATAGGACCCCGGCTTGGTCACTCTGGTCAAGATAGACCTCCAACGAGCCCTGCACATCTCCTCGAAAAGTGATCGGGATGTGCAAGCGCGCAAAGTGTGATGGCTGATTGGGCGCGTGACCGGCGTATAGGCCTATCGTGGAGCCATTCATTTTAGGGTTGATTGCCGCAGATATCGCCGTCCGGTCGAGGCGCAGATTGGCAAGTCCGCTCGTGTAAACAATATCGCCGCGCGAGTCGCGCAATTCGTAGCGCAGGATCCTGCGACCGTAGCCCGCTTCGTTAAACACCTCTGCGAGCTGCGCGGCGCCTCCGGGGACTGTCCACGCATGCATTAGGGTCTGGGGGTCGGAGAGGATCGCGTCGCGTATTCGGTCTTCTGCGGAGAATGCCTCGCGCTCCAACTCAAGAAGGCTTATGCGGTTCGGGGCCACGAGCGCAGCGAGGGCAATCACCGCGGCGAACAGTGCAAAGCCAAACCAGTGCCAATATCTGTTCAGCAGTTCTTGGAGGCGCATGGCGTCACTAAGGCGTGGGTCGTTCGCTCAACTGTGTCCATCATGCGGCAAACCGTGGCACCTGGAGGTTAAAAAACGACCTAAATAGTGGAAACAAAGAGTATTATTGTAAGCTCAACCAAAGATTGTACCAGCAAGCGCGAAATTTGTCCAGAAATCGTTGGTTTTCAGCCACTGAAAGACTTTGTTAAGTGAGTTTTCGACTTATCCGCCAGTCGCCGACATATGCCGCGACAAGGCAGGTTCGGCGTCGCGGTCAATGACGAAATCGTGCCCTTTCGGTTTTCGCGCGATAGCCTCGTCGATCGCTGCGTGCAGCCGGTCGTCGGAGTCGCTGGTACGAAGCGGGCGCCGAAGATCGGCCGCATCCTCTTGACCGAGGCACATATAAAGCGTTCCCGTGCACGTCACTCTGACCCGATTGCATGACTCACAGAAATTGTGGGTCATGGGGGTAATGAACCCGAGGCGGCCCCCAGTTTCGCGGACGCGAACATAACGTGCCGGCCCCCCCGTTCTGTCCGGAAGGTCATCCAGTGTGAAGTGCTGGGACAGGCGCGCCCGCACGAGGGACAGAGGAAGATACTGGTCCGTGCGGTCCGTCCCGATCTCACCAAGCGGCATGGTCTCGATCAGGGTCAGGTCGAAACCTCGGCCATGGGTCCAGCGAAGCAGGTCTTCAATCTCGTCTTCGTTGATGTCGCGCAGTGCGACCGCATTGATCTTGACCTTGAGGCCAGCGCGCGCGGCAAGATCGATTCCGCGCATCACCTGATGGAAATCGCCCCAGCGCGTGAGAAGGCCGAACTTGGCTGGATCGAGCGTATCCAGCGAGACATTGATTCGCCTGACGCCGCACTCTGTGAGCTGATCGGCGAAGCGGTGTAGCTGACTGCCATTCGTGGTGAGAGTCAGTTCATCGAGCCCGTTCCCTAGGTGCCGCGACAAGGACTCGATCAAACTCATGACATTGCGACGTACCAGCGGTTCGCCGCCGGTCAAACGGATCTTGCGAACACCTCGCGCGATGAAGGCGCTTGAAAGCCTGTCGATCTCTTCGAGTGTCAGCAGGTCTTTGCGCGGCAAAAATGTCATGTCCTCCGCCATGCAATAGGTGCAGCGGAAGTCGCAGCGATCGGTGACCGATACGCGCAGATAAGTCACTGCACGACCAAACGGGTCGACCAGGTTGGACTCTTGATCAGGCATGCAGGTGTCTCTTGGCCTTGTTCCTCGCGAGTGCGCGTTGATTCGCGCCTCTTTTGTTACTGTGGGATACCTGTTGGGTCCCCAACTTCTACCTCAACGGGTAGGCTCATCTAGACTATATTGAATTTGCTGCCATTCAATAGCGCTTCGGCTGCCGGCCCGAGCCGTACGCCAAGCCAGTAAACCAAAAAGGGGCCCTCCCATGGACGAAGACCGTTTCAATATGTCGATGCGCCGCTTCTTGAAGGAAGTCGGTGTTACCTCTCAGCAAGCGATTGAGACACTGGTCCGCGATTCTGGTCGCGGGGGACAAGGTAAGCTGAAAGTGAAGATGGTTCTGACGGCCGAGGGGACGCCGCTGGATCACGTTGTCGAAGGGGATATCGATCTTGGGTGAGGCGCCAAGCCAGTCAGATGGTTCGTCGGCTTGGCCAACCGAATTAAAGGTCGACAAAGACAAGCGCGTACTCACTGTTTCCTTCGACGACGGCGCCCGGTTCGATTTGCCGGCGGAGGCCTTGCGGGTGCTCAGTCCGAGCGCCGAGGTTCAAGGACATAGCGCCGCGCAGCGCGTGACCGTACCAGGCAAGAAGAACGTCCGTATCGTGCAACTGGAGCCGGTCGGAACCTATGCGGTGCGCATTACCTTCGACGATGGCCACAACACCGGCCTTTACATGTGGGACTACTTGCGTGATCTCGGCGAAAACCAAGAGGCACGCTTCGGCGCCTATCTGAGCGAGCTCGCGAAGAAAGGACTGTCCCGCTAGCCAGCCTGGTTGGCTCGGACCCCGGTCCACCTATGCATCGAGCACGATGCGATAGCGGGCATTGCCTGCCTTGAGATGCTCCAGCGCTTCATTGACCTGGTTCATAGGAAAATGCTCGGTTTCCGGTGCGATGCCGTGACGTGCGGAGAACTCCAGCATCTTCGCGATCATCAGGGGCCCGGCCGTTGGCGAGCCGGAAATGCTGCGCTGACCCGAGATAAGGTCCATGGCGATGACCGGCATCGGCTTGATCACAGCGCCGACCATATGCATGCGGCCGCGCGGTGCCAGCATGCCCATCATCGAGGGCCAATCCAGCGTTACATTGACGGTGACCAGCAATAGGTCGAGCGTCCGGGCGAGGCCCCGCAGCGCGTCCCTGTCACGGCTATTGACCACATGATGGGCGCCGAAGGCCCTGGCCTCGTTCGCCTTCGCGTCTGTCGACGTGAACGCCGTTACCTCACAACCCCAGGCCTTTGCGAACTTCAAGGCGAGATGCCCGAGCCCGCCAATCCCGACGACACCCACGTGTTGTGTTGGACTGATGTCGTATTCGTGGAATGGCGCAAAAACAGTCGTGCCCCCGCATAGAAGCGGGCCTGCATCGCGCGCCTCGAGCGTTTCGGGTACGGGGATGACCCATTGCCAATGGGCTCTGACGCTCTCTGCGAAGCCGCCATAGTGGCCGACAATTGTCGCCACGTTCTCGGCGCAGAGGTTGCCGTCCCCGGCAAGACACTGCGGGCAATGCATGCAGCTCTCGGCGCTCCAGCCGATGCCGACGCGTTGCCCCACGGAAAGCCCCTTTGCCTGCGTGCCCATCGCCGCAACGCGCCCGATGACCTCGTGGCCCGGCACGACGGGATAGCTTGAAATCCCCCAATCGTTGCGGACAACCGACAAGTCCGAGTGGCAAATGCCGCACGTTTCGACGGTGACTTCGACCTCTTCGGGCCCGAGCGGTCCTGGATCGTACTCAAATCGTTCAAGCGGCTGCCCAGCGGCCAGGGCGGCCCATGCCTGCACCATGCTTTTTCTCCCGAAACTGACGACCTTTCGACCGGCGCGACAGTTCAACAGACAACGCCACTGACGACAACTGCATCAGAAATCTCACAGCGGGACTTGGAGTGTCGAAGATACCGCTGGGCGTGCGCTCAGCCCTTTTCCTTATCGAGGAGCGCGCGCTTTCGCTCTGCTCCCCAACGGTAACCCGACATAGAACCGTCGTGGCGCACGACACGGTGACAGGGAATTGCCACGGCGAGCTTGTTGGCCGCACAAGCGCTGGCCACGGCACGAACGGCGCCCGGGGCCCCGATCTCGGTCGCAACCGCGCTATAGGATCGCGTCTCGCCTGCCGGAATCTTGCGGAGCGCCTCCCAAACGCGCCGCTGGAACGCGGTGCCGCGGATATCCAGCGGAAGCTCAATCTGCTTTCCCGGCACATCGATCAGAGCGACAGCCGCCGCCATCGTCGCAGCGAAATCAGCATCCCCTTCGGTCAAGCTGGCTTTCGGAAACAACGCCCGGAGGTCATCTGCAAGCGCGTCTGAGCTCTCTCCCAGCAAGATGGCGCATAGCCCCTTTTGACTTGCAGCGGCAAGGACGACCCCGAACGAGCATGGCGCGGTCGCAAAGGTCAGGTGCTCGGAGACGCCGCCCTTGCGGAACGTGTCCGGCGCCATCCCGAGTGCGGCCGATTGCCCGGAATAGAATCGCCCCGAAGAACTGAAGCCCGCTTCGTAGAGCGCCGCCGTCACGGTTGAGCCGCGCGAAAGCGCCTCCCGGACACGGCGGTCCTGCAACGCGGCGGCATAAGCTCTTGGTGTGATGCCGAGCGCGTTCTTGAACTGGCGATGGAAGTGATGAGAGCTGGAGCCCACGGCGCGCGCAAGTTCCGAGAGCACGATAGGCGTCTCCGACTCCTCGATGAGGCGGCAGGCTTTCTCGACCCTGTCACCCCACGCGGGGCGGCCAACCGCTTCATCGGGTTTGCAACGTTTGCAAGCGCGGTAACCGGCGTGTTCGGCTCCAAAGCGGCTCGCGTAGAAGGCGGTATTGGCCCGCTTCGGTTTGCGTGCGGCGCAGGATGGCAAACAGTAAATGCCGGTGGTGGTTACGGCGTAATAGAATTTGCCGTCAAAGCGTGCGTCGCGCCGAAGGACAGCTTGCCAGGCCTCGTCCTCGTCGAGGCCTGTGGAGCCGTGGGCAAGGTTGGTTTCAAGGTTGGTTTCAAGATTGGTTTGTCGTGCAGACATCATTTCTTGTGTGGAAGCTCGGATATAAAATGACGTGGCGTTGAGAAGATTGTGCCACCGGGATTGGGACCATGCACTCCGATCCTTGCCGCCAAACTCTGGGGAGAGCTGAGTGATCGATTCTTACCCAAAGTATGCCCCAGGACGCACTGGCAATCCAAAGCTGGGTGAACCATAAAGAGGTGTAGCACCCTCGCCCCTCGGCCGGATTGCCATCCGCGGTGGAACTCCCGTTGAAGCCCGCCGTTTTCTTGGGGTTGGGGCGGCAGAATGTCGCGAAAGAGTGACAATTCAAGCGCAAATAGGCGATCCGTGCTGTGGAGGCGGTGGCCCGCATCGACGTGGATGGATGGAATCGGGAGACGGGATTGACCGATCAGGCCGAACATGACGGTCGTGCGCTCAGGCAGCGCCGCAGCTGGCGTGCGCGCCAGGTGGCTCGGCGCGGTCTCCACGCCCTGACGACCAAGCTTTGGTCCTCGTTCTGGCTAATCGTCATCGTTGCCGTGATCATGGCGAGCCTGGTGGCACTGGGCGATCTCTCCGTGGGGTTGGCCCTAGCGTCATTCTGTGGGTTCGTTGTTGCTGTACTGCTTCTTCCGGTCCAGGAGACCGACCAGGAGGACGTGGCCAGCTTCGCCCCGTCGACCTCCGCCGATCGGGGCAAAAACTCCGTTTCGGCGGTGGTGGACGCACTGCCAGATCCAGGAATCCTGCTTAGCGCGACGGGCCAGATCGTCTTCTTTAATGCCCCTGCAAAGGGGCTGTTCGCCTCATTGCGGGAAGGCAGCCATATTTCCTCGCTGATCCGGGCACCCGAGTTCCTCGATGCCGTCAGCGAAGCGCCCCGTTCCGGCCAGGCAGTATCGGTTGTCTATGCGGAACGTGTCCCGGTGGGGCGACGCCTCGAAGCAACGGTCGCGCCTTTGGCTCAAAGTGGAGAGCCCGATAGTCGCATCCTTGTCCTCCTGCGCGATTTCACAGAAGGCGAGCGCATCAATCAGATGAGGACCGACTTCATTGCCAACGCCAGTCATGAGATGCGTACGCCACTCGCCTCCCTGCGCGGGTTCATCGAGACATTGCAAAGTTCAGCCAAGGAGGATCAGGCTGCGCGAGAGCGGTTTTTGCCGATCATGGCCGAGCAGGCTGCACGCATGACCCGGTTGATCGACGCACTCCTGTCGCTGAGCCGCCTGGAGATGAATGCCCACGTCCCGCCGAGCGATCTGGTCAACCTGAACGATGTCCTCGGACATGCCCGCGATACCCTAGAGCCGCTCGCCTCCGACAATCACACCACTCTAGAAGTTGAGAGCTTCCCGAAGCCTGCCATCGTGCGTGGCGATCGCGATGAGTTGCTGCAAGTGCTTCAGAATCTCGTTCAGAACGCGTTGAAGTATGGCCGGCCGGACGGCAAGGTGCGGATTGAGGCCAAGCATATCCCCTCGCTTAAGCAACCTTCGCGGGGGCGCTTCTCGATTTCAGTTGTCGACGACGGCCCGGGCATCCCAGCCGAGCATCTGCCACGTTTGACGGAACGCTTCTATCGGGTCGACGTGGATTCGAGCCGGGAGAAGGGTGGAACGGGCCTTGGCCTCGCTATCGTCAAGCACATCTTGAATAGGCATCGCGGTGAACTGGCGATCGCCTCAACGCCAGGGCAAGGCTCGACATTTACGGTCATGCTTAACGAGACTCAGCCGGCTGGTGATGCGGCACCGTTGTCCACAGCTTCCAAGAAATAAAACCTATAAAAAACAGCAGCTAAAGCTGTCATAATAGAGAATCATCACCGTCATAAAACAATGTTGGAGGGCAATTAGCGTGCCCACGAGCTGGCGGCGTAGGGCACGCTAGCGCAGGCGTTTTTCCAAGCGCTCTTATCCAAGCCAAGGGAGTTCTATTGTGAACAGGTTTGCTATCGCAGCGTCGACGCTTGCCGTCGCCGCACTCTGCACGGGGGGCCCCGCGCTGGCCCGTGATCAGGTTCAGGTCGCCGGCTCCTCAACCGTTCTGCCTTATGCGCAGATCGTCGCCGAGGATTTCGGTAAAACCTACTCCAAGTTTAAATCACCGGTCGTCGAGTCGGGCGGATCCTCCGCGGGCCTCAAGCAGTTCTGCAAGGGTGTCGGTGCTGGCACGATCGATATCGCCAATTCGTCCCGTCCGATCCGCGAGAATGAGCTTAAGTCTTGCGCTGAAGCCGGCGTGAAGAACATCATCCCCGTCCGCTTCGGCTATGACGGCATCGTGTTCGCGACCGACGTCAACGAGCCCGACTGGGCTCTCGAGCCGAAGGATGTCTACCTCGCTCTTGCCGAGGAAGTGCCGGTCGACGGAAAGATGGTCAAGAACCCGCACAAGACCTGGAAAGAAGTCAACGACAAGCTCCCCGACTGGAAGATTGTCGGTTACATCCCAGGCGAGAAGCATGGCACCCGTGAAGTCTTCGAAGAGAAGGTTCTCGTGACGGGCTGCGAAGAGGTTGGCGGTAAAAAAATCTACATGGACGGCGGCATGGACAAGAAGGCCGCTGGCAAGGCTTGCTACCGTGTCCGTAAGGACGGTGGCACCGTCGACATCGATGGTGATTACACAGAGACGCTGGCTCGTCTTCAGTCCAACCCGACTGGTGTTGGCGTGTTTGGCCTCTCCTTCTACGAGAACAACACCGACAAGCTGAAGGTTGCCACCATGAGCGGCATCACGCCGTCCGTGGAGACGATTTCTTCTGGTGAGTATCCCGTTTCGCGCCCGCTGTTCTTCTACGTCAAGAAGGACCACATCGGCGTGATCCCGGGGCTGAAGGAGTATGTCGAGTTCTTCGCCAGCGACAAGATGATTGGCCCGGATGGCCCGCTGGCCGACTATGGCCTCGTCCCGCTGCCTGAAGAGGAGCTCGAAGCTCTTCAGACTGAAATCAAGGACGGCAAAGTCCTCAGCATGTAAGTGCTGACGGGCTCGTCCAACGAGCTAAGCCGGGGGAGCAACGCCGCACGGCGGCTGCTCCCCCGGCTGGCCCCTTAGAACCGGGCCGCAAAGACCTAAGAATGACCGACCGAGGGGGGTCGTCGGGTGTCCAGTCTCACCGTACTTGCCATTCTCATTGGCGCAGGGATCTTGGCCTATTTTATTGGCCGCCTGCGCAGCATTCAGGTCTGTGGGGGTGAGCAGTACAAGCTCCACTCGCGTCCAACTTACCACGGCTACTACCTTGCCATCATGACCGCGCTGCCGGCGATCATCTTGCTCGCCGCATGGAGCATCGCCGAACGACCCGTCACCCGATACGTCGCCATGCAGGAGTTGGGCCCCCGCGTGTTGCAGGGCACCGATGCGCAAAAATCGCTCACGATGAGCGTGGTCGATACGATCGCTGAGGGGTTGCCAAAACTCAGCCCTGAAGAATATGAGGTAGTGCGGAAGGCTCGCCTCGGCTTCGTCACCGCCAGTGACGCGCGCGATGTTCTGGGGCGGCACGGGGTGGTTCTCGGATCCGATCCTGACCGCACGGTGCTTGCAGCTGCGGACGAACTTGCCTCCGCCCGAGCGACCAGCCGTATTCTGCTGCCAATCGCCTGCTTCGGCCTTGGCGTTTTGGGCTTTCTGTGGGGGTACACCCGCATTCGCCCAGGACTTCGCAGCCGCAATATTACAGAGAGCGTCATTCGATCAGGGCTCTTTGTGGCCTCGACGGTCGCGGTGCTCACCACCGTCGGCATCGTGTTGTCGGTGCTATTTGAGACTATTCACTTCTTCCAGTACGTCTCGCCCGTCGACTTTCTGTTTGGGACGGTTTGGGACCCGCGCTTTGCCACCGTCGGACAAGCAGAAGGTCAGTTCGGTCTCCTCCCGCTCTTGTGGGGTACGTTGTTCATCTCGGCGGTTGCCTTGTTGGTCGCCGTCCCCGTGGGTCTCTTTGCAGCGATCTACATGTCCGAGTATGCCGGCGCTAGAGTGCGCGCTTTCGCAAAACCGGTCCTTGAGATTCTCGCCGGCATCCCAACGATCGTTTACGGCTTCTTCGCCTTGTCGGTCTTCGGGCCGCTCCTACGCGATCTCGGCTTCAACATCGGGTTGGAGATCTCCGCGTCGAGTGTGCTGACCGCCGGCATTGTGATGGGCGTGATGATCATCCCGTTCGTGTCGTCCCTGTCCGACGACATCATCAATGCGGTGCCGCAGTCGCTCCGTGAGGGCTCATACGGGCTTGGCGCGACGCAATCTGAGACAATCAAGAAGGTCATTCTACCAGCGGCTCTGCCCGGTATCGTCGGCGCCTGCCTACTCGCGGCGTCACGCGCCATCGGGGAGACCATGATCGTGGTGTTGGCCGCCGGTATCGCCGCCAATCTTACACTCAACCCATTAGAGCCAGTCACGACGATCACCGTGAAGATCGTCAGCCAGCTGACGGGTGACCTTGAGTTCAACAGTCCGCAGACCCTCGTGGCCTTCGCACTCGGACTCACGCTGTTCGTGATCACCTTGGCGCTGAATGTCTACGCCCTCTATATCGTGCGCAAATATCGGGAGCAGTACGAATAATGACCGATCAATCCGCCTCCCTCGCATCCTTCACGGGCGAAGACGCTCAGAAGAAGCTGCGTAAGCGGCACCGCGCCGAACGCCGGTTCCGCTTGTATGGTATGGCTGCGATCATTTTCGCGGTTGCATTCCTGATCTTCCTCTTTGCGTCGATCTTTAGCCAAGGCTGGACTGCTTTTCTGCAGACCTCCATCAAGTTGCCGATCGACTTCAGCCAGGAAGTGATCAACCCGTCCGGCAATCCCTCGAACGAAGAAGAGATTTTCCAGGCCAACTACGTCAAACTGGCGCGAGAGGGACTCTATCAACAGCTTGGTATCGACCCCAAGGATCGCAAGGTCCGCCGTGACGTCAACCGGCTCTTGTCGCGTGGTGTTGACGTGCAGCTTCGCGACATGGTTCTGCGCGATCCGTCGATTATCGGCACGACACAAGATGTGTGGCTTCTTGCCAGCGACAATGCCGATGCGCTGCTGAAGGGTTCTATTGACAGGGCGACGCCGAGCGAACGCCGCGCCGTAAACGATCAGCAGGTCGCGTGGATTGACCAGCTTGTCGATGGCGGCGACATGAAGAAGCGCTTCAACACGGGATTGTTCGTAAACGGCGCATCGAGTAACCCAGAGACTGCTGGCCTAGGTGTTGCGCTGATTGGCTCGCTCTTCATGATGATCACGGTGGTTCTGCTGGCTGTCCCGCTTGGCGTGTGCACGGCACTCTACCTTGAGGAATACGCGCCGAAGGGCAAAATATCCGACACGATCGAGGTGAACATCAACAACCTCGCTGCTGTGCCGTCCATCGTGTTCGGTCTTCTCGGTCTCGCTGTGTTCATCAACTTCTTCGGGCTGCCGCGGTCGGCGTCGTTGGTCGGCGGTCTCGTGCTGACCCTAATGACACTACCCACCATTATCATCACGACACGAGCCGCGATCCGCGCGGTGCCGCCGTCGATCCGCGAGGCGGCTCTTGGCGTGGGCGCATCGAAGATGCAACTCATCGGACACCACATCCTTCCGCTGTCCTTGCCAGGCATCTTGACTGGTACGATTATCGGATTGGTTCAAGCGTTAGGCGAAACCGCCCCGCTTCTCATGATCGGCATGGTTGCGTTTGTGGTTGATTATCCCAGCAGCCCGCTCGATCCAGCGACGGGTCTGCCGGTGCAGATCTATATGTGGGCGGCTTCCGCGGAACGTGGGTTCGTCGAGAGGACGGCTGGTGCAACGATGGTGCTGCTGGCCTTCCTTATCGTCATGAACAGTTTGGCTGTGTACCTACGAAACAAGTTCGAACGCAAATGGTAAGAGGGACCGAAGCTATGGAGGCGAAAGTGGAAGACAGGCCTGCTACGACGGTCGCGCTGCCGTCCGAACCTAAGGAGACCGGTGATGCCGCTCCTGCGGGACTTGGCGAGCTGAAGATCAAGGCAACTGATGTCAACCTTTGGTATGGTGACAAGCAGGCGCTGTTCGATGTCAATCTCGATGTCTTTGGCCAGTCGGTCACAGCCCTAATCGGCCCTTCCGGTTGCGGCAAATCTACATTCTTGCGGTGTCTCAATCGCATGAACGATGTGATCGAGATCTGCAAAGTGCAGGGCGACATTCAGCTTGACGGCGAAGACATCTATGCGGCCCACGTGGACCCGGTACAGCTGCGCGCGCGGGTCGGCATGGTTTTTCAGAAGCCGAACCCGTTCCCCAAATCGATTTATGAAAATGTGGCCTACGCGCCGCGCCTGCACGGTCTGTGCGCGTCGAAGGCCGACATGGACGAGGTTGTCGAGACCAGCCTCATCAAGGCGGGCCTCTGGGAAGAGGTCAAGGATCGCCTAGATCAGCCCGGCACCGGTCTCTCCGGTGGTCAGCAGCAGCGTCTCTGTATCGCTCGGGCCATCTCGGTGAATCCAGAAGTCCTTTTGATGGACGAGCCCTGCTCGGCCCTCGACCCGATTGCCACGGCGACAATCGAAACGCTCATCGATGAGCTCAAAGAGAATCTTTGCATCGCAATTGTCACCCACTCGATGCAGCAGGCTGCACGCGTGTCTCAGCGTACGGCGTTCTTCCATCTCGGCAAGCTCGTCGAGGTAAACGATACGTCGACGATCTTCACCAATCCCTCCGATCAGCGAACGCAAGACTACGTTACCGGTCGGTTCGGCTAACATCGGCGTTCAGGAGTCCGCCCCCTATGGAACAGCAGAACGAACATATCGTCCGGTCCTACGAGGAAGAACTTGCCCTTCTCAACAATAAGATCGCCAAGATGGGCGGCCTTGCGGAGAAGGTGCTTGGGCAATCTTTCGACGCGCTGGACCGGCGCGATCCAGACCTAGCCGCCAACACGATTGGCGAAGACGAGGAGATCGATCAGCTTCAACGCGAGATCGAAGAGCAGGCGGTCGTGATGATAGCCCGCCGCCAGCCAATGGCTTACGACCTTCGGCAAATCATGGCTGCTTTGCGTATCTCAGCGGACCTTGAGCGGATCGGCGACCTTGGCAAGAACATCGCTAAGCGCGCCGTCGCCGTGGTGACCGAGCAGCAGCCGAAGCAGCTCATGCTTGGCCTCAAGCATATGGGTGAGCTGTCACTAAACCAGCTCAAGGAAGTTCTGGACGCGTTCATTGAGCGCGACGCGGAGCGGGCCCTGAACGTCTGGTATAAGGACGAAGAAATCGACGCGATGTACAACTCGCTTTTCCGCGAGCTCCTCACATACATGATGGAAGATCCGCGGAACATTGGCCTCTGCACGCATCTGCTCTTTGGCGCCAAGAACATCGAGCGCGTTGGCGACCACGCGACCAACATTGCTGAGACGGTCTATTATCTTGTTCACGGCCGGCCCATCACGGATCAGCGTCCAAAAGGCGATACAACCAGTTCGACGGCGTACACGTCACTGAGAAGCAAGTCCTTTTAGCGCGCGGGTGATGTGACATGAGCGCCGGAGCGAAAGTTTTGGTTGTGGAGGACGAGGAGCCGCTCGCTCTTCTCCTGCGCTACAATCTTGAGGCCGAAGGCTTCGCAGTCGACGTCGTTCATCGTGGTGATGAGGCCGAAGTCGCCATTGCCGAGAACTCGCCGGATTTGATCGTCCTCGATTGGATGTTGCCCGGTATCTCAGGGCTAGAGCTTTGCAGGCGGCTGCGTACCGGTAAGGAGTCGCGGACGATTCCGATAATCCTGCTGACGGCGCGCAGCGAGGAAAACGATCGCATTCGTGGCCTGACCACGGGCGCGGACGACTATGTCGTGAAGCCGTTCTCGTTGCCGGAGTTGATGGCCCGCGTGCGTGCAATTTTGCGGCGCACCAGTCCAGAGCGGATCGCATCGGTCCTGTCCGTTGGCGACATCGAGCTTGATCGTGAGTCCCATCGCGTCACACGCAATGGCCGTCAGGTGCATTTGGGGCCGACAGAGTTCCGGCTGTTGGAGTTTCTCATGCAGAGCCCCGGTCGTGTGTTTAGTCGCGCGCAACTGCTCGACGGGGTGTGGGGGCGCAACGTCTATGTCGATGAGCGGACCGTCGATGTGCATATCGGGCGATTGCGCAAAGCCATGATGCGCGGCACCGAACGCGATCCAGTTCGGACAGTGCGCGGCGCGGGCTACGCATTCTCGGACAAGCTGGAAGAAACGGCCTAGGGCCACTCTGCTCGTTCCGGGACCGAAAGAAAAAAGGCGCCAGCTGTGCTGGCGCCTTTGTCATGTCTAGGACGGGAAAGAGAGGCTCAGCCGCCGGCCGAGCGCTTCTCCCGCCGCCGCGCCTGTACCGGCTGAAACGCCATGCGAGAATGATACTCGCAATAGGGCGAAGAGCCGGACTTCTTGCGCCCGCAAAAATGAAAGTCCTCGTCGGCAGGATCGCCGATCGGCCATTTGCACATGCAGTCCTTCAACGTGAGGATACTGGCACGCTCATGGAGCGGGATCACCAGTTCCTCAACGGGAGCAGGCGCCGGGTTCGCCTCGAACTCTTCCTCGAATGTCGGCTTCAGCGCGACATTGCCGCGAGTCCCAAAGGTAATCGACGGCGCCCTATTTTGCCGCGGGGCTGCATGATTGCGTCTGGGTCGGGGGACACTAGACCGCGACGTGGTCGCGCGTCCCGAAAGCCCGAGCCGATGCACCTTGCCGATCACCGCGTTGCGGGTCACGCCGCCTAAGCGACCCGCAATCTGGCTCGCGCTCAGTCCTTCAGACCAGAGCTTCTTCAGCAGATCTACTCTTTCGTCAGTCCAAGCCATTGTTTTTTGGCCTCCTCAGTTTGGACTCAGATTCCACCCGTCGTGAGAGACGGTATTTTTTCGCGATACTCGGATTTACTGCTGAGAAATGACCGCCCGGAGCTTCGACATGCCTACGACATGTGGTAGCCGAGCGGTTATAACCCTACTAAGACCGGTAGGAACCGACAAGCGTCCGCCACGCTTGTGTGCCTCGTTTTCCACCGGAACGATCAGATTCTGCCATCACTCCGTGCCAAGTACAAATCCAAGCGTTGACAGAAGCGTGGAGAACCGTTGGATAAGCAGGTCATAAGGACAGATTGACTCAGGTGTGGTGCAGACCTAACACTCTGACAATGCTTGCCGCCGCCGCTTGGCGGCAATTTTGTTTCAAACACACGGAACTTTCATGTCGGCTCTACTTCCGACCTATGCCCGCAGCGATTTATCCTTCGCGCGGGGCGAGGGCGCCTTTCTTTTCGATGAAAACGGCGAACGCTATCTCGATTTCTCAAGCGGGATTGCGGTCACCGCGCTTGGACATGCGCATCCACGTTTGTTGGACGCCTTAAACGAGCAAGCGCAGAAGGTCTGGCACGTTTCGAACCTGTACGGCATTGCCGACCAGGAGCGCCTCGGGCAGCGGCTCTGCGAGGCAACGTTCGCCGATCGCGTGTTCTTCGCAAATTCCGGCGCCGAGGCCGTGGAGGCGGCGATCAAGTGCGCCCGCCGCTATCACTTCGCCAATGGCGCGCCGGAACGGTACCGGCTCATCACGTTCGAAGGTGCTTTCCACGGACGGACGCTGGCGACGATCGCGGCCGGCGGCCAAGCTAAGCACTTAGAGGGCTTTGGCCCGCCGGTTGATGGGTTCGATCAGGTCGTGGGCTTCGATATCGATGCGGTCAAGGGCGCCATCACCGAAGAGACGGCGGGTGTGCTGCTGGAACCCATTATGGGCGAGGGCGGGATGCGCGAAGCGCCGTATCGCTTCCTGCAGGAGCTACGCACCCTGTGTGACGAGCATGGTCTTCTGCTGGTCCTAGACGAGGTCCAGTCTGGCGTTGGCCGGACCGGTCGCCTCTACGCCCATGAATGGGCCGAGATCACGCCAGACATCATGTCCTCGGCAAAAGGTTTGGGCGGCGGATTTCCCGTTGGCGCGTGTCTCACCACCGAAGCGGCCGGTCAGGCCATGGTCCCTGGCACGCATGGTTCCACCTTCGGCGGCAACCCTCTGGCCATGGCCGTCGGCAATGCCCTGCTCGATGTAGTTCTTGAGCCCGGCTTTCTCGAACATGTCGCGCAAATGGGCTTAAGAATGAAGCAGCAGCTTGCTGGCATTGCCGATGAGCACAGCGACATCATCGCTGAGGTTCGGGGCCAGGGACTCATGATGGGACTGCAGTGCAAGCCTCCGAATACGCAACTCGTTTCGGCGCTTCGTGAGCGGGGTATGTTGACGGTTCCGGCTGGCGACAATGTCGTACGGTTGCTGCCACCGCTTATTGCCGGCGAGGAAGAGATCGACCTCGCTACCCGTACCATTGACGCCGCATGCGCCGCCTTAAGGTCAGGCTAGGTCTGCTTCGTTTCCGCCCGACGCTTCTAAGAAAACACCTTCATGACTCCGACGCCTTCCCATTTTCTCGACCTCGACGCACTGGACTCAGCAACGCTGCGCGCCATCATTGATACCGCCGCGGCGGTCAAGAAGGCGCGCAAGCTTCCCAAGATACTGGCCGTGCCGGAGGGCGCCGTGTTGGCCATGATCTTCGAGAAACCCTCCACGCGGACCCGCGTTTCCTTCGAGATGGCCATGCATCAGCTCGGCGGCTCGGCGATTGTGTTGAACGCACAGGATATGCAGCTCGGTCGCGGCGAGACGATCGGCGATACGGCGCGGGTCCTTTCGCGCTACGTCGATGCCATCATGTTGCGTACGGGCCCGCACCAGGGCCTGCTCGATTTTGCCGAGTTTGCCAGCATTCCGGTCATCAACGCGCTCACGGACCGGTCCCATCCTTGTCAGATCATGGCGGATGTCCTGACCTTCGAGGAGCATAGGGGGCCTATCAAAGGGCGCGTCGTCGCGTGGCTTGGCGATGCGAATAATGTTGCGACTTCTTGGGTCCATGCGGCCGCCCGGTTCGGCTTTACGTTGCGTATGGCCAGCCCGCTCGACTTCGCGCCGGGCGCGGACCTCTTGGCTTGGGCAGACGCAGAAGGAGCCATGATCGAAGTCATGGAAGATGCGCAGGCAGCGGCCAGGGACGCCGACTGCATCGTCACCGACACATGGGTCTCCATGGGGGACCAAGACGTCGAGGCGCGCAGGAGTGCTCTTGAGCCGTTCAGGGTCGATGAGGCGCTGATGGCACATGCCAAGCCCGACGCGATTTTCATGCATTGCCTCCCCGCCCATCGCGGCGACGAAGTCACGGACGCTGTCATGGATGGTCCCCAGTCGGTCGTTTGGGACGAGGCCGAGAACCGGCTCCATGCGCAAAAGGCGATCCTGATTTGGTGCCTCAACAACGGGCGTTTGCCGGCCCGCTCGGCGGCGAAAAAGAAGACGCCGCGAAAGGCTGTTTCGGCCAAGAGGATCGCCACCAAGGGTAAGGAGGCGCCCGCTGTGCGCAAACGGGCTGCGGTCAAGAAAGGGCCTGCCACCAATAAGTCTGCGTCTCCGAGGAAGACTGCCCGCAAGAAAGTGGTCAAGACGAAGACACCCAAGCGTGGAGGCAAGCGGTGAGCGAAGCCGCCTCTGGCGATGCGATCGAGTTCACAGTGCCTGCGGACGATGTGGTTCTGCCGTTTCAGGCCGAGCAAGCGGATGTCTTAGGGCGCCTTGTGAAGCTCGGGCCGACGGTCGACACGATCCTTTCGCGCCACGAATATCCAGAGCCTGTCTCGCGACTTTTGGGCGAGGCCGTCGCACTAACGGCGCTGCTGGGTGTTTCCCTGAAATCCGAAGGCAAGCTGATCCTCCAGGCCTCCACGAACGGTGCGGTTGATCTCCTCGTGGTCAACTTCGTGGTGCCCGGGGCCATGCGGGCCTATGCACGGTTCGATGCGGAAAAGCTCGCGGCGCTAGACACCGACGACGACGCAGCCCTGCTGGGCATAGGCCATCTTGCCATGACGATCGACCGTGGTGTCGATGTCGAGCGCTATCAGGGCGTCGTGCCGCTTGAAGGGAACAGTCTTGCGGAGGCGGCAGATACCTACTTCAGACAATCCGAGCAATTGCCGAGCTTCTTGCGGCTTGCAGTGGCACGGCATTTTCAGGCCGGGGACAACGGTGAGGGCACATGGACCTGGCGTGCCGGGGGGCTGCTTGTGCAGAAGCTCACCCGCGAAGGCGGACTCGTCACACCCAAGCGCTTCGAGGAAGATTGGACGCGCGCCAAGTCGCTGGCGGAAACGGTTGAGGATCACGAATTGCTGGATCCAACCTTGGCGCCGGAGCGTCTGCTGTTTCGGCTTTTCCACGAGGAACAGGTTCGCGTCTATCGGGCGATTGAAATCACGACCTACTGTAGCTGTTCACGCGAGCGCGTAGGCGACATGCTCCAGCGCTTCACAGGCGAGGAACTGAAAGACATGGTGATTGACGGCCAGCTTTGGGTGAACTGCGAGTTCTGCAACGTCCGCTACGAGTTCGACCCGAAGGAGTTCGGCGCCGAGTAAACCGGGGTCGCTAGGCCCGCATCCGGGCCGTGAGCTTCGCCAAGAAATCGAGGCATGACTCGATTTGCGAAATCGCGACAAACTCATCCGCCGTGTGTGCTTGTTCGATACTGCCAGGTCCACACACGACGGCAGGGCATCCCGCATTCTGAAAAAGCCCTGCTTCGGTCGCGTAGGACACGCCCGACGCGCGGTTCGCGCCCGTGAGCGTCATCGCCAGAGCCACGCCCTCGGATTTCGGCCCCGCGGAGAAGGCCGGCACTGCCGTCTCCGTCTTCGTCTCTATGCGGGCATCAGGGGTAACAGCCCGCATACCCGGTAGCAGCGTTTTTTCCGCGAAGGCCGCCAGCCGCGCCGGCACATCCTTCGCCTTAGTGCCAGGCAGGCCGCGAAGCTGCCAAAGTACGTCGCAATTGCGCGGCACGATGTTCGGAGCGGTGCCCCCCTCCATCATGGCCACCATCATCGTCGAGTAAGGGGGGTCGAAGTGCGAATCGTTCTCAGCTTCCGCAACTTCGGCGGCCAATCGGTCGATCTCGTCCACAAGCTTGGAGGCAGCAGAAATCGCGTTCACGCCAAGCGCCGGCATGCTGGAATGGGCTTCTTTGCCCGTGACCGTGGTGCGGAACACGTCGATGCCCTTGTGTCCGTCGATGACCTGCATTTCCGAGGGCTCGCCGACGATAACAACGCGTGGGCGCGGCAAGTCCTCACCTAGCTGCGCGATCATGGGGCGTACCCCAAGGCACCCAACCTCTTCGTCATAGGAGATAAGGATGTGGATTGGCTCTGTCAGCGGAGCGGACTTAAACAACGGCACCGAGGCGAGCACGCAAGCGACGAAGCCCTTCATGTCGCATGTGCCACGCCCGTAGAGTTTGTCGTCCCGTTCTGTGAGCGTGAACGGGTCCGATGTCCAGGTCTGCCCGGTCACCGGGACAACGTCGCTGTGCCCCGACAGGCCAACGCCCCCGTCTCCCTCGCCGATGGTTGCGAATAGAGACGCCTTCTTGTTCTCGGTGTCTGGCACCAAGGTCGACGAGACACCGTGCTCGTCCAAGTACCCTTGCACGAAGTCAATCAAATCGAGGTTCGAGTTCGCACTCGTCGTGTCGAAGGCGATGAGCTTTGCGAGGAGTTCAGTTGCGTCTTGCGTGCTTGGGGGTGTCGCCATGCTGCTACGTTGCCTTTGCCAGGGCTTGATCCAAGTCCGCTTCCAGATCGCTCACATCCTCAAGGCCGACCGAAATCCGGATCGTGTTGTCGAAGATGCCAAGTTCCGCGCGGGTTTCCGGCGTGAGGCGCTGATGGGTCGTGGTCGCCGGATGGGTAGCGAGGCTCTTCGCGTCACCGAGATTGTTGCTGATGCTGAAGATACTCAGCGCATTCAAGAACGCGAACGCATCGGCCTTGGATTTGCCAACCTCGAAGGCGACGAGCGGTCCGCCAAAGGCCATCTGCTTCTTGGCGATAGCGTGCTGCGGATGATCCGCCCGCCCCGGATAATGAACGCGCGAGACGCCTGGCCTATCCGCCAAGAAGTCGGCGATACGGCCGGCAGACTCGCAGTGACGGGCCACACGCAAGGGCAGCGTTTCCAGTCCCTTGAGCAGGACCCAGGCATTGAAGGGGCTCAGCGAGGGGCCGGTGTGCTTCAGAAAAGTGTGCAGCGTCTCGTCGATGAAATCCTGTGGGCCGAGGACAACGCCGCCGAGGCACCGTCCTTGTCCGTCGATGTGCTTCGTGGCCGAGTAGACGACGATATCGGCGCCAAGTGCCATGGGTCTTTGGCCGAGCGGCGTCGCGAAAACGTTATCGACGATCGTGAGCGCGCCGCAGGACTTGGCAATCTTAGCCACGGCCTCGATGTCGACCAGCTCCAGCACCGGGTTGGTCGGAGTCTCGAAGAAAAAGGCCTTGGTGTTTGGCGTCACGGCCGCTTCCCAGGCGCCAAGATCCCCGCCGTCTATGAGCGTCGAGGTGATACCGTAGCGGGGCAGTAGGTCCTCGACGATATAGAGACAGCTGCCAAACAGCGCCCGGCCAGCCACCACATGATCGCCGGCCTTCAGGTGACAGAGCATCGATGCGGCCACGGCGGCCATGCCGCTCGCGGTGCCGCGCGCGGCCTCTGCGCCCTCCAGCGCACACATGCGCTGTTCGAACATGGCGACGGTGGGGTTCGCGTAGCGGCTATAGACGTAGCCGTCCGCGTCGCCTTTAAACCGGGCTTCCGCCTCCTCGGCATTCTCGTAGACGTACCCGGAGTTGAGGAAGATGGCTTCGGATGTCTCGCCAAATTGGCTACGCAGCGTGCCCTCATGGACCAGCTGCGTGGCGGGACGCCAGCCCTCGGTCTTCTTGTCGTTCTCGGCCATGACCATCACTCCTTATACGTTCTTCACATGATGGGCTCTTGGCCGTTGCAAACTGAGACGTCGGCACAAAAAAACCCGGTCTGGCGCGCGCCAAAAGCCGGGGATTCCTTTCGTCCGCGGCCTTTTAGCGACTTGTTTAATGTGGCTGCAAGCCGGCCGGCCAAATCACCACAGTCGAATTAATGTCGTGCGGGACACGGGGCGTCAAGCAAAAGGCAAGGGGCGTTGAGCAAAAGGCAAGTGGCGTCAAGCAAAGAGGAAGGGGCTCACGTCTCGCTTGGAACTGCGATTCCGAGCCGATGGGCCACCTCCCGCGCCGTCGTCTCCCGTCGCGCGGTCAAGGCGGCGGTCGCTTTTTGAACGGCTTCAACGGCTGCTTGAGGTGCCTTATCCGGGCTTCCCGTGTCGAAGAGTGGTTCCGGGTCATATTGCATGGCGAGTTGAATAGTCTCTGCGACCTCGCGCCCCCGGAGCATCGCCGCTACCTTCAGAGCCCCATCGATGCCGGAGGTGACGCCGCCCGCGCAAACAAGTTTGCCGTCCACGACCACGCGAGTCTCGACGGGTGTCGCCCCGAAAAACGGCAGGAGATGCTGAACGATCCAGTAAGTCGTGGCCTTGCGCCCCTGAAGCAGGCCGGCCGCGCCGCAGATCAGCGCGCCGGTGCAAACAGAGAACAGGATTTTTGCCCCTTCCGCCTGGCGGCGCATCCAATGGAACAGTGCCTCATCATGCATCAGGTCTTCCTGGCCCGGGCCGCCAGGGATGTGCAACACGTCCAATTGGGGCGCATCGAGCAGCGACCCGTTGGGCGCAAGCTGCAAACCGCCAGCATCTGTGACAGGCGCCGCTGTCAGGCCGTAGAGCCGGGTCGTCGTATTCGGAAGCCGCGTGAAGACCTCAAAAGGTCCCGTAAGATCGATCTGATCGAGCCCTTCGAACAGCAAAGAGCCGATCTCAAGGGGCGTGTCGGCTGGAATCTGGCCTTCCTCGATCATGGGATGCCCTCTAATGTTCCTTGTGAATCCGGGGGAGAATCGCACGCGCAGGATGACTCAGCACGCGGCAAATGCAATGAAGATCGGTTATGAGCCAGCCCAACCCAATTTTTGACGACGCCTCAGAGACAGGCGCGACCGATGGCGCCAGCCGCGCGCTGTCGCGGACCGGCGTGCTGCCCAGCCAAGCTCTGCGGGTGCTCATCGCTGCGGGCGAAGTCGGGGGGACCGCACCGATCGAAGAAGCGCAGATCCAACCGGCCAGTCTTGATCTTCGTCTTGGCCCGGTAGCCTACCGCATCCGCGCGAGCTTCCTTCCGGGCACGAAGGCGACCGTGCGCGACAAGCTCGAAGGGCTTACCTTTCACGAGATTGATCTGACCAAAGGAGCCGTGCTCGAAGCCGGCTGCGTTTATCTGGTGCCGCTGCAAGAGCATCTCAACCTTCGCCCGACAATCGCTGCCTTCGCCAATCCGAAGAGCTCCACGGGCCGGCTCGATGTATTCACGCGGCTGATTGCCGACTACCAAGAGAGCTTCGATTGCGTCGAGGAGGGCTATCGCGGCCCGCTGTTTGCCGAGATCTGTCCACGCACTTTCTCCGTGAAGGTGCGTTCAGGAACGCGGCTCAATCAGATTCGATTCCGACGTCGCGTTAGTCAGCAGGCTGATGAAGCGCCGGGCCGCATTGGCGACAAGCATTTGCGCGAAATCCATTCCGATGTGGGGCTCGTGGAAGGCGAGGCGGCTATTCGCGACGGGCTTAATCTTCGCATCAGCCTCGCACCCGTCGAGCCTGGCGGTATCGTTGGCTATCGAGCCCGGCGCTATGCCGGGGTGATCGATATGGACAATGTCGGTGGCTATGAGGTCGGACAGTATTGGGAGGCGGTCCATCTCGGTGCCGACCAGCGCCTCGTCCTGGACCCGCAGGAGTTTTACATTCTCGCGTCCAAGGAAAGCGTCTCGGTGCCGCCGGAATATGTGGCCGAGATGGCTCCCTTCGATCCCATGATCGGCGAGTACCGCGTCCACTATGCCGGCTTTTTCGATCCTGGCTTTGGCTATGCCGAGGGCCAGGCGCCCGGCGCCAAAGCGGTCCTGGAAGTACGCAGCTTAGACATCCCATTCATTGTCGAAGACGGCCAAATCGTGGGTCGCTTGGTCTACGACAAACTCACCGAGATCCCCGAGTCCCTTTACGGCCAGGGCATCGGCTCGCATTATCAGGCCCAAGGCCTGAAGCTGTCGAAGCACTTTCGCCAGTCGTAAGCCAATTCGCATTAGGGCGCCGCTGTTTGAGGGGACAGCCGCTCTGACTCACGTAACGGGGGACAATCGCCATGCACACGCTAACGCAGGCCATTGAGTGGTTGAGCGGGGTCGTGTGGGGCGTGCCCATGCTGGTGCTTCTGCTCGGCGTCGGCATCTACCTCACCATCGGTCTGCGACTTCGGACGTTGCGTGACCTCCCCTTCGCGATTGCCTTGCTGTGGCGCGGCCGCATTCCGGACGGCAAAGGCGAGATCGCGCCGTTCCATGCCTTGATGACGGCGCTAGCGGCGACAATTGGCACGGGAAACATCGCCGGCGTCGCCACCGCCATCTTTCTCGGGGGGCCGGGCGCGGTCTTTTGGATGTGGATGACGGCGCTGGTGGGCATGGCCACAAAGTTCGCGGAGGCGGTGCTCGCGGTTCGTTACCGGGAGATCGACGATCGCGGCAAGTATGTCGGCGGCCCCATGTATTACATCAAGAATGGCCTCGGTCCGCGCTGGACTTGGCTTGGGACCGTTTTTGCGATCTGCGCCGGATTCGCAGGCTTCGGCATTGGCAATACGGTGCAGGCCAACTCCGTTGCCGCCGCTCTCGAAGGTTCATTCGGGATCCCATTCTGGCTGACGGGGTGCATCCTCGCCGCGCTCGTTGGGCTTGTTCTCATCGGCGGCATCAAGCGGATCGGCACGGTTGCAGCGCTCCTTGTACCGATCATGGCCATTGCCTATGTAGCCGCGGGCTCTGTGGTACTTGTCCTCCACGCTGATGCTGTCCCGGGCGCCTTCGGACTTATCTTCGAGCATGCTTTCACGCCGATTGCGGCGAGCGGCGGGTTTGCTGGAGCAGCCGTTTGGGCGGCAATCCGCTTTGGCGTCGCCCGTGGTGTGTTTTCCAACGAAGCCGGCCTTGGTTCAGCGCCGATCGCCCATGCCGCCGCGCAGTGCAAAGGGCCGGTTAGCCAAGGTCTCGTGGCCATGCTGGGCACCTTTATCGACACCATTATCGTGTGCACGTTCACCGCACTTGTGATCTTGAGCACCGGCGCATGGACGAGCGGCGAAACTGGCGCGGAATTGACGTCGCTTGCCTTCGCGAGTTCGCTTCCTGGCATTGGCGGGCAGATTACCTCGATTGCGCTTGCGGTGTTTGCCTTCACCACGCTGCTCGGCTGGAGCTATTACTGCGAGCGCTCTTGGCAGTACTTGCTCGGTGTGAAGTCCATTATTCCCTTCCGCATTCTCTGGTCGCTCGCTCCCGTGCTTGGTGCGAGCGTGAAGCTCAGCTTTGTGTGGCTGCTTGCGGACACACTTAACGCGCTGATGGCGATTCCAAACTTGATTGCACTCGCGCTACTGAGCCCTGTGGTCTTTGCCACGGCAAGAGAGTTTTTTGCCACGCGCGGGAAGTCTGAAAACAATCCCTATTAGGGCCAAGAGCTAGCTGGCGGCGGCGCGAAGCCCGTCAGCCCACATCAGAAATCCGAGCGCCGCGGCGTTGGCGAGCATCCACAGCAACGTAAGGAGTCCGACTCGCATGAGCATGGGGCGATCGATGGTGCCGGCCTTGTCGCGCCTCCGATACCAGAGCCACAGCAGGACGAGCGGGAGGATCAGAAGCGTGAGCGATAAGGCAAGATAAGCGCCTCGAACCGCTGGATCCGCAAGGGCTTCTGCGAATGCGTGCATCGCACGACACTAGAATGGGAGTGGGGCGCCCCGCAATGCTGCCCCATTGCCGCAGTGTTGGAGTGGCGCGGGACCAGACCTTATGTAATGGTCACCAACTCCGAGCACCGGAGGACTTTTCAGAAAACGAAGGGGGCACAATGAAACACGCTGCGATCGCACTTCTCCTGGCTTTTGTCGCGAGTGCGGGCGCAGGTGGCCCCAGCCACGCGCAGAGCGTTCAAGAACTGGCAAAACGCGCTGCGGCCGATGCGAAGCGGGGCAACGACCTCAAGGCGTACAATACAATCCGAAAAGCGGCGCAGAGGATCTGGGCGCGCGGCCCGCTCCTGTTTCGCGAGGCGCTCTTCGTAAAGTCAGCCCCAACCGGTTACGGCATCTATGACCCGCGTCCCAACAATGTCTTCAAGCCGGGCGAGAAGCTCTTCATCTACGTGGAGCCTGTGGGGTTCACCTGGAAGAAGAAGGGCGGACTCAATCACGCCGAGCTCGTCTCTGACCTGGTTCTTAAAGACACAGAAGGCGAGGTGCTGGGTGAACAGACCGGGTTCGGCACCTTCACCTTCGATAGCCGCGACACCAATATGGAGGTCATGACGGCGCTCACGATCGATTTCACCGAGGCACCAGTAGGCAAGTACGTCGCCGAGCTGAAATTTACCGACAAGCTCGGAAAGAAATCCGCGTCGTTCGAGCTTCCCTTTGAGATCCAGGGCGAAGGCGGCGAGTCCGAGGACGACGAGTAGCCGGAAGAGTGGCTGTCTTGACCATACTCTTAGGTATTTGCACGGGAATGTGATTTTGATATACAATTCCTAGATGCAACAATTGTGCCTCGCACCCACTACGACGAGGACGTGTTTTGGGCGCTCCCGCATCGCCGTATGCCCATCGGCCACTCGACTTTGTCGAAAAGATCGAGTCTCTCACAGACTATGACGCGATTTGTACCGCGATCTCCGAGGAGTTGGCTTGGTACGGCTTGACGTGTGTCACCAGCTTCATGATGCCTGGGCCTGGAGAGCCCTTTAAGAAGGGGGTGCGCCTGAATACACGGCCTCAAGAGTACATCGATCACTACGAGGACAAGAACTACGTCCTCCGAGACCCGGTGGTCACGGAGTTGCGGGATAGTGTTCGCCCGTTCTCGTGGAGCGATGTGGCTAAGCGCCGGCCCCTCAAACGAGCCGAGAAGCGAATAATCGAAGAGGCCCAGGAATTCGACGTAAACGACGGACTGATCGTGCCGATCGTAACGTTGTCGGGGTCGATGTCTGTGTTCAGCCCATGTGGCCGTGATCCCGACCTGTCTGCTGAGTCCCGTCGCGCCGTCGAACTGATTTCCCTCTATAGCCATCAAGCCCTCAAGCGCGTTCTGCTGGAAGGGATGCGGAGCAGCAAAACTCACAAACCGCTCACGCCACGAGAAAAAGAGGTCATGCGGTGGATCGCCGTGGGCAAATCCGACCAAGAGATTGCAGCGATCTTGAGCATTTCCGCTGGCACGGTGAACCTCCACGTCGAGCGCGCGAAGCGCAAGCTCGATGCCTTCCGCCGCACTTTCGCTGTCGTGAAGGCCATAAAGTTTGGCGAGATCTCGCTATAAGACACTGAAAAAAATGAAGAAAACTGTCTATATGGGAAAACCCATATAGATCGACCCGTCCCTCCAAGGCCAAGTGACCCCCCAAACCACACAAGAGGGGGTTCGAACATGGTCGAGGTTATTGAAGGGAAGGACAAGGAGCGCCACGCCGATCTCTTTGAGAAGCTCTTCCGCGCGCGATACGAGACATTCGTTGTCAATCGCTGCTGGTCGTTGCCCGCTCGGAATGGGCTTGAGATCGATCAGTACGACACAGAAAATGCCGTCTACTTCGTCGACATTGACGAGATGGGACACCTGCAAGGCGCGGTCCGCTTAACGCCGACCACCGTCGCTTCGCTCACGGCAGACTATTATCCTCATCTGTCCGATGGCGGCACTGCGCTTCGCGATCCCTTCGTCTATGAGGGTACGCGCTATATCGCATCGCCGCGGGTGAAGTCGCCTGAGAACAATCGCGTTGTGAAAGCGCGCATCCTCGGCGCCATGACTGAGTGGGCATGGAGCTTCGGCATTCGTCACATCCAAACCGTGATCGATGCGCCGCTGCTTCGGAGCTTCAAAAAAGTCAATTCGCAAACCTACGCTCTTGGCGCTGCCCACCCCTACGGAGGCGGTAAGGGCGTGCAAGGTGGTGGCACATGCATGGCCATTCGGCTTCCGGTGACAGAGCAGGCGATCCACGAAATTCGGAGCTACGGCTCCTTGGCGACATCCCCAGTTTCGGCGCCGTATGCCTATGGAACTGATACCGATCAACTTAGGCCGGCTGCCTAAGGCAATTGACCAAGAAGGAAGCAAGAATATGAGACACGCAATCACACGACCCGTGACGCAAGACGAAATCGCAGCCTACAAGCAGGCCGGTGTTGTCTTACTGAAGGGGATTCTAAGTCTGGAGTCAGTCAACAGTTTGAGACGGTCGATTGACCTTACGGTCAACAAACTTGATGACAGCCCGAGCGGGTACGACTTTACGAAGATCATGAAGGCCACGGCAGACAACGACTTCGATCAACTTCGTGCCATGAGCGATGGGCAGTACGATCTTGAAGCGATCATGGATTACGTCAAATCGACGGGAAAGCCTCTCTTGGCCGATGATGGGTCCGACGCGCGCGAGGGTGCCTATTTTATCGATACGGGCGTTGCCGCGAGACTTAACAGCTACCGCCAACTTTGTGTCAATGGCGCACTACCGGAGATAGCCGGTCAGCTTCTTCGTTCGGATACGGTTCGCTTCTTCGGTGACCAGGTCTTCGTCAAGGAGCCAAATACACCGGGTAAGACCGCATTCCATCAGGATGCGACCTATTTCGAGATCGAGGGCGATCAGTGCTGTGTAATGTGGGTGCCGGCGGATCCGGTCACTCTGGAGACTGGCGCCATGATGTATGTGCGCAGGTCTCACTGCGACGGCACCTTGTACAAGCCCAACGTTTTTATCTCACAAGCGCCCTTGCCAGGCTCAGAAGGTGCGGACCTACCCGACATCGAGAGCAATTTGGAAGACTACGACATAGTTCACTTCGACGTGGAGCCCGGCGACGTCATCGTCCACCACTACAGGACAATTCACGGCACAGGCGGCAACCAGAGCCGCTACCAGGTGCGACGGGCTGCCTCAATTCGGTATTGCGGCGACGACATTCGCTTCAAGGAGCGCCCCTGGGCGCCCCCACAACTCCATCACACAAACCGGCTGGAGACCGGCGACCCACTTGCCGGACCTGATTTTCCGGTTGTCTGGGAGAGGCCGCTTGAGATTCCGATCCTTCCAGACGCTGCAGCCATATCGACAAACGACGAGCCAGCCGGGAGATACCAAGCGTGACGCGGCGCCCATTCAGCTTCAGGCCTTTACTCCCGGAGAGTGAGGGGCTCGACGCAAACGACGGTGGGATCGCTGATCCCGATCCCACCGTGAGTTTTCCTCAGTGGTCTCGTTCATTGCTCTTGCTGCTCGACTACGCGATCATCGAGGGACTGCAGCGCAGGCAGCTGGGATTCGTACACTATCTCAAGCTCGCGGAAGCGGAGCTGAGTCAAGGTGTATCCGAAGGGGTCGCGAAAGACAGCGCCGGGTCCGCCGACGACAGTCGGTTGTCCTCCAAGTCGCACTGAGCTGAACGCGTCCTACTTCGCGTTACTCTGTTCGGCCTCGCTGCCAGCGATGCCTTCGACCAAGTTGACGACGGAACGTCTCAGCCCTGCATCGTCGATATCCGCGAAGGCTCGAACGAGGCGCAAGGCCTGCTGATCGCCAACAAACTTTATGGGCGATTCCGCTTCGTCCGTCTGCGGACCTGCACCATCGAAGAAAGCATGGATCGGCACATCGAGAGCCGTGGCGATCTGCATGAGCCGGCTCGCGCCCACGCGGTTAGCGCCATTCTCGTATTTCTGAATCTGTTGGAATGTCAGACCAAGTAGGTTCGCGAGATCGGTCTGAGACATCTTACGTTCTAACCGCCAGAATCGGACGTTGTGTCCCACGACCACATCTGTCTGTTGCGGCGACTTCTTTCCCATGTTTGCTCCTGTAATGCACCTGAGGTGAACAACTAACTACAGTTGTTTCTAACGCTAAGATAGCGACAATCTCGCGGATCGCACGCAATTTAGAGTGACTATAGAGAGCAGCGCAACGTGTGGATGTCGTGTCATAGGCCAGGCCTATTTAGGCGATCCGTTCGAGCACGATCCGCCGCCAAGGACGCAGAATCGGGCGCAATGCGGATGACATAGTTTGACAGCGCCCTGATCAAACAGGCTGCCATGTGCATTTGCCGCTGCGGCAAGTGTGTTTCCCATGCCAAAACGCGGGAGATCCGTCAGCAGCGTGCAGGGCAAGACCACAGGCGCTGGATCGCCGCGCCGCTTTGCGATCATGCGGCTGGAGGCGCACATCATCGAGGAGGGCGACACATTGAGAATACCCCAACACCTATCGGTAATCTCCACTACGTCCGCCTCAGAATCCATCTCCGGGAATAGGACAAGCGAGTTGCCGTCGTTCACGGAAACAGGCCATGATCGAGCCTCGATCAGGTCGGCGTATCCCGCTCTGGCAGTCTGCTCGTCTTCACCCCAACAGGTTCGTCCGGCAAGTGTCACGGAGAAGCCGTGGGTTGCTAGCCAGTCGACCCCCTCAAGCGTCCTATCAAAAGCGCCGGGTCCGCGTTCTTCGTCGTGGAGAACCGCAGTGTAGTGATCGAGACTAACCCGCAGCGTCATTCGATCTCCATGAGCACGGAGCAAATCCAAGAGTCCGTCGCGCACCTGCGGGCGCAGCATCGGCTGCATCGCGTTCGTCAGGACAAGTGCCGACAAGCCGCGTTCTAGCGCATCACCGAGCATGCCAAGCATATCTGGGTTCATGAACGGTTCACCGCCCGTGAACCCGATTTCTTTCACCGGCCAGCCATCTGCCGCGATCTCATCAAGAAAGGCCGATGCTTCCGCGCGGCTGATATAGACGAACGCGTCATTCGTAGGGCTGGATTCGATGTAGCAGTTGCGGCAGGCGATATTGCAGAGCGTACCCGTATTGATCCAGAGCGTGTTGAGTTGCGTGAGTTGGACGCGGGCACGGCGCTGACCGTCGGCGGTCAGGTCCGGATGAGCAAATTTTCTTGTTGGTATCGCGAGGGCAGCGTCGGTCATCGGCTCGGCGAGTCAGTGTTGAGGATTGCGCGCATTAACCAATGAGGTCAGTCGAACCGCAAGCCTTCGGGTATTCACCCTTACGTGAGGGTTTGTTGCTTTTCTGCCTTTCCAAGGCATTCTGGAAGGGCTACCCATGGTGGCCTCAAGCGGGTGTAGCTCAGTGGTAGAGCAGTAGCTTCCCAAGCTACGTGTCGCGAGTTCGATTCTCGCTACCCGCTCCAATTCATCACTTAAGTTTGCGTTCGGCCCACGCGCAGCGCGCGCGGGACCCATGGTCTGTCTTTTCCCACTTGAACGGGGCAACGGCGAATTGCCATACTGCCCGGTACGCGGCAAAAGACACGAGCAGCCAATAGACCGGCATGAAAGCGACGTGCCACTGAAGCCGATGCTGACGGCGATGTTGCACCGCTATTAGGCCAAGCGCCATCGCAGTGGCATACCCCACACTCAGGCTGAAAACAGAGGCGGCCCAAAACGGGAGGCCAAAGACGGAGTCCGGGAGTGCCAAAAACACCCCACCGCTGATGAGTTGCAGGGCCAGGAGTGCATAGAACCAGGGATGTAGGAGCGCGGTCAGAATGGTGCCGCCAATCATGATTTGGAACGCCACAAATCCACGAAAACCGAGCTCGTGATAGAGTGCGGACGGGTGGCGCATATGCACGAACCAGGTTTGAACAAAGCCCTTCATCCATCGCGTGCGCTGCCGAATCCAACTACCCAGCCGAACGGGCGCTTCCTCAAAGGTGCTAGACGGAATCACCGTACAGCGATAGCCGAGGCGCGACATGCGCGCGCCCAGATCAGCATCCTCGGTCACGTTGAAAGGGTCCCAAGCGAGCAATCGCTTCAAGGCCGTCACGTGGAAATGATTGGATGTCCCGCCCAAGGGGATAGGCAGCTTCAACCGATCGAGAAGCGGCAATAGTCCGTCGAACAGCGCCATATATTCAATGGCGAACTGTCGCGTCAGCCAGTTTGCCTCCGCGTTGTGAATGTTCAGGCGAGCCTGTGCCGTTGCAAGATTGGGCGGCCCAGTGCGAAACGCGCGGTATGCACAGCGCAGCTGATCCGGTTCCGGTATGTCTTCGGCATCGTAGACCACCAGATACTCCCCGCGCGCCCGAGGTAGGGCAAAATTCAAGGCTTTTGGCTTCGTCTGGGGACCTAGGTCCGGCACAACGACGATTTCAACATTCGCTGGGAGTTGCAGTGCCCGCGCAGTTGCCACGGTCTTGGTATCCGCGGCTTCTAGCACTAACTTGATGTCGAGTTTTGCCGCAGGCCAATCCAGGTTGCAAAGTCCGTGCAGCAATGGACTCAGCATGTGCGCCTCGCGATAAAGCGGCGCGAGGATCGTATAGGTCGGCAGGGCGGCGTCAATGTCTCGAACGCGGCCCTTACGCGTGTTGCATGGCGTGAATGTCAAGACAGCCTGTAAGCGAAATACGACGATGGGCAGGAAGAGGCATGCGGATGCGAGCGATGCGATATGGATCGTCGCCTGTAGTGCGACGAGTGCCGCCGCGAGGAAGGCAAGCGTCCCAAGCACGATGCTCCACAATTGCCACGGCATGAGCGGCCGGTGCGCGCTGAGACCAGGCGCACGGGACTTCAATGCCCAGATCGCATCTTGGGTGAACCGGGACGTAAAGCACGCCGCTGTCGCTTCTCGTAGTGTGCCCGAGGTTGTGAGCGCGACCGGGTGGGAGCCGCACTTGGCCACCATCGCTCGGAGGGCCAGCGGACGTAGCTGCGTCGCGTCGAGGAGTGTTCGCCGTGTCGGGCTCAGGTCCTGCACAAGGCCGTTGTTCGAACCCAGACCGGGGCCCGCGCTTCCCTGTGCGGCCACATAAGGCGCCGCAACCCGTGATCGGAAGGGAACGCCGGCGGAGGCGGCAAGAGCGCAGGCATACGCTTCCGCTGTAATAAGTCCCGATGCGATCATTGCCTCGTGGACGGGAACGCCCCAGCGTTCAGCCAGACGGCAGGCTTCAGCGACAGCGGCTGGACTGAGATGCTTATTGACGAGAAAGCTGTATTCGACTTCGGCCGAAAGAGGCGTATTGGTCTCGCCAGGGGTTACTGGTAAGCCGTGAGCCTGGGTCGGAGGAGCAAGCAAAACGAGTGTTAATCCAAAAAAGTACCTTTAAGTATAGTTCCCGATTTTCCTAGAGACGCAACTGTTTGATGCAATTAGAAGGTACAATTTAATAAAATACAGCTTTAGAGAGTGTAGTTTCTTCTTGCAACCAGTTGAGCCGCGCATCAGGCACCGCACCTGTCTGGCGATGGCAACCAAGGCGCGCTATGACGAAGGCTCCAACAGATGCGTGGTGTACTTCGAATGATGAGACTTGCTGCGGCGCTTGTGGGCGCCGCTTGTTTAGGGTTTGCTATCGCGTGCACTGCGGGGGCCGCGAATGCACAGGCGCCTGCAACAGGGGCTAAGCCGATCGTGCCTGATGCTTGGCAGGGCGACGCCTATCGTCCAAGGCCGGATCTCAGGGGCCTTAGGAAAATCCGCTTCATTACCGACTCCGACTACCCGCCATTCCATTACTACGACGAAGTAGGTGCGCTGACCGGCTTCAATATCGACCTCGCCCAAGCAATCTGTGACGTCCTCGCGGTCGAGTGCGAGATCAGCGCAACGAACTGGAGCAGTCTGATGCCGGCCATCGAAACCGGCCAGGCGGACGCGGCGATCGCCTCGATCCGCATTACGACCGAGGCTCTGAAATCGGCTGACTTCACCTTGCGCTATTACGCAACGCCGGCGCGCTTTGCAGCGCAGGCGGACAGTGAGATCACCGACATCCGACCAGAGACGATCGAAGGTCTCAAAATCGGCGTGGCCAAGAACAGCGGACACGAGGCCTACCTCAAGGCGTTTTTTCCAGGGGCGGCCATAGCCGCATTCGAGACGAGCGAAGCAGCGCAGAAGGCGCTCAGGGAACGGGCCATTGACCTCGTATTCGCCGATGGGATCACGCTTGCGTTCTGGTTTAATGGCGCGGAGAGCGGGCGGTGCTGCGAATTCCGCGGCGGTCCGTATTTGGACTCTCGGTTCTTCGGCGAAGGGGTCGGCATCGCGGTCAAGAAGGGCAACCGCACACTTGTCCAGGCGCTGAACTATGCGCTGGAGCAGGTCCATGCGCGCGGCACCTATGAGGAGCTCTTCCTGCGCTACTTCCCGATGAACTTCTTCTAGCGCGTCGTTTCGGAGGCTTTGGCCCTGGCGCTCGATGGGTTTTTTCGCGTGGCTGGAGCGTTCCCATTGCTTAGGAATGGAAGTAACAGGCTCCAGCCAAGCCGCGTGGGTGATGGCGTTTGGTAAGGGGTCAGACCAATGCGCATACCTTCGTGCCCGTCCTTCGGCTGGGCTGTGTAGGTGCGGAACAGCCGGTCCCAGAGAGACAGATTGAATCCGTAATTTGAGTCGTGTTCTGTTCGGTAGACGGAATGGTGCACGCGATGCATATCCGGCGTCACGATGAATAGGCGCAAGAGCCGGTCCAGCGGTCGCGGTAGATTAATGTTCGAGTGATTGAAGAGCGCGCATCCGTTCAAGATCGCCTCGAAAAGAAATACCGCGAACGGCGAGGCTCCTAGCGGCACGACGACGGCAATCTTCCACACCATAGACAGAACGATCTCGATGGGATGAAAGCGAATCGCGGTCGTCACGTCGATATCTCGATCGGCGTGATGAACCCGATGGATGCGCCATAAGATCGGAATCTTGTGGGAGGCCAAATGCTGCGCCCATATCGCAAGGTCCAGTACGGCGAGAGCGATGAGAACCTTGAGCCAAGACGGCCAATCGACGTGATTGAGGAGACCAAGGTCATTCTGTTGCGCGTAGAACGCTGCAGCAACCGCGGTCAGTGGCACCGCGAGCCCTGCGAGGAATCGCATGATCAAGCCCGTGATTGCGAGCATGCCCATATTGGTGACCCAGCGGCGCCCCTTCGAAACGATGAGCTGCCGGCGCGGCCACACGAACTCAATCAGCGCGAATAAAACTAAGAGGCCCGCAAAGATGCCGAACCGCACCACAGTGTCGTTGAAGGCGAAAGGCGTTTGCATGGCGCTCAGTGTGGCCTGCCGCAGGCTCCGTTCCAATGGCACGGTCGATCAAAACGGCGCGAGGTGAAATTGTTGCAGGCGGGCGACAAAAAGGGGCGGTACTAGACGCGCCGCCCCCCGAAATAGATCGCTTTGCTAGCGGTTAACTAGGCCTTCGTCGAGGCGTCTGCCGCCGGGGGTGCTTGGCTTGCGCCCTCGTCCTTTTTGCCCTTGAGCTTGAAGCCCAGGATCAACATGAGAATGCCGAACGCGACAGCATAGGCGCCGATCCACCAGGTCAGGACCACCGCGCCGATGACAGGGGCGATGAAGAGCAAGATGCCGAAGATAACCGATGCGACGCCGGCGAGTACAAGCCACCAACGGCCGTGGTCTAGCTTCAAGCTGAAGGCCGCATAGACGAGAAGGCCGCCCGATATGACCGCCCAGATACCGATGATCAAGACGAAGACCACGGCGGCCATCGCTGGCCACAGAAAGGCAACCACACCCGCCGCAATGTCCACGACCCCTTCCAGGATCAGAAGACCCCAGCGCTTGCCGTTGCGTGCAGCCTTCACGCCTGACCAAATGGCCAGCACGCCGTCGACGAGCATGTAAGCCGAGAAGAACAGGACGGCCGCAAGGATCGCGGCGGGCGTGAAGAAGAAACACACTAAGCCGAAAAGAATGGCGACGACGCCCCGCAAGGCTACGATCCACCATTGATCGGCAAGCACCTCGCTAAGGGCCTCTTGATGCTCCGCGAGTTCTTTTAGGTCTTTAGTCTCCGCCATTGCTGCCCCCCATTCGGCATTAGATCGAGTTTAGAGTGTGCGCCGCGAATATAACGTGCTTGTTGCGGCTTGGGGAGTTGTCGTTGCACTGGAGTCAGAGTTCCAGGCTATCCTCGGAAACCAACGAGGCGATGGTCTGCCGCAGCCAGGTGTGACTGAGGTCTCGGTTGAAACTGCTGTGCCAGAGCAGAGAGATCGTGAAACGCGGCAACTCGATGGGTACAGGACTCGTAGCGAGCGAGAACGCATCGGCGAAATAGTGCGCTAGCCGCGAAGGCATCGTGACCAAGATCGGTGAGCGTCGTACCACGAAGGGAACGGCGAGGAAGCCCGGCGTTGTCATGATGACCCGCCGCCGCAGCTTCCGCTTGGCGAGCGCTTCGTCGACCACGCCTCGCGTGTCATCTGCGAGGCTGGTGAGAATGTGCGGAAAGCGCAGATACTCGTCCAGCGAAAGCGGTGGCGAGACGCCGATCTGCTCAGGGCTGAAGAGGCAAAGAAAATGATCTGTGTAGAGCTGCCGGCGAAAATGGTGGACCTGGCCTTGTTCAAAGACGCCAATCCCTAGATCCAGCTGGCCGGTATCGAGTTCTTCAAGAACATTGATGCGATTCGCAGGCCGCAGTCTCAAGGAGACGCCCGGGGCAAGCGAGCGTAGCCGCTCGACAAGGGCCGGCATGATCGCAACCTCGATCGAGTCCGCGAGGCCTATCCGAAAAACCCGGTCAGCCGTGGCCGGGTTGAATGTGCCGCTCTCCAGCACCGCGGATTGAACTGTCCTGAGCGCATTGCGGACAGGATCCGCAAGCGCCAAGGCGCGCGGCGTCGGTCGCATCCCGTCGGCACTGCGGGTCAGAAGTTCATCATCGAAAAGGCGCCGGAGCCGGGCAAGATTGTGGCTCATGGCAGATTGGCCAAGTCCAATCCGGCTCGCCGCACGCGTAACGCTGCGCTCCGACAGAAGCGCATCGAATGCGACGAGGAGATTCAGGTCCAGCCGACTAAGATTGGTGTGATCGATTTCCATCATCGACCCGATCAATTGGATTAATTCTACGAGAAGACGCATGCTGGTCGCAACAGGATCATCAAGAGAGTCTGGCGATCCACAGGCTCCCAAGATGTCCTCGCGCGAACGAGATTGCTCCCTAGCGGCGTGAAGTGCGAGGCCCCGGCCGTCCTTCTGCTGAGCCAGCGGAGAGGGCGGCCGGTCTTTAGAGCGCTTGGATGCGGTAACCTTTTGTTATGGTTAACGTGACGGCCTTCAAATCGCCAAGAAACACTTGAAAATACTGGATTTATGGAACGGCCAGTGTGCATCCGCCGTTAACCATAAGTTCTGGTTCGTCAGCACTCTGGGGTCTGGGGGAGGAAGCTGATGGAATGCGTACCGCCTATGTCATAGCCCTTGTCATTGCGCTTGGGGCTTTAGGCCTGTTCGGCCTCGCGTCGCCCGATTCTGCGCGCGCGGCCGATGGGGCCCGACCCAATAGCAGCGTCTACTCCAAGTCGACGCTTCGTCAGCCCTCGCGTCTAGCACCACCGCAGCGTGAAACGACTCCGGCTGCGACGCGGCAGGCTGCGCCCTCAGAAAGCACTCCGCAGGCAAGTGTGAGAGCGGCTGAGCCCGAACCTCCATACCAAGGCCCAACGGAGACACTATACGACCGGCAGGTTCCGCAGCTGGCGCCGGCTGCGCCTCAGTACACCGTACCCAGCGCGTCTGCTGGAGGGCTGCCTGAGTTCACCTCGGCGGATCGGCTCCTGGATTGGGTGTCGAACTACCGCGACAAGCCGCAATACTGGAAGGTGCCCGCGGCGGTTCATGCTATGCGCGACCACCGTCTGTTTACGGACGAAGAGCAACGCTGGTTTTGCATCGGATTCATCGCCGGAGTTCTTGGCACCAATCCCAATGACGGTCCGGGACTAATACCTCAGATGTTCCCGATGCCGCCAAAGGAGCAAGAAGTCATCATACGGGCCATCGCTTACTCGGGACGTCCCGACTGGCAGGACCTGATGGAGAAGAACGCCAATCGCATGCCGCTCCGCCAACCCTTGATCGACGATTTACTCAACGGGCGGCGGCCGACGTTACAGGCTATGGAGCTCGATACCGGCGGCACGACCGCCGTGTATGCTCTGTGGGGCTATTATGTTGCGTCGGGGCAGTATGAGCCGGTGATGCGCATCATGCAGGCGCTGAAGTGGTCAAAGGGCGCCAAGAAGGCGGGCTTCTTCGAAAAGCTCACGACAGGTTGGGGCAAGGACGCCAACAACACCGAAAAGATCACGACAGGCGGTACAGCGAAATGGACGCTTGCGTCCTACGCTGAGCGTGACCGTGACTTGATCGAGCTTTATCGCGCCGAGATCGTCAATCAGCCGGAAGAGATTGCCGGGCCACTGAAAGACGTTATCGAGGCGGCATCCCTGTTTGAGGCGGAGAAGATCAGAAAAGAGCAATACGGAGCGATCGAGGATGCGCAGCGTCGCCAATTGACGGCGGACGCCGGCATGTCCAAGGGCTGGACTGCCGGGTCGATTGCCATTGCCACGGGCTGCATCGCTGCGTCCGCGCTTGGTCAGGCGCAGATCGCCGTGCCGTGCGTGATTGGCGGCGCGCTGTACTCTGGCGCCGGCAAACTCGCTCGCTAGATCAGTGATGCGCTACAGAATTTTGTTCCGCGCGCGGATGCCGCGTTCGATCGCAGACTTTGTCAGCATGTCGATTTCCAGCGAGTCGGCGAGCAACTCCAGGAAACGGGTTTCCTCCGGACGGACATCAAGATCCGCCGCGGCGACTTCTAACGCGATGGCGTAGGCGGTCTCGCGCAGCTGCACGGGTAGGCTGCTCCGGATCAGCTCAAGAACAATCTCGAGGCCGGATTCGCTGGAGAGAAGCTCGCCGCACGCTTGTGAAGCATCGACTAGGCCGTCAGCGTTGTAGTCCGCAAAGACAGGCAAGTGCGAGACAATCTCACCGATGCGGGCAAGCTCGGCTCCGGACATGGTCCGGTCGACCGCCGAGGTCGTGACCATCGTGTAGATAAGTGCTTCGTGATGGCCCAAGGACTTCGTCATCGGCTAACAACCCTTTCTCGCCGTGTGTGTCTAAACGGGCGGGACGGTATGAAATTGGAGCGGAGCGAGCAAGCGCCTGTTTCGCAAGAAAGTTTGGGAATCACTGGCGCCGTGCGAAAATCTGTGAAATTTGTTGCCTCATCAGGGCGCCTTTCGTCAATGGTGCCCATGTCTGCCTCTTCAACGCACCCACTTCTGTTATGCCCGAGACCACGAATGCTGGCCCCGATGGGGCCCCCGTTGAGATGAACTCCGAGCTCTTGGCCCATGCCCATGTCAGCAAAGCATGGCCCTTCGAGGAGGCGCGCAAGGTTCTGAGCCGCTTGAAGCGGATTCCGCAACCGACAGGCTCGATCATTTTCGAAACCGGCTACGGACCTTCTGGGCTGCCGCATATCGGCACATTCGGCGAGGTTGCCCGCACGACCATGGTGCGTCATGCGTTTCGCATTCTCACCGAAGACAAGATTCCGACGCGGCTGATTTGCTTCTCCGACGATATGGACGGCCTACGAAAGGTGCCGGACAACATCCCCAACAAGGAAATGGTTGCCGAGCATCTGGAAAGGCCGCTGACTCAAGTTCCGGATCCCTTCGGCGAGTATCCAAGCTTCGGGCAACACAACAATGCGCGGCTGCGGGCCTTTCTGGATCGATTCGGCTTTTCGTATGAGTTCCTCTCGGCGACGGAGTGCTACACGTCGGGGCGCTTCGATGCGACCTTGTTAAGAGTCTTGGAGCACTACGACGAAATCCGAGACATTATCTTGCCGACCTTGGGGCCGGAGCGCAGGGCGACCTACAGCCCCTTCTTGCCGATTTCGCCGTCGACGGGCAAGGTTCTGCAGGTGCCAATCATCGATCGGGACCTCGCCGCCGAGTCGGTTCTCTACAAGGACCCCGACACAGGCAAGCTCACGCAAGTCGCGGTCACGGGCGGTCACTGTAAGCTACAATGGAAAGCCGACTGGGCGATGCGCTGGGCCGCGCTCGGCGTCGACTATGAGATGGCAGGCAAGGACCTGATCGATTCCGTACGCCTGTCGGGCCGTATCTGCCGCGTCCTTGGCCGTCAACAGCCGGAGGGCTTCAACTACGAGCTCTTTCTCGACGAGAACGGCGAGAAGATCTCGAAATCACGTGGCAACGGACTCACAATCGAGGAATGGCTGTCTTATGCCTCGCCGGAGAGCCTCGCGCTCTACATGTATCAGAGCCCAAAGAAGGCTAAGCGGCTCTACTTCGATGTCATTCCGCGCGCGGTCGATGAGTATGCAGGACACCTCGCTGCGTTCCCGAAGGAAGATCAGGCCGCGAAACTGATGAACCCCGTTTGGCATATTCACGAGGGCAACCCGCCCGAGGCCGATATGCCGATTAGCTTCGCACTCTTGCTTAACCTCGCCTCGGCTTCGAACTCCGAAGACCGCGCGGTGCTTTGGGGCTTCATCCAGCGCTATGCACCGGAGGCAAGTCCGGAGTCTCAGCCCTTGTTGGACGAACTCGTGGGCTATGCGATCCGGTACTTTCACGACTTCGTGAAGCCGACAAAGCAATACCGCGCTCCAACCGAGCAGGAGCGTGCTGCCCTTTTGGATCTCGACCAACGGCTCGTCGCGCTGCCAGACGATGTTCTCGCCGAGGAGATCCAGAACGAAGTCTATGCGGTGGGTAAGGAGCACGGATTCGAGCCATTGCGTGCGTGGTTCCAGGCGCTCTACCAGGTCCTGCTCGGCCAATCGCAGGGGCCGCGCTTTGGTTCTTTCGTACAGCTCTACGGGATTGAGAACACGCGATCGCTGATCGCAAAGGCCTTGTCCGACGGCGGATTATCTTAGGGCGTGTCCCTCTCTTTGTAACGCTTTGTAAATCAAGGAAGCGAAAAGCCGTCGATTCGCGGCCCGCGTTTAGAGTTCCGCCAGACTATTCCGTCAGTACTGCACTCAATCGCGACCCGCTCTTGGGAGAAAAGTGGTCGCTGGGGGCAATGACGGGGGACTGTTTGATGGGGAGCAATCCGCATAAAATCTTGAGCGTCGCTGAGTGGACAGGCTTTCAAGCCCGTGAGCAGCTCGAAGCCAAAATGGGTTCAGCGGCCGACGACAATTATCAGCGCGGCGAGTCGGGCGGTGAAGTCGCAGCATTGCAGCTGCGCCTGGCGGAAGAGGTTGGCACGTGGAAATCAGTGCCAAGCGAGCACTGGCCCTTATGGCTCTGGCCCACGGAGGATACCTCCGGCGCCGACGCTGAGGCCACTCACCAGAAGCCGGCTGACGAGCCTATCCTCGATCTGGTCGAGGAGGCGCCAATGGAGTGTCCTGCGGATGTGCTTGCAGTCCTCCCGGGCAAAGAACTCTGTGAGGCCGCTGACGCGCCACAGCCCGAGGCGGCAACTCCAGATGCGAACAAACAAAAGAACTGGTGGCCGTTCTTGCGGACGGCTGTTGCAATCGCGGCGGTTATCGCTCTGGGTTGGACACCGCTCCAGCGTTTTCTGCAGACGACAAGTGCTGAGGCCACGGTTAACGCACGCCTCGTGACAGTTCGGGCACCGATCGACGGGACGGTTCGTATTTCGGAGCCTGTCTCTGGTGTTGGCGCGACGATTGGGGAGGGTTCGCAGCTCCTGACTATCGACAATCCGCGGGCCGAGCGCGCTCAGCTCGATACTTTGCGCCGAGAGATTACCTTGGTGGACACCGAGCGCGGGAAGCTCGTGCGCCGCAAAGCACAGTTGCAAGCTCTGCAAGCGAAGCTCGCCGAACAGCGCGATGCGTTCCAGCAGGGCCGGATCGAGCAGCTTGAAGCACGTGTTGCCGAACTAAAGGCCGAGATCGCGGCAGCCACGGCAAAGCACGAGGAGACGGGCAGCGCGCTTGAACGGACACAACAGCTCAACGCGCGCGGCTGGCAGACGAAGGCAGCCATGGACGAGGCTGACCGGAACCACAAGGTCGCCGTCAGTTCAGCGGAAGCACTTCGCCACAAGCTGATCGCCACGAATGTAGAGCTAAAGGCCGCTCGGCGCGGTCTGTTCGTTGGCGATAGCTACAATGATATTCCGCGCACGGCGCAACGGTTGGACGAAGTCGCCCAGGAAGTCATCGAGCTTGACGGCGAGATTGACGCCCACACCGCGCGCCTTGCCACGCTGATGGGCGAACTAACGCATGAGCAGAGCCGTTATGTACTTCGGTCAAACGCTCGGCTCGACGCACCCGTAGATGGTCGCGTCTGGGAGATGCTGACGTCGGATGGCGAGCAGGTGTCGCGCGGCCAAGAGCTTATGCGCGTGCTCGATTGTGGTGGCGCGCTTGTCACGGCTGCGGTGAGCGAGGGTGTCTACAACAAGCTCCATATCGGCCAGGCGGCGACATTCCGTCTACGTGGCGAGTCATCCGAGCGCGAGGGCCGGGTCATTGGGTTGAACGGCTTGGCAGCTGTGCCGGCCAATCTGGCAATCGAGAAGAAGGCGCTAGCCCGCGAGCCGTATCACGTCACCGTTCAAGTGCCGACACTCGCTAGTGGTCCACACTGTCACGTTGGTCGCTCCGGCAAGGTCACCTTTGGTGATGGCACCGCCTTGACGACGGCGTCCCTTTAGATGACCTACGCGTCCGGGATCACGTACTGGGAGGCCTTCCTGCCAGGGGTTCTCGTCCTATTTTTGGCCGTCGCGGTGCTGCCTTGGCTCAAGCGCGACAATGATTGGATGCGTGCCGGCGTTATCGCACTTTGCCTCGTCGTGACCTGGCGTTACGCGCTCTGGCGGATCGGCTACACGATTCCGCCTGTTGGACTGACGCTGGACTTTGTCACCGGCATTCTCTTCGTCACGATCGAGACCCTTGCGACGATTGGCGGGACCTGTTGTCTGCTCTTCTTGACGCGCTCGAAAAACAGAACGGCGGAGGTCGAGCAGAATTTGCCATGGGTCCGCGGTCTCGACCGCAAGCCCTTAGTCGACATTCTGATCTGCACCTACAACGAGGGCGAGGACATCCTAGAGCGGACGATAACCGGTGCGCTGGCGATGGACTATCCCAACTACAGGCTCTGGGTCTGCGATGATGGCCGCCGCGAATGGCTCAAAGAACTCTGCGATCGTCTGGGCTGCGGCTACATCACGCGCCCGGATAATGCGCATGCGAAGGCTGGCAACATCAATAACGCGCTGCGCCATTTAGACTCGCTGCCCACAAAGCCGGATTTCATATCCATTCTCGACGCTGACTTCGTCCCAAAGAAGAGCTTTCTAGAACGGACCGTCGCTCTAATGCGCGAGCCAGACGTCGGTATCGTTCAGACACCGCAGCATTTCTTCAACCCTGATCCAATTCAGACCAATCTGTCGATGGAGCGCGTCTGGCCCGACGAGCAGCGCTTCTTCTTCGATGTGGTGCAGCCGTCACGGGACGCTTGGGGCTGCTCCTTCTGCTGCGGGACATCATCCCTGATCCGCTTTGACGCCTTGATGGCCATCGGTGGCTTTCCGACGGACTCAGTGACAGAGGACTATCTGCTGACGCTGCGTTTAAAGCAGAGCGGATTCCGCACCGTCTATCTCAGCGAGATCCTGTCAGTCGGCCTCGCGCCCGAGGGACTCAAAGAATACATCACCCAACGCAGCCGCTGGGCGCTTGGCTTCATGCAGATCTGCCGGGGGCCGAGCAGTCCACTGCGGCTCGGCAACGGCCTAAGCCTAATCGACCGCATCAGCCTCTTGGAGACCTTCGTCTATTGGGGGGTCACATTCAAATTCCGTCTCATCGCGATCGCTATCCCTATCCTCTACCTACTCTTCGACATTCAGGCAGTGCACGCGAATGTCACCGATGCCGTCTCCTACTTTGTCCCAGCATTTGCGGCGCAAGTCGCGGTGATCATGTGGATCTCGCGCGGGCGTCTGCTGCCGATCATGTCGGAGCTCAGTCAGCTGTTATGCGCGGTAGAAGTTGCTAAGGCCGTTCCGGTCGGTTTGTTCAAGAGCCAGGGGCACAAATTCAAGGTGACTGCAAAAGGCCGCGATCGTGGGCGGACGTCGGTACAATGGCCGCTGTTGCGCAGCTTCCTGGTTCTCTTGTTCTTGACGGTAGCGGGCATCGCCTGGGCGTTTTTGGTGGACGAAACACGGCCCCTTGCGGCATCTAGTGCAATCGCTTGGGGGTGGAGCCTCTACAACATCGTCATGTTGTCGCTCGCCTGTTTCGTCGCCATTGAGGCGGCAGATCGGCGCAAAGCGGAGCGCTTCGATGTAGGCCAGCCTGGTCTTTTGACCTCGCAACGCGGTACGAAGTGGCACGTCATCGGCGATATCTCGGCGACGGGCATGCGGCTGATCGGCGATGCGCCTGGTGGGATCGGGACGCGCGCGCACCTAAGGTACCAAGAACTCGATCTGGAGGCTGTGGTCGCTCGCATAGGCAACGGCGAGTTCGCCATTCGCTTTGTACAAAGCCCGGCGTCTCGCAAGGCCCTGATCCAACACATCTACGCCGGAGACTATAACGCCGACATCAAGGACGTTCGGCCAACGCGCGTTGCCAAGGCGATTCTGAGCCGGATTTTCACATAGCCCAGTGGCACGACGTGGCGGCTTCCGTGTATGTGAGGGCCAATATCATCGCCAGATCCCGAGCCGTCGCTCTCGTGCCGCGTCTTGCGCTTCCTTAAACGCCGCCTGTGCCGATTGCGTCGGCTTGGCCCAGCCCTGGGCGACCATCCAGAACGACAAATCTTTTCCGCCGACCGAGCAGCGTGCCGTAAGGGCTTCGGGAGCGTTCGAGGCGGGCACGTGGCACATCACTGCGCGGCCTCGGATCAGCCGCATAAGCGCAGAACGAGCGGCTCGGCCGCACGCCCAGGCCTGCCCGCGCGAATCCTCGCATTGACCTGTCAGTCCTTCGACCTCGATCTCCGCAAGTGCGATCGTGGTGCCGCCAGCTTTCAGATTCCCGCCGTCTTGTACGACGACCCGGTAAAAGCGCTTGGGGCGCAGAAGCGTTTCTGGGGTTCCTTGTTGGTTGGTTCCACCGGGCGGCGCTGCGGCCAGGTCTCGCCTTGCGCCACTGGCGTCTTGCGTCGCACTGTCTGGGTTTGTGTTGGCTTGAGGAGCTGCCTCATCACGAGAGAGCGGCTTGGTGAAGAGCTGACCTTGTTCGGTGTCAGCTTGTGGCGCGATGGGGACGACCTCTTCATACTTGCCGAACGGCCAGAAGAACCATATCGCGCCAACGAGAGCCAAAACTGCGATCAGGCGTAAGACACGAGACATGCTACGACCCCTGTGCGGCCCCTACTGGCTCGCCCAGATGATGCGCGCGATCCATTCGATCCTATCCAAGGGGAGAACGATATTGGGGTGGTCCGGGTTCATGGACGCGAGCTCGATCGTTTTCGAGGTCCGGCGTATAAGGAGTTTCGCCATGACCTCCCCGTCAGCCGTTCGGATCACGACGCGATCCCCTTTACGAGTCGTTGCGTTCGGCGACACGATGAGGACGTCGCCTTCCCGGTAGAGCGGCTCCATGCTCTCGCCGGAGACCTCCAGAGCGTAGGCATTCTCATCCTCGACACGTGGAAAACGGACATGCTCCCAGCCCTCGCCGACGGGGTAACCGCCATCATCGAAATATCCGTTAGTCCCCGCCTGGGCCATGCCGATCACGGGGATCGACTGGTAATGACGGCCTGCATTGGCCCCATTTGTAGCGAGTGTCGTGAAGTCCTCGAGCGATGCGCCCGTCGCTTCCAAAACCTTGGCAATGCTCTCGGTCGTCGGCCAGCGTGGCCGTCCATCGCCTGTTGCGCGCTTGGATTTGTTGAAGGCGGTAGGGTCCAATCCGGACTGTTTAGCGAGGCCCGATGCGGACAATCCATAGCGATGCGCGAGGGCATCGATAGCCGACCAAATACGGTCATGGGTGAGCCTTTTCAACGAAATGGCCCCCCTTTCCTGAAACGTTGATAAGGAAATAATACCTATTCGCTTATGCCGTATCCGTAGGCACGCGTCTACCGTGCATAGATTGAAACCTTCGCGCAATTCGATTGCTGATTGTCGCCTTGTTGCATAACGGGAGGGCCGGTAGGGTGTCGCTCTACGTCATGGCCAAAACAATCTACAAGATCCTAGCCGATGCCGCCTATGACGCGGCCAAGAGCGAAGGGCGCTTCGTCGGAACGGCCGACGATCTGCGTGATGGATTCATCCACTTTTCAGCCGGGCATCAAGTTGCCGAAACCCTGGCTAAACACTATCCGGGCCAGGAAGATCTTGTTCTCCTTGCAGTCGATACAGATCGGCTCGGCGCTTCGCTGAAATGGGAGGAGTCCCGTGGCGGCGACCTTTTTCCGCATTTGTATGGCCCGCTCAAGCTGGACGCGGTCGTAGCGGAGGCCCCGCTGGCGCTTGACGACGACAACCGTCACATCTTGCCAGAGGGCATCGCGTGAATCCGTTTTTCGGCCTAGGCCGAGCTCTTATGCTGGCGCTCGACCCGGAGTGGGCGCATGAACTGACCATCAAGTCGCTCGAGATGGGCATCTATCCCCGTAATCTCGCACCGGACGACGCACGGCTTCGCCAGACAATTTGCGGGCTCGCGTTTCCCAACCCGATTGGCATCGCGCCAGGATTTGACAAGGACGCGCGCGTCGCGACCGCCCTGCTCAATATGGGTTTCGGATTTGTCGAAGTCGGCACGCTTACGCCTAGGCCACAACCGGGAAACCCCACACCGCGCGTCTTTCGTTCGGCCGGCGACCACGCCGTGGTGAACCGGCTCGGCTTTAACAATGAGGGGCAGGCGGCCGCTCTTGAGCGTCTAAAAGACGGTGTCTCGGGCATTGTTGGTGTCAATGTGGGGGCCAACAAGACAAGTGAGGACCGGGTTGCGGACTACGTGGAGGGGGTTTCGCGCATGGCGCCGGTCGCCTCCTATCTCACGGTCAATATATCTTCGCCGAATACGCCAGGATTGCGCGACCTTCAGGCGCCGAAGGAATTGGCAAGGCTGCTGACCCAGGTCGTGAAGGCACGGGCAGCGCTGCCAGGCGACAAGCCGCCGCTCTTCGTGAAGCTCGCGCCGGACCTTGCCGACGCGGACTTGCCGGAGATTGTCGGGATCATTCAAGGCAGCGGCGCGGACGGCATCATCGTTTCCAACACGTCGCTCGCGCGCGATGGCTTAACGGATGCCAGCTTGATTGCGGAGCAGGGCGGCTTGTCGGGGCGGCCACTTTTCACGCGCTCCACGCGCATGCTGGCGCGTGTCTATAGGCTCACGGCTGGTACGATGCCGCTAATCGGCGTGGGCGGCATTGACTCGGCGGAAGCCGCGCTCGCCAAGATCGAGGCGGGAGCGTCTCTTATTCAGATGTATACGGGTCTGATTTTCGAAGGGCCGGACCTGATCGAACGCATCAAGCGCCAACTGGTTCAAGCCGTCTCGGAAGCTCAGGCGCAATCGCTTGCGCCCATCGTTGGTCGCCGCGCAGAGGAATGGGCGCTTAAGACGGTTGAGTGACCCGATCGCCCCGGAGGCAATAGATGACAGTCACGATCTACCATAACCCACGCTGTTCGAAATCGCGGCAGACCCTCGTCTTGCTCGAAGAGCGTGGCTTGGCGCCGACTGTTGTCGAGTATCTGAAAACGCCGCCGACCAAGGACGAGCTCAAGGCCATTTTGAAAAAACTCGGCCTCAAACCGCAGGACATCGTGAGGAAGTGCGAGGCTTGTTACAAAGACATCGGTCTCAAGGCCCGCACTGTCTCGGACGATGAGCTCGTTACGCTCATGGCCGAAAACCCAATCCTCATCGAACGGCCGATCGTGGTCGCGGGCAACAAGGCGGCTATTGGCCGCCCGCCGCAGTCGGTTTTGGCGATTCTTTAGAGGCCGTGGGCACGCGTGGGTCCCGTTCCGGAGGTACGAGGTCATCGGAGTGCTCATTGCCACCGCCAAAGACCTTAAAGACCCGCATCAAGAACCAGATTGGGAACACAATGACGGCGCCAAGCAGGAAGTACCGGAAGCCCTTTTCCACGGCGGCGAAGCCCATATCGTAGATTCGCTGGAAGAGATCCCGCACGGTCTGGACCAGGTCATAGGGACTGAAGCCAAGCGCCGCCAGGACGACGCCAACGATCAGCGATATGATCGCGAGTCGGACCAGGACGAGAGCGGGATTGCCGCCAAAAAAACGTTCCAGATACACGAGAGACCTCCACGTCGAGGGCTTTGCTTGTGATTCGCAACAAACGTGGGGGGGCGAGGCCATAAGGTCAAGGCGCAAGCGGTATGCGAGGCAGCGCGGCATTGTGAAGGAGCCATGCAGATAAACGGGCGAACCAGGAGAAAGCCGGAGGAGGAGATTGCTCGTCCTCCCAGCGCGTCCCTTCCCAAACAGTTCGCAGCGTGGTTCTCCTCCCGCGGTTGGCGCCCGCGCGCCCATCAGCTTGAATTGCTCGAGCGCGTCCAGCGCGGCGCCGATGCGCTGCTGATCGCACCGACCGGTGGCGGCAAAACCCTTGCCGGCTTCCTGCCCAGCCTGGTTGACCTCGCGGGACGCTCCGAGACGAGACGGGATGCCGGCGTCCATACGCTTTACGTCTCGCCGCTGAAAGCGCTCGCGACAGATATAGCCCGCAATCTGGCGACACCGATTGCTGAGATGGGCTTACCCATCCAAACGGAGACGCGCACGGGCGACACACCACAATCCCGACGCGCACGGCAGCGCGTTCTGCCGCCGGACGTACTGCTCACAACACCCGAACAGATCGCACTCATGCTCTCGCACAAGAGCGCGGTGCAGATCTTCAGCAGTCTCAAATGTGTGATCCTCGATGAGTTGCATGCCTTGAGTGCCAGCAAGCGCGGCGATCTCTTGGCGCTGGATCTCGCGCGCTTGAGGACATTATCACCGGACCTGCGGACGATTGGTCTGTCGGCGACTGTCGCGCGGCCCTATGAGCTGTCCGCTTATCTCGTGCCTCAACACAAGGGAGCCGCGCCTGCGACTCACGTTGCCGAGATCATCACGGCGCAAGGCGGGGCAAGAGCGGATATCACAATCCTCAAGTCTGAAGCGGACCTGCCGTGGGCCGGTCACGCCGCACGATACGCACTGCCTGAGATCTACGAGGCGATCAAGGCCCACAAGCTGTCCCTCATGTTCGTCAACACGCGATCGCAAGCAGAGCTGCTCTTTAATGAGCTGTGGCAGTGCAACGAAGACAATCTGCCGATCGCACTTCATCACGGTTCGCTCGATGTCAGTCAGCGGCGCAAAGTGGAAGCGGCCATGGTGGACGGTAAGCTCCGTGCCGTTGTCTGCACCTCGACCCTCGATCTCGGCATCGACTGGGGCGATGTCGATCTTGTCGTCAATGTCGGCGCGCCGAAAGGAGCGAGCCGTCTTGCGCAGCGGATTGGCCGCGCCAATCATCGCTTCGACGAACCAAGCAAGGCGCTGCTCGTACCGGCCAATCGTTTCGAGGTCATGGAGTGCCAGGCAGCGTTGGAAGCCGCCGAAGAAGGACAGCAAGACACGCCGCCGACGCGGCCTGGCGCGCTCGACGTTCTGGCGCAACACATACTTGGGTCTGCTTGCGCGGAACCATTTGACTCCGACTTGCTTTTTACAGAAGTCACAAGTGCGGCGCCCTATCGCGGCTTGTCCCGTGAGAGCTTCGATCAGGTGCTCGCCTTCGTGGCGACAGGTGGCTACGCGCTCTCGAACTACGACCGCTACGCCAAACTGAAACGCACGAAAGAGGGCGCTTACCGCGTGGCCCACCCCCGTATCGCTCAACAATACCGGCTTAACGTGGGAACGATCGTCGAGCTGCCGATGCTGCGCGTGCGGTTGGCGCGGCTCAAAGGCGGTGCTCTCAAGCCAACGGGCGCGCTCGCTGGCGGGCGTATCCTGGGCGAGGTCGAGGAGTATTTCATCGAACAACTGGCACCGGGCGATACATTTGTCTTCGCCGGCGAGGTCCTGCGCTTTCAAGGGTTGCGCGAGATGGACGCCATTGTGACCCGCGCCCATTCGACCGACGCTAAGGTGCCTGCCTACGCGGGCGGGAAATTCCCGCTCTCGACGTATTTGGCTGAGCGCGTGCGGCTGATGTTGGCCGAACGCCGTCATTGGGCGAAGCTGCCCGAGCAAGTAGCCTATTGGCTGAAACTGCAATCAGCTTTTTCTGTTGTTCCGAGTGCGCGAGAGATGCTGGTAGAGACCTTTCCACGCGGACAGCGCTACTACCTGGTCTGCTATCCATTCGAAGGCCGGCTCGCGCACCAAACGCTCGGCATGCTCCTCACACGGCGGCTGGAGCGGGCAGGGGCGGCACCGCTCGGCTTCGTCGCCAACGAGTATGCGCTCGCTGTGTGGGGGTTGAACGACGTGAGCGCCATGATCCGCAACGGGCGGCTCAGCCTCAGAGATTTGTTCGACCAGGACATGCTTGGCGACGACCTTGACGCATGGCTCGCCGAGTCCAATCTCATGAAACGATCGTTCCGGGTGTGCGCCACCATCTCCGGCCTGATAGAGCGCCGCCATCCGGGCCAGGAAAAGTCGGGCCGTCAGATGACCGCGTCCTCGGACCTTATCTACGACGTGCTCCGTCAGCACGAGCCTGACCATGTGTTGCTGAAGGCGGCATTCGCCGACGCCGCAACGGGTCTGATCGATCTGCGGCGATTAGGCGAATTCTTGGGGCGCATTGCCGGACGAATCAGGCATAGTGAGGTGAGTCGCGTATCGCCGCTTGCTGTGCCTGTCATGCTCGAGATCGGGCGTGAGAGTGTCCCCGGCGATGCGGGCGACATCCTGTTGCGTGAGACCGCTGAAGAACTCGTCGCCGAGGCCCTGGGAGAGGACGCTTTGGACGACGTGAAGCAGAGCCCTGGGGGGGAGCATGCTGCACGCCAGACTTGATCTCATGCCAGAGACCGCGCCCACACTGCGCTCGCATCTCACAATTGGAAAACACTCGCTTCAGCCGCTCGCGGCGGGCGCGCTCTATTGGCGCGAACAGAAAGCGCTTCTCGTGGCCGACCTTCACCTGGAGAAGGGCGCTGCTCTCGCGGCGCGCGGCATGTTGCTGCCGCCCTACGATACGCGGGCGACCTTGTCGCGGCTCGGCAAGATCATCGAGGCCCTGGATCCAAAGCGTGTTGTTGCTCTGGGTGACAGTTTTCACCGCGGTGAGTGTGCCGACCGGCTCGTCGACGACGATTTCGAGCTATTGCGGTCGCTGCAAAAGGGACGCGACTGGTTTTGGATTTGCGGCAATCACGATCCGCATCTACCGGACAGCGTTGGGGGGACCGTTTGCGGTTCTTTGACGATCGAAGGTGTCGTTCTGCGGCATGAGCCGTCCGGTGAGGCACGGGCGCCCGAGATTGTCGGTCACTTGCACCCTGTTGCGCGCATCTCCCGCCGCGGCACGGTCGTCCGCCGCCGCTGCTTTGCGACCGACAACAGCCGTCTCGTCATGCCCGCGTTTGGCGCATACACAGGCGGTCTCAATGTCATGGACGAGGCATTCAAACCGCTCTTCTACTGGAATCAGGTTGAAGCTTGGATGATGGGGCGGCACGCAGTCTATCCTGTTCTTGGCAGTCTGCTGCTCCCGGATTAGCCTCCCTTAGTCGCGGCGGAAAGCGATCCAACCCATAAGTCCCGCCAGGACGGCGATTGCAATGCCTAGCAGGCCATACAGAAACGGCTGATGGAAGGCGAGATTGTAGATCGTCGCTTCCATCCCAACCTTGTTGACCTCAAGTGAGCCCTTTGTCTTGCTGGCAAGGTCGCCGTCCCGAAACAGATAGACCTCTACCCGGTAGCGGCCGGTTGGGACATTTGCTGGCAGGGCGACGGTCGCGCGAAACAGGCTCCGGCCGATAAAGACCACGCCGGAATCGTCCTCCTTATAGAGGTTTCGTTCTTCCATGAGTCGGATCAGTGCGGATTCGAAGCTCTGCTCCTGCGGGTTGCCGGCCGTCTCTCGGCCAAAGTCCAACTCCGACAGTCCGATACCGAGTCCATGCAGGGTCTCGTTTGATGTGATGGCGCGCACCGGCCGTGACGACAAGACGGCGTAGAAGCTTGGGGCGTCCGGATATGTCGCGCTGCGCCCGTTTACCCAGATGCCGGCCACGCGCGTTTTGCGCCTCACCGTAATTGAGTCATCCGGACCGCGAACCAGGGCGATCACATCGTAGGTGCTTTGGCTTGGCATGCGCGCATCGCTGAAATCGATGCTGCCGAAGATCAAGATCTCAATGCCGCTGAAATCCGACTGGATAGCAACTTCGCGCGTTGAGATGTCCGCCTGGACCCGTTCCTGGCTGGTCCCCGGCTTTATAACAGGGGCCGGGGGTGGCGCCTCCTGCGCGCTGACAAGTCCGGCGAAAAGGGCCCATCCGAGGAGTGCAGTGAGAAGTCGCGTGGTTAGATGCATCTCAACCCCCCGACATCGGAATGATGCTGTAGAGATCCGCCGGACGTACGACCAAGTCGATCAAAATCCGCACTCCAACGCCGAGCACCATCAACGCCAGCAGGGCCCGCAGCTGCTCGCCACGGAGTTTTTGTCCGGCACGTACGCCAAACTGGCCTCCGACAACGCCGCCGATGATCAGAAGGAAGGCGAGCAGAATATCCAGCGTGTGGTTGAGCGTGGCATGGAGCAGTGTGGCCAAGGCGGTCACGAAAATGATCTGGAAGATCGAGGTGCCCACAACAACGTTGGTCGGCATACGTAGGATATAGATCATGGCCGGGACCATGATGAAGCCGCCGCCGACGCCAAGAAACGCCGCGAGCAACCCGACCAGAGCGCCGATGACGAGAGGCGGTATGGCGCTGATATAGAGCCGCGAGCGCGGAAAGCGCATCTTGAAGGGCAGGCCGTGGACCCAGTTGTGCTGACCCGACTTTCGGGCGGAGACGGTCTTGCCGGCCCATTGGCGCCGTATCGCATTGACGCTCTCCCACAGCATCAACGTGCCAATGGTGCCCAGGAACACGACATAGGTCAGTGAGATGATCAGCCCAGCCTGTCCGACGCCGCGCAGATAGCGCAGGAGAAGAACGCCAACCAGGGCGCCCGCGACGCCACCCGCGATAAGAATAGCGCCCATATGCAGGTCAACGTTACCGCGCCGCCACTGGGCCAGGGTGCCGGATACCGAGGTGCCAACGATTTGGTTGGCGCCTGTCGCGACGGCGATGGCCGGCGGGATTCCGGACAGCATCAGAAACGGCGTCAGGAGAAACCCGCCTCCAACACCGAACATGCCGGACAGGAAGCCCACCGCGGCACCGAGACCCAGCATAACCAAGAGGTTCACTGAAATCTCGGCAATCGGCAAATAGATCTGAAACATCGTCTGATCGGTCAGAAGGCGGGTGCTCATGCACCGTGTTCGCCGGGAGACGACGAGTCAATGCGCTAAGCGGAGCAACCCGCATTTCTCACCGAATTTCAGGCGGAAGTGTGGACAGGCTCCCACATGACTGAGGATCCAGTGGCTAACTGGCCAGGGCCTCAAGCTGCGCGACGAGCTCGACGGTGATCTCACCTGTTTGGGTCATGGCATTGCGCTCTTGGAAGCGCTTGACCCCTGCCCGGGTCTTTTCGCCTGCCAAGCCATCGGGGGCGCCCACATCGTAGCCAAGCTTGTTGAGCAAGGTCTGGGCCCGGCTGACAAGTGTGTTGGCTTGGGGCGTCGTGCTCGACTTCGCCGAAGTCGCATCGCTACCCCAGGAAGCCGGCTCCGAAACTGTGTTGGCCTCTGGCGAAACCGCCTTTGGCTTCCAGTTGGCCAGTTTGCCGTCCACTTCGACGATCGTCTTTGATGAGAGCTGCGCGGCGACGATGTCGCGGCGCTTTTGCGCCTCGGTGTCGCCTTGCTTGGCCGCAAGTACGTACCATTCGTAGGCCTTGGCGAGGTCTTTTGTCTGACCCAAGCCATGCTCTGCCAAAATGCCAAGATTGAACTGGCTGTCGGCTAGGCCACGGCGGGCTGCCTCGCTGTACCACTTCGCCGCCAAGGCATAGTTTGGTGTCGCGCCGCCGCCGCCACTGACGCTCACGGCGAGGTTGTGCATGGCTTTGATGTTGCCGCGCTCAGCCGCTGCCAAGTACCAGCTTCGGGCCGTATCGATATCCGCGGTCACGCCCACGCCCCGCTCATACATCGCGCCCAGCCGATACTGCGCCGGTGCTAGGCCGCTCCGAGCGGCGCGCTCCATCCACTCCGAACCCGTCTTGGGGTTGGCCTTGACGCCGCGGCCGTCAATGTAGCTGAGGCCCACCGTATACTGAGCGATCGGGTTGCCGCTCGCGGCTGCCTCTCGTAGGCCCTTCGAACCGATTGCTTCGGGTGGTAAGGGGCCTTTCACGGACGACGCAGCGAGTTTTTCAGCCAGGGCGACCTCAGTCGCCGACTCAGGTTCTTCAACCGAGAAGACGACGTCGGCCGGGAGAGAACCTGTGTCGTCCGAAGTGAGCGATGCCAGCTGAGGTGTTGGTGTTACCTGGCCCTGGGATTTCGGAATGTCCGTCACGCCGTTGGAGTCCCCGACCCGGTCGTGCAGGGGCACTGCGCCAGGAACGGGCGCAAACTCAGGAATGGGGTAAATTTCGAATGCACCAGACTCTTGTTCGGCGGGAGTTTCTATCACCTCTGCCGGCGCTGTCGCGTTTTCTGCGGCGGGAGCTGGCTCCATCGGTTTGTCAGCTGGGAGTGCAGCGCCTCCTAGAGGCACTGCATTCAATTCGTCTTGTGTCTTGGACCCAAGACGACCGTACAGCAGCAGCGCACTGATGGTGAGAAGAACAGCGGCGCAGATAATGAGGTAGGGACGCCTGCGGCTACGGCCTTTGTCGTCGGTGGCCAGGTCAATCCGAGGCTCCCGTTTGACCGGGCGTTCTTCGCGGCTCTCGGCGAGAGCTGCGGCCTGGGCCGCTGCAGCCTGAGCGGCGCGCCGCGCCGCGGCAACCATGTCATCGGAAGCGCTAGGCGCCGGCGGTGCGTCGAATTCCTGACCCAAGTCTTCAGCCGGCGCAGGCCTCGCCTGCTCCACATGCGGTGCCCTTGCCTGCTCGAATGCCGCCAGAAGGTTCCGTGGTTTGGCTTTCGTGCCCGCTGCATCAAGACGGTCCCGCAACGTCTCCTTCACGCGGCTCTCGGCATCGTCCGCGCCGACATGCTGCGGATCAGCTTGGCTCGGGGCCGGCGCCACCTCTGAGGCTGGCGCTGCTTCGGAGGCCACGTGTGAAGCAGATGTCGTATTAGGTGCCGTTGCGGCTGGTATTGGCTTGGCAGCTGGCGCCGGCTTGGAAGCTGGTGTCGGCTTGGCACCAGCGGGGCGCGCCGCTATCGGGCGCTTGCGCTCGGCTTTTGCGACGAAGGGATTGGTCTGCGGCGACACGATCACCGGACGTTCGACCTGTTGCGCAAGTTGCTTCAGGGATTCGTGCACCGACTGGAGGCTGCTGTTCAGCCGGTCGTCCGCCTGCCGACTGGTATCGCCAACGGCATTCAGTTCGCGTTGCATGGCCTCAAGCCGGTCGGTCGTTTTCTGCGAGTCGTCGGCGACTAAGCGCGCAGCCTCGACGGCGGCCTTGGCGGCAATTTCCTGGAGCTGCTCGGCGTCGATCTCCGGCGTTTTGAGGGCTTCGTCCTTGTTCTCCAGTCGTGACAGCAGCTGCAGGAGGCGCTCCTCGACGCCGCCAAGCCGTCCGAGCTGTTCCTCAGCACGGCTCAGTTGTCGGCCCATATCGGAGATTTGTTGCTCCACATGCTCTAGAGCAGTCCGGCTCGGCGCGGTCTCGAGGGATTGAGCGATTTGCTGGCCAACTTCCTCAAGACGGGCATTCAACGCCTCGATCGTGCTGCTTGGCATTGCGGCCCCGATCGACTGTTCCAGCCGATTTGCCATCTCGGTCAGACGGTTGTCGAAGTCTGCCGGAGCGGCTGCGGGCTTTGGATCCCAGGACCAGTCCTCGGGCGGCGCGAGCTCGGGCGCCAAACGATTGACGCCGGGGTGCCCTTGGATCGATTGCGCGAATGGGCTCGGCGCTGGTTCCTCGCGAGGAGCGACAGGTGCCTCATCGAGATCCCTCCGGAGGCCACCTGAAAGGGCCTGGCCCAGACGTTCAAAGTCATCGAGATGGGTCTTTGGCTCGCTTTCGAGCCGCTGCGCCAGACTACTGACCTGCTCGTGCAAGCGGTCGAACGTATCGGCGGTCTCAGGAGAGCTGGTGTTGCGCGCCGCACTCGTCGTCTGCGACAGCTGATCAAGCCGCGAATGCAGCTCGTCGAGAGCCTGTCCATAGCGGCGTTCAGTTTCTTCGACCCTATCTACCAGGCGCCGAAGCAGAGCTTCGACGGTACGCTGATCCATTGGCTCGGAGTAGGGCGTTTCCACTTGCGGCGGCAGCGGACTGTCCAGCGCTTCGAAGCGGCGTTCGTGCCATTGATCCTCGGCAGGGTTGTCTGGTGCCCCACCACGTGCCGAAGTTTGCCAACTTGCTTTCGAAGCCATACCGTTCCCCATAGGTCTTCGGCCGTGCCGCTCCCCAAGCGGCTATCGGCCCGAGCGCTGCGGTCCATTCGCAGCAGTCCAATGGACGGTGGCAAGGCAGAGTAAATTTTCTCTTAAGGATTGACCGATATTGGGACGGGCAGGGCCATTAATCTAAAAAAGCAATGGGGCAGCCACAGTGGGTCTAGAAGAGCGAAGCCATGTCCTGACCGTGCCAACGCGCAGCAAGGGGTTCGTCAATTTCACGCGAGCGGTTGCCGCGTGGCTCGAGTCAATCGGCGCTCAAGGCGGTTTGCTGACCGTCTTCGTAACCCATACGTCGGCTTCCCTGACGATCCAGGAGAACGCAGATCCAAACGTCCGTGTCGACTTGCTGGACGCCCTGGAACGCCTCGCGCCAGAGGATCATCCTTATGCGCATCACGAAGAGGGGCCCGACGACATGCCAAGTCACATCAAGGCGATGTTGACATCCGTAAGTCTCTCAATTCCCGTTCGCGAGGGTGCGATGGCGCTTGGCGTCTGGCAGGGCATTTACCTGGTTGAGCATCGCGCGGTGCCCCATCAGCGCCAGGTCGTGCTGAGCTATATCGGCCGCGTGGGTCGCACGTAGTAGTCGGCAGGCCCAGTACTCATCAGCTATCAGAAAATGTGCGCGTGGCAGCGATCAGAGCATGAACGATGCCGGGCTCTGACATGGCATGTCCGGCATCGGCCACAACGCGCAGCTCCGCCGACGGCCACGCCTTCGATAAGTCAAAGGCGTTCTTCATGGGGGTAACCACATCGTAGCGGCCGTGGACAATCACCCCGGGGATGTCCTTCAGGCGGCTGGCATTGCGCAAGAGCTGATCGTCTGTATCGAAGAACCCGCCATTGACCACGTAGTGGCATTCAATGCGCGCAAGGGCGAGCGCGTAGTGATCCGCCGTCAAGTAACGCGTGCGGTCGTGGTCGGGTAAGAGCGAGAGGGTGCGTCCCTCCCACGAGGTCCAGGCGCGGGCCGCGGCACGTTGGATGGATGGGTCCGAACTCGTGAGACGCTTGTAATAGGCGGCAATCAAGTCGTTGCGTTCCGCTTCGGGGAGATCGTTGACGAAGTCGTCAAAGGCCTCGGGAAACAGCCAATTGCAGCCATTCTTGTAAAACCAGTCCAATTCGGACCGGCGCATCAGAAAGATCCCGCGCAAGATGAGCTCCCGAACTCTTCGCGGGTGAGTCTGCGCGTAGGCCAAAGCGAGCGCCGATCCCCACGAGCCTCCAAAGACCTGCCAGCTTTCGATGCCAAGATGCTCGCGCAAAGCCTCGATGTCTGACACAAGGTCCCAGGTCGTGTTTGCGTCGAGCAACGCATGGGGCAGCGAACGACCGCAACCGCGTTGATCGAACAGAACGATGCGGTAGAGCCTTGGGTCGTGAAAGCGACGCATAATGGGCGATACGCCGGCGCCCGGTCCGCCGTGAAGGATGACGACGGGCTTGCCGCGTTGAGACCCGCACTCCTCGAAGTAGAGGTCGTGGCCTCCAGACACGGGAAGGCGCCCGCTCCGATACGGCACGATCGAAGGGTAGAGCGGAAAGCGTTGAGGCTCGGTCAGGTGTTCCAAACTGAACTCGTTGTTCTCTCGTTATGCATCAGCTTGCCTTGCGTTGGGCAGCCGCGGCTTGTGCTTCGGCCTGGTCGTAGAGTGTCTCGCCATCGGGACGGCGCATGGCCTCGAAGAAAGCAGTATCGGCAGGCTTCGGGGCTGGCCCGTAGAAGCTCGCGCCGAGGCCCGCCGCGACGGCGAGCACGGCCGATGCGAGGCTTGCAGCCGCCGTCCCCGCCGCCGTGTCGGCGATTCCAACGATGCCGCCCGCGATTAGGCACAGAAGCATAACGACGAACCCCGTCAAGAGGCTCGCAAGCGCTCCCCAGACAGTGAACCGCTGCCACCAGGTCGATAGAAACAGGGCCGGAAAGAATGTCGCCGCCGCGAGGGCAAATGCGGTGACCGCGTAGCTCAAGGCGTCGACGTCCGCGATGAACAAATAGACCGCCATAATCAGGCCCGTCGCCCCAATGGCGCCCCAGGCCAGCAATAGCCGGGGAAGGACGAGCGGTTGCGGTTCGATAGAACGGTAGAGATCATCGGACAAGCTTGCGGCAAGCGTGAAGAGGTGAGAGCCGGATGCGGCCAATGCAATGGCAAGTCCGGCCGCTGCGAGAAGCGCGGTGAGAATATAGGGGAGGTTGGCAAGCGTCGGCAGCGCCAATGCAATCCGGTCGCGTGCGACCAGAAGATCGCCAACGCTGATGACACCATCGCCGTTCAGGTCTGTGGCGCGCAGGATATCAAGTTCACTCAGGCTATTGAACCATCCCGGCAGCCCTTGTGTTGGGATAAGGACGATGTCGCCGAACATCAGAGCCTTCGCGAAAACGACAAGCCCTGGCGCCGTAATAGCGAACAGGGCGACGAGAAGAAGTGTCCACGCCGAGGATCGGCGCTGGTCCGCAACCGAGGCTGTAACGCCGCTACGTGACAAGAGGCTCGGTAAGGCTGCGGTGCCGAGCGCGAAGCAGAAGAAGAGGGCAAAAAAGCCCGCCTCTGAGATCGAGTCGAAGACTTGGAGAAACGGCGCCGTCACGGCCGTGGGCTCCTGGCCAGGAAGGCCGGAAGCGATGCCGGGAGAGCCGGTCGCGACGCCGGCAGTGACCTCCGCGTTCTTGAGCTGCTCGAACAGTCCGCCATAGGTGAACTGAGGCGCGGGGAGATTAGTCAGAACGACCGCGATGATCGTCAGAGGAATTGCGAGGCCAAGACCGCCCGAGATGAACTGCGCGCTGCCGGACCAAGTCAACGAACGCATCCCTCCCAGAATGCCCGTTGCACCGATGAACAAGATGACAATGAGCACAGACACCCAGTAGGCGGCGGGCAGAAAGATCGAGATGACCATCGCTGCGATCGCCGCTTCGGCGGCAAGCAGCAGAAATGTTGGTGCGATTTGGAGAACGCTGACCACCATGCGCGTCATCGGCGATCTGAATCGCAATCCAAAGTACCCAGGGAGTGTGTAGGCGCCGACGCGTCGCAAGCAGGGCACGAAGAGCACGGCGGCCAGCAAGAGTCCGCAGACCCAGCCAAGGCCGATCGCCAGCCCGTCAAAGCCGACAAAGAACAGCGCGCCCGTATAGGCGAAGAAGCCAGTGCCGCCGACGGTTATCGCCGCCATAAGAAATGCATTGTAGACCTGCGGGACGCGGCGGCCTGATGCAAAAAAGTCTTCAACGTTGAGCGTCCGCGCCGAGACCGCGATGGCCATGTAAACAATCAGCGGCATCAAGATCATGAGCCGCGCGATCGAACCGTCCTGCCAGCCCAACTGCTCTGCCATCGCCAGGAGGATTGCGAGCGAGACAAAGCCGCTGGCGACGATCCCGTAATAGGCGCCGAGATGGGGATTCGGCGTCCGCTGGCGCGACTGGAGAGCCATCGACTAGGTAATCTCCTCGTTCATGCTGCGCGTGAGGTCAATTCGCTCTTGAACGCGCACGTACCAGAAGGTCACGAAAACGGCGAAGAGTATCAGCCCCTGAGCTAGCAGATAGAAGCCAAGAGGAAAGTTCAGGAACCAGATACGGTTGAGCGGGACCGCGTACATGATGACCACGGCCACGGCGAACAGCACAACCGATATCGCGGTAACGGCGACAGCAAGCGTGCGCAATTGGTGACGGTCGCGGGCAGCGTTCTCGATTTCGATGTCGTGCTGCGTATCCTGATCGGTGTTCTGCGTCGTCACGCGTCCTGCCCCATAGCGCCGTTGGTATGCCGGCAACCCGCAACCATCGCAGAACGGGAGCTGGCCAGCATTATAGCCACTTCTCAGAAGCACTTAGCAGCCAGGGCAAGCGATGCAAACCTCCCGTCGGGGCCGCAGTCGCCAATACTCTGTTGGAGCGCGGTCATCGACTACCGAAGATCCGATGTCCGAGTTGGCCGAGGGGTAGCAGGCAGTGCCTGCCCGCCAGCAGGCTGAATCTCCCTCAAACATGCAGGAAAGAAACAGTTTTTCGTCTTGCCGTGCTGACGGAGATTCTGGTCGCAAAAGCGATCCATGAAAGAAAATTCTTCGCTTCCTGGGTAATTATCGGAACAATATTGCACTACATGTCGGGTATGGACATTCGCCAAGGAATGATTTTTCTGTAGCGCATCCTATCTAAGGAAGGTGGCCTTCTGGAGCGGCAGAGGGCGCATACCAAGCCGGCCGGTGCTTACGGGCTGGCGGCGACCAATTCGGTGTTCATGATGTGCACTTTTGCGGTCTTGCGGGGTGCGGCGCCGCCAAGTACACGGGCTGTTCTTTGGTTTTTATCGCGATCGCCTTTTGGAAGGTGGCTTGAGACATGTTCATCAATGTGCGCCTACCCAACGGTTCCACACACCGCCTTGAGGCCATGGAGGGGTGGCGTGTGATGGAGGTCATCCGCGACTGGGGGCTCCCCATCAAAGCCGAATGTGGCGGCGCGTGCGCCTGTGCGACCTGCCATGTGTGGGTAGCCGACAATTGGGTGGAAAAGCTGGTGCCACCGACCGACGAAGAAACCGAAATGCTCGATGGGGCCTTTTCGGTCGATGAGGGTCGTTCGCGCCTGTCTTGCCAACTCATCATGACGCCGGAACTCGACGGGCTTGAAGTCGAACTCGCACCGGAGAGCCTCACCGACATGGCCGAAAGCTCGCCCGCAACAGGAACCTCTGGCTGATGCGAACATTCCCCATCTTCGTGAGCTTCGACGGCAGACCGCCCCTTGTCGTGGGCGGGGGCCCGCTTGCGGCCATCAAGACGCGGTTGCTCCTGAAGCGGGCTGAGCGCGTCGATGTCGCCGCCGACACGCTGGCGCCTGAATTGTCGAAATTCGCGAATGAGGGCAGGGTGGTGCAGCAGCCGCCTCATCCCGGCGTCGATCAGATTCGCGGCCGGCCGCTTGTCATCTCGGCGACAGAGCATGACGGCGAAGACGAGCGCATTGCCGAGATGGCCCGGGCGCTTGGCGTGCCTGTCAATGTTCCGGACCGACCGCCTCTATGCACCGCCGCGCTGCCTGCCATCGTGGATCGTGGCGATGTCACCGTCGCGATTGGCACGTCAGCTGCGGCGCCGGTCCTGGCGCAACGCTTACGCGCCCGGCTCGAGCACGAGCTGCATCCGCGTCTTGGCGACCTTGCCAACCTCGCGGGAGAGTTTCGTGATCGTGTTGCAGAAGCCTTGCCCGAAGGACCTGCCCGCCGCCTCCTTTGGGAGAGGGTCTTCGACGGTCCGGCCGCAAGCGCCATGCTGCATGGCGATGAAGAGTCTGCCCGCAAGTTGATCGATCTCGAAATCGAGCGGGGCGCCTTGGCGGAGAAGCATGAGCCGCCCAAGGGCCGCGTTCTTCTCGTGGGCGCAGGTCCCGGCGATCCTGAGCTTCTGACCATGAAAGCCATCCGGGCGCTGAAGGCCGCCGACGTCGTATTTTATGACAAGCTGGCGGGCGCCCAAGTCCTCGAATTGGCCCGACGCGAAGCCGAGCTCATTCCCGTTGGAAAAGCGAAGGGGGCACACAGCGTACCGCAAGCTGAGATTAACGCGCTGTTGGTAGCCCGTGCCCAGACCGGGCAAACTGTCGTTCGCCTGAAGGGTGGAGATCCGTTCATCTTCGGCCGCGGGGGCGAGGAGCTCGACGCGCTGCGGGCCGCGGCAATCCCGGTCGAGGTCATTCCGGGAGTGACGGCGGGGGCGGCAGCGGCGGCAAGTCTGCAAATTCCGCTAACCCATCGCGACGTTTCCCACACAGTGACTTTTCTTTCGGGCCACGAAGCGGGCGGAAAAGCCCCGAGTTTTGAGCATATGGATTTGAGGGCTTTGGCGTCTGGCAACAACACGCTCGTGGTCTATATGGGCGTCACAACAGGGGCAGTGATCGCCCAGCGCTTGCTCGCAGCAGGGTTCCGCGAGGCGCTGCCCGTAATCGCCGTCGAGAATGCGAGCCGCGCGAATGAGCGGCGCGTCGCCACAACAATTTCAGTGCTGGCCAGTGATCCTGGCAGCCTTGGTTTGAGCAGCCCAGCGGTGCTCATCTTCGGAGAGGTCGCAGGCCTACCGGCCGCCGGGGTCGTAGAGACCGTTCTGGCAAACGAGGAGGTCGTTCGCGCCTATGCCTAGTGTCGTGACAGCAAACCGCCTGAACGACGGCATCGTCGTCTATCTTGCGCCTGATGGTACGTGGACGGAGGATATCGTTGCGGCGGCCCGGGCCGAGAACGAGGACCAGGTCAAGGAGCTGGAGGCGACAGCTGCCGAGGCTGTTCGTGAGCGGCTCGTCATCAGCGTCTATCCCATGCCGATCGAGGTTGGGGAAGATGGCACCGTCGATCCCATTTCTGTGCGCGAACGCATTCGCGCGTCCCATCGGACAACGCTAACAAAGGACTGGTACGATGTACCGCTATGATGAGTTCGATCACGCCTTCGTCAATGAGCGCGTGGGGGAGTTTCGCGACCAGGTCGCTCGGCGCCTAACTGGCGAGTTGTCCGAAGAAGAGTTCCGTCCCTTGCGATTGCGTAACGGGCTCTATTTGCAGCTCCACGCCTACATGCTGCGGATCGCAATTCCTTATGGCCAGCTGTCGCCGCGCCAGTTGCGTCAACTCGCCATGATCGGCCGCAAATGGGATCGCGGTTATGGTCACTTCACGACGCGCCAGAACCTTCAGTTCAACTGGATCAAACTCGTGGATGTGGCCGATGTGTTGGCGGCGCTAGCGGACGTCGAGATGCACTGCATTCAGACGAGCGGCAACTGCGTGCGCAACGTGACCTCGGACCCGTACGCTGCTGCTGCCAATGACGAACTCGAGGACCCGCGCGTCTGGTGCGAAATCCTGCGTCAGTGGTCAACACTGCACCCAGAGTTCAACTGGTTGCCGCGCAAGTTCAAGATCGCTGTCTCGGGAGCGGCGGAGGATCGGGCCGCCACGGCGTTCCATGATATCGGTCTTCGCATCGTCCGTGGTCCGGATGGAGAGAATGGATTCCGTGTCCTTGTCGGCGGCGGCATGGGCCGCACGCCCTATGTCGGCCAGGTGATCCGTGAGTTCCTGCCCAAGGAGCATTTGTTGTCCTACGTAGACTCAATTCTGCGCGTCTATAACCTGCTTGGGCGGCGCGACAATCTTTACAAGGCGCGGATCAAGATCCTCGTCAACGCGCTTGGCATCGATAAGTTTCGCGAGGCCGTCGAAGCCGATTGGCAGGAGACGAACAAGGACGCCGTCGATCTTCCCGAGGATGAGGTCCGACGGATTGCATCCTATTTCGCGCCACCCGATCTGCCGGAACGCGCACCACGCGACGAAGCGCTTGCTGCGCGCCGCGAAAGCGATTCTGGTTTTGCAATTTGGTATCGGAACAACGTCCTGGCCCATCGGGTACCAGGCTACGCGTCCGTGGTGATCTCGCTGAAGGAGCCGGGGCGTACGCCAGGCGATGCGTCATCCGACACGATGGAACTCGTGGCGGATCTCGCTGAGCGCTTTGGCCATAACGAGATCCGCACAAATTACACGCAGAATCTCGTTTTGCCGCATGTTGCGCTGGCCGACATCCTGGCGCTTTACGACGTGCTCGACGAGGCGGGCCTTGCGGTCGGCAATAACGAGATGTTGGGCGACATGATCTGCTGCCCCGGTCTCGACTACTGCAACCTGGCTAATGCACGGTCGATCCCCATCGCGAAGGAAATCGCCAAGAAGTTCGAGGACCCAGTGCGGCAAGCGGAGATCGGCAAGCTCCGGGTCAATATGTCCGGCTGCATCAATGCTTGCGGTCACCACCATTCGGGCAATATCGGCATCCTCGGTGTTGATAAGAGGGGTACGGAGCTTTACCAAATCACGCTTGGAGGCAGCCCCAAGGATGATGCGGCCGTGGGTACCATTATTGGTCCCGGCTTCCGTGCAGAGAAGGTCCCGGAAGTTATCGATACCATCGTCGATACCTATGTCGAAAACCGCCAAGAGGGCGAGAGCTTCCTCGAGACGTGGCGCCGCGTGGGCGCCGCGCCATTCAAGGAGGCTCTTTATGGTGCTCGTTGATTTGTCGACAGGCGAGCTAATCGCGGAACCGGAGACACCCGCAACTGTCTTGGAGCCGGATGCGAACGAAGAGGCCCTGGCTGCCGCGATTGGCGGCAACGCCGGGCCGATCGCGATTCTGTTTCCGAGTTTTGCCGATGGCCGTGGCTTCAGTCTTGCGCGGATCCTCCGTGAGCGGCTCGGCTTCACCGGTGAAATCCGTGCTGTTGGTTCACTTATTCCGGACCAGTCGCAGTTTTTGCTGCGGTGCGGCTTCGATACGGCGGAGATCGCGGATCCCGGTGCGACAGAGACTTGGAGGAAGACGCTCGCACTCGTTCGACATAGCTATCAACCTTCCGCACGGAACCCGATGCCGCTTCGCTGGAATGCATCGACGAAGGCCGCGGCCGAGCTCGACCAGGCACTTGCCGGGACAGATGATCTTGCGGAGCGCATCAAATTGATCGCGGAGCGGATCAAAGGTCGCATCGCCTTCTCGACGAGCGTGGGTCTTGAGGATCAAGTCATCTTGCAGGGCATTGCTAAGTCCGGCGTGGTGAAGGCCGGTGCGGACATCGATATCTTTACGCTCGATACCGGCCGGCTGTTTCCGGAAGTCCTGGAAACGATCGAATTGTCCGAGCTTCGCTATAGGACGCGCATTCGTCTCGTGTCGCCTGAAGCGCGTGAGATCGAGGAGCTCGTGTCCCGCGATGGCGTGTACGGTTTTCGCCAATCGATCGAGAACCGAAAGAGCTGCTGCGAAATTCGCAAGGTTCGGCCGTTGAACAGAGCCTTGCAGGGAGCGCAAGCCTGGATCACGGGGCTGCGCCGTGATCAATCTGATGCGCGCGCCGATGTTCCGATGGCCGATTGGGACGAAGAGCGCGGGCTGATCAAGATCAATCCGCTGGCTGACTGGTCAGAGGAGCGCCTGAACGCCTACATCGACGACAACGCTGTGGTGGTCAATCCACTCCATGCCCAGGGCTTTGTCTCGATCGGTTGCGCACCCTGCACACGTGCCATCGAGCCCGGTGAGGATCCGCGCGCTGGTCGTTGGTGGTGGGAGGCGGAAGACAAGAAAGAGTGCGGACTACATGTGGCCGAATCCGAGCGGTCGGCCGCGCCAGTCGCACACGGGGAGAAGGCCGCATGACCGCACTGACATCACATCTCAAGCTTCTCGAAGCCGAGAGCATTCATATCTTTCGCGAGGCCGCTGCGCAGTTTCGAACCCCGGTGCTGCTCTACTCGATCGGCAAGGACTCCACTGTTCTGCTGCATCTGGCGCGAAAGGCGTTTTGGCCAGCCAAGCTGCCGTTCCCGCTGCTCCATGTCGACACAACGTGGAAGTTCCGGGAGATGATCGCCTTCCGGGACCGCATCGCTGCCGAAATGGAGCTGGACCTCATCGTGCATACGAACCACGACGGGGCCGCGAAGAATATCAACCCATTCGATTATCCGCCGTCTGTCTATACGGACATCATGAAGACGCAGACGTTGCGAGCCGCGCTCGACAATGGCGGCTTCGATGCTGCCTTCGGTGGAGCACGCAGGGATGAGGAAGCATCTCGCGCCAAGGAGCGTGTTTTTTCTTTCCGTGCGAACGGTCACACCTGGGATCCGCGCCTGCAGAGGCCGGAAATGTGGCAACTCCTCAACGGCCGCTTGGGTAAAGATGAGACCGTTCGAGTCTTCCCAATGTCCAATTGGACCGAAGCCGATATATGGCGCTACATCATGCTCGAGAAGCTGGAGGTCGTGCCGCTCTATTTTGCTAAGGAGCGCCCGACAGTCGAACGCGATGGTCAGATCTTGATGGTTGACGACGATCGCATTCCGATGAGGCCGGACGAGAAGCCGGTCATGCGCAAAGTGCGCTTTCGCACGCTTGGCTGCTATCCGCTCACTGCGGCGATCGAATCCGAGGCGGAGGATTTGGACTCGATCGTGACCGAGACTTTGGGCGCGAAGGTCTCCGAGCGCGCAGGCCGGTTGATCGATCATGACGAGGTCGGCGCCATGGAGAAGAAGAAGCGTGAGGGGTACTTCTAATGAGCGTGGCAGCAATTTCGGATACACAGGTCGTAGAGTCCTCCATTCAGCCGGCCCCGAAGTCCGAAGCGATCCTGCATCTGTTGACCTGCGGGTCCGTGGATGACGGTAAGTCGACTTTGATTGGTCGGCTCTTGTGGGATGCTGCAGGCGTCACGGATGACCAGCGCGCGCAGGTCATGCACGCCTCGCATGGCCGCGCCATGAATGGTGAGAAGATCGACTTCTCGCTGCTGCTCGACGGTCTCGTGGCCGAGCGCGAGCAGGGCATCACAATCGATATCGCTTGGCGCTATTTTGAGACGGAAAGCCGCCGCTATGTGATCATCGACTCGCCAGGGCACGAGCAATACACCCGCAACATGGCGACCGGCGCCTCCCACGCGGACATCGCCGTTTTGCTCGTCGATGCACGCCATGGTGTGAAGCGCCAAACGCGGCGACACGCGGCGATCTGCGACCTTGTCGGTATCAAGAAAGTCATCCTCGCGGTCAACAAGATGGATCAGATCGATTGGTCCGAAGAGCGCTATCGCGCCATCGAGGCGGACTTCCGGGCGATAGCGGAGAACTTCAGCTTTACGGATATCGCATCGATTCCGGTCGCGGCCTTGACCGGGGCGAATGTCGTTGCGCGGTCCGACGAGATGCCATGGTACGCGGGGCCCACGCTTTTGGAGTATCTGGAGACCGTTGAAGCCAAGACCGAAGCGCCAGATGCCCCGTTCCGCATGCCGGTACAGCTCGTATTGCGCGGAGACAACGATTTTCGCGGCTATGCCGGCACGGTGACGTCGGGCAAGGTTCACGTGGGCGACCGCGTTGTGGATGCGCGTAGCGGCTTGGGCGCCACCGTGCAGCGGATCGTCACGATGACGGGCGATCTTCCGAGCGCCTCGAGTGGCGATGCGGTGACCCTCTTGCTCGATACCGACCTCGATATCTCGCGTGGCGCGGTGCTGACGGAAACGGAACGCCGGCCCACCAACGCCGATGTGCTTGAAGCGCGCCTCGTATGGCTGTCCGAAAAGCCGTTTGATCCGGAGGCGGGCTATCTGCTCCGCACCGCGACGGACTTAACGCCTGTGACCTCCATGAGTGTCTCGACTCTGATCGATTTCGAGACTCTGTCGTCGCACCAAGCGCATGACTGCAGCATGAACGACATCGCCGATTGCCGTATTCTGCTCGGCCGGTCGACGGCCCTCGACCTCTTCAGTGATTTACCGCTCACGGGTAATTTCGTCCTGGTCAATGCCTTGGATGGAGCCACGGTTGCCGGCGGTGTGATCACCTGGGTGCAGACTGGCGCAACAGCAGTCGGCGACAATGTGCTCGTGCTCGACCAAGATCGTTTGGCCGGCCTGTGCGCGGACCTTGGGGACTCTCCAGAGGACAAGGCCGAGTACGATCGGCGTGCTCAAGAGGTCGCGATCTTGCTCAGGTCGGCTGGCGTTCCGGTTTTGATCGCGACAGATCGATAAGCGCCATCAGATCCATTTCGGTGCTGGCGTTGCCGGAAGAGTCGGGGGAGGTCCTCATAAATGATTGATCTCAGCGGGGTCACTGCCCTGCTGCCCCTCGCTGTCGCCGGCTTTGGCGTTGGCTTCCTGGTGGGACTGACAGGGGTTGGCGGTGGCGCACTGATGACGCCACTGCTCATCTCGAGCTTTGGCGTTGCGCCGTCAATTGCGGTCGGTACGGATCTTCTGTATGCGGCAGTGACAAAGACGGTCGGCGGCTGGCGTCATCACGTGCAGGAAAACGTCAACTGGCGGATCGTGATTCACCTGGCAATTGGTTCGCTGCCAGCTTCGATCGTTCTATTAGCAATCATCGCCTATGTGCCGCTAGACACCGACGCGATGGCGGCGTGGATCCGCTACGGGCTTGCGTTCGCACTCCCTCTTAGTGCGCTCGCGATTGTGCTCTACCCCATCATGATGAAGGCGCACGCCGATGGGAAGGGAAGCGATGAGCAGCCGAACAGAACCGCCATAACAATTTTGTTCGGTGCGGGGCTTGGCCTTCTGGTCACACTGACATCGGTCGGCGCAGGCGCCATTGGCGTTGTCGTGCTTGCGATTCTCTTTCCAGCCCTGCCAGCAAAACGCATTGTGGGATCCGATATCGCTCACGCGGTACCGTTGACACTCGTTGCGGGCGCCGGTCACCTCGGGCTAGGGCATGTAGATTTCGGCCTGCTAGCGGCGCTTCTGGTGGGATCGATTCCAGGTATTTTGATCGGTTCGCGTCTCGCAGGTGTCGCGCCTGACTGGCTGCTTCGACCGCTGCTGGCCGTCACGCTGTGCTACGCGGCGTATGCGCTCCTCACAAAGTAAGGCGTGAGGAGCGCTTGTAGCTCAGCAGAAGTACAGACCGCGCCCTAAGCGACTTTGCGCTCGGGCTCGGTGCCAAGATATTCATCTACGTTTTGCTTAGCCGCGGCCAGTGCCTCCTCGGGCGTCGGCGAGAGTGTCCTCAAGGGGGACGTTGCCAGTATCGGAAGATCATCCCGTGTCGGGATAATGTTCGCGCACCAGTTCGACCACTCCTGACGAAGGCGGATCTCGTAACCGCGGTATTGGGACTTATCGCTTACCATTGTCGTATCCTTCGCGATTCATGTCCCCCGTGCTGAAAGACATTGGGATTGCCACATAACTTTCAATAGGGTTGAGACAGGATCGCATGGACAGGGGCGCCGTTCGTCTTGAACCGGTCCCTATGGTAAAGGCCATATTTCAGGGAGTTAGTCCCCCGAAGCCCGTGGAAGGAATGCAGATGTTGCGAAGATTTAATCTCGACCTTCAGGGTCTATTGGTCTTAGCATCGGCGACGCTATTGGGGCTCGCCACCACACAACCGGCCGCCGCCGCGACAGTTGGTCCTACAGCGTTTGAGCGGCCCGCCATAAGCCCGACCCTAAGCCCGGTCCACTGCAAAAAGCACCGGCACTTTCACAAGCGCTGCCGATACTGCAGGCGCGAGTATCACACGTGCCAGAAGAAAAAATGAGGGCGCTCGGACGTTAGCACCTATTCTTGAGGAAGCCGCGGTTCATGTAGCGTGGGTTGCGCATAAAGGGAGGCACGGGTCCACGCTTGCACTTCTGTGCCGCTGCGCGCTTCTTCTCTTTCTGAATGCTAACGGTCTCGCTCGTCTTCTTTTTTGCCGATGCTGGACCGGTCGTTAGACCAACGGCGGCAGATAATCCGATGGCGATGATCGCTGCCAGCCAGTGCCGTCCGTTCATGGGGATTCCTTCTTTATCATTTCATCATATCTGCTCCGCGCCAGAATGCGCTGGAACGCTGGTGGCAATGTGACATTGTCTGGCGCGGCTGCGAACATGGGTGAAATCTCGTCCACACGATAGCCGGCCAAGCCGCAGCCGACGGGCGTAACCTCGAACAAAGCCCATGGGCGCGTTCGTGTGAACCCGAGAAAATCGTTCACGCTCTCCGCGATTTCCTGTCTGGATCGCGCATGGCCGGTGTTGCTTCGCGTGGGTATCGCGTAGGCGTTGCCTTGTGGGCCCGTTCCCTGCCCATAGACCGCTCCGCGGGTCCGAAGCGCGACCAACGCAAAGCCGTCATCGTGACGCCCATCAAGGTTCGAACCAAACACAAAAACAGGACGGTCCATGTGCATTGGGTTGCCTTCTCCTAAGGGGGGTGCGCCCCGCGGTTTGGGGGGGGG
>JBCDFN010000002.1:0-236837 GCA_039177935.1 Pseudomonadota bacterium | reverse complement strand
TTGTTTTTGTTTGGCCCCCGCATTGTTCGGATCGTTGGCGATCAGATCACCAAGCTGAATCCGATGCGCGCATTCTGCGTAGCAGTATCGGCGGCCCTTACTGTTCTTGTGGCATCACAGCTAGGACTGCCGGTATCGACAACGCATATAGTTGTCGGCGCCGTCTTCGGCGTTGGCTTCTTTCGTGAGCTGTACACAGCACGCAGCCGGCGAAGGCGGGAGTACATCATGACCCACAAGAGGTACTCTAAGGGCAAGGCCCTCTCATTACTGCCCGACGAAATAAGGCGACGAAAGCTCGTACGACGGTCTCATTTCATCGGCATCGTTACCGCATGGGTTATTACCGTTCCATCAGCAGCCGGTCTTTCAGCAATAATTTTCTTTTGTTCCGACTGGCTTCGGTAGCGCTTAGCGATTGCCAGTTTTCGGCCTTGTTGGGTTCAGGTCTGCTTGTGGCACTTCGCGATCGTGCTTAACGACACCGTGGATGTCAGCTTTCGTGTGTAAAGCAGTCGTGGCAAAGGTTCGCTGTGATGTCGCCTCATGACCCAAAGCGGACCTCGCAGTGCCAATTGAACAACCGCGTTAGAAGGCCGCCGACGCTGTTCGCAGAGACCTGCGTTCAATCGGCCGAAACGGCGGACTCGTTGTGACTCTATGGAGCAATCAGGAGAAACCACTCATATAGAAAACTACGGTCGCAGAATTTGATGCCTTAGGAGCTGTCTTGCGCCGGTTGCCCAACCTTGTTCACCGCCAATAAAGTTTGCAGCCTCGACTTTGAGCAATTCTCCGGTAGCCGTATCGCGTATGGCAACCACAATGTAGTAATCGGTCTGTGTCGCGCGCCTTACATAACCGATCATTGACTGCTGTGCACCCAGCTTGCGCGCTTCTTGTGTCTCACAACCGTCGCAGTCTTGTAGCATCCGTCCGTTCGTGATCGACTTAATGTCCACACCATCGAGATCGACGATACTGTAACGTCCCGAGCTTTCCAGCTGGTCGCGCGCTGCTGCGGTCATCTTCCGTAGTGACTCGTCTTTGGTGGTTCTGATTTCAAGGGCTCCCGCTGGGGTCACGTCTTCGAGTTCGAATTCGAACACCGCGATCTTGATGGGATCGGAACTTGGCGAGTTAGCGATAGACTGGGCATTCGCCGAGCTCATCGCAACGGCGAAGGCAGTCAACAACAGTGCAATTCGCATCTCTTCGTCTCCGTCAATGAACACATAGCTGAGTGGAATGTCCGGTAGGTTTTGCAAACATCGCGCAGGCTACTCGCAGCCATCAGGAGTCCCGTTGCTTGTCTGCCCGCTCTCGAAGATCAGCTTCCATTCCGTCGATACCGTCGGAGATTGCGTCTCGGATAAAATCCGCAAGGGATTGCGCGTCTTCAGGCTTAGAGTCGAAATCAACCGTCCATACGATGACTCCAAGGCCATCGAACGACTCCATGACTTCTACAGTGCCACGGTACGACGAAACGGGGAGAGGTGTGACCAGTCGTTGATAGACGAGTTTTTTCTTAACCGTGTCGACGTCCTCTATTGTGTCCTCTATCTCGCCTCCGTCGTCGACAACAGTCATTCGTCGAATTGCGCCCTTCCCCTGTCCATTGATCCTGCAGGTCTCAATAATCGGGAACCAAACATCTAGCCTGCCGACGGCGCTTATGGCGTCCCATATGAGCGCGTCGGAAACCCTCAGTTTCTTGGCGATAGTCTGCTTGGTACGCATCCTTACCTCCATAGGATAAAGCGGCTGAAGATCGCGCTTCACCACCCGAGTCTCTTAAACCGCACGTTAAGAAGAGGAACGATGCTCGTATTGGAAAAATGCGTCAGTCTGGTCGGCAGGTGGCTCTTCGACGAGCACAACTATCTGGAAGCAAGGTCCAGCAATCCAGAAAACCGAAAGGCAGAAGACCTCTGCACCTGAGGGAGGACCGCTTCGGGCGTTACCCCATACAACTCAAGAAAGTCCTGAATCATGTGGCTTTGGTCGTAATACCCAAGAGAGTATGCAACGTCTGCCCAGCCAGACAGCTGCGTCCTTGCCATGACCGCATTGCGTAACCGGATAACGCGAGAGACCTTCTTGGGCGTAGCGCCAACCAGATCGATAAAGCGGCGTTCAAGCGTTCTGCGGGACAGCCCCACATTATTCGCCAAGTCCGTGATCCGACACTTACCCCTCGAGGCAAAGAGCCGTTCGATAGCGTGCCGAATGACGGGGTCATCGTTTTCGGGGCAAAAAACAGAGTGCAAGAATCTCTCGATATAGGCAACGCGGTCCTCTGAAGCGCCGATACGCTCAAGGTCGTCTTCTATTTTCTCGATTGCATATTTAGGAAATATATCCCTGCAGTCGACGCGCCTCTCGGCACACTCCCTTGCGATGCCTTTGCGGAATACGTTAACTCCCAACGGAGACAATCGTGCCGACACACCGGACATCGAGCCGGCACTCGCAAGATCGCTTCGGAAACTCTGAAAACCAGCAAGTCCGCTACGGGTCTCGAAAGTTTCAGCTTTGTGCGTCGTTACCAACGGCGCCTTATAGAGAAAACACAGATACGTCGCCGTATCAGGCAAGATGGACAGGGATGAATTTTCGTCTCTCGTGAGGTCTTGATAGTCCCAAAAGGTATCTATGTAGGGAGCAAATAGCGGCGAGGGACGAAAGACCTTGATGCTCATCTCACTAGTCCACCTTCTTGACTGTGGTTGCACCAACCACGTTGGGACTTTCTGCTTATTTCTGGCAGCGGCTCAATGGTTTGGAACCGAGGAAAACCGGCATATCGTGATAGCCCACTAGGATTGTAGGTTTGGTGCTAGCGCAATAGTTCTTTCTGACTAGGCTCAATCCGATGGAAAGCAGGGTGTCCGCTCATGGCACAAAGCCGACCTCAATTGTGAGGCTGCGGATGTCTGCTTTGGGATGCAAAGCAGTCGTCGCCGAGTAGCGTTCTGATGTCAGCTCATGACCCAAAGCGGACATCGGGAAGGCCGGACCCTTTACCGCTTCCGGCGCATTAGCCTAGATGAAGACCAACACGCTTGATTTTGGTTCTCTGGAATCACAACGGCCATGCAAGAGAGAAACGGTCTATGTCGGCTGTATTACGACAAGGGACAAAGCACTCACTTAGAACCTGTTCGGACATCTGTTCCCGCATCGACCAACAAAGGCGTCAGCGACCAAATCACAAGAGCCGCGAAGTACACGACGGGCGGCACAAGGTTCCACCAAGTCGAAGCCATCATGCCAATCACCATGATGATATGCGCCAAGATCGCCCAAACTAGGCTGAGAACGACGAAAGACCAGCTTGTGGGCAGAATCCAATAGACCCACAAAGCTATGGGAACAAATAACACTACAGATGACAAAAGCCCCGGATTATAGCTCTCAAAGACCAAGCCCGCCGCGATATGGCTGATGGCGTTTACAAGTACCAACGCCGCCATTGCCAAGATCGGAAAAGTGTTTCGTGCTGCTTGCCAGATCGCTATGGCGCCTAAGAGCCACACAAGTGACGTGTTGATTACGAAGATTGCCTCAACGGACAGCGGACCAGTACGATTGTCCGGTGCGCCTGTGACGCTATGGACCATAGCATTCACGCTGTTCTGAAAGGCGTACACGTTGCCGTAGAGATCAATCCAGTGCTCTTCGAACTGGTGGACGATATAGGCTGATAGCAGTATCAGAGCGATGAACGATGGGTCGCGTAGCAGATCACGATCCTGTTGACTGCTGAACGAGAGGGCGACGAAGACCAGAAACGGCATCATAAACACGCCGACCTTCATCCAGTTTGCATATAGGAACGCTTGCTGTCCGAGTGGCAGCCACAAAAGTGCAAACGCTACGAAGAGAGAAACCCCTGCAAGGTAGCTTCGAGACACGTCGACCCTCGTGCGAGCTAGCACCCCCAGCTACCTCTCGTTGCGTCCCCCTAGACCAAAGGCGGGCATTGGCGGGATGCAGCAATATGCTGGCACGGCTCAAAGATACCGTGTTGACCCCAGTCCGTGGAAGATCAAATTGGTGCCGCGCATTATCGCGATTGACACAATCAAACCAATCCAACCGAGCCGATAGGTCATTTTACGAGATCAATATCAGGATCCGCGTCGGCCGCTAGAGTGGAAGTTCGGTAGAGCGGGCTCGCTCCGCCCAGCCTAGCCGAGGTCCCGGTCGCGCAGCTACCGTTTGGGTCCCCAAAGAACTGCAGCAATCAAGGTACAGAGCAAAATCAAGGTGATCACCGAGAATAGAAAAACGTTGGACTCAACGCCAAGTATGCGCTGCTCATATCCGTTCGGATCAATCAAAGCGCCCCCGTAGAGCGACGACAGCAAGGCCGCGGCCCAGAAGCCACTGACGAACATCAGGCCGATCACTATCGGCACAATGAGCTCTCCGCGAAGCCATGTCAGAAAAAGAGCAACACCCGCTATACCTGCGCTGAAAGCGAGAAACCAAGCACCGTGGAAACGAGCATGGGGACTCCATCCAGGACTAAACAAATGCGTTTCGTTGAGATCCGCGATTGCGGGTACGATTCCATAGAAGATCGTCACCGCGGTGATGACAATCTTGATAAAGAGCGGGTTGTCTTTCATGCTCATTTTCGTTGCGTTTCTCCGTCGCCAGCTCTCCAACGCCTCCGACCGCCTATTGTTGAACAACTAAACCCCAAGAGGCATCAGTTCGTGGAGCGCCACTCGATCGTTCGATGGGCAACAAGCGGACCTGTCATCCGATGGGCCCCTAGCAAATGTCTGTTTCTGGAAAAATCGTAGACGTAGCTTTGGTAGTTTATTAGCTTGCCGCTCCTTCAACTTGCAGCCCGACCAGCTTCCGGCCTTCTTTTGTCTAGATGGACAATCGGTCTCGGCGAAAGCCGCGCCGCCATCTCCGCACAGAAATCTCACGGCCTCAACTGCCCGTGATAAAAGCCCTTTCCGGTTATGAGCATTACGTCGATCTGGAATACACCCAAACGCTGATATCCGTTTCTGGTACTAAGCCGACCTTAACCGTTGGGTTGATGATGTCGGCTTGGTGATGCAAAGCGGTCGTCACCGAGTAGCGTTCTGATGTCGCCTCATGACCCAAAGCGGACATCTCTCGCGTGCGTGGACGTTTCTTAAGTCCTGGGGCCTCAGGTCAACAAAAAATGGGGCCCGCCACTAGCAGCAGACCCCATTCAGACTAGGAGGTATTCAGACGTTGGGCTTAGAGGCTCTCGTAGTACTTGCTTGCCTTCGAGAGGTTGCCGTCCGCATCCTTCATAAAGGCCGTTTTTGCCTCCTCAGTGCCGAAACAGTATTTCTGTCCACCGATCATGCCGTTTATCGAACAGTCCGTCTTAACCTGCTTACCTAGAGCAAGACCCATAGCGCACATATTGTCGTACTGGCCCGGACCAGCAATGGCTGCCGTAGATAGCAGTGTCGCACCAGCGACGGCGGAAATAAGGTAAGTCGCCTTCATAATCAAAACTCCTATTTGTGAGGTAATAGTCAAATCGGTGGAAAGGAACCCACCGAAAAGTTACTGACACAAGTACCTACATCCGGTTTGTGACCGAAGTCACAAACGTCTGTTCACAGATTCGAGAGCATCCCCGAACATTGCGGGAACCTGGTCCGCGCCGGGCAGTGTTTTAGGTCCAGTGGACGTTGGGTCGGCGATTACAACGGTCTCCGGCTGCGCTATAGAATAGGAATGATCCATCGAAAGCTCATCGTGGGCTATCTATCTCGCGTCACGCTGACGATTGCTCTGCTGCTAGTCTCTGGGAATGCGGGGTACGCAGCCTGCAGCAAGAGAGTTGTTCTCTATAATGCTTCATGGTGCCCCTATTGCAGGCAGGTTCGCGCGATCCTTGCGCGCAATGATATTCCCTACACTATACGCGATGCTACGAAGCCGCGAGTTCAAGCCGAAATGGTCAAGCGCTTTGGAGATGCAGCGGTGCCCCGCACGGTCATTGGCCGAACTATCGTCGCTGGAGTTGACGAAGCTCGTATTCGGCGACTTTGTCGGTAGCCGATAAATCACGGCGTTTGGCGCGAGACCAAACACGACAGTACGGATGTTGTACGGGACATCTACGGCCAGACAAATGAGATGTTCGGTACTGACGTGCCGGCACCCGAATAGGGTGCCGTCAAGCCCCCTTGGGCCAATGTCCGCTATTGGCACGTAGCCGACTTCGAGGACCGGGTCAGCGACGTCTGGTTGGTGGTGTAAGTAGGCTCTGGCTAGAAACAACTGCGAGATCAAAGAATGAGCCAAGGGGCCACAGACGCAAATGACAGACAGAGTATCAGCAAGTCCGAAGGAGTTTTGAGAACTGCACCTGTCACGGAGAACAGAAGGCGCCGCCTAATTCTGGCTGGGCTGATCGGCAACGTCATGGAGTGGTATGACTTCGCGATCTATGGCTACTTTGCCACCGTCATCGCGCCACTCTTTTTTCCGGCGTCATCACCCTCCAGTTCACTCATCGCTGCATTTGGCGCCTTTGCCGCCGGCTTCTTGGTCCGGCCCTTTGGAGGCGCTTTGTTTGGCCGGCTTGGCGATCGCATTGGTCGTCGGCATGCGCTCAAAATTTCTGTTTTGGCGATGGCTATTCCAACCGTCCTGATCGGTCTGTTGCCCACCTTTAATACCGTCGGCCTTGCAGCGCCGGTGCTGCTCGTCGTTCTGCGCATTGTTCAGGGCCTGTCGGTAGGCGGCGAATACACTTGCTCGCTGGTTTTTCTGGCCGAGAACGCCCAACCACAAAAGCGCGCCCGGACCGCTATGTGGGGCATATGGGGCGCCACCGCAGGCATTCTGCTGGGGTCCGGTATCGGCGCTTTGGTTGCGCAACTGCTAAGTGCGGAACAGTTGTCGAGTTGGGGCTGGCGAATTCCCTTTGTCCTGGGTGCGGTAGTTGCCCTTGCGGGCATTTTCGTGCGTCGCGCCATCGACGTAGAGCCCGTGCGATCTCACGAGCACAGTCCGGTCCGCCTCGCTCTCACAACTCATTTGCAGGCAGTAGCACGGGTTGCCGCGTTGAACGTTGCCGTAGGAGTCGGCTTCTATGCCGCCTTTGTCTATGCCGTCACATACATCCGTGACGTGGATCAAATTAGTGAATCCCTGGCGCTCGAGCTGAATACGCTGAGCATGGTGGTGCTTCTTATCATTCTTCCAATCACAGCAAGGCTTGCAGATCAGGTGGGACGAAAACCCTTGGTGGTCGCGGGTTGTGCCATGCTGACTTTGGGTGCGGTTCCTTTCTTTTGGTTGATGCATCACCAGAACGCTGCATTGATACTTCTTGGCGAGTTAGGCTTTGTCATTGCCGTTGGAACTTTGGCTGGCGGCCTCGCGGCAGCCAATGTCGAGATGATCCCGGAGCCCATTCGCTGCACGGGATTGTCCTTGGCCTACAATACGTCGGTAGGATGGTTCGGTGGCACAACGCCACTAATCGCTACCTGGCTGATCGTGCAGTTCGGCAACCCTATTGCGCCAGCTTTTTGGGTCATGGCGGCGGGCTGCCTATCCCTGTTCGTGGCGATCTTTTTTATGGCCGAGACAAAGCCAGGGGCAGATAGCTAACTTTGCCACTCAAGCGTCCTCGCAAGCTACATTTTTTGTATTATAGAGGTCTGAGAGGAGCGTTCGATCGACTCCTCCCCACGTCCGCGTTTTGGCACTAAGCCACCCTCAATGCCGAGGCCGATGATGTCCGGTTAAGGGCGAAAACCAGACATGCCTTGTCTGCTCAATTATGTCGGCTAATGACCCCAAGGGGACATAGGGCGGCTACCAAGCGACGCGTATGCCACCCTTGCCGCCGATGCCTCGCACGTCCTCGCCGAAGGTGTCGTCCACCTTAGCGAAGACGGACGTGGTCTCTGAGAAGTTGAACGGGTTTACACCCGCCGCAACCTCGCCCCAGACACCGTCTAGATCGTCCTCGAAGTTAAAGATGGTCCCGTTCGAGACGAGGCGCGCTGTTGTCGTCAGAAAGGTTGCCCACAGGCTGGCCAGCGCCGCCTCTGAGTCACCGAGTGCTCACCGTTAATTGGGGCAGTCTTAGGACGTTGATACAACGCGTTTCCATCTCTGCGGCATACAGAGACAAGCATGCGAACCCGCTGCCCCAATCCCGGTGGAGCTCAAGCCCTATGTGTCAGCGCCCGAATCGCCGCCGCCTGATCCATCGGCGGACGTGTCGTCATCGGAACCAGCTTTGTCGCCAACCTTAGATCTCAGGACCTTGGCCGGCTTTGAGTCTTGGGAAAAGCCAACTAGTTTCCCGTGTAAGAACGAATTCGAATTAGCTTCGTCTTTCATAATTACCTCGCTTGATCAAGTCGCGTATTTCCGCATCACCATACCCAGGTATCCAAAGTTCCCAGATCGGAAGATTCAACGAAATACATCGGAAAGACCGATTTGATCAAAAATTGTTCAGTTTACGGACAGAATAATACGCCACGCTAAAGTATAAAGCTGCACGATATCGAATAACTGAGAGTTAGTCCGAGTTTGCCGCTGGAGTCTCTACGGTCTCTCGCATTCCCATACGGCTCCATATGAGGGCGCATTGACGCGGCTTTTGTCCGAGCAAGCGGTGCTGCGGCCTTACATCAGGTCCAGTGTATGAAAGGCCTCAGAAGGCGTCGCGCGGACGCTGGAACAACCTTCGCATCTGCTGCGCAACGAGCGTCATACGAAGAGCTCGTTCTTTGTCGAGGAGCTCACGAAGCAAGTTTGCGGCTGCTGGTTCCGCACCTTTTCGCAGGCACGCGACCGCACTCTTAACGGCCTTCAACTCAGCGGACGTATTGCCGGCGGCCTTGTGCGCTTGGCTCAGCGCTTCATAACCGCTTGGGTCTTCAGATCGCACGGCGATTGCTCGACTAGCGGTGGCCACGGCCGCCTTTGCACGACCGGCGCGACACAAGAATCGCGCGGAACAGATAAGGAGTTCGAAGTTCTCAGGTTCGGCCTCAAGAGCTTGATCTACGACCTCAATCGCCTCCGAAAGGCATCCGCTGTCGGCCAAGAGGCGGCTTCCATGTTTGATCACGCGCAGGTCACCCTGTGCACGCTCAAGAGCAAGATTGGCGTTTCTTATCGCCGCATCGTGTTCGCCTCGGCGCGAAAGTGCCTCGGCGAGCTCGAGAAAGCCGCCTTTGACACCGGCATAAGTATCGAGCGCTCTTCCCAAAATTGTCGCGTCCAGGAGAGTCAAATCTGGCAACAATGCTTCATCTTCGGGCGCATCGATCTTGTGCATTGCCGACAGGAACCCCTCCCACCAAAGACGTCCGCTCTCCACGCGCTGGGGAACGGGGTGTGGCGAGGGAGGCGAGATCTGGGGATTTGTGTTGATCTCGTAGACGGATGGCCTACCGTCAACGATACCGAAGTCGACACGCCCAAAATCAACCCCAGCGATCTCGAAGACTGGTTTCATCTGCTCCGCAAAGCGATTGGATTTGATGATTTCGAGCTCTTCTTCGTAGAGCTCTGTCGTGGCGACTGCTGCTCTGCCAAGCTTGATGTTCCAGCCGACATCATGAACGCACGGGTGGGGCAGCAAGCGCCCTCCTGCTTTGAAGACCGACAGCTTGCGGAAAATACCTGGTCTGATTGGCTCGGCTGCGTACTCGATCACAATCAGCTCGCTTGGTGGATATCCGATCTGCACGAGAGCGTCGATTGCGCGCTTCAAGGTTTCTTGATTTGGAATGAGATCTGTGAGCGGACCTCGATGATCGTTAGCGACGCGCAAGAAGACCGGGAAGCGCATCGGATCGACTACCTCGTCAATAAGGTAGACATTGAATTTGTTAATGCCCGCTCGATACAAGCTGCGAAGCAAAGGAAATCTGGTGGCTACTCGACCGGGATCGTTAAACACCTGGCAGCCGCTAGCGACCAACCGGCGGTAAAGCCGACCTGCCTGAATACGTTCGGAGGCAGTCATTCGGTCGACATCGGTGAAGACGTATGTCGCCTTGGGAAGCTCAGTCTCTAGGAGAATCTTGTCGTAGGTGCGTGTGACTATTCGTGGAGCGCTTGGATCCATGAACAAGGGCGTCATTGTGAAGCCGTATCCGGGGTAAACAAGAAAGCAAATCATACGTACGGCTGACTTCCACCAAACGGCTCTTGCAACCTGCTACCATCGACCCGAATGATTGCTCGATCTCCTTTGTGTCCGCAATTCAAACGCGGTGTTGTCCCAACATGCTGGGCTGAATTCCGTTCAAAGATATTCATGACTACAATTCATGGTGTCGTCGCTTGCCCCTGGCTTTCCTCACACATAACTTCCAAAATGCTCTGTGCAGGACTTTTGCAAAGCTGTGCGGCTTGAGCTGCCCCTTGTCAGCTCGATGTTCAGATTAGGAAAGTTCAAATAGGGCTCTCATCACATCGTAATGGCGTGCGCATTGCTCCAACTAAGATCGATCAGAGATATGGGGCGTGGGTGCACGTTATCGTCGTTGGAACTAGTAGAGGTTTGAGCCATGTCAACGTGGTCGCTTGAGAGGTTGGTCGACCCCATTAGTTCTGAGGAGTTTTTCAATTCGTATTTTGAATCGCAAAAACTCTTGGTTCGGCGCAACCGCCCAAACTACTTCGACGAGCTCCTAACCCTTAACGACGTTGATCGCATCATCACGAATCAAGAATCTAGATATCGGGATATCATCGTCACCAACGCAGCGAGTCAGATAGAAAAGTCAGACTACATCTATCCTGATAAGGCAGAGACTGTTCGAGCCGACCAAGTGTTTCGGCTTCACCATGACGGTGCCACGGTTATTCTCAATCAGCTGCAGAAGCGTCACCGGCCACTTGCGCAACTCTGCTCAGCGCTCGAACTTGAATTCAGCGCTGGTTTTCAAACGAATGTCTATCTGACGCCGGCGACCTCTCAAGGCTTCAATCCACACCTCGACACCCACGACGTTATAGTCTTGCAAGTTGCCGGTTCGAAGCGGTGGCAAATCTACGGTACGCCCATACCACTGGCTGTTAGGGCGCACGACCCAGTAGTCAGACAACCTGAACCTGGGCCGGTCGCCGAAGAGTTCGACCTGAGAGCCGGCGACACACTCTACATTCCCCGCGGCCTCGTGCACGAGGCGGTATCCACCGACGAGACCTCACTGCATATCACCGTAGGCGTTATGGCATCGACGTGGTTCGACTTTTTGGTCGAGGCCGTAGAGAGCTTAGCGGCATCGGATGTCGAGCTTCGGACCGCTCTACCACGTTCTTTTGCAACCAACGGCCGAATGCCCGAGAGCGTTCGCCAGAAGTTCGAGAGCCTGGCTGGGCGTCTCTCCACGGCAGACATCGAACCGGTTTGGCGACGTCTCACCGAGCGGTTTATTGATCGCCGATCGCCGCATCTTCACCGGCAACTGGATGCTGTAACGTTCCTTCAGAAGGTTGGCCTCGACAGCGTCGTGGGCCGCCGACCGTTTCTGACCTATCTGATCGATGAGGGTTCAGACACGATCAACCTGCGTTTTCATCATCAAGAGATGTCCCTTCCCGCTCATGTGAATGAGGCACTGCGCCACGCGCTGGAAACGGATCGGTTCCGTGTTGGTGACCTTCCTGGCAATCTTGACGACGAGGGCAAAGTGGTTCTCGTGCGCCGCTTGGTGCGGGAGGGTTTGCTGCAGCCGCTCAATCAGGACTGACGCGAACGGCCGATACTCAAACGTCCTTCTCCACTCATGTTTCGATGCGCAAGCGCGGATTCGACGGCGAACTAATGCGTACCCGCAGCATCTCAAAACAATGGTCGCTGGTCCGATACGCCAAGGAGCGCGGAAACATGTCTTTCAATACGCTCCGACAAACTTGTGCCTAAATCGTTCTTCGCTCCATTGGAGACGTACTGACCATTCAGTCGCCACCTTGGTCGCGCAACTGCAAGCATTACTTCGAATACCTACCGGCATCTCGTTAAGCCGCTGACTCCGCTACAACGATGGACCCTCTGGCCCTCTTGGAGCGCCGGCACAACAATGATGATGCCCTACCGTTTGCAAGTCGGTTGTAAGAGACGGTTTGTGGCTTCAGGTAGGCCGGCCATGGCATTCGGTCTCTAGCCCTTTAATGGCTGAAAAAAGCCGGTCGTTCTCAGTGCCCTATCAATCACCAGAAACAGGCTAGCATGAAAGCCCGGCCCAAAAGCCGGTTTTGCTTGTTTGTATCTTTCTTCGTGCATGTTCTTGTGCTGCTACACCCAGTCTTGGGAACAATCGGAAGAATTTCCAATGACATCACGATGTTCCCGTGCACCTTGTCGGCGGGTATCCGAAGAGACTCCGACCTCAGTGCAAACTGAGGAGCCAATGTCCGCTCTTGGCACATAGCGGACCTCAATTGTGAGGCTGCGGATGTCTGCTTTGGGGTTTAAAGCAGCCGCCGCCGAATAGCGTTCTGATGTCGCCTCATGACCCAAAGCGGACATCCTGACTCCCTTACCGTGAAACGCTGACCTTTTGGTTCATGGGAAATTTGGTCGGCCCCTCGAGCTTGATCTTTGCAAGTTGACTCCGATCTGAGGGCTCGAAGGTGTTTTGGAACTCCTCTGGGAGCGCGTCGGTTACCGGCAGGATTTCGGTGATGACGCCCGCCGCACGCTCCCGACCATCGTGCACATGAACCGACATACCCGTCTTGATCGGAAACAGATACCGTTCCGGCAGGTAGGCTAGCACGTAAGTCTCTCCATGGTGGACAGACATGATCGGTTCTCCAGGCCGAAAAACCTTTCCCGCGGATGGTGCTGATGCACCGACGTAACCATCCACAGGCGAGCGTACGACCCCGTCGGCATAGAGAGCCTTGAGTTTCTTGGTCGCGTCGTCGGCATCTTTAAGGGCGCCATCCAGAGACGCGAGTTCTTCACCCAGGACCTGCTGCTGGGTCAGCAACCCAACTCGGTCCCGGCTCGCCTCGAAGTTGATACGAAGTGCCTCTTGGTAGCGCACCGACGTAACAAGTTTAGCGTTGGCTAGGGCATCGAATTTCTTGATGGTATCAGTTGCTTCGGTCGCGCGCCGCTCAGCAAGCGGTAAGAGCTCTTCTACTCTTTCGGCGCGGATCTTGAAGTCTGTTGCTCTGGCAACAAGGCTCGCTCGCTTCGTCGAAAGATCCGCAAGGCGCTCCAAAATCTCGGTCGATTGAAGCCTCAACAAAACGTCCCCCGCCTCAACCACCTGGCCTTGTCTAACCGCAGTCTGAGAGACCTGTGCCACATAGGGCGTGGCGACAATGTGAGAGTCACTTAACACCAACCCGTCGGCGTCCAGGAATATGTAGTCGCCAAGCGTGTAGTCGAATATCGCAAGGCCAAAAAGGAAGAGCAGGGCCAGATAAACCGTACGCCCTGTATTGCCGCGCATAACACGCTTCTCGTTGGGAGTGTTGTCTGCACGAGCGCGTTTCTTGATCGGGCGCATGAGTTTACCTCCGTACTCGATGGACTTTTTGTGGAATGTATGTGTCTTGGTAAGACGAGTAGAAGATCCATTCGTCGAGATACGCGCCAAGGCGGACGAAGCGCATCAGAAACCCATTGAACAGGCTGTATCCAGGGACGTAAGGAATAAGACCGATCGCGTTGAGACGGGGCGTCACCAAGGCGGCCAGCAGGAAGCTCAGAAAGTCGAGCAGCATCATTCCGGCTTGTGCGCCTAACAGGACGATCAACGCCAGATCCCCATAAGTCATGGACAGCCAAAGGACATAGATCGGGAAGACGACAGCCGCCGCGATATTGAACACGAGAAAGTCAATTTGGTGGAAAAGCTCGCTCCAGCTGAACTGCGAGCTGAAAGGATTTAGGAAATCGCGGTGCTTACGGAAACGCAATCGGACGGCGTCTCGCTCCCAGCGAAAGCGCTGCCGAACGAGACCTCCCAGTGTGTCAGGTACGTCCGTATAGCAGAGTGCGTCCTGCGCAAAGACCGTCTTCCATCCGGACTTTCGTAATCTCAGAGTTGCATCGAGATCTTCACCACCGCCAGCATCGAGACCACCACATTCTCGGATCACTGAGCTTCGGAATGCACCGAACCCGCCAGAAACACAGGTGACCTGTCCAATGAGGTCTGCGGCCTGCTTTCCCTGCGAGATCGTGATCAGGTATTCGACGGCCTGGAATCCCGTGACGAGGTTGAGCATTCCGTTTCTGGCAACGATGTTCCCCGATACGCCGGCCACCTCTGGGTCGGCGAACGGTGCTACGATGTTCTCAATTGCGTACCGGTCGAATGTGCAGTCGCAGTCTACGTTGACTACAATTTCCTCCGCAGCGTGCCGCAGAGTTAGGTTGAAACCGGCCGGCTTTCCTGACCTAAGTTCCGTACAGTGAAACTCGTCTATTAGCCCGCGAGCTTTCAGCTCCCTGAGCTTCGTTGGCATGCGATCGGTGGAGCCGTCGCTGAGCACAACGATTTGGTCAGGCGGCTGACTCTGTTCGTGCAGGCAACGGACACAGCGCTCGATGCTTTGTTCTTCATTATGCCCAGCTATGATCGCTGTAACTCGAGGACGCTTTGCGTGACATGTTGGCGCTTGACCCTGTGGCACGCCGACGGCGGCAACGGCCAGGAACCCGAGGAGATAGCGCGGCACTTCGAAGATCGCCACGAACCAAAAGAGCCCGAGAAGACTCTCACCGCTCTGAGAGAGCAGATAGGTTAGTCCATCGGAGATCCAATGAATCATCAGGCGAACGCCTCAGGACCAAAGATCTGCGAAACCACGCCCAGGGGCCATCGCAGTGTCGACTGCGCTTGAGAAAGGACAGTGCCGATTCCAGCGCTTGCAGCATCTGCAGTAACGCCAAAGAAGAGAACGTAGTCTCGCGACTGAGCCTTGACCGCAAGGCCCTGGTCGCCGAGCCGAGCGCGTAGATTCTCGACAAAGAGATTCCGAGCCATGGCAAACGCTCTCGGCCCTTCTTGTTGGGCAATCGCGCTTTCCTCAAGATAGCTTAGTTCAGCTAGCACAAACGGCATTTGCGTTTGCTGGTACCCGCTCAGGCTACGGTTCAGGGCAACCACGAGCTCTAGAGGCACGTCCGCTAGCCGCAGTGCTTGATTGCCAGGCCCCATCGCGGATCGACCGTGCTTTGCGAAAGCAACGCCTTCATTTGTCAAAGTGTATGCGAACAGATCTCTTGTCGCCGCGCCCTCGCCGTCTACGTGACTGTTGCAGTCAAGACAGACGAAGCCGACGCTTGGCTCTGAGCTCGTATGACCGCACGAGTTACATGTAACCATGGAGCCAGGCCGATCGTAATCAAACCCGAAATGGGTCAGCTCTTGACTGCACTTGGGACAGACTAAGCTATCGCCCTGTCGGAAGTCGTCCTCCGGCCCAAGGTAAGCGCAAGCGAAGTGGTGGATGTACTGACCTTCACTGAGATCCGAAGACTTGCACTCCGCGCATTCCTCGCGGACGTGCAGCCTGTGTGAGTTGCAGCTCGGACAAGTATGAAAGCGCTCAAAGAAATCACGCCGCAAGAGTCCAGTTTGCGACAGAGTCTCTAGGTTTGGCACAACCGCCGATACCGGCAGAGCTACGTTGTAAGACACTGACCAAGTGGATCCCGGATCGTAGTGCGGAACGATCGGCTGGCCGGTGACAAACGTTCGACCGATCAACATGTCCGACAACTCTGAACTTAAGAGAATATCGCGATGCAGAAGAGCGCGCCGGTTGCGGTAAGCGCACACCATTTGATCAAGCTCACCTGACTCAATGGCAGCAAGCTGAGAGCCGTCAAAGTCGGCGACCGGTCCCAGTTCGCCGGTCAGGTCGATTATCGGAAGGGTGTAAAGAGATGGCTCCTTCCACAAGGTGGCAAGCTTTTCAACCGATGTCGGCTCCCTCACCAGGATACCATCGAACTGGGGGTCCCCGAGGCTGGCCCGCATAGCGCGGGCGGACAGACGTCCCGTCTCAATATCACCGGGCCAAGTAAGAAAATTGTAACCAAGATTCTCGAAAGCCGACCGGTGTTCCTGACTGACGAGCTTTGCCGCCATGGCTGGGCGAAGAGGCACGATCGTATCCTCTTGGCGCTCGTCTAAACTCTCCGTCGGCTGTTTCTCCTTCGTTTCGACATCGTCGATGTCGAGTGGCAGGAGCTGGTCTAGGTTTTCGGCGCCTTCAGATTGGGCGAGTAGCTCCTTAAGGTCGGCCGTGATCGCGATCATGCGTGGGACTTTGCGTCCGCTGGACTCCCTTCTGATAGTTGCCGCGACCTGAGATCCGGACAAGCGAGGGAGATCGTAATCTAGGAACGCCACGTCGTAATCGTTCTCGCGCAGCAACAAAAGGGCTTGCTGACCATCGCGCGCCGTGTCGACGTGATGCCCGCGTTGGTTCAGCATCAGTTTCAACAGTTCCGACGTAAGCCGGTTGTCTTCCGCGACGAGCACGCGTCTCCCGTGCGCCCTCTGACTTTGGACAGTAGACAGTTCGATTGCGGCGCTAGACTCCACGGACTCTCCCCCCTGTGCAGCTCTCGAGGTCTTTGGCGGCTGCTCAAATCCTAGGCAGTACCCGGAGAAAATCTCGGTAAATCTAAAATTTAAGGTAAATACGGATCATCACGCATTCGTCAGATGGCGTCGTTAGTCGGCTCCAGTTAGGAAAAGCCGCTATCCTTGAGGACTGTCACTTGGCGACGCAATTGCAACGCTGTCTGACACTCGCAAAGAACAGGCAACGAGCCACGATGGAGTGGCCGGGCTAAGTAGACCAAAGATCCAGCTCGTGTGAACTTGGAGCTCCCTCGGCCTCAGGGCCGCTATTGGCACTTAGCGGACCTCTCCGGTGAAGCGATCGATGTCTGGTTAGGGGCGCAGACCAGACATTCTTCTCAGTCGGCGCCGAGTAACGTTCTGATGTCGCCTCATGACCCAAAGCGGACATCGGGGCGGCTAACGGAAGCGGAAAAGGCAGCTGCATGTCTCGGACCTTTTAAGTGCAAGCGAAAACCGACGGGCATATCCCCGGATCGGATGGCCCATGCAGAAAAAGGACAACGGCGGCATCATGCGATATGGCCGTTGTGACAGTGCCAGCCGGTTACAGTTGAGCATCGTCTGGCACGACCTCGTATCTGCCATCGGTGCGTATGTAGATGATGCTCTCCCCCGCCTCCGATGATACGTCGTGCACCCACTCTCCAGTCGATCCGAAATAGCTACCCGGCGCCAGCGTCTTGACTTCGGCGCCCTTATGCGTGGGTTGGCCCTCGATCACGACCGCTCGGAAGGTCGCGCCGTTGCTGCTTATCTTCCCGGAGAATCCCGCTGGGAGTCTCACGAAGGTGCCGCTCAACTCGCCGTCATCCGGCTTGCCCCAAAGATAGGCTACCTTCGGTCCATCGGCCGACTTGGGCACACCTGCCGGATCAACCCAAACGATGTTCGAAGGGACCATGTTGATCGGCCTCTCTCCAACATCAGTCGCCTCGTTGGGCGGGCGGACGAGATACGGACCTCTGTCGATCTCAATGAACGCGACATTATTCGCGCCCGTGGCAGCCGTGATGTGCACTTCGCCTGCTGGCTGCGTCCAAAAAGAGCCTGCCGGCATCCACATTTTGGCGGCTTGAGGATCGTCGTTGTGAACTAGGCCGCTAATGACGACACCACGGTAGGTGACGTTATGAATGTGCGGGGGCGACGAGAAGCCATCCAAGAACTTCACGAGAAAACCGGTCGGCGCGGGTCCCGCACGATCGCCCCAAAGCGTACCGGCCTGCGGGCCCTTGTCGCCGCGCAGCGGGTTGAGCGGGGTCCATTTGACTTCGGACACCGAAACCACCTCGGCTCTCGGCTTGGCGGCATACGCACTCGTGCAGGCGATGGATAGGCTGAATGCAAGTGCAAATGTTGCGAACGTGCTTATGTTCATGTTGTCTATTCCCCAATCTTGAACTCGCGCACCTCAGCTCCGTAGGCGGAGCACTTGCGGCCAAAATCCCGGAACGGTTTCTCTGTCGTCTTATAGTCCGCGCAGCCGCGATTGGTGGGTGTCTAGCATTGACTCCGGGTTTGATGAGGCGAACGCGCGCGGGGAGAGACGGATGGAATCCTTGCAGAACTAGCGCTCGTTCCGATTCATGAAAGTTTAGACAGATATCGTTGACCCCGATCAATACCATACACAGATGATAGGCTCAGACGAATGCGATGGCTTCGTCAGTTGGCTCGGTGGACTCAATCGTGAGCAAGTCTCACGGTTTTTTTGTTGGGCCGCAAATCTTTGAGGAGGAAAACGTTGACGAAGAAGTTTCTACTTTCTGGGATTGGCTCGGCTGCTTTGGCACTATCCTTGTCGGTCTCCCCGGCGGCAGCAGCTGTAGGTGGCGAGATGCAAGGCATGACGAGCAAGGATATTGCTTTGGCAAAGCCAGCCGCTAACGCCCCGAAGCCTCACCTCAGTGAACAATCCGGCAGCGACAAGTCGAACGTTCAAGAGGCACGTTTACTGGCGCCCTGGTTCGGACGGTAGTGTCTTGGTCCTTCAGCGCATTGCGCGACCAACCACCTGAAACAAACTAGCATCAAAGCCCGGCTTAAGAGCCGGGCTTTCTTGTTTGCACCTTTCTTGTTTGTAGCTTTCTTGTTCGCGCCTTTCTTGGCGCATGTCCCTGTGCTGCTAAACTCAGTATGCGCACTGGTAGGCACAGAGGGAGGTCGGACATATGGACGTGGCGCTCGGCATTCTAGTCATCGTCGTACTTGCGGGCCTGACGGTTCTCGCATTCACGCACAAGGAGCTTTTCCCTAAGGTCGCCCTCCCACTCTATTGGGCATCTTTACTGACGCTGCTGGCGATGGCCGGTGAGGCACTCGGGACGAGGTCCGCTGTTAGGGCCATGCGCCCGTTCATTGATCCTGGGAAGGCAAGCGAGGCTCAGGCGGTGATAGCAACACTCGGTACGCCGTGGTGGGCGTTGCTCGGGGCCTTCGCCGTCGCGGCCTATCTGTTTCTCTTGTTGTTTCTCCCGATGATATTGGGAACGCATAAAAAGACTTAGTGTTGGCGGACTGCTAAGCTCGCCCGACGCGGGGGGAAGCACAGAGGGCTTCCCATGACATCACGACGGTTCCCTGCACCTTGGCAGGCCGAACAAATCCCTGGCGGCTACAAGGTGCTAGACGCCTCTGGGCAGGCACTTGCCTATATCTACGCGAGAGAGAAGCAGTCCGACGCTGACATAGCTCATGTCCTGACCTTCGATGAGGCGCGCAGGGTTGCTGTGAATGTTGCTAAGCTGCCGGAGCTATTAAGGGCGAACGCGGAGGAATGCCATGAGCACGACTGCCATGAATAGCAAAGAACGCATACAGAAGGCCCTGCGGGACGGTGATATGGACGCCTACGAACGCGAGGCTCAAAGTCGCTTCTGGACCGGAGTTTACTTACTTTCAGGCTGGGTCGCGGCTTGGTGGGTCGGCTTAGCGATCATTGTCTGGTTTTTGTCCGAGTGACGATGGCCGATATCGCCACGAGTGTTGCAAAGCTGCCAGATCCACTGATAGCGCGTTGAGCCGCTGATAGGCCCCGACCCCAGAACAGGGAGTTAGGGTCGGAGCCTAGGCCATCCCTAGGGGGGCCGGGAGGTGGATCCCGATATGGCCGTTACTGTAACGGCGCTACGCCAGCCTTCGGATTGCTCGTTCTCAGCATTTTCGTGGCAAGTTGGGTGCGCCTTCGCGCCGCACCCGGTCGGGCGACATACCTGCCTCGGCTTCGGACTGATCCAAACCCTCGGCGCTCGCGTAACCCTAACAGAGCGTTAAGACTGTCCCAGGTGCCCCCCACTTCTTGGTCTTGGCGCTATACTCTCCAAAGCCCCGGTGCTCCCTCGCCGGGGCTTTCCTTTTCGGCGCGTCACACTGCCAGGACGCTCGTTTCCCTATCAGATAACCGATTAAGGACGACGCGGTGTAGTTCGTGTTGCTAATCTGTGGGTACCACGATCTGGCCACCTTGGAGGCCGTTCAGTTGCGGCCAATAATCAGCGCAACAATGACCACCACAATTCTGAGTCCGTGTTTTGAACTATGACCGACGGAAGTTCTTGCTGCTTGCGGCGGCCGGCCTCGTCGCATGCACCCGGGCGCGAGCCGAAGTAATGCAACGCGCATCACAAATCATCGATGATCTTGGGCGTGAGCCGCCCCGGGCGACGATCGGTACAAGCTGGCGGGTGTTCACAGACAGGGTCATGGGCGGCGTGTCCAATGGCACGATGTCCCGTGAAATGGTGGCTGGTCGACCGGCCATCCGGATGATGGGCAATGTTAGTCTTGAGAACAACGGAGGCTTTGTTCAGATCTCACTTGATCTCGACCCGGACGGGACGGCAGTCGATGCCAGCTCTTGGAAAGGGATCGCACTGGATGTCTTTGGGAATGGCGAGACCTACGCTCTGCATCTACGGACAGCCGACCTGAGCCGTCCGTGGCAATCGTACCGTCAGAGCTTTAAGGCTGAATCGAAGTGGCGAACGATTGAACTCAACTTCAAGGATTTCGCTGCGCACCGTACAGACATTGAACTCAATACGCATCGCCTTAGGCGTCTCGGCATCGTCGCGATTGGACGCCCCTTTGAAGCCGACGTCTCAGTCGGCGGCGTGCGGTTCATAAAGTGACCGATCTCCGCTGTTCGGGCCCAGCCGCGGCCGTAAGCAGCCGGTGTTCGTCTAGGATCCCATCGTTGGTTTGCGCTGCAGCGTGACCCTCCGAGACCCTTAGTGGTATCAATGACATGCGTCGGGACTGCGAACGCCTAACCCGGCGTGCTCCCTCTTCGAAGTTTGAGGAGAGCCTAAGGAGGGAGCCCCGCGCCCGCAAACCTGTGTGCTGGCTGCGGGGCTTTCTTTTGGCCAATGGTCCAAAGAAACCCGCGCGCCACCGATAGCTTTCGACCTGGTTGAGGCCGCCATTGGCCCCGCCGCCTTTCGCACATCGACAAACAACGGGATGTCGTCCCCGTGAGCTGCCGTGTCTTTGTCACGAAGGAGCGTTAGGGCCACGAGTGGATCCTCGCACATATGCTTAGGCAACAGCCCATGGCCGACGGTAAATCGCAAAGCCAGACGTTACGTAGGTCCATCGCCGTCTGGCTCCTATCGCTGATCTTGGTGGGCCTGGCTGTAGTCGTCGTCTGGTGGTTTGCCTCCGATGTGGCCGTGGCAATCATCAACGCCTTCGAGATTATAATCTGGCTGCTCGGTCTGATGCTCTGGCCGTTCCGCCTCTAACGCCCGAAGGCGACGTGCAGCCGGCAAAGGCGATTTGGCGAGCAAAATCCTGTAGTTGTTTCATCCAGATGCATACACGCGGTGGGATATAGGGGCGCGGCTCTATCGGGCTCCAAGGCTGCCTAAGAGGCTCGGTTGCGCCTGCGACAACTCAGAGCGGCCAACATTTGGCAAAAAACCCGAGAAATCCAATGTTTCGCGGTCGGACCGCTTGTGTCACTTTGCGCCAAACCGTGGCCAAAACATCACAGCATTTCTGGGCAAAGGCCGATATAGTCATACGCAGAATCGACAGACAGAAACGGGGGACCAACCAATGCGTCTGCTTATTGCCACTGCTATCGTTATCTCTGCCACGATCGGCCTCGGCGGCTGCTTCGGCCATCACGAGAAGGCTGTTGTTGTTGAGCCGCTCAAGCTTGGCTAAACAAAATTGACGACGAGATAGCGCGTACGCCTATCTCTCCGGCAATTGCCAAAAACCCGGCTGGTTTCTCCAGCCGGGTTTTTATTTTTGTTCGCGCCCATCGTTTTGTGCCCGTCCACAGACCCATTTGGACTGTATCAACGAAACGCGACGGACAGGCTTAGGACATCCCTGCTCTGACCAAACGCAACACAGCCGCCCTCTGGATTGAGTGCGGCTGTGCAGATAGAGTTTTGTGTTGGCCTCCGAAGAGACCGGCGGGTGACGCTTACTTACACTTGGACATGCCCTTCATGGCCATCTTGGCGTCGGCCTCGGTCTTGTACTCGCCCATCATGGCGAACTTCGCGGTGTCGCTCGGTGCTTTGCTGCTCATGACGCACTTCTTCGTCGTGTTGTCGAACATGACGTAGAACGGACCCATAGCGAGGGCAGGCGTGGCGAATGCTGCAAGCGCCGTCGCAATGATCAGTGACTTTTTCATCGGGGTTCTCTCCTAGTTTTCGGGCAAGGCGTGATTGCCTCCCAAATCGGAACAGAGCACTGATTAGTATTCACTGAAAACTCAACTTGATGACAGTGGTTGAGCGCATTAGTTCAAGCAAAGTTGATCGCTACTGAATCGTCCCTTATCGGCCCTCCCGATCGTTTGGCGACGCTCCGTTCACCTCTGATCGATAAACCAAACTGACGTCAAGAGAACTCAATCGCCTATCCCTTGTAGTGGTCGGGCTTCGGCTGCAGGACGCAGAGATAGATGATCTGCGCCTTGGCATCGACACCTTCAGCTTTGCTCGACGTGCCCATCTCCGAGAAGGTTTTTGCGTCACTGACACAAGAGGTCTTGTGAAGATAAGTCACGCCGGTAAAGGCCAAGCTCTGTCCGCTCCCTACCCCGGTACTCGGATCTTGAACCATCAGATATAGCGCCCACACCAAGCCCTTCATTTTCTGCTCCTGACACCTCGACGCCTCACTCAACGATGAAACAAAAAAAAGGCCCCGTGCCGGCCGGTATCCGGCAGCACGGGACCTTGTGATCAAACGCTAGGAGCGCCTCTTATTGCGGTGTCAGCTTGTGAATGACACCCTCGTCCACGGCAGCATAGAGGCTACCATCCGGGCCCTGCACCACAGACCGGAAGCGGCCAGCCGCTGAAGGGAACGGTAGGGATTCAACTTCGGCCGACATGCCGTCATCCGAGAGTGTGACGACATCGATGCGCTGCCCGACAGGGGTACCGCCAAAGCCGATGCCCATGACACCCACAACCATGCGACCATCCCAGGCGCCCCACTGATCGCCGTCGAGGAAGGCGGCAGAGGACGTGCCTTGGGACAGTTGATTGTTGTTCCAAGCCGGCTTCATCGCATCAGGATAAGCCTCCAGGTCCGTCATGTTCATGAACTTGGACCGCTCCTTCGGATCCACGCCCTCCATTTGGTTGGGCATGTAACCGCAATAGTTATCGGGGCAGTCGCCACGGCCGGCTGTATTGGGACGAGGATCCCATCCCGCATTGCCGCCATTCACAAGCGCCGTGATTTCATCGGTATGCCAAGGACCATGTTCGGCCGTTACAGGCTGGTTTGTGCCGGGACGGAAGGCAATGCCTTGCGGGTTGCGGTGACCATAGGTGTAGATGCGCTGGTCGAAACCCTCTGGCGGCTTGTTATCGGCGGCAGCTTTGCCGTCGCGATCGATCCGAAGAACCTTGCCACCGATTTTGGTGGGAGACTGCGGAACTTCACCGTTGTGGGTGTCGCCTGTGGTCACATACAGATAGCCATCGCCGGGATTCCAGCGCAACCGGCCGCCGTTGTGAGCGCCAGGGCCACCGAACGGATGGTTCGTTGCCTTGGGCTTGTAGGCGATGTCATCGACGATGTCCGTCCGGTCCGACACATTGCTGAAGTCGTCATTGACCGTCATCCGCATCACGCGGTTGACGCCCGGTGCTGGGTTGCTAGATGTCGAGTAGACATAGATTGTGCGGTTGTCCGAGAAATTTGGATCGACAGCCACACCCTGCATCCCAGCTTGGCCTTCGCAGAAGAGATCGTCGCCAGTGCTAGGATAGCCACTGCTACCCTTCATGCCGTATAGCGGCTTCACGTCACCCGAAGGGAGGCGTACCGACAGACCCTTGCACTTCTCGGTGAAGAACATTGTACCGTCACCTAGGAACGCCATGTCCCACGGGTTTTCCAAGCCGTCGAGCACCTGTTCGTGCTTGAGCTTGGGTGCGTCAGCAAGGGCCGAAGTCGTTGGCAAAACAAATGCCACTGCTGCACATAACGACCAAAGGGCCATATGCCTTTTCATTGAGTTTCCTCCCATGTTTCTTAATCGCTTTTTTTCCCGCAGGACGCGGGGAGCGCAGGATAAACGAATTTCGTGCATGAGCCGATCACTTTTCCAGCGCACATTTTCCCAGCCTCGCGGGAAAACGACGCAACTACAACCTTACGCGTAGTTCGCCTTGTCGAGGCGGATGTAGGAAGGCAAAGCACTTGTGCAGTGCGGTATACGTCAAACAGTCAGTGCACGTACGCGGATCTCTCAGAGTGAGATGCGCTATAGCCGCCCCAGGAAACAGTCTTGGGCGCGTTCATCATGGACGACAGTGACTTTTGTTTGGATTCGCGAGGCTACCAGTCAACCCTAGGCGCTGTTCGATGCGGCCACCAGCCATGCTGGGTTGAACCACCGATCCGCCTCGCCGTCATATGACAGTCTGTTGATGTCCCAGTGTCTAATGTAGGGCGCGTAGACATCCCACACGGCTGGTCCACCACCCACGTAGACGACACGCTCGGGAAACCGGCTCAGCACCTCTTCGGGCTTCTCACTTGAGCGTATTTCAACAATCGTTCGCTCTCTGTAGGCATAATCAGGAAAGGCTGAGATCGTTGTGGGGCCTGCGATCACCACGTGACCGCGCGTCACATCAAAGAACCGTGCGACATCGGAGACATACTCTCTGTCTCTGTTTCCTTCCCACGGCATTTCACCGCCAAGGCCAAGCTGACCTCTTTGTCCAATTGCAATGATCGCGCGAATGTCGGGCACGAGGTTCCTCCATCTGATCTGGCAGCTTGTTTTATCCGGCGATGGCTCTTTGGCAAGGAATGGTGCAAGACAGCGGGGCGAAACCCGACAACGTATCCAACCACGGCGCCAGTATCTTCGGCGCACAACCGCAGACCATCATGGCCCCTCGCCTCGTCTCAAATCCTTACCAAAGCCAGGTGGTCAAAGCGATTGGCCTGATGGTCCTGGCCACAATCTGCATCGCGTTGCTCGATACGACCGGGAAGTACTTGACGGATACACAAGGGATTCCGGTCGCGCAGGTCGTTTGGATGCGCTTTGTCTGCCATGTCTTCTTCAGTGCTCTGGTCCTGTGGCCCTTCGCGCTGCGGCCATCACTGAAGTCTGTAAAGCCCGGCATTCAGTTTGTGCGCTCGTGTTTGATGATCCTGACGACGGCGCTGAACTTCGTGGCTCTGAAGTATCTTCAGCTTGATCAGAACATAGCGATTTTCTTTTTGATGCCGCTTCTGGTCGCTGCGCTGTCAGGTCCTCTGCTCGGGGAATGGGTTGGATGGCATCGCGCGCTCGCCATCTTCGCAGGCTTCATCGGCGTGCTTGTGGTTATGCACCCGGGGATCGGCGAGGTGCACTGGGCTATGCTTTTCACCTTGGGCGCGACTGTCGGCTATGCGCTCTTCACGATCGCCACCCGCTACCTGGCGGCCTACGATCCGCCTGCGGTTACGCAAACCTACACGCCGCTGGTCGGTGTCTTGATCATGACGCCTTTCGGCCTCATGGCGTGGCAATCGCCGGACCAGTGGTGGACCTGGCTGCTATTCGCTGCGCTCGGATTCTGGGGTGGCCTTGGGCATTGGCTCATCATTCTCGCACATCGTCTCGCGCCGGCGGGCATTCTTGCTCCCTACATCTATCTGGGACTCGTCTGGATGTCCGGGTTCGGCTTTTTGATCTTCGACGATATTCCGTCGTGGTGGACGATCGCCGGCGCGTTGATCGTGATCCTCGCCGGGCTCTATCTCCTCGCACGGGAACGTGTGGCCGAAGAGCGTGCCCGGAAGCAGAGGAAGGCAAGCTCCCCAGGGTCCGAATTCGACCCGTCGCAATAGAAGCTAGTTCGTATCTTCGGGCTTGGTATAGCGCCTGCGCATCTCGTCGGCGAACGTTGCAAAGGTGCCGTCTGCAATAGCGATGCGCGCGCGTTCCATGAGCTCTTGATAGAATTGGACGTTGGCATAGGTCACAAGCATCGAACCTAGCATCTCGCCGGCCTTCACAAGGTGATGGAGATAGGCACGACTATACTGCGCGGCCGGGCATGCGCTCTCCGCATCAAGCGGACTTACGTCCTCCGCGTATTTTGCATTTCGCAGATTGAGCCGGCCGCCCCAGGTGAAGGCTTGGCCGTGCCGACCCGAGCGGGTCGGCATCACGCAGTCGAACATGTCGATGCCCCGGGCAATGGCGCCAAGCATGTCCGACGGCGTACCGACGCCCATGAGGTAACGCGGCTTATCTTCGGGCAGATGCGGCGTCGTCACGTCGAGGGTGTCGAACATCGCCTGCTGTCCCTCGCCGACCGCAAGACCGCCGACCGCATAGCCCGGGAAGCCAATACCGGCGAGCGTTCGCGCGGAGTCCTCCCGCATGTCGGCATAGACGCTACCCTGTACGATTCCGAACAGCGCCTGTCCCGGCGCACTCATTTTTTCGAAGGCAGCCTTCGAGCGCTCCGCCCAGCGCATGGACAGATCGAGCGATAAACGGGCCTCTTCGCGGCTACAAGGGAATGGTGTGCACTCGTCCAACACCATCTGAATGTCGGACCCGAGTAGGCACTGAATCTCAATCGCACGCTCCGGTGTGAGGAATACGGGCGTGCCATCGAGATGCGAGTGGAACGTTACGCCCTCCTCACTGATCTTCCGGAGCTTGGCGAGCGACATCACCTGATAGCCACCGCTATCCGTCAGAATCGGCTTTTGCCACTGCATGAATTCGTGGAGCCCACCGAGCTTGGCGATCCGCTCCGCACCGGGGCGCAACATGAGATGATATGTGTTGCCCAATAGAATGTCTGCGCCTGCGGCCGCAACGTCCTCAGTGAACATGGCCTTGACCGTGGCTTGTGTGCCCACGGGCATGAAGGCGGGCGTACGAATTTTGCCGCGTGGCGTTTCAAGAACGCCGGTCCGCGCATTACCGTTTTTCGCCTTCAGCCGGAATGAGACGTGCGCTGTCACCCCGGATCCTTTGGTGTCAGCAGACAAGCATCACCATAGGAGTAGAACCGATAGCCTTGAGAAATTGCGTGGTCATATGCCTGCTTCATCATCTCAAGGCCACTGAAAGCACTAACAAGCATGAACAAAGTTGATCGCGGCAGGTGAAAATTCGTCAGTAGGCGGTCGACAAACCGGAATCGATATCCTGGTGTGATGAAGATGTCCGTGTCTCCACGAAATGGCTTTAAGGTTCCGAACTCATCGGATGCGCTCTCCATCAACCTAAGGCTTGTCGTCCCTACGGCAACCACCTTATTGCCCCGCGACTTGACGGCATTCAGCGCGAAGGCGGTCTCGGTAGAGACTTCGCCATACTCCGTATGCATCTGATGATCATCGGTATCCTCCGCACGAACCGGCAGGAATGTCCCAGCGCCCACATGCAGCGTGACGAAATAAGTGGCGATCCCGAGTTCTTCGAGGGTCTGCATCAGCTTCGGTGTGAAGTGCAGGCCCGCGGTCGGCGCGGCCACCGCACCTTCCTCACGCGCGAAGGCCGTTTGGTAGTCCGTGCGATCCTGATCGTCCGGCGCACGCCGCGAGGCGATATAGGGAGGAAGCGGCATTAATCCGTCGGCATCGATTGCGTCGTGCAACGCCTGGCCAGAAAGATCGAATGCTAAGGTCACCTCCCCGTCCGTGCCTTTGTCTTGGACAGTCGCGTCGAGCACAACGTTCTTACCATCTTCGCCGCCGAATTGGATGCGGTCACCCTGCTCGAGGCGCTTGCCGGGCTTCGCCAAGGCACGCCAGCGGTTCTCGTCCAGTCTCTCGATCAGCGTGGCCGATACTTGCGCGGTCGCATCGCCACGCGTTCTCACGCCGTGCAAAGCGGCCGGAATAACACGGGTGTCGTTGAAGACGAGCGCATCGCCGGGCTCAAGTAGTAAGGGCAGATCGGCCATGACTTTATCTGCCACAGTGACCGCTTCGCCGAGACGCACCACCAAGAGCCGCGATGCATCGCGCGGATGCACGGGTCGCAACGCGATCAGTCCATCTGGCAAATCGAAATCAAAAAGATCTGTTCGCAAGGAACCCCCATTCGGGGCTAGAGCATTCGAACCATGAGCGCGCCGACAAGCACGAGCACCACACCCGAGACGCGCCCTAAACTAAGTTCCCGTTGCACCAAGTCGAAAAGCCCAAAGCGGTCGAGAAGCAGCGCGGCGGCCAACTGCCCCGCGATCGCCAGCGACATTAGTGCGGCAACACCGATCTTCGGCGCTAGGATCAGATTAGCGAGCACGTAAACAGCACCGAGAAGCCCGCCGCCAACGACCATATAGACAGGCATTGATCGCAAGGCGCCAAAATCAGTGCTTCCCCGCGCAAAGAGAAAGACGACCAAAGCCAGGACGGTGGTCCCCACACAGAATGACCAAAACGCCGCCGATACAGGGTGGCCAAGACGCCCGGCGAGTTCCGCGTTGATTGGGCCCTGCATTGCAATCATGCCGCCCGCAATCAGAGCAACAAGCGTCAACAAGAGTGCGGAACTTGACATTGACGAACGCTCCTTCGACCCGCCTCCAGGCCCGCCCGTCATCCTGCCGCGTCGGCGGCAATCTTCGCCGACACAATCTTATCGGGAGTTGCCGGCGGCTCGCCCCGGTTGATCTGGTCGACATTCTCCATACCCTCGATGACGCGTCCCCAGACCGTGTATTTGCGGTCCAAGAACGTTGCGTCGTCAAAGCAGATGAAGAACTGGCTGTCGGCCGAATCCGGCGACTGAGCTCGCGCCATGGAGACGGCACCGCGGGTGTGGGGCTCGGGATTGAACTCGGCTGCTAGCTTCTGGCCGGAACCGCCGGCGCCGGTTCCGGTCGGGTCACCGGTTTGTGCCATGAAACCCTCAATCACGCGATGGAAGGGAACGCCGTCGTAGAACCCCTGGCGCGCGAGTTCCTTGATGCGCGCGACGTGATTGGGAGCAAGGTCGGGCCGCATTTCAACGACGACATTGCCTTTGCTCGTTTCGATGATGAGTGTGTCTTCAGGATTGGCCACGTTTTTGGCTCCTCGTTTTGGGCGTTTCGTTTGGAATGGGCGGACTATCTATTCGATGGTCGCCTTCTTGATGTAGTCGAGCTTGGGAAACTGCGTCACCAAGTAGGCGTTCCCCTGTGCCTTGATCAGTCCTTGGTTGGGGCCATTGCCGCGGGGGGCCCCTTCTCCGTAGCCGTTGAAGAGAGAGTCAACGACGTCCATCCCGGAAACGACTTTGCCGAACGGCGCAAAGCCCTGACTATTCAGCCCGGAATTATTGTTGAAGTTGATGAAGACCTGCGTCGTGCGCGTGTTGGGGCCGGCGGTAGCAAATGTCACCGTTCCCCTTGTGTTGGACTCCCGCACGGGATCGTCTGGAATAGTCGCGTTGGTCCAGGCCGCGGACACATCGGGGTTCCCGCTAATGCCGAATTGGACCATGAAGCCGTCGATCACGCGAAAAAAGCGCGCATCGTTGTAGAAACCGGCCTTTACGAGGTTGTAGAACCGATCGGCGCCGTTGGGTGCCCAGAACCGCTCCACTTGAACGACGAACGTGCCTTTAGACGTGTCGAATTTCGCTTTAAAGGTATCGGGCGCACGCGCATTGAGCGATGACGGGTCCCCTAGGTTTTGCGCAGAGGCTGGGGCGTGCCCTGTGATGGTTGCAAGCAACAGGGCAACCGCGGAGAGGACGACGGTCCTGAAGGTCATGGGGTTTCCTCGTTTGTTAGTCGATTGAGATCAAGGCGCAAGCTTGCGAGCCAAGGCCAAATTGACCGGCTCCGGGACGAAGGGTGAGACATCGCCGCCCATTGCGGCAATCTGACGAACAAGGCTTGCTGCGATATGGCGTGTTCCGGGCGATGCGGCAAGGAAGACTGTTTCGATTTCCGGCGCAAGCGCCGCATTCATGCCTGCCATCTGCATCTCATAGTCGAAGTCGCCTGCATCACGAAGGCCCCGAAAAACAACCGTGGCTCCAACGGTCTTGGCCGTTTCGACCGTCAGACCATCGTAGACCATGACATCAAGATCGATGCCAAGCTCGCCAGCGACGGGCTCAAGGGCTTCTTGGGCGAGCGTTACGCGCTCGTCGTCGGAGAAGAACGGTCCCTTACTATGGTGGGCTCCGATGGCGATCACCAGACGGTCGATCAGGTGCGCAGCGCGACGCACAATGTCCACGTGCCCCAGCGTGACGGGATCGAAGCTCCCAGGGTATAGACCGACGCGCATGGCGCTCGCGCTCCTCTTGTCCGTGCGCAGCTTGGATTGGGACCAAAGGTTGGTCCCTTGCGGCCCCTTCTAGCCGTGCGAGGGGCGGGTCGGCAAGGCCGCAGCGCGACCGGTTGGTGAGACACCCAACAAAACACAAATTTAGGGCCCGGCGTCGCCGCCAGGCCCTTCAAAGGTTCAAAGCCTTTTAGGAGCTTATTTCAACTCTTCGAAAGCGGTTGTGGAACCGTGGCCGCCCAGCAGATCGCTGAGGTTGAAGCGGTAGCCGATGCCGGCCGACACGATCAGCGGATCGAGATCCACATCGGCGGAAATACCCGTGCCGCCCCAGCGAGCGTCCATGTTGAGCCAGGTCTTCTTCACGTCGGCATTGAGATACCAACCGTTGTCACCCAGCGCCACGTCGATGCCGCCTTGAAGGGTAAAGCCTAGACCATCGTCAATGCTAAGGCTTGTGCCCGGACCAAGCTTGCTCTCTTCGTCGAAGAAATGGATGTATTGCAGGCCGACGCCGACATAGGGCTTAAACGTGCCCTCTGGATTAAAGTGGTACTGCGCCGTCAGAGCTGGCGGAAAGATCCAGGTGTCCCCAATCTCACCAAGCCCTGCGATGCTGCCCTTCGCATCGACAGAGTGCTTCGCAAAGCAGCAAAACAGCTCCACAGCGATATTATCGGTGAAGAAGTAGGTCAGCGTCGTCGCCGGGATGACTTCGTCACTCACTTCCGCACTTGCGCCCGGAATGCGCGCGCCACCGGCTTTCACCGTGGCATCCGTATCCGGCAACACACCCGTAACCAAAGCACGGATCATGAAGTCGCCTTGCCGATCACCGGCCACAGCCTGCTGCGGCATGCTGCCCAACACAGCAGCAAGGGCGAATACGGCAACCAGCGCGCTCAGTAGCTTGTTCATAACGTCCCCCAGACATTAGCGGCGCGACTCGTGTGGCACCGCAGAATTTTGTTCTCCCTTTTCTTGTGATGGTTTCTTGCGACCCGCCAGAGTGGAATGCCCTCGTTGCCTGATCGAAGTCAGGGATTGTCGGCTCCGGCCAAGGCTGTTGCCAACGCGACACAGTTTTTCTTGACCCAAGTCAATAAGTTGATCCGAAAACCCTGTGCCGCTCGGCTCGGGTCGCGACACGTCGGTTGATCGGCGTCAAGGTCCGACCCGCGCATTTTTGTCATGTGTGGACCCACAGCGGGCTGAGATCCCGCTGCCACGCAGGGTATCCACTTGAGGACAGAGCGCTTGAAAATGGCCACCACTCTCTTGCCGAGAGACGGTAGCCCGAATACCGACTGGCCGACGGCATTTCCGCCTGAGCTGGCGGAGCACGGCACGCTTGTCCATACACGTCCGGGCCAGCCCTTGCCGCTCTCCTTGTCTGGAAAGGAGACCGTCTTCTTCGTGCGCATGGCGACGCTCTTGTTTCGGCTGAGTCTTGCTGACGATCTTCGTCAGGGCGTTACCCTACTCTACCCGGGAGATGTCTTTCGCTCAGCCTTTGCCCCATCAGGGGCCGCGGCAAGCTTGGTCTCTCTTACCTCCGGCGAAGTCCTGCGGTATCGCTACGATGCCTTCTTCGACCTGCTAGAGGCCAACAGCGATGCACGACGGTACTTCGATCAGGCCATAGCGCGTCAAACAGCCCGGCAAGCCATTCATCTTGCTGCTGTGGGTCAGCTGGATAGTGAGCAGCGGCTGGTTTCATTCCTCGTGGAGCTTGCCACTCAAATTGGAGTGGCTGCCTCGGACGGACGAGTCGTCTTTGAGATGCCTCTCAGCCGAAGTGAGGTGGCTGAATACCTGGGACTCAATGCCGATACGTTATCGCGGATCATGTCTCGTTTGCGCGGTAAAGACTACTTGACGCAGCCTGACCGACACACCGTGTTCGTCCGGAATTTGAGTGAACTTGCCGCCCTTTCACCAGCTTCGGGTTCGCTGATGGCTCTGCGGCGTTCCAACGAAGCCTCACCGGCCTCGGCGGAACCCTAGTCTCCGTTCCCGTTCTCCGGATCGCCTGGCCCGCCCTCATCGACGTCATCGACTTCTTCGCCATTGCCGGTCTCGTCGGGAATATGCTCCACCGAGACAACGCGCTCATCGGAGGCTGTATCAAAGATAATGACGCCTTGAGTTGACCTGCCAACGACGGAAATTCCATCGACCGGCACACGGATGAGCTGGCCGCGATCAGTCACCAGCATCAGCTGATCGCTGTCATCGGCTGGGAATGAGGCGACGAGCTTGCCGTTCCGATCATTCACCGTCATGCCGATGATGCCCTTCCCGCCGCGACCGGATACACGGTACTCGTAAGCGCTGGAGCGCTTGCCATAACCGTTCTCCGAGATAGTCAGCACCATCTGCTCGTGGGCGCTGAGCTCCGCATAGCGCTCAGGACTGATGGCCACCTCTTCGGCGCCTTCGGCCTCTTGCTCCAATTCGGGTTCCTGCTCACCACCCCTGCGGACCATGTTGGCCTGACGGATATAAGCCGTTCGCTCGGGTGCGTCCGCATCCACATGGGTCAGGATCGCCATCGAGATGACTTGATCGCCTTCTCCGAGATTGATCCCTCGAACGCCCGATGACTGCCGGCCCTTGAACACGCGGACATCGTTCACAGGGAAACGGATGGCTTGACCGTCACGAGATGTGAGCAGCACATCCTGCTGCTCGTTGCAGACCTCAACACCGACAATCCGGTCGCCTTCGCCGAGTTTCATGGCGATCTTGCCGTTCTGGCGCACCTCGATGAAGTCGGAGAGCTTGTTGCGCCGGACGCCGCCATCATTCGTGGCGAACATCACATCGAGCTGCTCCCACGACGCTTCGTCTTCGGGCAACGGGAGAATGGTGGTGATGATCTCGTCCTTGCCAAGCGGCAATAGATTGATCAGCGCCTTGCCTCGCGCTTGCGGTGCAGCCTGCGGTAAACGCCAGACCTTCATTTTGTAGACCATGCCGCGCGAGGAGAAGAACAAGACGGGCGTATGGGTGTTCGCGACAAACAGACGGCTGACGAAGTCCTCGTCCCGGGTCGCCATGCCTGCGCGCCCCTTCCCGCCCCGGCGCTGAGCGCGATACGACGTCAGAGGGACACGCTTAATGTAGCCTTTGTGGGACACGGTCACGACCATGTCCTCGCGCTGGATGAGGTCTTCGTCTTCGACCTCTCCCATCATCTCTGTAATCTCTGTCCGTCGTGGCGTACCGAATAGCTCTTTAAGTTCGTTCAACTCGCCTTTGACGATGCCGACAATGCGGGCGCGTGACCGCAGGATCTCCAGATAGTCGGCAATCTGAGCCCCAAGCCCCTTCAACTCATCGCCGATTTCGTCCCGGCCAAGAGCCGTGAGACGCTGCAGCCGAAGATCGAGTATAGCCTTGGCCTGCTCCTCGGAGAGCTTGTATGTGCCCTGCTCCGAGACCTTGTGGCGCGGGTCAGCAATGAGCTCCACAAGCGGCGCCACGTCCTTTGCTGGCCAATCCCGCTCCATCAATTGCGCCCGTGCCGTGGCCGGATCGGGCGCTTTGCGGATCAACGCAATGACCTCATCGATATTCGCAACGGCGATCGCAAGGCCGACAAGCACATGCGCACGCTCCCGCGCCTTCCGGAGCAGATGCTTGATGCGCCGGCCCACGACCTCTTCGCGGAAATCGGTGAACGCGCGGATCATGTCCTTGAGATTGAGGATCTCCGGGCGGCCGGCATTCAACGCCACCATGTTGCAGCCAAAGGTGCTCTGGAGCGGCGAGAAGCGATAGAGCTGGTTGCGCACGACATCGGCCATGGCTTCGCGCTTCAGCTCGATGACGACCCGCATGCCCTGACGGTCACTCTCGTCGCGAATGTCGGAGATGCCTTCAATTTTTTTGTCGCGCACGAGTTCAGCGATCTTCTCGACCATCGAGGCCTTGTTCACCTGATAGGGAATCTCGCTAACGATCAGCGCTTCACGGTCTTTGCGGACTTCTTCAACGTGGACGCGTCCGCGCATGATTACGGAACCACGCCCCTTGTGATAGGCCGAGCGTATTCCCTGACGTCCCAGAATGAGGCCGCCCGTTGGAAAGTCCGGGCCCGGAACAATTTCAATCAGCTCGTCGATTTCGATGGCCGGGTTGTCGAGATAGGCAATGCAAGCATCGCAGACCTCGGCCAAATTATGCGGCGGGATATTCGTCGCCATGCCAACGGCGATGCCGCCCGCGCCATTGACCAGAAGGTTCGGGAACTTCGCGGGAAGGACAACGGGCTCTTGCTCGCGCCCATCGTAGTTAGGCTGAAAGTCGACGGTGTCGTTTTCGAGATCGTCGAGTAGTGCCATGGCGGGCTTGGCAAGGCGGACTTCCGTATAGCGTTCGGCCGCGGGCGGGTCTCCGTCGACGGAACCGAAGTTCCCTTGACCATCCAGAAGGGGCAACCGCATGGAGAAGTCCTGCGCGAGCCGCACCAATGCATCATAAATCGCCTGGTTGCCGTGCGGGTGGTACTTACCCATAGTGTCGCCAGTCACGCGCGCGCATTTGTTGTACGGCCGATCCGGCGTGTAGTTGTTCTCGCGCATCGAGTAGAGGATGCGGCGATGCACGGGCTTCAGACCGTCGCGCGCATCGGGTAGCGCTCGCGACACGATCACGCTCATGGCGTAGTCGAGATAGGAGCGCTTCATCTCATCGATGAGCGAAATGGGCCTAATGTCGGAGGAGGACGGCTCCTCGACGCCTTCGTCTTCTTCGTCAGCCAAGGACGGAATTGCCTTCTAAAGTCGGTCGGTGAACGCCGCTCCGTGGCGCGCTGGAAACTCCGCCGCGCGGTCTGCCTCGGATGCGTTCTAGAAGCTCTTTCTATAGCTGATTTTGGTGCGTTTCTGCAACCACCAAGACCGCCCGGAATGCGTTATTTTTCTCATCAATTACAATAATTTATGCATTCCCCGCGTGTGCAAAACACAGACCAAATCTCATTGCGGCTTAAGGGGGTGATTCGAGGCGTTCGATACAGTGTTTTCGACGTTCTGCGCGTTCTGTGGAGAGCCGAGTTGTATCAATTCGTGCCGAGCCCATATGTGGTACGGGGGAGCACTCTCGACTATGCTCTGTCATCCGCGGGGCTAGCTCGAGACAACAAGTTTAAGGACATCTCGATGAGTAACGAAACGACTTTGAAGAACCTGCAGAAGGCCCTGCAGATGGAACTTACGGCCGCCCACCAATACCAGCTACATGCCCATGTGCTTGATGATTGGGGCCTAGACAGGCTTGCCGATCAGATGCGCAATGAGATGCAGGAGGAGCTCGGCCACTCAAACGAGTTCATCAATCGCATCATGTTCCTGAATGGTCAGCCGGATATGAAGTTTCATAAGAAGCCTATTGCTGCCAAATCACTCGAATCCATGTTCAAGTCGGACCTAGCCGATGAAGAAGGTGCGATTGCCTTCTACACCGATGCTGCCAAAGAGGCCTCGGCGCAAGCGGATGTTGGTTCGCGGACGATATTTGAAAAAGTCCTGCTTGAAGAGGAAAACCACAAGGCCTGGCTCGAGCTTCAGTTGAGCCTTCTCGACCGCCTCGGTGAAAAGGCATTCTCCGCCAAGTATGTTTCTGGGGCCGACGCTGACGCCGATGCCTAAAACGTCCTCTTGAGAGGAAGTCACGTTGTGCGTTCCGTCCGATGGCGGAACGCACAACGTCTTATCGGCCGCTCATGGTCTTGCGCCTGCTGCCCACCTCAGAATGACAGGGAGCGTGCGCAGAGAATTGGCTCAGGCTTCAATGTCGTCATGCTCGGGCTTGTCCCGAGCATCCATTAGGGAGTTTGCAGTTCTTGCTGGGCCCAAGTGGATTGCCGGAACAAGTCTGGCAATGACGGAGTATGGAGCACTTCGGCGTTCTGGGCCGGGCGGGTTCAATTCAAACCCTGGATGTCCGGACAGATGGAAGTCGCGCCTCAAAGCTCTAGAACGGGATCTCGTCATCCAGTTCCTTGTTGAATGAACCACCACCGATCAGCGGCTTGGTGCGGCCAAAGTCACCGCCGCCGCCTTCGCTCATGCCGCCCCCTTGCTGCCGGCTGTCAAGCATGGTCAGCGTCGAGTTGAATCCTTGAAGGACAACTTCGGTGGTGTAGCGCTCTTGGCCTGACTGGTCTTCCCACTTACGCGTCTGCAGGGCGCCTTCCACATAGACCTTCGAGCCCTTGCGCAGATACTGCTCGGCCACGCGCGCAAGCCCTTCGGAAAAGATCACGACCCGATGCCACTCTGTCTTTTCGCGGCGTTCACCTGAGTTCTTGTCACGCCAGCTATCCGTGGTCGCCAGACGCAGATTGACGATCGGACGACCGTCCTGCGTGTGACGCACTTCAGGGTCGGCCCCGAGATTACCGATCAGAATGACTTTGTTGACCGATCCGGCCATTTTCCAAACTCCCCGCATCCGAGCCGCTGAATCGAAGCCCCTAGCGGACGGCAAGCCCGCAAGGCCAATCCGGCACGATAGGCTCAAGGGCCACCTCGTACCAGGACACTCCAAGCCTCTCTCCCACCTGTCCACAACATTGCGGACATCGGTGACACGCTGCAAATGTACCCGTTTTGTTCTCAGCAGTCTACCACGTTGACCCCTTGTTATTCCCCGGCGCGCGCCCTATGGCTTACAAAACGAAAAATATCGTTGCGGCAGCGCGCCTCTACCTCCGAGGCAGCCTGCCCTAGATCCAGGAAAAGCAGGAACGATGCAGCGGCAGGTCCGCCAGGGACAGAACTCAGCGCGCCGAAAAGTAAAAAGGCGCGATCCGCGCGTGAAGTATCTCGGCTTCACCGCCATGCAGTGGCCCTTCATCGCGACGCTCGTGGGCAACTGGCTCTTTTCCGCAGCTTTTTTTGCAGCCGGCAAGACTTTCTGGGACTGGACACCTGAGGCCTGGGGCATTGCGGACCGGTTGGCTCTCGTCATCAAGGACGCGGTGATCGCGATCATCCCCGGCATCATCGGGATCTGCGTCGTTGCTGCCCAACGGCTCGACCCATCGATGTTCGTGGGTTCGACGCCGAAGCCGAACTCGCCAGTCGAGATCAACACCAAGTTCATCTTGAATACGTTCGAGCAGTTCACCGCCTACTTCATCGCCAATGCGGGCTTAGCGATGTACTGCCCGATCGAGGAGGCTCGAACCCTGCCGATCTTGACGGCGCTGTTCGTGGTCGGCCGCATCCTATTTTGGGTGGGCTATCACACGAACCCCTACCTCAGGGCCTTTGGCTTCGGCGTGACGTTTTATCCGACCGTGATCGCCTATGTTTGGCTTCTGCTCGTAATGGTGTTCGACATCCGCGTTCCGCTTTAGCGGCTGTTTTGCCACTGCAGCACGGTCTCGCTGGGCCACAGCAGCATCAACACGTTCAGTGCGAGGCCGTCACGGATCATGATGCCGGTAAAGATCTCGAACGCGATGGCAAGCGTTACGGTCAGCCAGACAGGCAACCGCGCCGCCAGCATGAAGCCCCAGATCATGAAGAAGATATCACTGACTGAGTTGAGGACGCTGTCGCCATAGTAATCGAGTGCGACGGTGGCCTCGCGATAGCGATCGATTACATAGTCGGTGTTCTCAATAATCTCCCATGCCGCCTCGACGCCAATGGCGAGGATCAGCCGCGTCCCGAACGAGGCCTTTGGCGCGATGAGCCAGAACAGAAAGTAAAACAAGAAGCCATGGATGATGTGGGAGGGTGTGTACCAGTCAACGATGTGCTGGGAGTTCTCCGAACTCACCACTTGGAAGTGCCAGAGTTTGACGGTTCCGCATTTGCAGATCCATGGGTGGCCCATCGCGTAGAGCACAAGCGCTGTGACCACGATCATTGCGGCGGCAATCAGGAGCTGGGTACGGGTCAGGTTCATCTTCACCCTTTAGGCTTTCTCTGCAGCGGCGAATCGGACCTGGATATCGCTTGGTCTGGTATAGCCTATTCTCGACCGGCCATGGTTCGGCGCATGCGCGTAGTGAGCGTTCCCTAGGAGAGAGTAATGACTCAAGACGAGGCGCTCGCGCTCCTAAAGACCGGCGCCAGCATCTTCCTGACCGGGCAGCCCGGTAGCGGCAAGACCCATACGGTCAACACATACATCCGCGATCTCGCCGATGCGGATATTGCATACGCCTACACCGCTTCAACCGGGATCGCCGCAACACATGGGCATGGCGTTACGATTCATGCCTGGACGGGTATCGGCGTTCGAGAGGCCCTGTCGCGGAAGGACCTGGATACGATTGCCGGCAACCGCCGCGTTGCCGCCCGCATCGAGAAAACACGCGTCTTGATCATCGACGAGGTCTCGATGCTGCCTGCACGGACGCTGACCTTGGCGGACACTGTTTGCCGCCATATCCGGGCCAACAATGCGCCTTTCGGTGGCATGCAAGTCGTGCTCGTGGGCGACTTCTTTCAGCTGCCGCCTGTTGTCCGCCGCCAATCCACTGACGGCATGCTGCAGTTCGGTGGCGCGGATGACGAGACCGATGCGGCCTTTGCCCATGGTTCGTCCGCCTGGCGCGATCTCGACCCGACCGTTTGCTATCTCTCCGAACAGCACCGGCAAGACGATGAGCCCTTTCTCGACATTCTTGCTGCCATCCGCGCAAATGCCTGTACGGGTGTTCAGCGGGAGCGCCTTGAATCGCGGATCGTCGCGCACGACACACTCCCGCCGACGCGCACTCGCCTGTTCACCCACAACGCCGCCGTGGATGACATCAACCGACAACAACTTGCAAAGCTCGAGGGCGAAACACACACGTTTGCGATGACCGGCAAGGGTCCTCAATTCTCAATCGATGCCCTAAAGCGCGGCTGCCTGTCGCCGGACACGCTCGCGCTCAAGCAAGGTGCGGTGGTGATGTTCACCAAGAACGACCCAGCCGGACGCTACGTCAACGGCACGCTTGGGCTCGTGGAGGACTTCGACCCGGAGACCGGCAACCCTGTTATACGAGCCAAGAGCGGCAAGCGGATTGTCGCCGAACCCGTCACATGGAAGATCGATGAGAGCGGCAAGGAAGTGGCCAGCGTCACGCAGATCCCGTTGCGGCTCGCTTGGGCCATTACCGTGCATAAGAGCCAGGGCATGTCGCTCGACGCTGCGGTCATCGATCTGTCGCGGGCCTTCGAGTATGGCCAAGGTTATGTTGCCCTCTCCCGCCTCCGTAGCCTCGATGGCTTGAAGCTTATCGGGCTAAACGAGCGCGCACTTGAGGTTCACCCGCAGGCTATCGAGAAGGATGCCGAGTTTCGCCGTGCCTCCGATGACGCGCTCGAAGCGCTAAAGCGCCTTGGACCTAAGGAACTCGATCTGCGGCAGCAGGAGTTCATGGAGGCTGGCGGGGGAAGCGCCACGGAGGCCTCGGCTAAGAGCTACGACATCGCGAAGCTGCGGCAAACGCACGGCAAGGCCTACGCTCCCTGGACGGAGGCCGAGGAACAGGAGTTACGCCGTCTGCACCATGTGGGTGAGAAGCCGGCGGCGATCGCCGAGATTCTGGGCCGCAAGCCCGGCGCCATCCGCGCGCGCCTCAAGAAGCTCGCGCTCATCGCTTGATGGAAAGCAGAGTGTCGCTTGGTGAAAACCGGGTGTTCCGGAACCGCTGCGGCCTCTTATGCCTTGCGTGAGCGGACGCATCCCCCGACAGTAGCGCGCAGTATGACGGCAAAATCCATTTCTATCCGCGGCGCCCGGGAGCACAATCTCAAGGATGTCTCCTTGGCCTTGCCGCGCGAAAAACTCGTTGTAATTACAGGCCTGTCGGGCTCCGGCAAGTCCTCCCTCGCCTTTGACACGATCTATGCCGAAGGGCAGCGGCGCTATGTGGAGAGCTTGAGTGCGTACGCGCGCCAGTTCCTCGACATGATGCAGAAGCCGGACGTGGACCATATTGAAGGTCTATCTCCGGCGATCTCCATTGAGCAGAAGACCACCTCCAAGAACCCGCGCTCGACCGTGGGCACGGTGACCGAGATCTACGACTATATGCGCCTGCTCTGGGCGCGGGTCGGCATCCCCTATTCGCCCGCTACGGGTCTCCCCATCGAGAGCCAGACGGTCAGCCAGATGGTGGATCGTGTGCTCGAACTGCCCGAAGGCACGCGGCTCTATCTGCTCGCGCCCATCGCGCGCGGCCGCAAAGGCGAATATCGCAAAGAGCTGGCGGAGCTGCAGAAGAAGGGCTTTCAGCGGGTCAAGATCGACAACGAGTTCCACGAGATCTCCGAAGCGCCGAAGCTCGACAAGAAGCTGAAGCACGATATCGACGTGGTGGTGGACAGGGTCGTCGTGCGCTCTGACATGTCCGCGCGCCTGGCGGACTCCCTGGAGACGGCGCTGAACCTTTCCGACGGCATCGCCATCGCCGAATTCGCCGACGAACGCGGACCCGGCGAAGAGCCCCGCATCATCTTCTCGGCGAAGTTCGCCTGCCCTGTTTCGGGTTTCACCATCGAAGAGATTGAGCCGCGTCTGTTCTCGTTCAATAACCCGTTTGGCGCTTGCCCAGAATGCGACGGGCTTGGCACGGAGCTGTTCTTCGAGCCGGACCTGGTGGTGCCGGACGACACGCTTTCGCTCAATCGCGGCGCCATCGCGCCCTGGACGCGCACTTCCGCCACCTCGCCCTATTACCAGCAGACGCTGGAAGCAGTGGCGAAGCACTACAAGCAGCCCATGACGAAGCCGTGGAAGGATTTGCCAGAAGACTTCCGCGAGATCGTGCTCTACGGCTCCCTCGATGACGTCACCTTTGTCTATGACGACGGCGTGCGGCGCTACCAAACCGAAAAGCCGTTTGAAGGCGTCATCACCAATATCGAGCGGCGCTGGCGCGAGACCGAGTCCAACTGGGTGCGCGAGGAGCTGGAACGCTACCAGTCCGACCAGCCTTGCGAAGCCTGCGATGGCTATCGCCTCAAACCCCAGGCGCTCGCGGTGAAGATCGCAGGCCTCCATATTGGCGAAGTCACCGAAATGTCGATCCGCGAAGCCAAAGACTGGTTCGACGCGCTGCCCGGCGAGCTCACGCCCAAGCAAAACGAAATCGCCGAGCGCATCCTCAAAGAAATCCGCGAGCGCTTGAAATTCCTCGACGATGTGGGCCTGGAATATCTCACCCTCGCCCGCGCCTCCGGCACGCTGTCAGGCGGCGAGAGCCAGCGCATCCGCCTCGCCAGCCAAATCGGCTCGGGCCTCACCGGCGTGCTCTACGTGCTGGACGAGCCCTCCATTGGCCTCCATCAGCGCGACAATGCCCGCCTGCTCGACACGCTCAAGCACTTGCGCGATCTCGGTAACTCCGTGGTCGTGGTGGAGCATGACGAAGACGCGATCCTGGAAAGCGATCACGTGGTGGATATGGGCCCCGGGGCTGGCGCCCATGGCGGGCAAGTGGTGGCCGAAGGCACGCCCAAACAAATTATGCAGTCCCCGGACAGTCTCACCGGGCAGTATCTCGTCGGGATGAAGCAGATCCCGCTCCCTCCGCAACGCCGCAAAGCCAAACGCGGCAAGACGCTGAAGGTGAAAGGCGCCCGCAGCAACAATCTCAAAGACATCGACGTTGAGATTCCGCTGGGCCTCTTTACCTGCGTCACAGGCGTCTCCGGCGGCGGCAAATCCACCTTCCTCATTGAGACGCTCTACCGCGCCGTGGCCCGCAAGCTGAACAATGCGCGCGAGCTGCCCGGCGAGTATGACGAGATCGTCGGCCTCGAACATCTCGACAAGGTCATCGATATCGACCAAAGCCCCATCGGCCGCACGCCCCGCTCCAACCCGGCCACCTATACGGGCGCCTTCACGCCCATCCGCGAATGGTTCGCCGAGCTGCCCGAGGCGAAGACGCGCGGCTACAAGCCGGGCCGCTTCTCCTTCAATGTGAAAGGCGGGCGCTGCGAAGCCTGCCAGGGCGACGGCGTCATCAAGATCGAGATGCACTTCCTGCCCGACATCTACGTCACCTGCGATGTGTGCAAGGGCAAGCGCTACGACCGCGAGACCTTGGAGATCAAATTCAAGGGCAAGTCCATCGCCGACGTGCTGGACATGACCGTGGACGAGGCCGCAGAGCTGTTCAAGGCGGTGCCGAGCGTGCGCGACAAGCTGCTCACCCTCGCACGGGTCGGCCTCGGCTATATCCATGTGGGCCAGCAGGCCACGACGCTCTCCGGTGGCGAGGCCCAGCGTATCAAGCTCTCCAAGGAGCTATCCAAGCGCGCGACAGGCCGTACGCTGTATATTTTGGACGAACCCACTACCGGACTTCACTTCCATGATGTAGCGAAGCTCCTCGACGTGCTGCATGAGCTGGTCGACCAAGGCAACACCGTGGTCGTCATCGAGCACAATCTCGAAGTGATCAAAACCGCCGACCACATTATCGACCTCGGCCCCGAAGGCGGCGACGGCGGCGGCCACGTGGTCGCCACCGGCACGCCCGAAGACGTGGCCCAGGTCAAAGGCAGCTATACAGGGCAATACCTGAAGCAGCTGCTGGGCCGCAGAAGCGCTTCGCGCTCTAGTGATGGCGCATCGAAGGCGCCTGCGAAAGCGCCAGCAAAGAAGGCCGCTAAGTCAGTGACAAAGTCACCCGCGAAGCGGGCGGCCCGGAAGAAGCTGGTTCCGGGGGAGTGATTAGTCATGGCGAAGGTCTATCTCTTTGATTGCTATCGTACGCATTAGCGATTCATCTGTCTGAAACAGCGAGTACGAAGTCAGATTGTATTCCTCAAGTGTTCGGAGCACCTTCACCCTCTCGCTCGCCGGCAATGTGAACTTCCATAGCCGATCTTGATCTTGACGGTTGTAGTCGAAGACGTCTTCGTGGCACGCGAACATGCAACGTTGTTCATATCTTGCGGCGAAGGTGTACTCGCTCTGCTGCAGAAAGTGTCGTGAGTGGCTCGTAATGAATGGACCAAGGCTCACGATTTGTGCTTCATCTGAAGATCCAGACTTACCCTTGCCCGCATATTCGAGGTAGGCATAGATCGCAACGCGCTCAGAACTTGCGTCGGCGAATGCGAAGTAGGCTGACACAAAGGGGCTGCGTGACCAGTCGAGTAGCGGCGATGGAAAGCCATGGTGTCGCAAAAACACTAGATAATCGTAGGCCGGTATATCCCGCCAAAGATTGTCGTAGGACTCGCCCCATTCCACCAGTTCATTGATTGCTTCTTTGTCCCATCGTTTGCCGGTAAACGTTTCAATTTGAGATCGTGCTCTCCTTATCAATTTGAAGTACTTCGAAAAGGACCAGGGCTGGCTCCCAACTCGTACAAGTGTCGTTAGTAGGTTCCAGTCGGCGTTTGACTGCCCCCGAAACAGAAACTTGGATACGCCCACTGGCTTGACGTCCTGAGCGACGGCGTCGCGAGCCGCTTTAATCTCCTCGACTCTCTTGATGAATTGTTCCCAGCTGTCCAAGTCTTCTAGATCCATGAGTGCTCCACGAAGCTAGTTCAAACCATCGTATCTTCCGGCGAAAACCTAAATGTCGACGAACGCCGACTTATCGATTTCAACTTCCTCGACCTGTTTGACGCTAACGCCGATCCCCAGCTGCTTAAGCAGGTCGCAAAGAGTATCCCCATCGACTAAATCAAGTGCCGGCGCACCATCGCGCGTGGCCTCACGCTTGGCATCTGGGCTGAAGGTGCCGGTTGTGATTATCAAGCCTTTGTCGGCACGCCCCACCATCGCGCCCCGAAAGTCACGCACGACCCCGGCGCCCACGGTGCCGCTATAGCGCTTGCATTGAAACAGGACGTGAAACGAGAGCAAGTTGACGCGCAACACGCCCGTACCATCGATACCTCCATCGCCGCTGCGCCCGGTGACTTCGACTTTTGTGAAGCCCGATTCTCGAAGCAGCCGCTGGGCCAAACGCTCGAAGGCATCAGGCTCTAAAGACCTCATCACGTCCAAAAGCTGTTCTCGCCAATCCTGCTCGTCCGGCTCCTCATCCTCTTCATTAGGCCCATCCTGCTGGGCCTTTCGTGCTTTCCGCTCTTGCTTCTCAAGTTCTCTCACCTGCCTCGGCACAGCCCGAATATCGGCGTGAGACATAGACGCACCAGTTGGAGTCAGTCGCCATACGCCACGCTCACTGTTGTCGAGCGCGCCTACCTTCTTCAGGTAAGTACGCACCCAAGCGAGTTCATACTGGAATTGAGTTCGATGACCGTCGCCATGAGGGACAGACAAGAGTTCATCTGAAAGTTTCATGGCGGTGGCGACATCTTCTTCCATCTCACTAATCGTCATCGAGTCGCCGCGCGCCTTGAGGCAGTCAACGGTCGGAACGAAGTAGTTCTCAAAACTGGGCAGATCAGATCTTCTGGGCATGCGAAGCTCGGTTGTTGAGAGTTCAATCAATAGATGGGCAAGATGTATTCTTCAACCTATTGTCGTGTATGATTAAGTATGGTTTCCGTTCCCAAGCACTGGCCATCTTGCGCACAGCCTGCCCTAGGCTGCGAGCTTGCATAGTCTGACCCATGAATGACATCGCAAAGAGGCTCGCCCAACGGCTCTTCAATCAGCGCCTAATCGGCAATCAGTATCGCAGCGACTTCATCGAAGAGATGATCAGGCCCTTCCTCAGCAAGACTGGCTGGACCTTCGCTGGGGCCGATTGGGGCGGCTGGGACTTCGAGCGCGAGGCGGACGAGAAGCGGCTGGAACTCAAACAGTCCGCTGCTGAACAAGTTTGGTCGAAGCCGCGCGGCCTGAGGACCCGCGGTGCTTTCGACATCGCGTCCCGCACAGGTCACTACTCTGAGCACGCATCGAAATGGGAGGTAGCGCCTGGACGTCCCGCGCATGTCTACGTCTTCGCTTGGAATGGGGTCGAGGGTGAAAAGGCCGACCATCGCGATTCGGCGCAATGGGAGTTCCATGTCGTGAAGACCTCCGACCTTCCAAGAAAGCAAAAGACCATCACACTCTACCGGGTCAGGAAGCTCGCCGACCCTGTTCCGCTCGCGGGTCTCGCCAAGGCTGTCGATGAGGTACTGACCCACGGCTAGCTTCGGCTGTCATGCCCCGACTTGATCGGGGCATCCAGTAAGCACCGCCCGTCGTGATCCGGCACGGCGCCGGTTACTGGATCGCCCGGTCGAGCCGGGCGATGACACCAAGGGGCATAGGTCACAGAGTTGCATCGACTCTCTGACTCGTCATTGCCGGGCTTGACTTGAGCCTGCGCCCGGGCCGGCACAGCCGGACCCGGGTGGCAATCCATACCGCTGGCCTATCATTTATTGCAGGCGTCACGGCGTGGATGCCCGGATCAAGTCCGGGCATGACGAAGGTGGTGAAGGAACCGCCCTCAAGTAGCCGCTAGGCGATAGGGCAAATAAAGATTCCCTCAAGTAGCCGCGGGTCCTCATGTAGCGAAGCGGTAGGACAAACAAGAAGGCCGATAGGGCAAATGAAAAAGCCCCTGCCTATCGAAGACGGGGGTTCCGCCGCATTGACGCGATGGCGGAATAGCCTAGGGTGGCGCTCTATCCAGACAATCAAGAAAGCCCGCCCCTCGTGAAAGCGCACACTGCCAGCCTCATCAACGCCATCGTCCTCATCGCCGTGTCGATTTGGGGGTATCTGGGCGCCGACAAAGCCTCCTTCACGGCGCTGATCCCGGCTGCGTTCGGCGTGTTGCTGCTCGCCTGCTACAAGGGCGTCGAAGGGCAGAACAAGATTATCGCGCATATCGCGGCCGTGCTGACGGTGGTGATTTTGATTGCGCTCTATACGCCGCTGTCCGCCGCGATCGGGCGGGGCGATAGCGCCGCTATCTTTCGGGTCGGCCTGATGATGGCGAGCACGCTCCTCGCCCTCGTGTTCTTCGTGAAGAGCTTCATCGACGCGCGCCGGAGCAAAGCTTAGCGGCGCTTGCTCACGGAAGGTCTGTGGCTCTTAGGGTGACCATGCTTCCCATCCGCTATGTCGAACCGGTTTATCGCCCGCCGAGCGAAGCGCAGTCGCTGATCCTGCCCATTACGGATGGCTGTTCCTGGAACAAGTGCACGTTCTGCGAAATGTACACCGCTCCGCAGAAGGGCTTTCGTCCGCGGGCTGAGGAGGAAGTGCTGGGCAATATCCGTAGTTGCGCGGAACAGCTGGGCGGTGGCGTGCAGCGCATCTTCCTCGCCGATGGCGATGCTCTAACGCTGTCGACGCGCCGCTTGGTGACGGTCTTAGAGGCGATCCGCAAGGATCTGCCCAGCGTACGCCGGGTGTCGAGCTATTGCCTGCCGCGCAATTTGCGCAAGAAATCGGTGGCGGAGCTTCGGGAGCTCAAAGAGCTTGGCCTCTCCATCGTGTATGTGGGCGCGGAATCGGGCGACGACGAGGTGCTGGCGCGCGTCAACAAGGGAGAGACCTTCGAGACGACGCGCGAGGCGCTCGACAAGCTGCAAGAGGCTGGGATCACGCGCTCGGTGATGATCCTCAACGGGCTCGGGGGTGAAGCGCTGTCGCGTCAGCATGCGGCGAACTCGGCGGCGCTGATGAACGCCACGCAGCCCGAGTTTCTCGCCACGCTCGTTGTGAGCTTTCCGCAAGGCGAAGCGCGCTTTCGCGAAAATTTCGGCGACTTCGAGCCGCTCAGCGTCCTGGGCTTGATGCAGGAAATGGAGCAGCTGCTGTCCCAGCTGGAGCTGAAACGGACCGTCTTCCGCAGCGATCACGCCTCAAACTGGCTCATCCTGAAAGGGACTTTGGGCGCGGACAAGCCACGGCTGCTGCAAGAACTGCGCGCCGCCATTGCTGCGCCTGAGGCGGCTCCGCTTCGGCCGGCCTGGGCGCGCGGTCTCTAGGGCCCCGAAGCGCGGGATGGCATCGATACATGCGCTCAAGCAGCCGCTAGGCGATAGCGCAGACAGAGACCTCAAGGGGTTTCGCCGGTCGGAGGTTCGAATAGGGAAAGTGCGGTGAGGCCGCTGCCTGTCTGAACGCTTAGATACATCTCGGCCGGGTAGTCTGGGAATCGGGCACGGTAGACGGCGATTTGCGACACGCCGTTTGCGAACCGGTCTAACTCTTCGGCGTTATAGTTTGCTTGGAGTAATTCGTTCGCTTCGGCGAAGTCGAGATCCTTGATCGTGACCGTACAGTTCCGGCTGACTTCATCATCCGACTGCCTTCGACCGAGGGTCACTGTCACCGGCGCGTGGTCAACGATGAGGGCGTAGCCGACATCGTTGTACACGGAGAGTTTGCGCAATGACGGTTTGGGCAGCTCCCGGTGCGAGAAGGACTGCACCTGGGCATCCAAATTGCGCCGATCGAATTGTGTGGAGATGCACAGAGCCTCAAGCGCCTTCGCCGATCGGGACACGACAGGCTCATTGGCAAGCGTAGGGCTGGAACCGAGAAAGCACGCTGCGATGAGCGCGGCAGAAAAGGCGGCAACGCGGTCTATTTTGCACCTCATCGCAGTTCGCGCTCCGCTTGCTCGAACCAGCCGATGACACGGGAGAGGTGGTCCTCTCCCCAGGTGCTCAGGAACTTCTGCGTCCCGAAGTCGGCCGGGTCGCGGAGCGCCGTCAGCCGTTGTTCGACATATGGCAGGGTGAGCGGGATACCGCACAGCACCGTGATGCAGTGCTTCCAATCGTCGTAGGTCTTAAGAGAGTCCATCTCGGTCACTATACAAGCAGCCTGGTCGCGCTACCGTCCTATCCTAATCTAGCGCCCAACAGGCGAAAGGTTCTTTTTGAGCGTAATGTTATAATATTGCACCTCTATCTCTCGCCGTCAAAGCGCGACGCGAGATGGTGGATCGCGGTGGCGTTCGTTGCGTCGCCGCCTCGGTTTTTTGCGCTGAATCAACACCGTCTTCACGCCGAATTCGCTAGACTTGCACCAAAGGGCTTTGGCCTTGGGCCTTGGGTCTTGGGTCTTGGGCATGTGCAATCAGGAGAGACAATGAGTATCGAAGACTTGAGCCTTGAGGAAGTGGAGCGCCGCATTCAGATTGTCGAAGACAACATGCGTGAGTTGATGGAACAGGCTGCTGCGTTTTCTGGCGCCGCGGACGAGGCACGCAATGCCGATCGCATCGCCGATCAGCAGGAAAAGCTCGATGCGCTAATGGCTCGACGCGAGCAGTTGATTGCGAAAAGCTAGCCGATGGGTAAGAAGTCCGACGGGAAGCACGGCTACAAGAAAAAGCCGTGCTCGAAATGCCCGAAGAAGAAAATGTGCAAGAGATGTCCCGAGCGAGCCAAGGGCTAATCGGGCAAGCCGTGCTCATAAAGACGTCGGATCGCCTGCGGCACGGCAGTTCTCAGGGATGTCGTGACCGCCGGTCTTGAAATTCTCACACGTGAGAAACAGCTGGTGGTGGCTACCAAGCCCATAGCCTGCGACCGCCATAACAGCCAGGATTCCGATCAGCGCCCAGCGTAGCTTCGTGTGGGTTAGCCGTTCGATATCGGGAACCAGTGCCAGAATGATCACGTAGAGCAGATAGGGAAACGTCACCAACGCGCTCACGAGCGCGAGGGACCACAGCACCCACGTGGCCGGGCTATCCGGCTGATAGCTCTCGACATCGATCGTGGCGGCAAGCACAAGCCAGACTGTTGGCAACGCCAGGAGGAAACGCCCTTGCCAAGGCAGCCTCAGAAGCGGCGTTTCCAGGCGCGGAATAAAGAAGCTCGCCAACAACGCCGCCGTGGCCGCTATCCAGATATAGAGGATGTGCGTAAAAAAGATCCGGCCGAACACACCGAACCAGAAGGTCGCATTAGCGACTGTCGCTGAGAGCGCAATCACCGAGATCACAAAGACCTTGGCTTCCGCCGCGCTGATTGCCGGGGCGCTGTCTCTCATAGGATTGGCTAGGATCGCATGGGCGTGCCACTAGCGCGGCCGACGACGGAACAATCCCCGGAACGGTCCGCGACGTTCGCGGAACTGTGCGGGCCTGGCAGACCTGCTCCCGTTCGCCGTCTGGGCCGTGGTCGGTGCCGACGTAGGCGCCCAGTTCCCTGCCGGATCGGCTCCGGCAACAACGACTTTTGCGCTGGTGACGCCCCGGCTTTCCACAAGGTTGAAGAGGGTCTCGGCATTCTGCAGCGAGAGTCGCACACAGCCACGCGAGCGTGGCGTGCCCATACCGGGATTGTTTGACCCGTGAATGGCATGGCCGCGCGTGGTGAAGAAAATGGAATGAGGCATGCCCGCGCCGTCCCACTCGACGGAGTAGTGCATTCGCTCCAGACGGAATGCGTTGTAGCTGCCGGTTGGAGTTGAATAGCCGGTGGCGCCCGTAGAAATAGGCCAGCGATAACGCATCTCACCATCGACGGAGACGGTCATCGTCTGGCTCGGCTTGTCTACCTTGATAAGAACGGATGCGAATGCCGGGCTAGTCAGTGTGCTGAGAACTGCCACGAGAACCGCGCCTGCGACCCAATGCCATGGTTTGCCCCCCGCCCGCTTTGTTGTCTTCCCATACATGGCATTCCCTCCCACAATGGCGCCTCGGCCGTTCACATCATAGCATAATTTACTTATGTGAAGTTTCGCATGATCGCGTGACCCCCTCCGGCCGCATACGGGGTTGTAATGCAAGCACGCAGAGCCAAGCACGCAGAGCAAAGTACGCACGCTGCGGGCCCAGACAGCGGACAGGTTGAGAGGCTATCAATGTCAACTGTGAAGATTTCCTACTACTCCGACGTGCTCTGCATATGGGCCTGTGTGGCAGAGCGACGGCTTGACGAACTCGCGGTCCAATTCGGCAACCAAATCGAGATCGTCCCCCGCTTCTGTTCTGTGTTTCCCGATGCTTGGGGCAAGATCGAGGGTAAGGGCGGCTTTGAATCGTTCAACAAGCATCTCAAAGACGTCGCGGGGCGCTTTCCCCATATTACGGTCAACGACGCCGTTTGGCTTCGCGGGCGACCGCGCACCTCGGCGAGTCCGCACCAGTTCCTAAAGGCGGTTGAGCTCATCGAGCCTCTCACAGACGCGGAGCCCCTGCCCTATCTCGAGAGATTGAGCACAAGGGCCGCGCGCAAAATTCGCCATGCCTTCTTCGCCGATGCCCTAGATATCGGTGACTGGGAGGTGCAATGCGATATCGCAGCCCAGCTAGACATCGATACCCGACTGATCGACGAAAAATTCCGGTCATCGGAGGCGCTGGCCGCTCTTGCCATTGACTATGACCTTGCCACTGACAACGGCATTGTGGGCAGCCCAACATTTGTCATGAACGAGGGTCGCCAAAAGCTCTTCGGCAATGTGGGCTACAGGCTCCTCGAGGCAAACGTGGACGAGCTACTGCGGCAACCCAAACAGGATGAAGCGAGCTGGTGTTAGAGGGCGGCACGTTAGTGCGCGCCTCCGCCCGCGAGGCCGATCCCGGTCACCAGCGCAATCCAAACTTTGATTCGCAAGCCCCACGCCTTGATGATCCCAAGACCGCCAAGGATATGTCCAAGAACGCCGTGGGGAAGATTGCGGTCGTATGTTTGGACGATGCAGCCACTGCCGTTGACTAGAAGTTCCTGGTGTTTGGGATAAACCATCTCGATCGCCGTAACGACCTCGCCGCGCTTAGAGAACTCCGAAGGCTCAATCAGCCGGCCGGTGGGCGCAAGCTGACCCGCAGCGATTTCAGGCTGGATTGCCGTGATCCGCGCCGGCAGAACCGCGTTGACCATCGCCACGTTGAAGTTGGTGTCGCAGGCGACCTCGGCAGGCATACCGACATAGAGGACCGAGCGGGCGACTTGCGAGAAGCCGGCCACGACCCTCTTCGGATGGGCTTCGTCGCGATCGGGAATAATGAGCATCGCCGGGTTCGAAGCGATCTGCGATGCGCGCGCGCCCACATGCAGCGTGAGCTGATCAACAACACCATCGACCTGAGACCGCACGGTGGTCTTGGCGAGTTCCACCTCCGCCTGGTCCAGCTGCGCTTGTGCGCTTTCGCGCTGGGCTGGCAGCACCTCTTTCAGCTGCAGATTGGCCTCATCAAGCAGCGCTCGCGCTTGTGCCACTCTCGCCTCTCCGGAGTCTCTTTCGGCCACTGCGGATTGGAAGCGTCGCTCGTTGTAGGCAGGTGAATTGCGCCGCTTCAACTCGGCTTGATCTTCAAACACCTCAACGGCCTGCTGCAGCTGCGCGTTTTCTTTTTGCAGCGAGGCCTCGGCCGAATGGACTTCGGCTTCGGCGGAGGCGAATGACTTGTCGATCTCAACGAGTCTGAGCTCGGCCGTCTTCACGGCTGCTTCTTCGGTTGTTTTGTCGACGGTGAAGAGCACTTGTCCGGGCTTCACACGGGAACCGTTGTCAACCTCGATGCTTGTAACCGTGCCGCCATTCTCGCTGACAACCGGAACGGTCCGGAACGGCACGAAGCCCGTATAGGACTTCGGGTAGTAATAGAACACTGTGAAGAAGACGATGAACGCCAGCGCAAGCCATGCGAACAACGCCACGTGGACGTTGTAGAGCGTAATCGGAATACCCTTCCAGCGCAGATACATGATGCGCAAGACAAAGGGAATGGAGGTTACGGTCAGCTCAATCACGCTTTTGGCCCTCCACGCGAGGGCGCATCCTTGTCATCGGGCGCACTGTCCAACTTATCGTCGGCCTTATCAGACGCAGCCGACTTCTTCGACTGAGTCTTCGCTGGCGGGGTCTTGTTCTGGGGAGTCTTGGTCGGCTCGGTCTTGGTCGACTGAGTTTTGGTCGGTTGAGTTTTGGCTTTGCGAACTGGCTTCGGCGCCGGCTTCTCTTGGGGCTCGTCCGGTACGCGCCTGCCAGTATGATCGTGCTCGCCGAGATGCTCCCGATGCAGTTCATCGAGCATCACGTCTTCAAGCTCGCCCTTGAGCATGTGCTCTTTTCTCGGTTCGAACCACAGCATTAGGTCGCGCGCCAGCGCCGTCGCGATGAGCGCCAACGGAAGCAGAATGCTGAAGTGACTCAGTGGAGGGAAAATCTCGTACGCGAAGGCGATCATGAGAAGAGTCGGGACCGTCGTCTTGAGCGGCGTTCCCTCGTTGTGCTCTTCAGCAAAGCGGTCGAACCGCGCGTAAAAATGGAAGACGGCAAAGACCAGCAGGAACAACAAGATCAACGCCATGAATGACGTCATGTCTGTTTCGCCCGGTGGGGTCCACCAAGGAACCGTCTGCGCCTCAGCGCCCATCGTCGATTCTGCTTCCAAGGCTTACCCCCTGCCCTCAGCGCATAATGTGTGTTGGCTTCGTTGCGCTCGCGCTTATGGACTCAAAAGGGTCTCGACCGCGTCTAGCAGATTCGTATCGGGATTCTGCAAACAGTAGTCGCGGAGTTTCTTGGCGTTGGCTTTGAGCTCTTCGACTTCGACGACCGTGTTGCCGCGCTTGCCGCTGTAGTAGCCATGGAGCCAAACCGCAATCGTATCCGGGTCGGAAACCTTGAACAGGGCAAACTGATTGCAGGTGATCTTGCCAACATCGACCGTAACCTGCGCAGATGCGCCGGAGGTCAGCAGACCAGCGACTGCCAATGCGAGCAAGCCTGACCTTCCGGCCACGGAGATTGATTTCAGGCGATCGAACATATGAAAGGCTCCTGCTTCCTATTTGCCATCGTCGTGCCCCTCGTCACCCGCGGAAATGGACGGCCTATCGACTGAAGGCGTCTTCTTGATGGCGGGGGCTGGCGGCGCCTTACTCGGGTCCGCCGGAATGAAGTGTACGTCTTGTTGTGGATAGGGGATTGAAATACCCACTGAGTCAAACAGCTCTTTAACGTAACGCTGGAGATCCCAGTAGACGGTCCAATAGTCCGACGTGTTGACCCATGGCCTACAGATCAGATTGACGGAGCTGTCCGCGAGTTCGTTCACGCGGATTGTCGGCTCGGGGTCCTTCAACACCAGCGGATGCGCCTCCACTGCCTGTTCGAGAACCTTCAGCGCCTCGGGGATCGAGTCGTCGTATCCAATCCCGAAAACCAAATCGACACGACGCGTTTCACTGGCGGTCACGTTGGTAATGACATTGCCCCAAACATTTTTGTTGGGGATCACGATGACTTGGTTGTCAGGCGTCGTCACGGTCGTTGCGAAAATGTTCGTGCTCTTCACCGTGCCGGCAACACCACCCACGTCGACATAATCGCCCACGTCGAAGGGGCGGTAGATCATGATCATGAGTCCTGAAGCGAGATTGCTGAGAGAGTCCTGCATCGCGAGAGCCGCGATGATGGAAGCACCACCAAACAATGCGAACAGCGGTGTGACGTCGACCCCAAGCCCGGACAGCACGAGCATCAAGCCGACGGCCAGTACAATCCAATAGACGATGCCAACGACGAACGCTTGAAGCAGGTCGGAGATATTCGGAACGTGTCCGATCCAACGGCGAACGAGCTTGCGCACCATCCTTGCGACAAAGAGCAGCGCCAGGAAGGAAACAATGACGATCGCCACGTTCTTGGCGAGGGCGATGCCTCCATCCTCGGCCGTCATCCAATCCACCGCCCAAGCCATGAGGGTCTTGGTGTCCGCCTTGCGCGTCTCTTCGAGGAAGATGGCGTTCTGATAGTCCCGATAAACCGTGATCTCCGTGGTATCGCCGCCCTTTTTCTCCCAAGCGTTGAGCACCGCGCTGTAGCGATCGAAGAGATCGTTTCGTTCGGCGTAGAGCTTGGTGAGCTTCTCGCGCTGTGCATCCGCGGTTTCGCCCGTGGCTTTCGAGACCGCAATCTGCGTATCGACAACCTGTTCGGTCTTGCTCTTGACGATATCAAGCCACTTGGCCGCGAGTGCTTTGAGCTGATCAACGGTCAATGGGACCGTGAGAAGTTCGAGATCCTCCAACTTGACTTGGGGATCAGTAAGCTGACTAGGGAACATCACCTCGGCTTGCGCCGGCGCCGCCCCAGCATCCTGCGCGAAAGATGGCTGCGGTAGGGTCAGCCAGGCAAGGCTGCCGAGAAGCAGCACGAAAAGAACAATCAAGCGGCGCATCGCGTTCCCCAACTCCCGTTCTGGTCGCAGGCCTTTGCTGGCCCGCTCGGCTCAACTGTATAGCCCCATACGCATTCTGCTGTCGAACAGCCTGATGCGACGTCCGCCACCTTAGAAATAGAAGGCGCTGGCCATCAGGAAGTAGACCAGTACACCTACAACATCGTTGCTTGTCGTGATGAAGACGCCTGTGGCTGCTGCCGGATCGATTCCCAACCGGTCGAGCGCCAACGGAACGAAGGAGCCGACGATAGCGGCGATCGTTGTCACGGTGAGCAGAGACATGGATGTTGCCAGCGCAAGCCTCACGGGCTCCGCGACATCGAAGAAGAGCGATCCCGCAAAGATGAGGCACGCAAGGATGCTGCCTGCGATAGCGCCGTTCAGTAGCGCTCCGAGAAGCTCGCGGCCGAAGCGGTAAACCAGTCCGTCGCCGGGCCAATTTGAACCCATTGCAAGCGCTTGAACCGAAACAACAGAGGCCTGCAGGCCAGCATTTCCAGCCATTGACATGACAACCGGAATAAAGGCCGCAAGTATCGCTGCCTTCTCGAGTTCTTCCTCGAACGAACCAATAATGATCGCCGCGATCGTCGCACCCACCAGACCAGCCAGAAGCCAAGGGAGACGGTTGCGTACGATTTGAGGAACGGAATCGGTTGGCCGCGCATCCTCATTGACACCGCCCATCTTGAGCATGTCTTCGGCTGCTTCTTCGGCGACAACGCGCGCCAGCATTTTGGTGGTGATCTGACCCACAAGCTTACCTTCGTTGTCGACGACCGGCAGGCTCTTGAAGTCAGTGCCCGATGTGGCGAGGGCTGCTTCCTCCTGATCTGTGGTGGACGAAACGACGGGAAACTCAGCGGACATAATTTTGGAGAGCTGCGTGTCTGGCGGCACCAGCAACAGCGCGCGCGGCTTGAATGCGCCGATCGGACGATTGTCCGCATCAATCACAAAGACCGTATCGACAGATCCAATCATGTCGGATGCGCTTTGCAAGGCAGCCACGGCTTCCGCGGCGGTACGATCCGGCGCAAGCGCAACGTGGCGCTTTTGCATAATCTCGCCGGCGCTCTCCTTCTTGTACTTAAGAGAGGCTGCAATGCGCTCAACAGACTTCAAGTCCGGCGCCAAGCGATCCTGGACATCGTCTGGTAGATCCTGGAACGTGTCGAAGGCTTTCTCAGGTGGCATGCGCAGGATCAAATCCCGCAGTCGTTCGACGGTCTCGTCCCTCGTTATCGCGGCGCGAAACTGTGGCCGAAGCTCTGTGAGAACCCGCGACGAGATCTGATCCGGCAAGATGTCGATCAATCGGCGCGCGGCCTTGAACGGTAGCCTGACCATGAGCTCCATGATGTGCTCGGGCGACCAATTTTCGAGGGTCTTCCGTACGGTCTTCTTGTTCTCGTCGCGAATGAGTTGTCGCACCGCCTTTACGACGGCTTTGTTGGCGTTGCGCTTAGCGCCCGCACCTTCCGGAACCCATTTCAGATCCGCTATGGCTTCGGACTCGACCATGTTTACCTCGGAATCGCCCGTAAGCCGGGCATGATGCGGTGCAAGTTCTTGGACCCATGCGAGACCGGTTCGACAGCACACGCCATTGCCGGTCAATAGGGTGCGGCCGTTCCAGACGGCGGTGGGTGCTTAGTGGATGCGTTGGTGGCGAGAGAACGAGATCGGTTCAGCGATCTGAATGAACGCCGAACCGATTTCTGTGACGTTTATTTCGATGTCATATTGCGGATGACGCCAGCAATGAGCGTCAGCGCGATTCCGCCAACGCCGCCTCCGACAATGTCACCCACCCAGCCTTCGATCATCTGACCGGCAAAGCTGCCCATCAACTGACCCAGAACGCCGCCGCCAACGGCCCCGGCGATCGCATTGCCGACCGCGCCGAGCGAGTAGTTTTTTGCAGCCGCACCCGCAGCACTGCCACCGACAGCACCTGAGATCGCCTGCACGAGTAGGCCTGAAAGATCCATTTGTAGTCCCTCCCTAATCCCGCACTCTTCGACGGGAGGCCACTTTAGATCGCTTGGAGGTGGTTCGTCACTGGTCTCAATACTCAGGAGTATCTTTCCCAACACGCAAAGGGAGGCGTGTTAGTCGATCCGGCTGAACGCGCGGACAGCAGCATAGGCCAAGAGCGACAAAGCAAAGACAGCACCAATCGCGCCGAGCACCGCTACGCCCAGCGGCAAACGGTTCGCCTCCGCGATGCCCAGAAAGTCAAACCCCTGGACGGCGAATACGCCAACCAGGCCCAGGCCAATAACGAACACCGTTAGCGCCACGAGCCTCGCAAAGCGTCGAACTTGCCTGCGGCGCTCCAGCCGGCTGCTGAACATTGCTCGGCGTGTCATGGATGGTTCTTCCCAGCCCGATATTTGGTGGATGCCCAAAGCGGCTGACCCGCCGCATGAAGGCGGTTCCCACCGCCGAGGGCGCGGGCGCCACGGCATCCCCTGCCGGTTGATTCCAGCACGGCCGCTTGTGGTAGCCGCTCATGGGCTGGCCAGCAAGCACTGACAGGCCGCTCGTGACGCAGATCAGCAACAAGCTCCACAGCCCAGTTCGCCGAACCGCATAATCACGCACCAGCAATGCGAAACAAGATCCGGCTTCGATCTTGCTAGAGTCGGTGGCGTTCTACCGAGCGGAGGTTCCGCTTCTCGGGGCGCATTCGCCAAACGCCGGGGCGTCTCCGTATGTAAGGCAGGCCGCCTTCGCTGTCTCAGCAGGTGCGAGGGCCATCGGCAGTGAAGGACCCTGCTCTGTCACACAGCCAGCAAGGGCAAGAGGTGCAAGCACCAATAACAGCCATCGCATAAGTCTCTCCCGTGTCAACCAAGGGAAGATGCTAACGGCTGAGAGATATGAGGTGGATGTTGAAATTCAAGGGGGACGGCCATGTTGGCCGTCCCACGCCTAAGCAACCTAAGCGCTCGGATCAGAATAAAAAATGTGCCGGCCAATGCGCGCTGTGAGTTCGAAGTGCTTGGCCCAGTACGGCAGCACGTAGTCCGCATGGTAATGCGTTGCTGTCTCAAGCGATGCCAGAACGCGATACGCGCTCCCTTGGCGATCGTCTGAGTTATTGGCTAGCAGCCAAGCCGCGAAGCCCCGCACGCTGTACCAAGCGTCCACGTTACGGATCTCGTCTGGCTTACCGTCACATGCGAAAGAAAACTGGCAGCGATTGTGTAGATGCCTGTTCTGGTAGACCACGCCACAAACTGAATTCGGATACTGCTTGCTCGCAACTCGGTTCAAGATCACCCGTCCCACAGCCATCTGGCCGCGCCAAGGTTCACCGCGCGCTTCGAAGTAGATCCCCTCGGCCAGACAGCGCAGCTCGCGCGCAGCGTCCGCATCCCAGATACGATCCTCCTGCGTCCCCAAAGCCGCCACCTTAAGCGCCGCAGACGAAATGCCACCGACGGCCTTATCGCCGCGCGGCGCGCTGACGTCGTTGACTGCTTTAATCGGCATGGCGGCGGCATACGCAGCCTGGATCAGACCGGCAAGCGCGTTGTGCGATGCAACAGAATGTTTGTGTTTCAGCGCTACGTCACCAGCGTGAGCTTCCGTAGCTAGTCCAAGCATTACTAAGACAAGCAAACCGCTTACAATGCTGAAGAGGCCTCGACCCCTCATAGATATTCCTCACAGTTGTTACGACTAAGCGGGAAACACCCGCTAAGGCCGGCGCTTTTGCTCGATAATTCTGACGAAGGGAGGTTCAGGTTGTGACGAAAACGTGTCCTGGCTGTAAAAAACTGCGGCAAAGTGTTTCATTCAAACGACCAATGTTGCATTGCAGCAACGGCAGGTCTGCCGCGGACACGCCCGTGGATACGGAAGAACGTCGCCCCACGGATCAGTGGCGCGACGTTCTATTAGTTAACCCGCTGAATTAATGAGATAATTCTAAGATACGATCTTCCGGATCAGCTTTACAACGACCAGGAGAATCACGGCGCCAATAAAGGCCGCGATGATCGATCCTAGAATGCCGCCGCCGAAGGCCAGGACGATCCCGATCTGCGGGAGTAAGAACCCCGTGACGAGCGCGCCCAGGATTCCAACGACGATATCGCCCAGCAGGCCGAATCCAGTCCCCTGGACCAGAAGCCCCGCCAGCCAGCCGGCAACAGCGCCTACGACGAGAATAATAATGAGTGCTTCCAGCATTGTTCCCCCCTTTGCTGAAGAATCATACTCATTGAGACGCTGCACCCTATCACAGACCTCATCGCCCGAGGCGGCAATGAGGACAGTGTTTCCACGGTTTGCCGAGGCCAAATGAGCCTGAGACCCGCCGGATTAGGGCTTCAGGACGAGTGGAATCACCGTCCGGCCAGGTGGAAACCCCTCGCCGTCCGAAACGTCCTCTTCGAAGACCTCAAGGTGGCCGATTTGCTGCACGGGCACTGTATAGGGAATTGAGAAGCTAAAGGCTCCCGGCCCATCGACCCCGCCGCCGGTTGTGTTGCCGCTTGCAAGGACCGACCCATCACGCGCCAATAGCTTCCATTGCACATTGCTCTCGAATGTCCTCGAACACCCAGTCACGTCGAAGCCGCTTTCTACGCGCGCCCCCGGTCGGGGCCCTGTGGCAATGACAAAGGCTGCCTCATCGAACGCGCCGTCCGTATTCGAGCAATCGTCTGTCTCTTCACCTCCGACGAGGCTCCCCATACCTACCGCTGGATTGCTTGCTAACGCCAGGCTCACGCTCAAAACTCCACCCACGAATAGCGCAGAAATCGTGTCACGTATCATCGCTTTCTCCTCCCGTTGTCTCGCTCCGCACACCCTCGGGCAGAACCCCGAGCGCGGTCCTGCCTCGATATGGACACAATTCACGAGCGGCCCGCGGGTTCCGAGCCGACGACAAAGAGCATTGGAAATAAGGGGCTTTGGAAAACGCACGGACGCATGACAGCGCAGTCAGGCCCCGGCCACCATCCGGGCAAAGATAGGCTGGAGCAGCTTAAGGGAAGCCGCTTGGAGTCCTGGAGACTCACTCTCGCGTGGGCCACCAACGCCAAACGACGGCGCACTGAAGGCGCTGAGAAAGTCAAAAGCATGGCTGGATGCTTCTTCGCTCATGGCACTCACGACCACATATGGCTTTCGCAGTTCTTCCGCATACTGCACCGCGCGCATCGTCCCCAGAGAGACATCGATCCCGCCCTCCCCGACGAGTACGAGCAAGGCATCGGAGTCGCGAACGTTCCAATCCGTCCGCTGTTCGGGCGCGGAGGCAGGCGTTTCGCGCAGATCGGGATAAAGCGCCAAGACGCCCGGCGGTTCCGGCATATCCTCGGCCCAACCGCCTTTCGGACACCAACCGCCGTACGGCATTCCGGTGGCGACGGCGGCCTCGAGGGCAGCGCGATCGGGCCCCGTTTGTCCGCCGGAGATCACCATCAGCATGTGCGGATCCCTCCGAACCTCAGCGTCTACGCAGCTTCGGAAGTCGGCGCCGGCGGCTCGGCGCTCTTGGCTCCTGGGCGTAGCATCTTCCAGTTCTTGTAGAACATGGCATTAGCGCGCTCCACCAGAACGGACACAGCAGAAATCAGCTTGCTGAGGAACTCCGGATGCGCCGTCGGGCGCATGATGTCCATGAATACGACAAATCGGCGGGCATCATAGTCGTTGACCGAGCGGTGAATGAGCGTGTCATCGAAAATGTATAGCGGATCGTCACGCCAGAAGTGCTTCTTCCACCCGCACTGAATGTAAACCTCATCCGTGTCGACCGGTGTGAGATTATACAGTACACGGAGTGTCATACGGAGCGGTCCATAATGGAACGATGTCGACTCCTTGCCGGAGAAGACTGATACGGCGACCGTCTTCACGTATTTGTAGTCGCGCTTGAGCGCCTCGATTTTATGCTCCTTACGCTTGCCGTACCACTCATAGACATACATCCCGCGACGGCCGTCTTCGAATGCCCTGTCGACATCCGCCAAGACGGTGTCCTTCTGCTCGCGAAACACGTCGAGCACGGAGTCCACCTCTTCTCGCCACTCGGGAGGCAGGTCCTCAAGCTCGTAGACCCCCTTGTTGCGGTAGCAGAAGAGATCGACGAACAGATTGAGCGGAGACAGAAGCCAGGTCGTAATGCCGTTGCCCATGAAGTACTTGCGGAAGACCATCGCATCGCGGCGCTTGTTGCGCATCACGTCGATCAGACCACAGCCCAGATAGAAAATCGTCAGCAGCGGCACGAAGACAAGGCCGAGCAAGAGCGCAGCCCCGGCAATGCCAAATCGCCTAATCGCCTTTTTCGTCCCACGCTCCATCGACATCGCCTCTTTGTTCCGTAGCCCGATACGGCCCCGGAATTAAGCCATTCCTGTGACGAGGTCCAAGCCCCCGTAGGCCCCAGCAATGCCTGCGCTCTTTTGCCAGCACGCGAGATAAAAAAGAGCATCCCGAAAAGTACGTAAAGAGAGAAGCCCCTCAAAAATACAATTACAGGTTATTGCCCAAGTCTCACTCAACCTAAACCCTTATGAAATCAGCAGATTCAACCGCAATTGTAAAAAAACCATCATCAAGTTGTCACGGCCATCCTGAACAACCCGCGCCTGTTCGAGATGCGAAACGGTGCGGCGGCGCCATGATCCAAATCAAAACAATCAGGAGGCACTCTGATGGCGAATTTGATTGACCCCATGTATTGGGAATCTGACAACGAACGCACGATCAGAAAAATTGGCGGAAGAAATTCAAAAGACGATGAGTGGTCGATCGTTGCATTTGGTTCGGATGAAGATCAAAACGTTGTTCTAAGGCCAATTCCTACGGAATACTTCAAGGCATCCATTTTTGGTTCAGTTAAAGACAAATTGGAGCTCACTTATGCTCATCTCGGCGGGGGAGATGATACGCTAATTAGCGAGGCCGGAGAGGGAAAAGACGGCGGCGTCGATGACTTAGATAGGTTGACCAACGATTATAAAGAGATTTTCGATGGCGGCGATGGCGACGACTACATCCAGGCTTATCAATTGGATTTTGGGCACGGCGCATCACTTCTCGGCGGCGGCGGCGGCGATACGCTGATTGGCTCACAAAGAGACGACACCATCTATGGTGATCACGAAACCGAGTCCGTCTCCCAAGACGAGAAATGGGAAGGCGATGCAGTCCTTGTGCCCGAAGTGCCTGGGACGAACTACAATGATGCCATCTATGGTGGTGCTGGCTCAGATACAATAGATGCCGGTTTCGGAGATGACTATATCGATGCTGGCATAAGAGACGGCAGTAGCGTCGATTCTATCACAACCGGAGATGGCAGAGATTTTGTCAATCTCGGGTCGATCGCGGCAGGATTCGCCAATGGCGAGGCCATTCCGTCTTTCCGTGAAGGCTTCTTTGGCGACGCCGCCGAGAAGTACGCCCAAGAGATGATGAAGACCTTCATCAAGGGCGGCACTAGCAGTGCCGTTCATCAGAACGCGATGATTGCCTTGTCTGTGGCAGGCATCGGCTCGCTGCGCGACTTAGTCGAGGGAGGCGGCAAGGTCGACGACGGGTTCGTTGCAACAAAAGATGACTATGTACACATAGTCGATTTCAGCATCGTCGACGATCGGGCATTTTACGCCACTGCTGTGGGGCTTAATGGCAAAATTGGCAGTCCAACCGCCGGTCCAGACAGCGTCACCGACGGTATGGTCATCACGGCCGATGCAAACGGGAGTGGCACGGGGGGCCGTCTCGCACTGATCCAGTATGACGAAGAACTGGTCAGTGATATGATCGATTTGAATGCGCGATACCTAACCAACCTCGATTCGGATAGCGGTCTAACGGAAGTCTCTATGACTGCCGATGAAATCAAAGCGCAAATGTATGAGATAACCGATCAAACCATTTCATCCATTGAGCGGCGTGGCGACGACATCTATGTCAACGGCGTTAATCTAACCAGCGACCTTCAACTGGCTCCCTCGGTCAACTCCGAAGACAATAATCTTTACGAGTTCTACAAGAATACACTGGCGGACGGGCAAGGCGCCATCATGGTCGGCGGGGCGCGTGTCCTGTATGGGAAAAGCACGAAGATCGACGGCATGAAGCTTCTGATGGGAAGCTACGAGTCCGACATGCTTTACACAGCGTCCGCGGGCGAAATCGATGCCCTGACCAATCGGGGCGCTCTGTACGGCTTCGGCGGTGACGATGCTCTGTTTGGCAGTTCTGGAATGGACTTTCTGATTGGCGGGAGCGGCCAAGATCTGCTGACCGGCTATCTCGGCAAAGACTACTTCATCTTCGATACCGAGGGCGGCACTGTGGTTGGGGCCGACCAACGCGACACGATTACCGATTTCACCTTGGGTGAGGACGTTATCCGCCTCACAGGTTTTGGCGAGATCGATTCGACACACATTCAGTTTTTTAAAGGGCAGAATTACACCCCTGATGGGACCTGGAATTGGGACGCGAGGGACGGCGAAGGCGAAAACGATCCCAACAAGGTTGACATTGTTCTGAGGGTCCGCCTCGAAAATGGCGCCGGCTATCATGATATCGCGTTGGAAGACATGCTCGACGCGAACCATACGGACGCAGAGTATAATGATCTCCAGCACATCATCCTGAGTTCCATCTAGTACAAGGCCGATGACGACAGCGACTGGGAACGGTTATCGGGGGGCCTTCCCTCGTTTGTGGGCACGCCCGGAAACGACACGGTGTACGGCACCGACAACAATACGCCCGAACGACTCTACGGCTTGGATGGCAATGACACCCTGTATGGCGGTGCCGGAAATGACTACATAAGCGGCGGCAAGGGCAACGATGAGCTTCACGGCGGATCCGACGGTATCAGCTATGGGACTTCCAATCTCATCCTCAACGGCTCGTTCGAAGATGAAACGTCTACCTTTCATGGCCCAACGGTCCCCCTTGGCTGGAGCTTCGGCGATGTAGTCGGCGGTAGCACGCCCACCTCCGGCGGAAGAAATTGGGATTAAAGTTGCTCCCGCCCCACCGACGGAACGGCCTACGTGGTCATGGGCCTCAACGGCTCAACAGACCTGACCATGAAGCAGACCGTGTTGGGTATGACGGCTGGCCAGAACTATGAGCTGAGCTTCGATCTCGCCATCAACTATGGTCAGGACGGAGACAGGGGCGCTGTTCGTGTCGAACTGATCGACTGGTGGACCGGCGACGTGTTCTACAGCAATGAAGTCGAACTCTATAAGGCGGATGGCGTTGTGTCCCCGTCCATCATCTTCCCAGCAGCAAGCACGAGAACAATCGTCAAGTTTACCCACACGGACGGCGAACTTGTTGATATCGATCTCGACAATGTGCGCCTGGTGCAGGCCACTCGCCAAGCGGACTATTTGTCCGGCGAACGCGGTGACGACACCTACGTCTTCAGCGCGGACTCCGGCGAAACCTACATTTATGACGACTTCGGCGGGACAGACACGCTGCGTCTTGAGGAGTATCAATTCTCCGGCGCAAACCTCACCTGGACTGCGGAACAACTTGCTGACGGGCTATTGTTCACGTTTAGCGATAAGCCTGGAGTGGACCTCTACATTGAAGACGCTCTCATTGACAGCAGTGGGAATAACGTTCTCGATCGCTTTGACCTAGACGTCATCGAATACTTTGAGTTCAAAGACGGTACGACGATATCGTTGGATGAACTCCTTGCGCAGATTACCGGTCAAGGAACCAGTGCCGGGGAGACAATCTATGGCTCTGACTCCGACGATATCCTAGAGGGCAAGGGCGGCAACGACACGCTCATTGGCCGCGAAGGCGACGACCGCATCGACGGTGGCGAAGGTACCAGTGATACCGCTGTCTTCTCAGGCATGTACGAGGATTACACCTTCGTTCTCTACCAAGACGGTTCGATGAAGGTGATCGACAATGTTGGGTCGGACGGCACTGATACAGTGCTTTCCAACGTCGAGTACCTCCAATTTGCTGACGATATCAACGGGGGAATCGACACAAAGAGTTTCTCTGAAGTCGCAAAAGATGCCGATAGGGTGATCTACGGTACCGACCTTCGGGAGGAGTTGGTTGGTGCTGGGGGCAACGACACTATCGATGGCCTTGCTGGTCCGGATACGCTTATAGGCGGCGCCGGCAATGACAGGCTCATTGGTGGCGAAAGCACAGGGTTCTTCCCCAGCTTTTCGCCGAATCTGTTCGACCCCGACCAATTGCCCACAGGCAGTTGGGTAACCTTCGAACAAGAGATCAGCGGCATGACCGTGGGTGGCAACTATCAGCTCAGCTTCGATGCCTTCGCCCAGACAGGAGGCAACGATGACCACGTAAATATGTTCGTCTTTGTCCGCGACGCTCTCGGGAATCTACTCGAGTCCGTTAACGTCTCTAGCCTGCGCCCGAGCCAGCAACCGCGCGAGATCGCGTTGACTTTCGCGGCCACCACATCGGAGCTGACGGTGTACTTCGCAACAGTCGGTTCTAGCGGAGGCGCAACGCCTGGCATCGAAAACGTTTATCTCGTGGCGGAGACGCTTGCGCCTGACCATTTGCATGGCGAAGCGGGCGATGACACGTATGTCTTCAATGACGACTCCGATAACACGGTCATCGAGGACAATGGCGACGGAAACGACACGCTGAAGCTCGAGGGCTATTCAACTACTGGCCTAGGTGAGAGCTGGGATTTCCGCGAAGACGGCTACGATCTGGTGTTCAGCTTCTCCGACAAGGAAAACGTCGACCTTGTCCTTAAAAACGCACTTTTCGACAGCAACGGCGATGGAGTCCTTGATCATCTAGACGAGGACGTCATCGAAGAGTTCTACTTCGACGACAGTACACTTACGCTGGACGAGCTTCGTGGACCGTCAATCGTGATGGGCACGGACACGTCAGAGACGCTCCAAGGGTCGGCACGCAAAGACATCATGTACGGTGACGCCGGAAATGACATCCTTGAAGGCGGAGAAGGCAATGACGAGCTGAACGGCGGCGGCGATGGCCCGATGGGTCACAGCGCCGATTTCTCGCCGAGCCTTTCGCTTGATATGGGCAACGACTTCAACTTTATGGGAAGTTGGACAACGTCAGCCATGCTCCGACTGATCGTGGGCGAGACCTATCAGATCAGCTTCGACATTCGCCAAGAGGGTGACCCGTCTCCCTTTAATGTGGGCGTCTGGGTCTTCGACACGCATAACGGCGTCTACGTTGGGAAGAACTTTGGGGCAATCGATGGAGGTGCACTAGAGGCTGAGTTTGAGTTTGAGGCCACGCACGCCAACCCGCAATTGTTCATCTTCCGCGACACGGACGGTGTCTCGGTCGAGAACGTTCAGCTTTTGGCTGAGGCCGCTTTGCCCGACGAGTTGTTCGGGGGGCTGGGCGATGACACCTATGTCTTCGACCAGGAGTCTGGAAACACGATCATTGAGGACAACGGCGGCGGAAACGACACGTTGCGGCTGAGCGAGTATCTCAGCACCGACCGGGGCAATACCTGGGACGTGAGCGCCGAAGGCGACGACTTGGTTTTCACGTTCACGGATAAGCCGGGGAAACAACTCATCGTGCGCGATGCCTTTGTCGACAGCAATAACGACGGCGTTCTGGACAGTCTGGATGATGATGTGATCGAGAACTACCAGTTCAACGACCAAACGCTCGCCTTGGACGACTTTTCTCTGATGGCGACGATCTAATGTGGCGTTGAACGCGCGTGCTCCCTTTTGGGATCACGACGATGTCGGACTAAACAGGTCCCCAGTGGACTAACAGGGCGGCTCGCAGCGACGTGAGGGCCGCCCATTTCTTGGCTTGCACCACATGTCGGTCTGCTGCCGCCCGCGCCCTGCCCCTCGCGGCGTCCGTCATTGTTCCCGTTTGACGGGGCTTGGAGACCCTCTTTACGAGGCCGCGAGTTCCTCATCTAGCGTTAGTGTCCGTTGCATCGCCGGCCGCGCCTGCAGTCGATCGATATAATCCATAACCACAGGAAGCTCTGGCAAGAGCTTGAACATGACACCGAAGCGCAGGGTCGAGCCAACCACGACATCCGTGGCCGTAAATCGCTCTCCCAAGAGATACGGTCCGGTCGCCACGCCCTGCGCAACGACCTCCATGACGCGTTCGAGGCTGCCGTACCCTAGCGTGCCGCGCCGCGGTTCTTCTTTTCGTGGATAGGCCGCATCCATCATGGCGGGCTCGATGCAGCTCGGCCCGAAGAATAGCCACTTGAGATAGTCACCCCGCAGAGGATCCCCAATGGGGATGTTTAGCTCCGCGTCCGGGAATTCGTCGGCAAGGTAGGTACAGATCGCCGCGGCCTCGGTGACGACGACGTCGCCATGACGTAAGGCCGGAACCTTCGCCATTGGGTTAATCGCCTTATAGTCGGCCGTAAGGTGCTCACCCTCTGTTAGGACAAGCAGCTCAATATCATAGGGCACGCCGATTTCTTCCAACATCCAGCGGACGAGTGACGATCGGGAGGGGGCGGCGTGATAGAGCGTTAAGTTGGACATTCTATACTCCAGAGATGACGGCCTGTATTACTAGCCCTCGTGACTCGATGCAGCTAACCCAAGCTTCGCTTTAGGCCCATGACATCCGCTCCGACGACCCAATCGAAGACCTCGCCCTCGCCGGCTTCGAAGGCAGAGGAAACGACCGCCCCCAAGGAGCAGAGCGAGAAAGAAGACGAAAAGTCTTTCCGCGAACGCTTGCGGAGTCTCTATCACGGTCATAGCCGCGCGGCCCACAGGTTTCGCTACGGCATCCTCGCCTTCGACCTTGTCACGATCGCTTTCATCATCGCCACGTCTTTCATACCGGATGCGCCCTATATCGAGGTTCTCGACGTCTGCTTTGGCATTGTTATCCTGATCGAGTTCCTGGCGCGACTTTGGGTCAGCCCCCATCCGGGCCGCGAGTTCGCACATTTCGCGACCTGGGCCGATATCATCGCGATCATGTCGTTCCTGGCGCCGATTGTCGGAGAAGGACTCGGGTTCCTGCGCATTCTGCGCACGCTCCGTCTACTGCATACCTACCAGCTCATGGCGACGTTGCGCGTTGACTTCCCATTTTTTCGCCGCAATGAGGAGCCGATCGTTGCCGTCGTCAACCTGATTGTCTTCATGTTCATCACGACTGGGCTTGTGTACGAGACTCAGCACTACCAGAACCCCGCAATCGGCAACTACGTCGATGCGCTCTACTTTACGGTCGCAACGCTGACGACTACGGGCTTCGGCGACATCACACTCCACGGCTCCTTTGGTCGTCTGGTTGCCGTCGGAATCATGATTTTTGGCGTGACGCTGTTCTTGCGACTGCTTCAGACGCTCCTTCGGCCGCAAAAAGTGCGGTATCCATGCCCGGGTTGCGGGCTGCAACGGCATGAGGTGGACGCCGTGCACTGCAAGGCGTGCGGTGAAACTCTCAATATCCCAGACGAAGGACGGTTCTAGCGCGCGAGCTAGGCTGTGCGCTGGACCTCGTAGCGCTGATGCTCTGCATGCTGCCTGAATGTGGCGAGCACGGCTTCGAAGGTGGTCTCTTCCGCCTCGACGCTTCCACGCGCGGTTTGTACGGCTTCGAAGACATCGCGATACTCGTTGTAGCCCTGTAGTTCTTCATGGCGCCGCCACCAGAGGTCGCCCAACAGGAAAAACCGCATCCAAGAGAATAGGCAGTCGGTCCAATCTTCAAGATAGGACTTCAGCTGAAGGCTCGGGCACTGAAGAACAGTATTGCCGCCCTCTTCCGCGATCTCGACCAAACGCCCATCGATAAAGTGGTGTTCGGGGCACTCGATGAACACGAAGCTCATTCGGTCGTTGTCGGGGTAGAGCCCTCGTGGATCAAAGAGCCGGAAATCGATACCACGCAGCTGAACCTTTTTGAGCACGACATAGTTTTGGTCTTCCGCGGTCCGGATCGGCAAGCCCGCTTCGCGTGCGCGCACAAGTAGGGTATCGGGATGGGCCGTGATGTCCGTTGAGACCAGGATCTTGCCCTCGCGGGTCTCGTCGATCAGCTCGACATTCGCGCGGGGCAGAACAGGCTCCTTCCCTACAACGGCCAAGAATGGACGATCGTCCGGCCGCAGATAGCCGTCGCTGAGGCGTGCGAGCCGACGCAGGTACGCGAGCAGGCGCGTGCGCGCCTCAATACTCCGGCAATTGCCTTTCCAGACTACGTTAACTGATGACATGATGACGCGGCGTCTCCAAAAGGCGCAAATCTGCCGAAACTGAACCCTTCTCGGCCCTGGGATATCACACCCTGGACCCCACCCGCAGAACAAGCAAGGACGGCTGGCAAATAAGGTTTCCCGCTGCTTCATCGGATTGGTCGAATGACGTCAAGGCCGTGATCCCTACGTCCAGGGCCTGTTGTCGCAGCATTTGCCGCCAAACTGCTTGAAACCACTCGGCTAGCGGGCGTAGCTAGGCCCATGAAGACACCGACAACGACAGTGCATGTGATCGGGGGCGGCCTCGCCGGCAGTGAGGCCGCCTGGCAGCTCGCCAACGCCGGCGTGCCCGTAACGCTCCACGAAATGCGACCGATGCGGCAAACCGAAGCCCATAAGACCGACGGGCTGGCCGAGCTCGTCTGCTCAAACTCGTTCCGCTCTGACGATTTCGAGGCAAATGCCGTGGGACTGCTCCATGAGGAGATGCGCCGGTGCGGCTCCATCATCATGAAAGCGGCAGATGCGCACAAGCTGCCCGCCGGAGGGGCATTGGCGGTCGACCGCGACGGCTTCTCGATGGCCGTCACTCAGTCACTTCAGGAGCACCCTCTCATAAAGATCGTTCGCGGAGAGGTCGCCGGGCTCCCGCCCGAAGATTGGAACAGCGTGGTCGTCGCCACCGGGCCGCTCACGTCCGATGCGCTGGCGGATGAGATTGCGGCGCTAACAGGCGAGGAGGAACTCGCTTTTTTCGATGCCATCGCGCCGATTGTGCATTTCGAGTCCATAAACATGGATGTGTGCTGGCGCCAGTCGCGATACGACAAGGTGGGCCCTGGCGGCACGGGGTCAGACTACATCAACTGTCCCTTGGACAAAGCGCAGTACGACGCGCTGATCCAGGCGCTGCTCGCTGGCGAAAAGACGGAATTCAAGGACTTCGAAAAGACGCCCTACTTTGAGGGCTGCCTTCCGGTCGAGGTGATGGCGGAGCGCGGCGCCGATACACTTCGATATGGCCCGCTAAAGCCCGTCGGCCTGACCAATGCGCACAAGCCCGAAGAAAAACCCTATGCCGTGATCCAGCTGCGTCAGGACAACGCGCTGGGCACGCTTTGGAACATGGTCGGATTCCAGACTAAACTGAAGTATGCGGAGCAAGTGCGCGTGTTCCGAATGATCCCCGGCCTTGAAAGTGCGGAGTTCGCGCGGTTGGGCGGTCTACACCGCAATACTTTCCTGAACAGCCCAATCCTGCTCGACGACACGCTGCGTTTGAAAGCACGGCCGAGCTTACGTTTCGCTGGGCAAGTGACCGGGGTGGAAGGCTATGTGGAGTCGGCAGCCATCGGACTGATAGCGGGGCGCTTCGCCGCTGCAGAGCAGTTGGATCAGGCGGTATCGCCCCCACCACCAACCACGGCGCTCGGTGCGCTGCTGGCGCACATCACTGGAGGCCACCTCAGCGTCGAAAGCGAAAGCGGCAGCCGCAGCTTTCAGCCGATGAACGTCAACTTCGGCCTGTTCCCGCCAATACAAGTTCCCCGCTTACCCAAGAAGCACGAACAGCGTGCTGACGGACGACGCCTGACGAAATCTCTCTTGCGCAAGACAGCCATGTCGGCGCGCGCACTTGACGACTTGGACACATGGCTCGGTTCCGAAAGATCCGTCGCTGCGGAATGACTTGCTAGTTGGCGCGCATGAGACGCCAAAGGCGATAAAGCGGGTTGATGCGCGCGATGCCCTGGAGCGGGTCTTTCACCTTGGCAAGTGCGTTAAGGTACGGCTCCACAAGCGCAAGCGGCAAATAGGCCGACTGCCCTGCCGCATCGAGCCCCGTGCCCTTCATGCCCTGCCCATAAAGGTGAAACCTGGCTTCTTTAAGCGCCATACGCGCCTCCTCGCGCATCGCCCCCAAAAGAGTGGTTAGTCCCGGTTTTGTCTCGCCGGAAAAGATATCCGAAGGGGTTGTACCCGCAGCTACCATCGCATCGGCGGAGAGATATGTCCGGCCTTTGACCGCGAGAACAGGAAGGCTTCGCATCACGCGAACGAGTCCATAAGCCCTGCCCGCCGCTTGTGCGATAAGTCCTTGATTCTCCCCCTCGGCACCCACGATTTCAGCGGCCAAGGCAAAGAGTCCACCGGTCGTATCGAAAAGATACGCGTCTAATGTGCGGCTGTCGGGCATCACCGTTTCGCCGATATCGAAGCTGCGCGCATCGATAAGACCGGCGATACGCTCTCGCGATAACGCGCGGCGTGCCAACACGTCACCAAACGCATCGGCCACTGGATGGCCGGTGGCCTCGCCCGATTCAGCGCGCTCTAGTGCATCCCGCCACCATTGCAGCCGAATCTCGCCGAGGCCAGGCTCGCTAACCTGGTCCGCAATGCGGGCTAGTTCACCGTTGAGAGCAAAGAGTGCAAACAAATCATCGCGAGCGGTCGCGGGTGCGAAGAGCGCGGCAATGGCGCGGTCGGGATCGGCCTTCCGGGCCATCTGCTGGACCGTCGCTGCTCGCTCACGCTCCTTCACCGCATGTCCTCAACGCTTAGGCGCGGGCTTCAGCCTCTGCCTTGCCCTTTTCCGCCTTTCCCTTGGCCGAACTCGGGCTCCCGGAGAACGCCTCGCGCTGCACGCCCAGGATGAGCTGCATAGGCGATGCGACGAAGATCGAAGAGTAGGCGCCGACGATGATTCCGAAACACATCGCGACCGCAAATCCATAGATCGCCTCTCCGCCGAAGAACAGGAATGGCATCATGGCGAGCAAGGTGGTGACGTGCGTCAGGATTGCGCGAGATAGCATCTCGTTGATTGAACGGTCGAGCAGCTCGACCAGCGGCATGCGCTTGTACTTCCGCAGATTTTCGCGGATCCGATCGAAAATCACGACCTTATCGTTGAGCGAGTAACCAATGATCGTCAGAATTGCCGCGATGCTCGAGACATTGAATTCGAGCTGCATAACCGCGTAGAGGCCAATGGTGGCCGTGACGTCATGCACCAGCGAGGCAACAGCGGCCACGGCAAACTGCCATTCGAATCGGAACCACACATAAATCATGATCCCAATCATCGCGACGACGACCGCCAACGTCCCGCCCGCGATCAGTTCCGATGAAATGGTTGGTCCAACGATCTCCGTTCGCCGGTATTCAACGGTGTCTCCCAGCGCCTCTTTGACCTTCGCGATCGAGGTCTGCTGCTCTTCCTCAGTGGGTTGGGAGGCAATGCGAATGAGCACCTCGTCCGGCGCACCGAATTCCTGAATCTGGACTTCACCGAGCCCGAGCCCGCTGATCTTCCCACGGATCTCCGCCAGCTGGGCGGGGCTCTCCTTGGTCTTCACCTCGATCAGAGTCCCGCCCTGGAAGTCGATGCCCATGTTGAGCCCGATGGTAGCGACGAGCACCAGCGGCACGACCGTGAGAAAGGCAGAGACAAACCACGCGACAACGCGTTGGCTGACAAAGTCGATCTTGGTATCCGCCGGAACGAATTTGATGCCACGAAACATCGGCAATTCCTCTAAAGGGGGAGTTCTTTGGGCCGCTTCCAGCGCAGCCAACCAGCAACCAACATGCGCGTTACCGTCACGGCCGTGAACATCGAGGCGAGCACGCCGATCGTCAACGTGACCGCAAAACCCCGAATGGGTCCAGAGCCAAGCCAGAAAAGCACGAGCACCGCAATCAGCGTTGTGACGTTGGAATCAATAATGGTGATGAGCGCGCGCGAGTAGCCGGAATCCACCGCCGCGATGGGAGACTTTCCTGACCGCATTTCTTCACGAATGCGCTCGTTGATGAGCACGTTCGCGTCGACCGCGATACCAATCACAAGCACGATACCTGCGATACCCGGCAAGGTGAGCGTCGCGCCCATGAGCGACAACACCGCAAATATCAGTGCGACGTTGACGAGCAGTGCGATGTTTGCGAACACGCCGAAGAGTCCATAGGCCGCAAACATGAAGCCGATGACCAGAAGCATCCCGGCGATCGCGGCCTTTTGACCGCTGTCGATGGAGTCTGCGCCGAGACTTGCACCAACCGTCCGCTCCTCGATCACGCTGAGCTTTGCTGGCAAGGCGCCAGAACGCAGCAACACCGACAGATCGTTGGCTTCCTGAACCGTGAAGTTGCCGCTGATCTGACCCGAACCGCCGAGGATGGGCTCACGAATCACGGGAGCCGAGATCACCTTGTTGTCCAGCACGATCGCGAAAGGCAGCCCGACATTATCTTGGGTGGCACGTCCGAAGCGCTTAGCGCCCGCCGCATCGAAACGGAAGTTCACAACGGGCTCGCCTGTGCGACCATCGAAGCCAGGCTGAGAATCGACGAGATTTTCGCCGCTGACCAACACCCGATCTTTCAGCACGTAGGGAATGGGCGGCTCATCCTCAGAGTAAAGAAGCTCCGTTCCAGGCGGCACCTTCTTGCTGATCGCGACTTCGGCTGCGTTGGCGGATGGGTCAACAAGTTTAAACTCGAGTTTTCCGGTTTCGCCGATCAGCCCCTTCAGACGCTGCACGTCCGACACGCCAGGGACCTGAACCAGGATGCGGTCCCGCCCCTCTCTCTGAATGCTGGGCTCTGTCGTACCGAAAGCATCGACGCGCCGCCGGATCGTTTCGATCGAAGCCTGGATCGCCGAGCTAATGCGTTCGTTCAGCCCGACTTCCGTCGCCGTAAGCGTAATCTTGTCGCCACTCCGAGTGACATCGATGTCGTTGCCAGAAAATCCGCCAAAGACATCCGCGCCGACGGGCACAGCGATCTTTTTGAGCTCTGTAAAGGCTCTCTCGACGTCCTCGGGCTTGCGGATGCGAACGGAGACCGCGCGGCTGGCAGTGTTCTTATTGAGGTCGATGTACCCGATACGATTGCTGCGGAGACTCTCGCGTACATCACCCCGAATGGTGCCCAACCAGTCGTCTACAAGCTCTTTCTCGTCCATCCGGTACAGCAGATGAGCGCCACCTTGAAGGTCGAGGCCAAGATTCACCTGCTTATGGGGAAACCAACTTGGGAGCCCCTGCAAGGCTGACGACGGGAACAGGTTGGGAGCTGCGAAGACAAATCCCAAAAGCACAATGATGCCAACGAGAATCACCTTCCATCTTTGGAAATGCAGCATTGCCGGGTTTAAAACTCCAGGTCGATCGACGGTTTGGCCGTTGTGCTCTAGTCCGTCGATTTAGTATCAGATTTCGCCTTAGACTCAGATTTTGCCGAGGCCGCGGCGTCGCTCTTGCCGCGTACTTCAGAGATCGACGTCCGCAGGACCTTGACCCGAACGCCGTCGGCAACCTCGACCTGCAGCTCACCCTCCTCGGCTTTGGCAACCTTGCCAATGATTCCGCCGGACGTCACCACCGTATCGCCACGGCGGATTGCCTCAATCATTTCCCGATGCTCCCTCATCCGCTTCTGTTGCGGCCGGATCATCAGAAAATACATGATGGCGATGATCAGAATGGTCGGGACAAGCAGGCTGCTCAGAGCGTCCATACCGCCTCCACCCGCCTGCGCATAGGCAAAACCATTCATTGCTCGTCTCTCCCAGTTGGCTTAAGGATGGCCGGAATTGGCCGATTTGGCATGTCTCGCAAGCGTTTATGCGAGCAGGCTCCAGCGCGCGAATGTGCGCGACTATACTGAGCCTGTACGCCTTTGCAACGGGGCCCTTCATGAACTTTCAGGAACCTATTTCCGGCGTTTTGGAGCGCATTGCGCGCGCCCTAGAGCGGCTCGCCCCGGCGGGGCCAACCGACCCGGACTTCTCGGAGACCAGCGCCTTTCTATTTCAGCCGGAAACGGCGGGTTTTGTGCCAGTCCCAGCCGTTAATACGGTGCCGCTTCCGCTGCTGAAAGGCGTCGACCGAAATAGGGACTTTCTGTTCGCGAATACTGAACGCTTTGCCCGCGGGCTTCCCGCAAACAATGCGCTTCTGTGGGGCGCGCGCGGCATGGGCAAGAGCTCGTTGATCAAGGCGACTCACGCAGCCCTGCTCGATGCTTATCCGCGGTTGAAGCTCATCGAAATCCATCGCGAGGATATCGCTGCTTTGCCCCGGGTGCTTGGCTCATTGAGAAGCGCATGTGACTACCGCTTTGTCCTCTTCTGCGATGACCTGTCCTTCGAGGCGATCGATAACTCCTACAAGTCGCTGAAGGCGGTACTCGAAGGTGGGATCGAGGGCCGCCCCGCCAACGTCGTCCTGTACGCGACGTCAAATCGGCGCCACTTAATGCCGCGCGAGATGATGGAAAACGAATCTTCGACAGCCATCAATCCTGGTGAAGCGGTCGAAGAGAAGGTGTCGCTGTCAGACCGCTTTGGCCTGTGGATTGGCTTTCATCAGTGCAGTCAGGACGACTACCTCGACATGGTTCGTGGCTATGCGGATCATTACGGCTTGGACGCGCCGGAGATTGACCTGGAACGCGAGGCCCTGGAATGGGCGACAACGCGCGGCAGCCGCTCGGGACGTGTTGCCTGGCAATTCACACAAGACCTCGCCGGGCGTCTCGGAAAGACGCTCTAGGCTGGCATCGCTAGTCAGCCTGGGCCGACATGCTGGTCATGTATTTCGTAGGATCGACGGGACGTGAGCCCTTTCGCAGTTCGAAGTGAACTTGCGGCTGGCTGGCTGAACCGGTGCTTCCTGCTTTGCCGATCACCTGCCCGCGGGAGACCTTGTCACCACGCTTGACCAGGATTTGCTCGTTATTGGCGTAAGCCGACACCCAGTTGTTGGCGTGCCGCACCAAGACGAGGTTGCCATAGCCTTTTAGCTCATTGCCGGCATAGGCCACCACGCCGTTCTCGGCGGCCTTCACAGGCGTCCCACGCGGCACCGAAATGTCGACACCGTCATTGTGACCGCCATCGGGCTTGGTCCCAAACCCTGAAATGACACGCCCCTTCACAGGCCAGCGAAAGCTAGTGCCCGACAACGGCTCAGGCGTTGGCAACTGACTGCTACTCGTGGCGGCGTTTCCATCGGCGGGCGCCGCAATGGTCGTGGTCGTGACCTTGCGCGGCGCGGGCATTGCCGGCATCGACGGAACAGGCGGGAGGTTGGCCGTTTGAGCGGCCGGTGCAGGCGGCGGCAAGACTGGCGCGGGCTGGGCCACGGGCGCAACGGGTGTAGCAGGTGTGGCCGATGCGGTCCGAGTCGCGGCGGCGGCATTCGCCCCAGGCATCACCAGAACCTGTCCCGGTCGCAACCGGGCGTCGGCGAGATTGTTTGCAGACTGGATCGTCGCGATGGGCACGCCATAGCGCTGGGACAGGCCGCTCAGCGTATCGCCCTGCTGCACGGTCACGCGCGGACCGGAGGCATAGGACGCAACAGGTGCTGGTGGAGCAGCGGGCGCAGGCGCGGCGGCCTGCGAACCGTAGTAGCGGGTCTGGCTCGGTGAGTAGGATGCGGTGCGCTGGGGTGCTGCCGTGGGTGGCGCGCTGTAGCCACTTTGCGGCGGCAGCGACGCCGTCGTGTCGTAGTCGGCGCCTCCGGAATCACCTATGCCAAGCACCGGATAGTTGAAGCGTGTCGAGTCGTCGCTACAGCCCGCGACGCCAAACGCTGTCCCCAATGCCAAAACGGCGCACGAAATCCCCCGGAGAAGATCCGGTACACATGCCACGCGCATACTTCGCTGGCCCCCACGCAAAACTCGATGGGTCCAATTAAGCGCGCCCCCGGTAAACAAGGCTTTAAGGACACGCCGCTCGGCTCTCGAAAGTTTGAGGCAGAAGCGTCTCGCGGTTCACCTTCAATCGCGCTTCACGCGACCATGCACCAGTGGCACGAAGCGAACCGGCAGGAGCGCGGTCTCTACGAGACCCTCAGGCGTCTTCTCGATCTGCACGAGTTGCTGCGTATCGCGGGTTTCCCCAAGCGGAATAATCATGCGCCCGCCGTCCTTCAGCTGATCGAGCAAGGCGGCCGGTGCATCGAGTGCGGCTGCGGTCACGATGATGCGGTCGAACGGCGCCTGGGGCGGCCATCCGAGCCAGCCATCCCCAATGATCGTGGTGACATTGGTTATCTTCAGCTGCGCGAGCCGCGCTTCGGCGGCCTTTTGAAGTTCGCGCCAGCGCTCGATCGAATACACCCGGCGGCACAGCTGAGACAGGATCGCGGCCTGGTAACCGGACCCTGTTCCGATTTCGAGCACTTTGTGGGTCGGTTTCAGATCGAGCTTCTCGGTCATGAAGGCGACCACGAATGGCTGCGAGATCGTCTGCCCGCAATCGATCGGCAGCGCGATGTCCTGATAGGCGTTGTCGGAGAACGCCTCGTCGACGAAGAGGTCGCGCGGTATCCGCTCGATCGCCCGCAACACATTTGCGTCGCGAATGCCGCGTCGCCGGAGCAGCATGATCAGCCCGATCTGATTGTGTGCATCCTCTTCTTGCATCTGCGCTGCCCGCATCCCCCTCTGCTGCCAATGCGACTTTTCGGCTGCTCGCGTCCAGAATTGCAGGACAGAAAGCCCCTCACCTGGCTCAGTTACTCTTTAGGGCATTGAATTCTAAACGGCAAAATACACCCTGAGTTTGTATTTCACTTTCAATGCACCTATGATCGCAGAGCAGTCAGGGAGTGTTGGACATGAACGATGCCGTCGTTTTGCTGACCGGGGCGTACCACCTGGGGAACAACCCTGGTGTGTTCCAAGATGCACAATACGTGGGACTGAGACTCGAATTCCCCGCCAGACTAACGTGGAAGCCCCCCGCAGCGGTGGAACTGATTTTCTATACGCATGATATCGAGACGTGGGGTGGAACCGGCGGTCATGCCGTTACCATCAACGACACCGAAGTCGGCAGACTGAGAGACGTCGTGAACACGCAGCACCCAACCGAAATCACCAGGATCACGATCGACAAAGGCACCTTCGACAACGCGGTTGGTGGCGCCGACGAGTTCCGGTTGGGCATCGCCGTCACTGGCGGGAGCCTTGCGGATGACTTCGTGCTCACAAGGATTGAAACGGTGGGCTTTGCGGCGCTCTTGGGTACTTGACCGAGACCACCTGACAAATGTGGCCTTAGTGCTTGGCCCGATATCGGCCGGCTCTGACATCACCGAACTGGGACGCATACTGCGGCAATCGAACTAGTCGTCGCCTTGCTTCAAGACGGAAGCCAGGTCTTCGAGGGCGCCATGATCGGTAAAGTCCAGGCAGAGCGGCGTGACCGAGATCAGGTTGGAGCGCACGGCCCAAAGATCTGAGCCTTGCGGCGGGTTGGGTCCGCGCTTGGCGATGCCGATCCAGTAATAGGCCTTCCCGCGTGTATCCATGCGGTCGTCGATGTCGAGGAGCGCGGTGTCGCGCAGTCCTTGAACGGTCGCGGACGTACCGCGCACTTGGTCGGGCGTGCAATCAGGGAAATTGACGTTGATGACCGTGCCCTTGGGCCACCCAGCAGCCCAGAGCCTGCGGACAAGCTCGGCACCGTGAACCATCGGTGTATCCCAGGGCGGCACGCCGTGGTCGTAATTGCTAATCGCCTGGCTCATGGCGATGGAGGGAACGCCCAGCAGCGAGCCTTCAATGGCGCCCGCGACGGTGCCCGAGTAGTTGACATCGTCTGCGAGATTTTGGCCCCGATTGACGCCGGACAGCACAAGATCGGGCGGCTCGTCCCTCAGGAGATAGCGCACGCCCATGATCACGCAGTCGGTCGGCGTGCCCTTCACGGCATATCGGCGCTTGCCGAGTTCGCGCATACGCAACGGCTCGGCGAGGGTCAGGGAGTGAGAGGCGCCGCTATTGTCCGTCTCCGGCGCGACCACCCAAACGTCGTCGGTGAGATCCGTCGCGATCTTCTCCAGCACGTCGAGACCGGCGGCTTCGATGCCATCGTCGTTGGTAATCAGGATGCGCATTTTCGTGAGTCGTTTCCGGTGCTTTGAGAGTTCTGCTGGGGATTTGAGTCAGGCGGTCGCTTCGATCTTTGTCAGGCCACCCATATAGGGCTGCAGGACTTCTGGCACCCGGACACCACCATCGGCCTCTTGGTAATTTTCCAGCACGGCGATCAGCGCACGGCCGACCGCGACGCCCGAGCCGTTTAACGTATGCACGTGGCGTGGCGTCTTTTCGTCGGTTGGCCGGTAGCGAGCGCCCATGCGGCGGGCCTGAAAGTCACCGCAGACCGAGCACGAGGAAATCTCGCGATACGTGTCCTGTCCTGGCAGCCAGACTTCGATGTCATAGGTCTTCTGTGCCGAGAAGCCCATGTCGCCTGTCGACAGCACGACGACACGATAGGGCAGCCCGAGCTTTTGGAGCACGGTCTCGGCACATGCCGTCATGCGTTCGTGTTCCTCGGTGGACTGTTCCGGCGTCGTGATCGAAACCAGCTCGACCTTGGTGAACTGGTGCTGCCGGATCATGCCGCGCGTATCGCGGCCCGCGGCCCCCGCCTCCGCCCGAAAGCAGGCCGTGCCCGCCGTAACACGCGCCGGGAGGCTCGCCTCGTCCTGGATCTGCTCACGCGCCAAGTTGGTCAGCGGCACTTCAGCGGTGGGGATGAGCCAATATCCCTCGCCCGCGGAAAACTGGTCCTCCTCGAACTTCGGCAACTGCGCTGTGCCGTACATCGTGTCGTCGCGCACCAGCAGCGGCGGGTTCACCTCCGTGTAGCCATGTTCGGCAGTGTGCAGATCGAGCATGAACTGGCTCAGCGCGCGTTCGAGCCGGGCCAACGCCCCTTTGAGCACCACGAAACGTGCGCCGGAGAGCTTCGCGGCAATCTCGAAATCCATGAGGCCGAGCGCTTCGCCGATTTCGAAATGCTGCTTCGGCTCAAAATCGAAACTTGGGATGTCGCCAACTTTGCGGAGCTCCACATTGGCGTCTTCGTCCGGACCCACGGGAACGTCGTCGCCCGGCATGTTTGGGATACCCGCAAGGAGATCGCGCAGGGCCTGATCTTGGGCGCGCTCATCCTCCTCGCCCTGTTGGATCGTTTCCTTGATTCCTGCCACCTCATCCATGAGACGCGTGGCTTCGGTCTCGTTCTTTTCCTTCTTCGCCTTACCGATCTCCTTGGAGGCCGCGTTACGGCGGGCTTGCAGGTCCTGCAATTGCTGAATCGTTTCGCGGCGTTGCGAGTCCAAGGTGAGGATCTGATTCAAAATCTCTTGGGGCGCTGGCTGGAAGCCGCGCTTCTTAAGTCCAGCGACAAAGGCGTCCGGGTTTTCGCGTATCCATTTGACGTCAAGCACGGGTGTAGTCTCTTTCGGATGGTCGGCGGGGTCTGTCTGCCGCCCCCGTATAAGCTGCGAATCCACCCTTGTCAGCCGCACTTATGGGCAAGCCGCGAGGGAGTGTCCCGGCTCTCAAGACGAAGCTGCGGCAGACGGCGCTTCGGCGGCCATCCGCCTCTTCTCAACCATCCGCACGCAATAGATCGAAATCTCGTACAGAAGCAGGGTTGGCAGCGCCAGCGCGATTTGGCTTACGGGATCGGGCGGCGTGAGGACGGCTGCCACCACGAACACGCCGAGAATGGCGTGACGGCGGTAGTACTTCAGCGTGGGCGACGTGACGAGCCCAGCTCGCGCCAGAAGCGTCAGCAGGACGGGTAGTTGAAAGCAAATCCCGAAGCCGATGATCAGCATCATGATCAGGGAGAGATACTCGCTGACCTTCGCCGTGAGCAGAATCTGCACCCCGTCCTCGCCAGTCTCCTGCATGGACAGGAAGAAGGTCATGGCCAGCGGCATCGCCACGAAATAGACGAGCGCCGCGCCCAGCAAAAACAAGATCGGCGTCGCAATGAGGAACGGCAGAAAGGCCTTGCGCTCGCTGCGATAGAGGCCCGGCGCCACAAACATATAGAGCTGTGAGGCGATCACCGGAAAGGCGACAAACACCGCCCCGAATAGGGCGAGCTTCACCTGCGTGAAGAAGAACTCTTGCGGCGCGGTGTAGATCAGCTCGATCGGCGCATCCGCGCCCGCTGCCCAGCGATAGGGCCACAGCAGCAAATTATAAATTGGCTTGGCGAACCAGAAGCAGACGATGAATGCCACAAAGGTCGCAGCCAACGCCCAAAGGAGCCGCCGCCTCAACTCGATCAGATGATCGATGAGCGGCGCCTTACTCTCGTTGATGTCGTCGTCTTGGCTCACGGCTTCGGCTCGCCGTTTTCCGCCACAGGTTCCGCCGGGCTGTCCCCTTTCGGCTTCTTCTTCGCAGGCGCGCGCTTCTTTGCTTGCGTCTTTTTGGCAGGCGCCCTCTTGTTGGCAGGCGCCCTCTTCGCGGCGGTCTTCCTTGCGCGAGGCTTCTTGGCAGCCGCCGCCTTCTTCGGAGCCTGCTCTGTGGACTGCTTCGTCGGCGGCTCCGGCAATGGCGGCTCGACGACGTTTGCCTCAGGCGGTGTGACGAAGTTGGTCTCCGGCGGAGCCGACGGTCCGGTCATTAGCGGTTTGCCGATCGGCTGACTGAGATCGGGCGCAGGGCCCATATTGGCTTTAATGGCCTCAAGGTTCTTGCGAACCTCCTCGGCCTCGCTCTCAGTAACAGCCTCGTTGAACTGACGTTGGAAGTCCGCCGCCGCGCGCCGCGCCTTCCCAACATAGAAGCCCACGGTGCGCATCAGCTTGGGTAGGTCTTTTGGCCCGACCACCACGATCGCCACGATGGCGACCACCAACAGTTCAGTCCAACCGATGTCCAACATAGGCTTGATGCACGTGACGCGCGGGTGCGCACGGACGGGTTCCGCGCCGCGAGGCGGCCACGCCTAGCTTGATTTCTGCTTTTCCGGCTCTTGTGCCTTCGCCGACGAGACGGGGGTCTCGTGCGGGATGGCCTTGGCGTCCGCTTCGTCCTTCTCGTCGTCCGAGAGGCCGGACTTAAAGCTCTTTATGCCCTTGGCTACGTCGCCCATCAGATCCGAGATCTTGCCTCTGCCAAAAAGCAGCACAAACAGCAGGACGACAATCGCAATCTGCCACCAACTTGGTCCCATGACCGGTCTCCTGGGCGGCTCTCCGATCGGAGATCACGCCATAGGTTTCAACGATTTGGCCGCACTATGGCAGCAAAGAACCCCTGGCCGCAAGCAGGGGCCGGCGAAACGGCCTGCGTCCGTTAATCGTCTTCATCAGCGAATATGAGTACGGCCGCTTGGTCTACGCTTAAGCCAATTTCATCGCCCTTGCGCGGCATGTCGGATTCGCGCGCGCGCGCCAAGACGGGCTGCTCGATACCGCTCACCGCAATCTCCAAAAGCCCAACATCGCCCAGGAAACGCGTATCCAGAACGCGGCCAGACGTGCCCTCCCCAGCTTTCAAGAGACGGATACCGCCCTGCCGGATGCAGACGATCACAGCGGTGCCGTCGTCGAAATTCGTGACCGCAAAGGTGCCAAGCGGCGTTTCCGCCTTGCCGCCTTGCACACGCGCTGGCAGTTCGTTCAGGTCCGAGAACGTGCGTGCCGCAAAGATATCTCTTGGGGCGCGGTAGAGTTCCGGTGCCGGGCCCATCTGCGCGATGCGACCCTCGCGCATTAGGGCAATGATATCGCCCATGCGCATCGCTTCTTCTGCATCGTGAGTCACGACGATGCAGGTCGCGCGAGACTCCCGTAGAATGGCAAGGGTCTCTTCACGCATGCTCTCCCGCAATTGGGAATCAAGACCCGAGAACGGCTCGTCCATCAGCACAACACCGGGGCGCGGCGCAATGGCACGGGCGAGCGCCACGCGCTGCTGCTGCCCGCCTGACAATATATGCGGGTAGTCGCTCTCGTAGTGGGACAGCCCAACGCGCTTCAGCGCGGCGCGGGCTTCGGCTTGGGCTTCTTGTTTACTCAGCGAACGCAGCCCAAAGGCGACATTGTCGAGGATCGTAAGGTGCGGGAAGAGAGCAAAATCCTGAAACATCAGGCCCACACCCCGCTTCTCTGGCGGGACAAAGCGATTGGGGCCCGCGACCTCTTGGTCATCTAGCAAAATGGCACCGCTGCTCGGCGCCTCAACACCGGCGACGATTCTAAGCAACGTCGTCTTCCCGCATCCTGAAGGCCCCAGGAGGCACAGGACCTTGCCGGGCTCCACTTCGAGCGTGACATCCTCAAGCGCGAAAGACGGGCCGTAGCGGCGGGAGACGCAGTCCACCTTGAGGCTCGCAGCGCAGGTGACAGCGGCTTTGCCGCGTCCCGCTCGACGGTTACCATTGGAGCTGCCTGCGCCCCGGGCCTTGAATACACCAAGCATGGCAATGATCTACGCGACACGCAGGCCATTGCGCAATGCTTCAAAACAGTGCGGGTTGGGCGTCGACTACTCGACCTGCTTTTTGGCGTCGGCGGGCTCATTCTCCGCTAGCACGTCGTCATCGTTGAGCCCAAGCGGCTCTTCTGGCTCCTCATCCTCAAGTGGATCTTCGTCCTCGCGCAACGCTGCAGCATCGTCGGGGCTAGGCATGGAGAACCCGGGCGGCAAGTTCGAGTCCAAGAGACCCGCGCCTTTGAGCTCCCGGAGCCCCGGAAGGTCCTGGATCTGCTCAAAGCCGAAATGCTCCAAGAAGTAATCTGTCGTGCCGTAGGTTACCGGGCGTCCAGGCGCGCGCCGGCGCCCCCTGAGCTTGACCCATCCGGTTTCCAACAACACATCGAGCGTGCCCTTCGACGTTGACACGCCGCGAATTTCCTCGATTTCCGCCCTGGTGACAGGCTGGTGGTAGGCGATGATCGCCAGGGTCTCCAACGCGGCACGCGACAGGCGCCGCTGCGCCACCGACTGGCGTTCTAGCAGATAGGACAGGTCGTCAGCGGTGCGGAACGCCCATTTGCCCGCAACACGCACGAGATTGACGCCCCGGCCCGCATAGAGGCCCTGCAGCTCCTCTAGGAGCGCGTTGACGTCCTCTTCCGCACCAAAGTGCAGCTTGAGCTCAGCCTCTTTTAGGGGCTCCTTAGCCGCGAACAAAAGCGCTTCGATAATCCGCAGCTTCTCACGCCGGTCCGCCGACGGCAGCGCCATAACGTTGGACGGCAGCGGCAGCATCGGCGCATCCGCGCCTTGCTCTTCCCTGTCTGCCGTCACCTCATCTGCCCTTTCTGCCTGCTCCGCTGGCATTTGCGCCCCCGCGCCTTCAATCATCACCGTTTTTTTCGCCTCCATGTGCGACACGTTGGTGGGATCTGCCCCCACTTTCTTCAGAACCTCGTCGAGCTGCAGCAGCGCCGCCTCTCCCTCACCGACGCTTTGCGCGAAATCCGTCAGGTCGTTTAAGACCTCCGCAATTGTGGGTGCCTCGCCCTTCGAGGGGCCTGCCTGGCCCTCCTGTCTCTTGAGCCGAGAGGACTTCGATGGCGATAGTTTGGGCTTGGGCATAGCGCACCCCCTCGCAAAATTGAATCTCTTCGACGCAAAAACCTCGCTACTCAAATACCAACAACTCTATCGAACGGCCCCTATGGGCCGCCCTTACCCGGCTTCGCTGCGGCGGCGTACCAGCAACGGCGCAAACGACTTTGCCTGACGAAGCTCCAATGCGCCTTCGCGGGTCATTTCCAGCGTCGCGGTAAAGCTCGAGGCAAGCGCCGTGCGCCTAAGTTCAGGCTCAACCAAGAACTCCGCCAAAATCTGATCGAGAGGTGCCCATTCGCAGGCCATGCCCAAAAGACGCTCCAGCTCGTCACGCGCTTCCTTTAGCGACCAAACCTTGCGCTTCTCCATGTGCAGCGTACTTACGGCGTTTCGTTGTCTTTGCTGTGCATAGGCCTTCAAAAGATCATAGACGTTCGCATCGTAGACACTGGTGCGCGTCACACGAATGGGCTGCGGTTCTCCGCGCGGAAATACGTCCCGGCCAAGACGCTTCCGAGTCATCAACTGAGCAGCAGCATCGCGCATGGCTTCGAGGCGCTGAAGTCTAAATGCGAGCATCGCGGCGAGTTCCTCGCCCGACGGCTCGTCTTCGTTCGACGGCTCCGGCGGCAACAACAGCTTGGACTTCAGAAAGGTCAGCCAAGCCGCCATCACGAGGTAGTCCGCAGCAAGCTCCAGCCGCAAGCGCTTCGCCTCTTCGATGAACTCTAGATACTGCTGGGCAAGGGCGAGCACCGAGATCTTGGCCAGATCGACCTTCTGTGTGCGCGCCATGGCTAAGAGCAGATCGAGAGGGCCCTCGAACCCTTCTACGTCCACGCGAAGTTTGTCCCCCTCTTCCGGATCCTGATCAGCTCCGGCCTCCCAATCGGACGCATCACGCAGATCGGCTCGGGTCGCATCCGATCCGACTTCGCTGGTCACAGACTGATCTTTGTCACCGTCTCCCGTCATACCTGCTCCGTTGGATCGGCACCTACTTGCGCGACCCGTATCTCGGTGGCTTCGCTCAAAAGCGCCAGCGCCTCCACCTCATCGAATGGCTCGGGCTCTCGGCGTTCTCCAAGAGCGGTCTCGAACCGGTCGAGGGACACACCGCTGAGTTCGGAAGCAGCACTGGCGACATCAACCATCTCGTCGAACTTGCCGCTACAATGCAGGGCCACATCGCACCCAGCGTCGATCACCGCACGGGTCAATTCCCCGGGCGTGCCCGAGAGCGCCTTCATGCAGATGTCGTCCGTCATGATCAAACCGGTAAGTCCCAATTGATCGCGAATCACTTCCTTCATTATAGCCGGAGACAGGGTCGCAGGGTTCTGCTGATCATAGGCCGGAAGCAGGACATGAGCGGTCATTGCCAAAGGCGCATCGCGCAATTCTCGGAACGGAAGGAAGTCGACCTCCTCCAGCGCCTCCTGGGAAACATCGATATGAGGCAATGACTTGTGGCTGTCGGCTAAGGCCCGCCCATGACCAGGCACATGCTTGATCACGGGCAGTACGCCCCCTGCGAGCATGCCGTTCATCACCTCCCGGCCCAGCACGGCGACGGTTTGCGGATCTGTGGAAAAGGCCCTGTCGCCAATGATGTCGTGAGCCCCAACCTCGCGTACGTCTATGCAGGGTGTGCAATCCACGTTGATGCCGAGGTCGTATAGCTCTGCCGCCATTAGCCGCGCTGCGGCGAAGGTGGCCCGCCGACCCGCTTCCTTGTCGCTTGCATACAGGTCTCCAAAGACCTGCGCGGGCGGCATCTCCCGCCAGTGTGGTGCGCGCAGGCGCTGCACACGCCCACCCTCCTGGTCGATCAGGACGAGGACGTCGTCGGTGCCAACAGCGGCTTTAAAGTCCGAAACGAGAGATTGGACCTGCCCAGGGTTCTCGACATTGCGCCGGAAAAGAATGAGGCCGCAGGGACGCTCAGCCGCGAACAGTTCACGCTCGGCGGCCGTCAGTACCGTCGTCGCGCATCCCGAAATGAATGCTTTGAATGCCATGTCCTGGGCTAGCCCCAGGACGTGTCGCGGTCAAGCGATCTGTCGGCGCCCTACTGCGCCATCACCAGACAATCGCCATGCCCCTTGGACTTCAGCTGACCGCAGAGCCGGTAGGCCGAATCCTTGTCGGCCATGGGGCCAACCTGCAGCCGATACCATGTGCCCTTCGCGCCGAGGTCGGTCTTGCGGACCAACGGCTGATAGCTGCCGAGGAGGCTCGGGTACTTCTGCTGCGCATCAGCAAAATTCGCCAAAGCGTCTGTCTGGCTCTTCGTAGAGCCGAGCTGAACCACATAGGACGAGGCCGCAGCGGCGGGTGCTGCCGCGGCAGGAGCAGCAGCGACTTGTTGCGGCGCCGCCGCAGGCGGCTGGATGGACGGAACTGGCATCATATTCGGCTGTGCCATCATGCCATTGGCCTGAGCCACGGCGCCGTTAGCCTGCGCGATTGCGTTGTTGGCCTGATCCGTTGCACCAGCGATCGCTTGATTGGCAGAAGCGACAGCGGCGGGCGCTTGCACAGACCCGTCGGGGTTGACCACCATCGTCCTGACCTTGCGCGGCCCGCCGTCGTCAGCTGCGGGACCCGCGGTCGCAACGGGTGCTGGCAACCCAGCTGTTGCCGTTGCCGGCGGAAGCGCGGGAACGGCCACGTCTTCCTGACGCGGCACGAGACGCTCAGACTCAGGCGTCGCGCCATTGGTGAGACGGTCGTAAATCAGCTTGTTCTTATTAGGGAATTCCTTGCCGCCCGGCGCATCGGGTGCGGCCCTCACAGGTGAGGCATCCGCCGTCACGATTGGCGCATCGCCGCTCCCAATACCGCCACCACTCTGCTTGTAGGCATAAGCAAGGGCGCCCCCAAGAGCGATGGCGCCCAGCAGCGCGCTCGCAACCATCACAGTGCTGCGGCCTTTGAGAGTCCCCATGACCTTAGACTTGAAGCCGCCCGTTTCGGCCGCTGCAACGCTCGCATCCATGAAGTCAGCATCGCTGCCGGCGTCCATGAAATCCTGAGGCATCCCTTCCATACCCACGCGCGGGTCGCCAAGCGCGACCTCCGGCGGCTGACCGTAATTCGGATCGACGGTTTGCAGTTGGCGGTTCGGATCCGCGGGCGGGACATGACCGTATGGCACGCCCTGCTGCACACCAGGCTGGGCGTACATCGACGGATCTTCTGCTCCAGGCATGGGCTGCGGCGCATAAGCTTCTGGCTGCTGCGGCTGCTGGGCCGCGAAGGGGTCGAGCTGAGGGGTCGCATAGGCCTGCGGCTGCTGAGCAGTGAATGCGTCGGGCTGTGGCGCGGCATAAGCCTCAGCGGGATGGGACGCGGGATCGAAGGCTGTAGGAGCGGCTTGGAACGCGGACGCCGGCGTTGCAGGTGCGGCGAGCCCTGGCGCGTCAAGGTCAGGAGCCGCAAGTTCGGAAAACGATGCGTCTTCCTCCGGAAAAGCCGCATCAGCCGCTGGCTCTTCCATCAGCGGTGCCGGTGCCTGTTCGAGACTGGCGCCGAGTTGCACATCGCCAAAAATGGAGTCCGGGAAACCGGGATCAACCGCACCCAGGTCTGGCACCTCGGTGCTCGGTGCGGCCGGCTGCGGCGCTGCTGGCTGCGGGGCCGCGTAAGCCTGAGGTTGAGCTTGCGGCTGAGGTGGCTGACCGCTGAAGGCCTGTGGCTGAGCCGGCTGAGGCGCGGCGGGGTCGGCAAACGTCTGAGGCTGCGGATTAAAAGCGGCAGGAGCAGGTTGCGGAGCGGTGGGCTGAGCAGGAGCTGCTGGTTGAGGGCCCCCACGCGTCACCGGTGTGAAGGACGGCATCTGCGCAACTGAAGGACCGCCGTTTCCGAAAATGGACGGCTGTCCGGGATTTGGCTGACCTGGCCGGCCGGCTCCTTGAACCATAGAAGGTACCTCACTCTTTCCGGTGTTTGCCTGGCCTGTCCCCCTCGATGGAACCCCAGACGTGCCTGTCGCGTTCTGCCCTCGGGCCGTAGTGCCCTTGGCCAAGTTCTAATTCGACACGGAAGGTCCGGCATTTTGACGGCCGAACCCACCTTCTTGCTTAGAAATGGTTACTTCCCTCGAACCACCCCGTGCTCTTAAGCTCAGCTAATGCAACTCGTGCACCGCGTGAACGCCTAGGATCCCCAGACCCAACGCCAAAACCCGCTGCGTGGCTACCACCAGCGCAACACGCGCGCGTGTTAACTCTCGGTCAGTTTGGTGAATAAAACGTAATTGTGGCAAGTCTTTGCCTCTATTCCATAGACCATGGAAGTCTCCGGCAAGATCGTAAAGATAGAACGCGATCCGATGGGGCTCATGTGCTTGGGCCGCAGCCTCCACAAGTCGCGGGAACTGTGCCAACCGGCGCATCAATGCCAGTTCGCTTTCATCGTCCAACCGATCGAGATCGGCTAAGGCCAAGTCTTCTCCGTCTAACGCAAGATCCGGAAATACCTCAGCAACATTCCGTTGGACCGAACTCGCGCGGGCGTGGGCGTATTGGACATAGAAGACTGGATTGTCCCGGGACTGTTCTGTGACCTTTGCAAAGTCGAAATCGAGCGGCGCGTCGTTTTTTCGGTAGAGCATCATGAAGCGGACCGGATCAGCCCCGACCTCGTCGACAACATCCCGCAAAGTCACGAACGTTCCCGCGCGCTTGGACATCTTTACGGGCTCGCCAGCCCGGAACAAACGAACAAGCTGACAGACCTTCACATCGAGGTCGGCCTTCCCGTCGGTGAGGGCCTCGAGCGCCGCCTTCATGCGCTTGATGTGACCGCTATGATCCGCACCCCAGACGTCAATCATCGACTTAAAGCCACGTCCGAACTTGTCGTAGTGATAGGCGATATCGGCGGCGAAATAGGTGTAGGACCCATCGGCCTTGACGAGCGGCCTGTCCTGGTCGTCACCATAGTCACTTGCCCGAAACAGAAGCTGGATCCGGTCTTCCCAATCCTCGTCGACTTTGCCCTTGGGCGGCGGCAACCGGCCCTCATAGACGAGCCCCTTTGACTTCAAATCCGCGATCGTTTCAGCGACTTCATCCTGGCCGTCTGTCATCGAGCGCTCTGAGAAGAAAACCTCATGGCGGATACCGAGTTGGGCTAAGTCCTCTTCGATCATGCCCAGCATCGCCTTCAGGGCTGCGTTTCGCACCAGCGAAAGCCATTCAGCTTCTGGCAGATCAAGCAGATCGCGACCGTGATTGCCCGCGAGGGCCTCGCCCACCGGCTTCAGATATTCACCGGGGTAAAGGCCTTCTGGGATCTCACCAATGTCCTCACCCAGCGCCTCGCGGTACCGCAAGAACGCCGACCTGGCGAGCACGTCCACCTGGGCCCCTGCATCGTTCACGTAATACTCGCGCGTGACGTCGAAGCCAGCAAAGGCCAACAGGTTGGCCAAAGCATCGCCAAACACCGCACCACGGCAATGGCCCACATGCATGGGCCCAGTCGGATTGGCGGAAACATACTCGACATTGATCGCCTCGCCTTTGCCAAGGGCGCTTCGCCCAAACGCATCCCCCTGCTCCAGCACCATGCGGCAAACGCTGGGCCAGAAGCTCCGCTTCAGCGTCAGATTGATGAACCCGGGGCCCGCGATATCGACCTTCTCAATGAAGGGATCGGAGGCAAGCAAGGGAACGATGCGTTCGGCCAGCGCCCGTGGCGGCAGCTTTGCCGGCTTGGCAAGCACCATTGCCGCATTGGTCGCGAGGTCACCATGGCCGGCGTCCCTTGGGGCTCCCAATGAGATCCCGTCAATGCTGGCCTCTTTCGGCACGACACCGTCATGCTTCAGCTGCTGAACGGCCGCCAGAACGTGGCCGTGTAACCCAGAAAAAACGTCCATGAATGCTCCGGAAGAACTTCTTTCGCATGATCCTGTCGGAAAACCGGTGCCCACTTTTCCGGATCATGCGTGGCCGCGCGACTATCGTAAATCCGGCGTTGCGTCAAACAAACGGCGGTGTTCCGCGATCGCGTAACGGTCTGTTTGCCCGGCTAAGAAGTCGGCCACATGACGGGCAGACGTACGCGGGTCATCTCCCCTTGCAGCTTCGCGCCATTCGGGCGGCAAGGCGCCCTGATCGTGGGTGTAACGATTGAACAGCTCCACAACGATGTCTTCGGCCCCACCCATGATCCGCATGACGCGCGGATGGCGGTATACGCGATCGACGAGGAAGTCCTTCAGCTCCTTCAAGTCGGCCTGCATCGCACGCGAAAACGCCACGGTCGAGTGCTGAGCCGCCCGGACACCGTCAACGCTTGGGTCCCCCAAAGCGGCCAAGCGACGCTGCGTCTCCTCAAGCAAGTCATTGACCAAGGCGGTAATCAGACGCCGTTTGAGTTCGTAGAGACGGCGCGCCGGGTCGAGATCCGGATAGGTCCTCTCCAACGCGTTCAGATAGCGGTCCGCGAAGCGAATGCGCGATAGGTCGGCAAAGGTGAAGCAGCCTGCCCGGTAGCCGTCTTCGATATCGTGGGCGTTGTAAGCGATGTCGTCCGCGAGCGCTGCGATTTGGGCTTCGACGGAGCAATAGGTGTCGAGCTCAAGATCGTGCGTTGCGCAATAATCCAGAATAGGTTCGGGGATGGTCGTCCCCTCTCCGCGCAGAGGCCCGTTGTGCTTTACGAGCCCCTCCAGAGTCTCCCAGGTGAGGTTCAAACCATCGAAGTCCGCATAAATGCGCTCAAGCTTCGTGACGACACGTAACGACTGGGCGTTGTGGTCGAAGCCTCCAGCATCGGCAATAGCCGCATCAAGGGCCCGCTCCCCGGCATGCCCAAAGGGCGGGTGCCCGAGATCATGGGCCAAGGCGACCGCCTCGGTGAGATCCTCATCCACCCGCAATGCACGCGCGATGCTGCGCGCGATTTGTGAGACTTCGAGACTATGGGTGAGACGCGAGCGGTAATGATCGCCCTCGTGGTAGATGAAGACCTGGGTCTTGTGGTTGAGGCGGCGGAACGCGGTCGAGTGCAGAATGCGATCGCGGTCCCGCGCATAGGGGCGGCGAATAGGATTGGGTTCCTCGGCAATTCGCCGTCCGCGGCTCACGCGGAAGTCCTGAGCATAAGCGGCCAGGCCCTCACTGGGCGCCAATGAGGTCATCTCTAGTGGCATCTCAAGCGCCGCGTCTCCCAGTCGCAGAAGCCCCTTCTTTGCAGGTTCGTCGATTGACAACGCGCTTTGCCATTCCCATGATTGTCATAAGAAGGAGTGGCTAAACGATCATGAGCGAGCCGTCTATCACCATTAGCGAAAGCGCCGCGAAGCGCATTGCTGAACTCGTTGGCGAGGACGACAAAGCGGCACTTTTCCGCGTTGCCGTTGACGGCGGAGGCTGTTCCGGATTCCAGTACCGCTTCGAGCTGATCGAAGCAGCGGCGCCCGACGACATGCTGATAGAGCGCGACGGAGCAACGGTCGCGATCGACCCCACGTCGGTTCCGTTCATAGAGGGATCGGAGATCGATTTTGTCGACGAGCTGATCGGCGCGCAGTTCAAGATCAGCAACCCTAATGCCACCGCCTCTTGCGGCTGCGGCACGAGCTTCTCGATCTAACCCAGATCATCCCCAGCTTTGCCTTGGCGCGGTTGCTCCTAGCAACGGCCCATGGCTATGTGCGGGTATGAAAATCGCGACATGGAATATCAACGGTATCAAAGCCCGTCTTGAGACGGTGAAGACCTGGCTCAAGTCGGCTTCACCGGACATCGCCTGTTTCCAAGAAATCAAGAGCGTGGACGAGGGTTTTCCGTCGGAGATCTTCGAGGAGTTGGGCTACAACGTCGCCGTCCACGGCCAGAAGGGTTTCAATGGAGTCGCCCTCCTGTCCAAACTCCCCTTCGATGAGGTCATTCGCGGCCTGCCGGGGGATCCGGATGACGTTCAGGCACGGTACATTGAAGGCGTAGTCTCTGTGCCGTCCGGAGTGGTGCGCGTCGTGGACATCTACCTGCCGAACGGCAACCCGACGGACTCCGAGAAGTTTCCCTATAAGCTTGCGTGGATGGATCGGCTTAAGGCCCGGATCGAGGAACTCCTCACCTATGAAGAGCCTTTCGTCGTCGCCGGCGATTACAACGTCATCCCCGCGCCCGAAGACGTTTACGATCCTGCTGCCTGGGTTGGAGACGCGCTGTATCGGCCCGAGACGCGGGCGAAGTACCAGACCCTGCTAAATCTCGGCCTCACGGACGCGTTCCGCGCCTGTCACGATGAACCGCACCAGTTCACGTTTTGGGACTATCAAGCTGGCGCCTGGCAGAAAAACCATGGCATCCGCATCGACCATCTCTTGTTGTCACCCCAGGCTGCGGACAGGCTGGTGTCATGCGACATCGACTCTGAACCGCGCGGCTGGGAAAAGCCCTCGGATCATGTGCCGGTTGTGATGGAATTGGCGCTCTAGGACGCTCGCGGAAAAGTCGTGCGGTACGATCGCGGCCGCTACTGCACTCCGCCCATGCCAGTGTCGGGCGCGCCGAAGCCGACGGACAGCCCCATCGAAGGCGCAGGTGCGAGATCAACCGGCCCCAGCCGCGGTTCGTTTCGGGCGGACAACGCGGGCGCTTGCGCTGCGGGTACTGCTCGGGTCGCCGCCGGAGCGGTCGGGATACTGACCGCCCTCGCTCTATGACGGCCCCCGCTCAATCGCGGCAGCATGGCCTCTGCCTGCTGAACGGTTACACGGTCAGCGATCGCGATCGTCTTGTCGTAGCTCTCCACAATCCACGCCGTGTCCGCGCCTTTCTCGGTGGTGTTTCTTTGGGCCAGCATGAGCAGCGCAAGACCTTGCGTCTGCCGTTGCCCGACGCCCTCACCACTCCAGAGCATCTCACCAAGAACTGCTTGTGCGCTGCTGTGCTGCTTCCGCGCCGCCATCGTCAGCCAATTGGCGGCGATGGTCGGGTTCTTCTCGACGCCTTTGCCTGTCAGGTAGAGGCGACCGAGCTGGTATTGCGCTTCAGCGTCACCGAAGTAAGCGCCGGCATGCCGCAACAGCCCCGCGCCATAACCCGGATCGGGTGAAAGCGCCATCTCCGGTATCCCCTCGACATAATACTTCCCAAGCACGCAGAAGGCTTCGCCAACGAAGCGGGAAATCGGACTGGCAGCCGGAACGTCCGCATACTGATCGGCAATGCGCTGGTAATAGCGAAACGCCTTTGAGTGATCCTGCTGTACCGAGTCACCCTTGGCATAAAGCCGCGCGAGCCTGAGCTTTGCGCCGAGAACGCCATGACCGGCCGCGTATTCCAGCGCAGGAAGCGCCGATTCTGTCTTGCCGCTATTCATGGCCGTTACGCCCTGGCGGTAGGCCTCTGTCGCAGATGTGTAAGGTGGTGGCGTTTCGGTGCTCCCGACACCTGCGGGCACCAAAGCGATAAAGACTGCGAGGGCGCCACCGATCTGGGCTGCGCTAAATGTCGGCATAGCACTCCCCTTCCGCATTGGCGCCCGGATGCGTAACGGCTCCTTCTCGGGCCGCACCAACGAGCTGCGCATACTTCCAGATGCAACCGCTCTCGAAACTGGGAGCCGGCGGCGTCCACTCTTTGGCACGCTCAGCGAGTACTTCCTCGCTCACTTCGAGATCGATGATCCCTTCCACAGCGTCGAGCGTGATCATGTCGCCGTCTCGGACTAGTCCAATCGGGCCGCAAATCGCGGCCTCGGGACCAACGTGACCAATGCAAAAGCCGCGGGTCGCGCCGGAGAAGCGACCGTCCGTGATCAGAGCCACCTTGTCGCCCATCCCTTGGCCATACAGAGCGGCCGTGGTCGATAGCATCTCACGCATACCGGGGCCGCCCTTGGGGCCTTCGTAGCGGATGATAAGGACCTCGCCTTCCTTGTATTCCTTGGCGCTCACGGCGGAAAATGCCTCTTCCTCGCTATCGAAGCAGCGCGCGGGCCCACGGAATTTCAGGTTGTTCAAACCTGCAACTTTCACGATGGCGCCGTCTGGCGCCAGCGATCCCCTGAGCCCCACCACGCCACCTGTCGGTGTGATCGGGTCATCAGCAGAACGCACAACGTCCTGGTCCTGGTTCCATTTGACCTTGGAAAGATTCTCCGCGATCGTCCGCCCCGTGACCGTGATGCAGTCGCCGTGGAGATAGCCATGATCCAGAAGCGTCTTCATCATCAGCGGTACGCCGCCCGCCTCGAAGAGGTCCTTGGCCACATACCGGCCGCCCGGCTTCAGATCGGCGATGTAAGGCGTTTTCTTGAAGATCTCGGCGACATCGAAAAGATCAAACTCAATGCCGCACTCATGGGCGATGGCCGGCAAATGCAGCGCGGCGTTCGTGGAACCACCGGACGCCGCCACAACAGCGGCCGCGTTCTCCAAGGACTGTCGCGTGACGATGTCGCGCGGACGAAGATTGAGTGCGATGAGGTCCATGATCTTCTCGCCGGCCGCCATGCAGAACCGATCGCGGATCTCGTAGGGTGCCGGGGCTCCAGCCGAATATGGCAGGGCAAGCCCGATGGCCTCGGAAACGGTCGCCATGGTGTTCGCGGTAAACTGTGCGCCGCAGGCACCCGCTGAGGGGCACGCGACCTGCTCCAGCTCGTCCAGATCTTCGAGGGACATGTTGCCAACCGAAACCTGTCCAACGGCTTCAAATAGGTCTTGAACCGTGACGGGGCGCCCTCGGAAGGTACCGGGCAAAATCGACCCGCCGTAAATGAAGATCGAGGGGACGTTGAGACGGCACATCGCCATCATCATGCCCGGCAGGGACTTGTCACAGCCGGCGAGTCCAACAAGCGCGTCATAGCAATGACCACGCATCGTCAACTCAACGCTGTCAGCGATGACTTCGCGCGAAGGCAGCGACGATTTCATGCCCTGGTGGCCCATGGCGATCCCGTCGGTGACGGTAATCGTGCAGAACTCACGCGGCGTGCCTTCTTTGGCGGCAACGCCCTGCTTGACCGCCTGGGCCTGACGCATCAGGGCAATGTTGCACGGCGCAGCTTCGTTCCAGCACGTGGCCACACCTACAAAGGGCTGATGAATCTGCCCGCGCGTGAGGCCCATCGCATAGTAGTAGGAGCGATGCGGGGCCCGTGAAGGCCCTTCCGTTACATGCCTGCTCGGCAGGTCGGCTTTGTCGAACGTCTTGGCGTCCATTGACTCACTGCCAGCCAACGACAGCAGCGCTGACGGGTCTCCGTCTTAGCCCAGCGTGTTAGCCAGTCTCTCCCTGGTCTGCCCCCGGCTCGCCTTATCTTGGCGAGTGTCTAACAAGACCAATTATGCTCTGTACTGGTTTCGATTTCACAAAGTTTTATGGCGCAAACGAGGCGTTAAGTCTTCGATCTGTTGTATTTCAGTAACAGCCGAGAATATACGATATCTCAGGCCTTTCAGGCCAACCGCGCGCCTCGCAGAGACGCCGGATAGGGCGTTTCTGCAAACAATACAAGTGCTTGTGCGGTCGGGTTTTGGCGCTATAGCACTGCTTCCAAGCGCTTCAGGGCTTGGGCCAGCTTGGAGGCTGTGGCTTCCGCGTCGGCGCGACGTTCCCGTTGCTCCTCCACCACATGCTGTGGCGCGCGGGACACAAATTTGTCGTTAGCCAGCTTGGCGTCAATCTGTGTGATCTCCGCCCCTACCTTGTCGATCTCGCGCTTCAGGCGGTCCGCCTCCGCGTCGATATCGATAACCCCCTCAAGCGGCAGCGCGATCGTGGCCTCGTCGAGGACGATTTGCACCGATCCAGCGGGCGGCGTATCGGCGAAATCGATGCTCTCGATCCGAGCCAGCCGGGATACTGTTTCAAGATGAGAGGCGATGCGGGCCTTGGTCTCGTCCGAGGCACCCGTGATCACAAGTGGGACCTTGGCGCCCGCGGGAACGTTCATCTCCGCCCGCACGGACCGAACATCGGTGACAAGCCGGACCACCCATCCGATCTCAGCATCCGCAGCGGCATTTTGAAGCCCCTGATGCGTGGGCCACGCCGTGAGCATCAACAGGCTCTCGCGTGAGGACCCTTCGGGCGCACGCTTTTCCCAGAGCTCTTCGGTGACAAACGGCATGAACGGGTGCAGCAGCTGAAGTGCCTTGTCGAGCACGTATGCCGCCATAGCCCGTGTCTCTTCCTTCGCCGTCTCGTCGTCACCTGCGAAAACCGGCTTGATCAGTTCGAGATACCAGTCGCAGTAGATGTGCCAAATGAAGTGATAGATCGCTCCCGCCGCATCGTTGAAGCGGAACCCTTCGATCGCTTCGGTGACGGCGGACACGGCCCGCTCCATCTCGCCAGCGATCCAGCGGTTTAGCGTCGACTCCGCGCCCTTCGGGTCGAAGCCCTCGACCGGAATACAGTCGTTCATCATAGCGAAGCGTGAAGCGTTCCAGAGTTTGGTCGCGAAGTTTCGATAACCCTCGACCCGGGCACTGGATAGCTTGATGTCGCGCCCCTGCGCGGCCATCGCTGCCAGCGTGAAGCGGAGCGCGTCAGCACCATATGCGTCGATGAGTTCCAGAGGATCGATGACGTTGCCCTTGGACTTCGACATCTTCTGGCCCTTCTCGTCGCGGACCAGGGCGTGGATGTAGATGTCGCGGAATGGCACCTCATCCATGAAGTGCAGTCCCATCATCATCATCCGAGCAATCCAGAAGAAGATGATGTCGAACCCGGTCACGAGGACGTCGGTCGGATAGTAGCGCGCCAGCTCCGGTGTCTTCTCGGGCCAGCCAAGCGTGGAGAACGGCCACAGCGCCGACGAGAACCACGTATCGAGGACGTCTTCGTCTCGCGTGAGAGGTTCATCCTTACCGTAATGCGCCTTGGCTAGTTCCTTGGCGGCAGACTCGTTTTCAGCAACGAAGACTTTGCCGTCTGGGCCGTACCAAGCCGGGATCTGGTGGCCCCACCAGAGCTGACGAGAGATGCACCAAGGCTGGATGTTCTCCATCCAGTGGAAATAGGTCGCCTCCCAGTTCTTCGGCGCAAACGTGGTGCGCCCGCTGCGAACTGCCTCGATGGCCGGTTTCGCGAGGGTCGCCGCGTCGACATACCACTGATCGGTCAGGAACGGCTCGATGACCGCGCCTGAGCGGTCCCCTTGCGGCACGGCATGGACATGAGGCTCGATCATTTCGAGATAGCCGCTGTCCTCCAAGCCTTCGACGATCATCGTTCGCGCGCCGAAGCGAAAAACGCCATTCCACTCGAGAACCTTGGCCTCAAGCTCCGGCGTCATCTCAACGCCGAGCATAAAGTCCGTCTCCGGTCCGATGTCCAGGCGTGCGTCTTTGCTCAGAACGTTGATCATGGGCAGACCGTGCCGCTTGCCGACCTCAAAGTCGTTGAAGTCGTGGGCCGGTGTGATCTTCACGGCACCCGAGCCCTTCTCGGGATCGGAGTATTCGTCCGCGATGATGGGGATGCGCCGCCCGACAATCGGCAAGATGACGTTTTTGCCCACTAGGTGCTTGTACCGCTCATCGTCCGGGTGGACCGCGACGGCGGTGTCGCCCAGCATGGTTTCGGGGCGTGTCGTCGCGACAACGATATAGGTCGAGGGGTCTTCCGGATCGAATGTCGCGCCTTCAATCGGATAGCGCAGATGCCACAAGTGACCTTTGGTCTCGACCTGCTCGACCTCGAGATCCGATATCGCCGTAAGGAGCTGCGGGTCCCAATTCACAAGGCGCTTGTCCTTGTAGATCAGTCCAGCGGCATAGAGCTCGATGAAGACCTTGCGGACGGCCTTGGATAGGCCTTCGTCCATGGTGAAGCGCTGGCGCGACCAATCACAGGAGCAGCCCAAGCGCTTAAGCTGACCGATGATCGTGTTGCCCGACTCTTCCTTCCACTGCCAGATGCGCTCAATGAACTTCTCGCGGCCCATCGTGCGACGATTGGGTTCCTGCCGTTCCATGAGCTGGCGCTCGACGACCATCTGCGTGGCGATGCCAGCATGGTCCGTCCCGGGCTGCCACAAGACATCACGGCCCCGCATACGCTCGAACCGCACAAGAACGTCCTGCAGCGTATTGTTGAGCGCATGGCCCATATGGAGCGATCCCGTCACATTCGGCGGGGGGATGACGACTGCAAAGGGACGCGCGTTCTGGCGGTCGCCACGACCTGCGGCGAATGCACGCGCACGCTCCCAGGCCTCATAGACGGGGCCTTCGAAGTTCTTCGGTTGGTATGTCTTGTCGAGCATGGCTGCCGTGAACGCGAGGATAGGTGGGCTTCTAAAGAACCGCCCAGCACCTGGGTGCTGGGCGAACACTTGCGCCTGCGCGTCCTACGACCGCTGCTTCCGTGCTGTCAATGATCGTCTGTGCGGATGCAGCGATCCGCACAGAACTTTGCCGCGGATCAGTCTTGTCTGCGTTGCAGCGCGTCCGAGTCCAGCTCCTCGCGGATCAGACGAGGCATGTTCTCGTTGAGCCACTCTTGCAGCATCGGACGGAGCATCTCCTTGATGCTGTCCTCAAGAGACTTGGAGCCAGAAGTCTCATGGGATGCCACGCCATTGGTGCCACCCGCCACGGCAGCGGCAACGGCCCCGGCTGCAATCTCAACAGCGGCCGGAGCGAAGACTGGCTCGGTCGCGAGCGTGGTTTCTGTCTCGGCCTCGACCGTCTCGGCGGCTTGAGGCGGCCAGAACGGTACGCTCTCAGTTTCCGGCGTTGGGTCCTCCGCTTCCAAGACCAAGGCATCCTCGCCTTCAATCTCCGTTAGAACGAGTTCCTCAGGCGCCGGTTCGAGTTCACCCGCGAACTCGGCCATTTCCTGGACGGAGTCAGCGTCGGGGTCCAAATGCGTCTCCGGTTCCGGCACCGGTGAGTCCATGGGAACCGCCATCGGGATGTCCGCCGGGAACGGAGCCGTGCCCGCAGTTGCCTCATCCGCCTCCACCGGCAATTCGGGGGCGAACGCCGCCGTGGCAGGCGCCTCGAACGCCGGCTCGGGCGCTGTGGTCGGAATGGCTGCTGCCGCAGCCGCGGGAGACTGGCCGGCCTTTAGCGCTGCAATAGCCCGTTCGAGCGCGGTGGCCGCTTCCTCGCTGGCTGACAGTTTGGGTTCCTCTGGCGCAGCCGCCGCAACAGGCTCCGGAATTGGGGGCGGCGCCATTTCCGGCGCCATTGGCGGCATCTCAGGAGCAGCGGCTTCTTCGGCCGGGATCTCCATCTCGAGCGGCTCGATTGCCTCGGCGACCTCAATGGTCTCAACAACCTCTACGGTCTCGACGATCTCAAGCTCCGGTTCGAGAGCATCTGGCTCAAGAACGTCGGCCTCGAGAACGTCGGGTTCGAGAGCAACCGGTTGGTCGTCGTCCAGCGCCAACGGCTCGTCGGCGGCTTCAGTCGCTTCCACAAACTCAGGGGCCGTATCGACTGCCTCAGCAGACTCCAAGATTTCTTCGGGCTCCTCCTCCACAAGCTCCAACCCGCCAAGTTCGCCGGTGAGATCCATGATCTCCTCGTCTTGATTGGCCGGTGCATCACTGCCTGAACTCAAGACACGTGCGATGTCGTCAATAATCTGGTTGTCGGCTTCAGCCTCCACGGTCTGCTCTTCCGCCGGTGTGGCGGTCGCCGTCTTGTCGGCTGGGGCATTGCCCGCGTCGTCGTCTGTGATAATCCGGCGAATGGAAGCAAGAATGTCCTCCATTGTCGGTTCAGGAGCGCGCTCGGTGCTGCTCATTACTAATTCCCTTGCCGCCTCGCAAAATCATAAAGACCCGGCAAATATCGCCAGGGCCAATCCCTATCAATAACTTAACACAATGCTAACGGCCAAGTCTCCGCTTGGCAGAGAGATTAAGGCCTATGGTTAACGTTAGGGGTGGGGATTGGTTCAGTTGTCCGCTAGTGGCGGTTCGGGCGGTGCAAGGCCCCAAAGCTTGTTTTTGACCAGCTCATAATGCTCGAACGGATCGTAATAAGGCACTGAAAGCCCTAATGTTTGCGCGTCCATTCGCCCAATCGCGCTGTAGAGCGAGTATTCCGCAACAACCCGATCTCGCAGGGCAGAGACCAGCCCGATCTGGGAGTTCAGGAGCTCTCGTTGAGCATCCAGGACATCAAGGGTTGTACGCTGACCAACCTTCTCTTCCTCGCGAACGCCCGTAAGGGCGATCTTATTGGCGGCGACTGCGGACTCGGCAGAGCGGATCGCCGGGCCCGACGACTGCAAGATTCCCCAGTTGGAGATAACATCCGCATGCACTCTTAGGCGGGCATCTTCCACTTCGCGCTTGAGCTGATTGTTGGTCTCCTTGGCTTGGCGAACCCGGGCCGAAACGCCGCCGCCCTGATAGAGGGGAACGCTAACCCGACCGGTGACCGACGTCGTCTCGGTATCAACTGTTGTACGGCTTATGTCGTAAGCCCTGTCGTATGCAGCTTCGAGCGTTACCGAAGGCAGCATCTCGCCCATGATGCGCTCGACCGCATAGAGCGAGGATTCCTCGTTATAGACGGCCGTGAGGATCGCGGGGTTCTCGCCATCCCCCAGCGTCATGGCTTCGTCGAGTGAATTCGGCAGCAAATGACGTATCGAGGGCGGCGCAACGAGATTACCGGGCGGATGACCAACGACTTGCTCGTAGGTCGCCCTGCTCGTCTTCAAATTGGCCTGCGCAGTGGCGAGGGTCGCTAGGGCCTCGGAACGCCGCGCCTCGGCCTGTGCCACATCGGTTCGTGTCACCTCGCCCACATCGAACCGGTCACGCGTTGCCTTCAGCTGTTCAGTCAGAACGCGCACGTCGTTTTCGCGGAGGCGCACGACGGCCTGATCCCGGACCACATTCACATACGCCGTCGCAGCATCGAGCAGAACGTTCTGCTCCACCTGCCGCAGGGTTTCGCGCTGCGCCTGAACGAGCGACTTGGCCTCGCGGACCGCGTTGAGGTTCTGAAAGCCACCGAAGAGCAGTTGCGACAGGGTGACCCCAAAGCCGTGCGGATGGAGTACGCCTGTCGACCCAAATCCCCTGCTGAAGGCGGCGTTGGGACCGCGAAAATTGCTGTTCTGGTTCTGATAGGCCGTGCTCGCAGAGCCAGAGATGTTCGGCCGCAACCCGGACTTCGCTATCGCGACTTGCTCATCGATGGCGCGAAGCCGCGCGCGCTCCGCGTTGAGGACAGGATTGAGAAGATACGAATCGGCAAGCGCCTGCTCCAACGTCTCGGCGGATGCAGGGCTCGATACAATGCCGACGAAGAGCATCATGCTGAGCGCAAACAGCCCGCGGCGCACCGAATGCACCGCGCAGCCCAATGACTGACACCTGCCTTGCAAACTAAACACGCTCATCCTGCTCCCAACGGTCAACGGAACTCGGACCGCTGCCAAGGCTCCCACAATAGAGCAAGCCAAACGCGAAAAGATACCAGGAAGGGCTTGTCTCCCGCCAATTCCGCAAAAAACTCAATGCACTGTGGGATCGCCGCAACAGTGGCACTACGCCGCGCTTCCGAGCATTCTTTGCCCGTTTTCAGATGCTGCTGAGGGCGCGTCGTAGTAGCAGCCATACGATTGCCAGTCCGCCTGCCAAGAGCTGCTTATGTCGGCAAAACCCCGAAGGACATAATCGCTCACTTTATTGAGTTGTTAGGCCCCAGACGAAAGAGTAGCTGGACACGCGCGAGAACTGCGCTAGAAAGTCCAGCCCGATGGCCACGTGGCGGAGTGGTGACGCAGCGGACTGCAAATCCGTATACCCCGGTTCGATTCCGGGCGTGGCCTCCAAGGACCCCGGCGCTTTGACGCCTAGGTCTTGGTTCCGTTGACATTTCCTCTCTCAGCTTTGCGACGATGCCACCATCCGGTCAGCCCACGCCACCAGCGTCGCAAGATCGGCAGATCGATCGAGAGAACGAGAATCCCTAGAGGAATCATCCAGAAGCCCAGGATCGGCAGAAACCCCAAAAGCCCGCCGCCAATCAGCGCCGTTCCCAGTCCGATGCGGACCGGCTTCGATCTTGGCAACTGAATGTGGCGGTCGAAGACACGGACCGTTTTGCCCCTGCCCTGCCGCTTGGACTTCTCGTCGGCGTCCAAACCTAGCCCCTGCTTCAAAACCCGCCCAAATTGACTTGAACCGGACCGAGGCCGGAGATAAGACCTCCCAAGACGCACGGCAAGCATCATCAACTTCCGCTTGTCATATGTGCGCAAAGCGCTGGAAACCACGTCATCCTTTTGCTATCTAGCGCGTCTTGGCGGTGTGGGCCTCAGTGCCCTGCCTCTGATCCCCGGTAGCTCAGTTGGTAGAGCAAGCGGCTGTTAACCGCTGGGTCGCTGGTTCGAGTCCGGCCCGGGGAGCCAACACTTCGAACTACGACACATCCTCATGACTCACAGCTCGCGAATTTTCGCAGCCCAATGCACTCGTTTAATGGGCGGGTCATGAGCCGTGGACGCCAGGCGTCGTGGGCTTACCGCGTGGCAGGCCTAGTGGCCGGGCGTGGCGCTCCACCAGCGGCACACGGCCCCCAGCGGAGTGCCGGTCTCGCGGCACGCGCATGTCATGCGTGAATTCGGAAAGGGCGTGCTGGCTCTTGATCGGATCGGGGTAGACCGCCTTTCGAAGAACATGGTCCAGCCACCGGGGTAAGTCGGGCCTTGAGGTGGCAAGTGATGTGAGGCGCCGAGTGATGTGAAGGCCACCCGCGATGCGCAGACCATCCGCGCCTGCTGCGCGTGGCTTCGCGCGCGGCATGATCAAGTTCGAGGTCGCCGGACGTCAGCGCAGCGACCTCTTGCGGAGAGACATAGTCATGCACCAGATCGTTACGCGCCCCATCGGTCGTCATCGCGATAACGTCGCCAATGCGTAGATCGAAACGGCGGCACCCGCGCCAGCTAGCGTTCTGCGGATGAGATTACCGCGCTAGGGGCGTCAATGTGCACGCGCCGGTTTTGAACTGCCCGTTGTGAACACGCTGGTTAGCAGGTCAAGGCCAAGCAGGTGCTGATTGAAGAAACCAACGCGAAACAAAGCAACCATCCTGCTGGCGAACTCCTACGGTGGCACGTAAGACATCTCAAAAACCCCCTCCTTGGCGGATTGTATCACTACTAGTCTGTGTACGGCATATTGTTAGGTGGCTCGCCATCTTTTCGAGGCGAACAACGTAACAATCGTAGAAGCCGCTCCGTCCTTTCTCAGTACTGGTAACCCAGCCCGAAGATGAACTTCTGTCTGTCGGCTGCGAAATTGTCCGCTTGGTAGTTGGCGTACTTGGCCTGGACGTACAAGCCGTCTCTCAGCGGCAGGTAGGAGTAGAAATCGAACTCCGAACCGTAATCGATATCGTCAACCGCCGAGCGAAACTCGTGGTACTGCATTAAGAGGAGCAGTCCACCGAAAGAACCGAAAGGCCCATCGGAGTTGGCGGGCACCTTGTATTTCGCCTGCAGATAGAAGTCTTGCAGGCCGGTCGGCGGTATCACGACAAAAACGTCCGCAAAGCCGTTGTATGTGTGGGCCGAGGCGAGTGGCGTCTGAAAGGCAGCCACGCCGTTATCGCTCCCGAGAAGCTCGTAGATCAGCGTGCCGGTGAACCCTCCAGCAGAGAGCCCCTGTTCAACGCGGACGTAGTCAGCGTCGTAGTCGACCGGCTGATTGGCGTAGTCTGTCTGATGCGCGTATTCGAGGCGGTAGACGTATTTCCACTGGTCATTGATGTTCTGCTTGCCCTTGAGGAAGCCGCCGAAAGTTGCGTTCGAGAACTGGTCCAGATCGTACAAGTCGAAAAGATACGTATAGGCCGTCAGCGTGCCAAAATTGAACTCTTTGCTCTCGGCATGCATCAGATGGATGTTCGAGTTGATGTTCCCGACGGTTGAGCTATCGCCGTAGATCCGGTTCACATTGCCGATGTACTCGTACAGGAATTCCACTTCGGGAGTGATAGCAATTGTCGCCTTGGCGCCATCGAAAGTCTGCTCGTTCTGACGCCAGGCAGCCGAGCCGACAAACCGCGCATTGTCTAGGTTCTCGATAAACCGTCCGCCCAGAAGGGCGACGCCGGGAAGGTGGTGCGACTCAAGATAAGCCTGATCGACTTCCGCCCCCTCAACATCGATAACGACGGGGTAGTCGGTTCTACCGTTGATCGTATTGTTGAAGTCGTCTGGACCAAGCTCAAGGACGAATTCACCTTCCACGCCTGCCCGAAAGCCGTAGAAGAATCCTGATTCGACGCCGGTCTTGTTTCGGATTGTCGAAGCGCGCGCGTTTCGCCGTATGCCGGCCTGATCGACCCACTCGTACCTGTAACGGGTGTCCGTCCAGAACTGGCCATTCAGAAAACCCTCATGCGGCGGCTTGTAACGCGTTGGCGATCCGGACTGTGGATCGTAAAGCACACTCTGCGCCGAAGCCTGCGGGCCGCATAATGTGACAAGGATGGCACCAGCCGCCGCTGCCACGAAAAATCGTAGCGCATTTTTGCGCCTATTCTCGGTTGTTTTCATTGTCTTTTTTTTTCCTGCTTTTCATTCCATCGCGCCTGAGCCCCCACCTCTGGCGCGTTTCCCCTTTTGCCTTCCGGCGCCACAACCTCGCCGCAAACGCAAGTTGTATACACCCAGTGAATGTTTAGCCAAAGAGATATATCCACAGGTTGAGATTTAGTGCGCAGCGGTCTGATAGCGGGCCGATTTCCGCGGATTATCGACAAAACCCCGCGCCTCCTCCGGCGAGAGCTTGCCGTGTTCGGCGATAAGGGCCGTCAGTGCTGACCCGCCATCCCTCGCCACGCGCTGCGCATCACTGCATGCGTAAAAGCGACCGCCGCGCTTTAGGCACGCATGGAGCGCCTCGCCCTCTTGACGCATCGTGTTCCGCACATAGGGCTTGGTCTCGCCATCGCGCCATCCTCTGGCAGTGCAAGAAGCAATCGGCACCGGACTCGCATGGGGCTGTTGTGACGCGTTGCGATTTTGGTGGGGCACTGATGAACTTTTGACTTGGCAACTCGCCTTTTCGACTGGTTGCCAACATCGCTCACGCTATGCTCCCCTAGGGTAAAGCGAGCCGGGTCAGCGCTGAACGACGCAGTGGGGGAACACAGTCTTGAGCGCATTTTTCATCAATCGGCCGATCTTCGCGAGCGTCCTCGCGATTGTAATCGTGCTGCTCGGGGCGGTGTCTTTGCCATTCCTGCCCGTCGGCCAATATCCGCCGATTGCCCCACCGACCGTCGTCGTCTCCGCAACCTTCACAGGGGCCAACGCCCGTGCCGTGGAAGAGAGCGTCACAACGCCCTTGGAGGAGCAGATCAACGGCGTCGAAGGCATGGTTTACATGTCCTCGGTGAGCGCCGACGACGGCACGTCAAACATCACCGTGACGTTTGAGACCGGCTACAATCTCGATATCGCGGCCGTCGACGTTCAGAACAACGTCGAAATCGCCTCATCGCAACTGCCTGACGAAGTCGTCCAAGCCGGCGTTACGGTCACAAAGCAGTCAAGCGACATTACGATTGTCCCCAATCTCTATTCGCCCGACGGCCGCTACGACACGCTCTTCATTAGCAACTACATCACGATCCACATTCTCGATGTGATGAAGCGTATTCCCGGCGTTGGGCAGACGAAGATGTTTGGGGAGCGCACATTCGCAATGCGGATTTGGCTCAATCCCCAGAAGATGGCGAGCCTCGGCGTCACAGCCGAGGACGTCGAGACCGCCGTTTCGGACCAAAACCAAGTCGTGGCAGCCGGTGCGCTCGGGCAACAACCGGCGCCGCAAGGTCAGGTGTTTCAATTTACGCTCTCAACGCTTGGCCGCCTCCAAACGGTTGAGGAGTTCGAGAACATTATCGTTCGCGCCGAAACCGATGGAAGAATTGTACGGATCAAGGATATCGGCCGCGTGGAGCTCGGCGCCGAACTCTACGACGAAACAGCCAATGTCAGCGGTCAAGCGGCCCTGCCCTTTGGGCTCTTCCAGCTTCCAGGGGCGAATGCCATAAAAATCGCGGATCAGGTCAAGACGCAACTTGCTCAGCTCTCAGAACGGTTCCCCGAAGGCCTAGAATACGAAGTCGTCTACGACACCACGCGGTTCATCCGAGCGTCGATTGAAGAGGTTTTGACAACGCTCGGTTTCGCGATCGTGCTTGTCGTGTTCGTGATCTTTATGTTCCTGCATGGCTTGCGTGCCACGCTGATACCCGTGATCACGATCCCGGTCTGCTTAATCGGAACGCTCGCGGCGCTCCTTGCAGTCGGATTTTCGATCAACACGCTCACCCTATTCGGGATGGTGCTGGCAGTAGGCCTCGTGGTCGACGATGCAATCGTCGTGGTTGAGAACGTGACGCGAAACCTGCAGAGCAAGGCGATCGAGGTTCACGAGGCCGCGAACGAGGCGATGAAGCAAGTCACAGGACCCATTATCGCCACGTCGCTCGTCCTTATGGCGGTCTTCGTCCCCGTCGCCTTCACGCCAGGTCTTACGGGCGGGCTATACAAGCAGTTTGCACTCACAATTGCATTTGCGGTGGGGATCTCCGCCTTCAACTCGCTGACACTGAGTCCGGCGCTGTGTGCGGTCCTGTTGAAGAACGAAGGCAAGAAGAAACACCCGCTGTTCGCATGGTTCGACAAAGGCTTCGCACGACTGAATGAGGGCTATGAGCGGTTGGTCGGCGTCCTGATACGACGCTGGGTGCTCGTAATCGGATTCTTTGTCTTGGCACTGATGGGAACCCTTTATCTCTTCAAGACGGTTCCGACAGGCTTTATCCCGCCGGAGGATCAGGGCTACTTCATCGTCCTGATGCAAACGCCAGAAGGGACCTCGCTTGAACGTACCCAGGAGGTCGTGAGCCAAGTCGAGAAAACGCTGATGGAGACTCAGGGCGTGGCAAACGTGATTACCTTCGCCGGCTTTAGCTTCCTCAATCTAAATTCTCAACCAAACGCGGCGTCGATGTTCGCCATTCTCAAACCTTGGTCGGATCGCAAAGCCGCGAACGAGCAGCTCTTGACGCACATCCTGCCAACGTTGAACGCAAAGTTCGCTAAGTTCCCGGCCGCGGAGGTCGACGCAGTCAACCCCCCTGCTATCCCCGGTCTCAGTGCTACGGGCGGATTTCAGTTTGAGTTGCAAGATTTCAGTGGGGGTTCGCTGACTGATCTTGAGAGCATGACGAAGACCTTTATTGCGGAAGCCTCCAAGCGCCCTGAACTCCAAGGGTTGTTCACAACGTTTTCCGCGCAAACCCCTGGCTATCGCATCGATGTTGACCGGAACAAGGTCCTCAGCGAAGGCGTCTCGCTCAATCAAGTGTTCACGGCACTGCAAATCTATCTCGGCGGCTACTACGTGAACGACTTCAACAAATTCGGCCGTGTCTATCGTGTCTACTTGCAGGCGGAAAAAGACGCGCGCGCGCTGACCACCGATATCTCGAAAATCTATGTGAGAAACATCAAGGGCGAGATGATTCCGTTAGATGGTTTCGTGACCCTGAACGCGGAGGTCAGTGCCCGGAACATTAGCCACTACAACCTCTTCAGATCGGCGGCGATCAACGGGTCTGCAGCCCCAGGCTACAGCTCCAATCAAGCGATCCAGGCCATGGAGGAGGTCGCGGCACAGGTTCTGCCAAGCACCATGGGCTATGAGTGGACTGGCACCGCCTATCAGGAAATTCAGGCTGGCAATGTCCTCCCTTACATCTTCGCACTCGCCCTCGTCATGGTGTTTCTCTGCCTGGCCGCTCAGTACGAGAGCTGGTCGATGCCCTTTATTGTGATATTGGCGGTGCCACTTGCGATGCTAGGTGCATTAGGCGCGCAGGCGTTGCGTGGACTAAGCAACGATCTCTACTGTCAGATCGGGCTGATCATGCTCATCGGCTTGGCGAGCAAGAACGCTATTCTTATCGTGGAGTTTGCGCGGCGCAGGCGCGACGAAGGGTTGTCCATCGAGGACGCTGCGACGGAAGCTGCGCGCATCCGACTTCGCCCGATCCTGATGACCGCCTTCGCCTTTATTCTCGGCGTGACACCCTTGGTGTTCAGCACCGGCGCGGGCTCAAGCGCGCGCCAATCACTCGGTACCGCTGTGTTTGGGGGCATGTTCGCCGCAACAATTTTGAGCTTGTTCGTGGTTCCGGTGTTCTACGTTCTGATCGAACGCTTCCGCTCGCGGCATGCGGCGCCTTCAGATGGTTCAGCCTCCGAGCAGAAGGCGAAGACCGGCTAGCCTTGCTGAGCGTTCGTGTCCGCAGGCGCCGCTTCTTTGTCGCCCGTGCTGGGCTTGCTGGCTTTAGCGCCGGATGCATCGGGCTTGCTGGAGTCCGCTTTGTTGGCGTCTGTCTTATCGGCGTCCGCCGTGACCACCTCGACTTGCGCGCCCGCTTTGACCTTCTGTAGGCCCGTCGCGACAACCCGATCGCCAGGCTTTAAGCCCTGTTCGACAACATAGCTCGCCTTATACTCGGGCCCGATCGTGATGCTCTGACGGTACACCTTTTCGTTCTTATCGACGGTGTAGACGTAGTGCCCGCCCTCGTCCTGAGCTACGGACTTCGCCGGAATGAGCACAACCTTGTGCTGATCCGCGAGCGTGACTTTGGCCGTCACAAACTGGCCTGGCCGTTGGGTCTTGTCCGGATTGGGAATCACCGCCCGCATCTTGAGCGTTCCCGTGTTTGGATCCACCTGGTTGTCGACAAAGTCGATCTTGCCTTGATGGGGAAAGACCTTGCCCGATGATAGAACCATCGAGACGTTCAATGGCCCCTTCTCCTGAAACGGCACCATCTTTTGGTAGGCTTGGTCGCTTGGGCTGAAATAGACGTAAATCGGATCGAGCTGGACGAGTGTCGTCAACAGCGTGTTTTCCGCACTCACAAGATTGCCGACGTTGACAAGCGTATTGCTCACCCGTCCGTCGATCGGCGCCTTTATGGTCGCGTAATCCAGATCGAGCTGGGCGTTCTGGAGCGCCGCTTGGCTCGCCGCCAATTGGCCGGCCGCTTCGATCGCTTCGGCACGGGTGGATTCGAACTTTTGGACGGAGGCCGTCCCCTCGTCTTTCAGGGTCTCGTACCGCTTAAGCTGTTCTTGCGCGAAATCCAAACGCCCCTGGTTCTGCTCCAGGTCGGCTTTATTTTGGTCGACGGAGGCTTGAAACGGTCGCTGGTCGATGACGAAGAGAACATCCCCCTTCGTGACGTCAGCGCCCTCCACAAAGGGGCGCTCCGTCAGGTAGCCCTGAACCTTGGCACGGACATCGACGAGTTTGACCGCCGCTGTCTGCCCGACAAACTCTTGGACGAGCGGGATCTCCGCCGACGTGGCCGTTGCGACCTCGACTTTCTGTTTCGACGCCTCTGCCGCCGTCGAACTGCCATCGTCGCACCCTGCGAGAAACAACGGCAGACATAGAACAAGCCAAGAGGAGCGCCGCATAGGCTGGCGCCCACGACGTTCGCGTTCCATTGCAGACCTTATTGATCTCATGCGCCGATCCTACTTTTCTGGCGCGGTCAAGCCAAGCTAAGCCATGTTGCTCCAATTGGCCAAGTCGACCGTGCGCATTCATAGGAGTTTAGACTCTCAAACCGCTTGCCACTACGGCGTACGCGGTTTGAGAACGGCACAAACCGTCGCATGGGAATGCGGCGGGTTCAAAGCGGCAAACCTGAGAATGGGGCGTGGCGGGACGGCGATGCGTCGGCCGGACGCTTCGGGCTGCGGGACGAGCGGGGGAGCCGTGCCCGACTCCCTCACCCCCGTATACCCGTACGGCGAGCGGGGTACGCACTACTGACCCCGCCACGGTTTGACAACGTGCAACCCTGCGCTTGGTTCCGGCTTTTGCAGTTCAATCCACAAAAAGAATCGGCGCGCCTTCCCATGAGGCCGCGCCGCAGTGGCTTGGGGAGGATTAAGGGGGTCTATGCCGGGAGGAACTTGAGCGACACGCCGTTGATGCAGTAGCGCAAGCCTGTGGGTTTCGGCCCGTCATTGAAGACATGGCCAAGATGTCCGCCACAGCGCTTGCAATGCACCTCATCGCGGGACATGCCCCAGCTGTAATCCTTCTGCATACCGATATTGCCTTCGATCGGCGCATAAAAGCTCGGCCAGCCCGTGCCAGACTCGAACTTCGTCTCGGACTTGAACAGCGGCAGGTCGCAACCAACGCAAGCATAGGTGCCTTTGCGCTTTTCTTGGTTTAGCGGGCTGGTCCAACGCGCTTCCGTGTCGTGGTCGCGCAACACCGCATATTGCTGCGGCGTGAGGATTTTTCGCCACTCGTCAGAGGTTTTCGTGACCTCGAACTGAGCCTCGGCTGGGGTAGCCGTCGACGCCTGTCCACGCAGGAGCATTGTGCCGCCAGCTGCGGCCGCGGCAACGCCTGCTGTGCCGAGAAGAATCTGCCGTCGCGAAACCATAATGTCTCCTTCCTGATCGGCGGCGCGCTTTATTGTCGACGCCAATGGATGTGACTTAAATCTATGGATTGTTGGCCGAGCTTCAATTCAACTTCGGCACACAGGCGTTCACGAGAGCTTTATCGAGAAAAGCCCCATATTCGCGCAATTCCAGACACTCCCTAGCCTCGAGAGGTGATGTGTGAGGCTGGAATCGCAATTTCGCAGCGAACGCCCTCAGCCGGAAATGTCAGCGCCACTTTGCCTGACAGGGCCTGACTCACGATGTTCTCGAGCATGGTGCGCCCGAATCCAGACCTGGACGGCTCCGCCACCGCCGGACCGCCCCGCTCTTCCCAAGTGAGCGTGAGCATTTTCTCATCCTCGCAGACCCGCCAGTTCACGTGCACCGCCCCTTCCGGCCGCGAAAGGGCTCCGTACTTCTCGGCGTTCGCGGTCAATTCGTGAAGCGCCATACCCAGATTGTGTACGGCCTCAGGTCTTAGCACGACATCCTCACCCTCAATTGTGACTTGCTTGCCCGGGCTTTCCAGATGCGTCTCCAGTTGTTGCTCTGCTAGCATGCGTAACGAAGCGCCCTGCCAATCGTCGGCGACCAGAAGATCATGGGATATGCCGATCCCGTGGAGCCGCGCGCCAAAACGATTCAAAAACTCGTCGACAGAGGCCGTTTGTCTCGCCGTTTGTCGGGCAATCGCTTGAATCACCGCCAGGAGGTTTTTGGATCTGTGCGTTAGTTCGCGAAGCAAGAGGCGCAGTTGCTGCTCCCGGGCAGAGCGCTCGGCATCAAAATGGCGCTCTGCCTCGGCTAGCTCTTTCGTCCGCCGCTCGAGGTCCTCTTCAAGTCGACGCCTGGTCGCGTCGCGCGCCCGGTCCGCTTTGCGAACTCGATACGCATAGATCAAGAGCCCGAGGGCAATGAGAATGCCGACGACAGCCAAGACCGAACCAGCCGCCACGGTCATGTGTGCCTTCAGGGCGAGACCGCCGTTCACAGCGCGGCCCGCTGGCTGTTCGCGGCTAAACGAGCGCGGCGATAAGCGTAACGAAAAAAACGAGTAGGAAGATGAAGAAAAGAACTCGAGCGACGCCCGCCGCAGCCGAAGCAGCTCCACCGTAGCCAAATACGCCGGCTATCAGCGCCACAACCGCAAAGATGATTGCCCAAGTCAGCAGCATCACTGTCCCCAGCTGCCGTTCGTCCAAGCCAAGCCCTATATGTTCTCACGCTTACGCCAAACGCCCCAACAGCCGAATTGTTGCACGGCGCCGCCCTCAAAATCCGGCGACCGCGGCGAGGATCTCTTGGTCGGTGAATGGCTTCCTCACAAGCGGGGCGGTGCTGTGCGCTTGCGGCAGACTCTCGCGGCCATAACCACTGACGAAGGCAAAGGGCAATCCGCGCGTGGTCAGGACATCGGCTATTCGGCTCGCGGATTCCCCACCCAAATGCGCGTCGAGCAACGCACCGCGCAAAGGACCGCTCTGGATGGCCGTCAGCGCATCGCTGACCGTGCTTGCAGGACCCACCACCGCAAGCCCCGCGCTTTCCAGCGCTGCGACAATGTCGAGCGCGATAAGGAACTCGTCCTCTACGACAAGGATAGGATTTGGATTGATCACGTCGAGTCCCTCCCGCTTCTCGACCGGCATATCCCTTACCAGAACGTGGGGATTGCCAAAGAGTTTCGCCAGCCCGCAGGAGAATGGTGGCACGCGGAAACCTAGCGCGTCGCGGAGAATAGTCTATGGTCGGCCCGATTTCCAAGGTCCTCACGACGTACCACCCTCAGAGACGCATAATGGGCACAACAATTCTGCTGATCATCCTGGTTGCGGTGTTTCTAGCCGTGCTGCCAGCTTGGCCCTATAGCCGAGCCTGGGGTCTGTTTCCCTCGGGTTTGGTTGGCGTGATCATTCTCATGCTGCTGCTGCTCATATTCTTCGATAAGGCATAGCGGCGTGAGGAGCCGTTGCCCGAACACTATGATCAGCTCTTTCGCTTTGCATGCTGCTCAAAAAACAGTGCCTGCGAGACGATCGCTTTGACCGTATCGGGCTGATACGGCTTCGTGATCAAGAACGCCGGTTCGGGGCGTTCGCCGGTCAGCAACCGGTCTGGATAGGCCGTGATAAAAATCACGGGCACTTCGAACGAGCCCAGCATCTCATTGACAGCATCGAGCCCCGAACTACCGTCCGCGAGCTGAATATCGGCGAGAACCAACCCCGGGGTCTTGCTTGTCGCCGCCTCCACCGCCTCGGCGTGGGTCCGAGCGACGCCTGCGACTTGGTGCCCTAGTCCTTCCACAATCGCTTCAAGATCCATCGCGATCATTGGTTCGTCCTCGATAATGAGGACATCGGTCGCGACTTGCGCGGCAATCTCCCGCCCCGCGTCATCGAGCAGCGCGTGAACGTTGCTCGGCGTGGTGTTGAGAATATCGGCCGTCTCATCCGTGGAGAAGCCCTCCACCGAGCAGAGCACGAAGGCCTGACGGGCCAGTGGCGTGATCTGCTCCAGTTGCCGGTCGACAGGGCTGTCCCCACGTTCGAAAACCTCGGTTTTCAGGTTGAGGCCGACGGAGTTCCACATGCTGACAAAGGTGCGATAGAGCGCGACGCGGGGGTCGATACTGCTGTCGAAAAGGCTCGGATCCTCGGCCAAGACCTGCAATGTCGCCGCGACATAGGCGTCGCCCGCGCTCTGCGAGCCAGCAAGGGCACGCGCAAATCGGCGAAGCAAGGGCAGATGCGGCGCAATGGTCTGAGACAGCTGCATGGAACGGTGCTCCCCCAAGAGCGTGGAATACTGGTCAATCGACCGCCCATTGTCTCACACACGGGGGCGAAAGAAACAATGCGCAGGTTCGCTCACAGGCCGAAAGCTGCCACGAAACTTTGGCAAAATCTCCTTGGACCTGGAACCGATTGAAGGATTGCGGGTTTTTCCGGTGCAGATATGCAGCGGTTATCGGTTACAATCGGCAAGCTGATCGTACCGATAAGGAACCGTTGTGACCGAAGACGATAAGGACAAGGCTCAAAGGCGCATGGCTGTCGACGCCAGTAAGAGCACCCGGCGGCCAGACGATGAGATCGTCGAGCCCACGGCCCAGCCGGATGCAAGTATGTCACCCGCCCTCCAAGCCCATATCGGCCGGCAGGTTCGAGCTGTTTTCGACTCTGTCGCACAGGAACCGGTTCCCGAGCATCTTCTGAGGCTTCTCAAGGATCTCGACGACAGCGGAGAGAGCTGACTTGCCAGAGACGGTTTCACCGGGACTGAAGGACGAGCTCGTTGCCCAAATCGGTAACCTTCGGGCCTTCGCGGTATCGCTCTGCGGCGACCGCGAGCGAGCCGACGATCTGGTTCAGGAAACGCTGTACAAGGCTTGGAACAATCTCGGTTCGTTTCAAGAGGGAACGAATCTCAAGGCCTGGCTCTTCACGATCCTCCGCAACACCTATTTCTCCGAACGCCGCAAGAAAAAGCGCGAGGTAGAAGATGTAGATGGCGCCTATGCCGCCAAGCTCTCCTCTAGCCCCGAGCAGCACGGCCATATGGATATGCGCGATTTTCAAGAAGCCCTCTCTGAACTACCCGACGATCAACGCGAAGCGCTTGTGCTGGTTGGCGCCGCGGGTTTCTCTTATGAGGAAGCTGCGGAGATCTCAGACTGCGCGGTGGGTACGATCAAGAGCCGTGTCAATCGCGCCCGCCGCCGGATTGCTGAAAGACTGAATCTCGACGAAGGCGAGGATAGTCCGGCTGACTTGATCGGCGCGGCGACCGCCGCCGCATCTCGAGGCGCGTAGGTCTGCCGGTTCGTTTCTTGCGGGACCCTAGCCAACCAACCAGATGAATAGGCTCATTGTTATCAGCGAGCCGAACGTGCTGATGAGCAGCGCCGATGCGGCCTCCGGGATCGCCGTCCGGTACTGAACCGCCAGCATCACGACGAGTGCCACCGCCGGCAAGGCGGTGGTGACGACGGTTTGGCCAAGAATCGGATCTTGGTAGCCCAGCGCCAGCATCCCAAGACAAACGATTCCCGGCTGCACGACATTCTTGATGAACACGAGGCTAAATACCGGAACGCTCAAGGTGATGCTGTAACCAGCAAGGATTATCCCCGATGCGAAAAGGGCCACTCCAGACGCGGAGTGGCCGAGCAGTGATAGCGAGTGATCGACGACGTTTGGCAGATCCACGTTCAAGAGCACGAGAATGAACCCAGTAGCAGGCAACCAGACCACCGGCTGCTTAAGGGACTTCAAGATTGTCCCTGGAATGTCGACCTGTGGCGGCGCGTCCTTTTCGCTCCTTGGGCCGGAAGTAAGCTGCGCGTCTCGAGCGGCGTCCAATCCGAGCAAAATAAGGGTGGCGGGAACCAGAAAGATCGAAATGATGATGCCGCCAACGGCAATTGGGATGTTTGCCGTGGCCCCATATAGGGCGCCTAAGACGGGAACCCCAACGAACGCCGTGCTGGGCCCCGACGCCATCAGAGCGCGAAGCGCGCTCAAGCCAGGCGGATGATGGAAGATGAAGATGGCGATCAGTAAGACCAATACGTAGGTGCCAACGACCGCCAAAAATAGAAAGATGACCAACGGAACGTCAGCCAGTAGCTCTTCGCGTCCGGCGCTGAACACGCCCACGAACAGCGCGAGCGGCAGCGCGTAGGTCAGCACCATTCGGTTGAACGTCGGGACTTCGTCTTGCGAGAAATCGTGGTGCCAGGCGGCGAAATAGCCAAGCATGATGGTGATGATCGCTGGCAACAGCGCACTGAGTATCTGTTCTAGCATCAGGTCCCTGGCGTGACTGGACGCTCCTTCTGGTGAAGCGCCTACCCCCTGGCAGCATCAGTCGGCCCATGGCCGCGCCGTCGCTTGGCAGCAAGCTAGAGCCTTTCATGGCTAGATTGAACAGGCATCCACGAAATCAACCACGCCCCCTTGATGTCTGGCCCCACAAACCAAATGTGTAGTGCTTACACGAAACACCCTGGAGGCCGATGAACCGGTTTAGGACGTCCTAGACTGCACCGCAAACGCAGATGCGTCTTGCTGTTAAGGCCAAGTCTTGCTGTTCAGGCCAAGTCAACCATCCAGGACAATGAATTGCAGGGAATTGTCCTAACGTCACTTGAATGCGCTACGACCAGTCCGAAATCTGATTCTTCGTCCAAGCCTCAAGAGACCCCCCATGACCAATGATCTCCAAGAGACTGAGAAGACCAACATGAACGACCAAGCAAACACGTCAGACAATACGACGAAAACCGATGCCGAAATGACGGTGCAGGCAAACAAAGAATGGGAAGACCTGCAACGCGAGCTGGAAACGCTCGGAGAACAGGTTAAATCGCTCCGCGACCACGCGGGGGCGCTCGGCGAAACAGTTCTCGGCAATATGGAGCTGCGATTCCAAGACGTTCTGAGCCGCGCAAATGCCTATCGGAATACGACGGCATCCCAGATGGAAGAGCTGCAGAAGCTTGCCGTCGATCAAGCCGAGCAGACCCAGTCCTCGCTATCGGAGCAAGGCAAGAAGTCTGCTGAAATGGCCAAGGATAAGGCCCTTGAGATGTGGACGCGCTCTGAGCCGCTGCGCCAGGGCGCCCAGGAAGTGGGGCAAGGCTTCTTACGCGCTTGGTCCGAGATCGCCGCGTCTTTCGGCAAGGCCGCCGAGAAGGTTCAGGCCGAAAAGGCGAAAGACCAAGCGAGCGACCAGACATCGAAGACGACTGGAAGCCAAGCGTCCTAGTCTGCCAATCTTGCTATTCGCCTGCGAAGGGGACTTCGTCGCAGAGCGCACACCGCGAAAATGCCCAGGCCTTCGGATCTGGGCATTCTCCTTTTGGGCTCAGTCCGAGCGCTCGGCGGTGGCACTTGCGCCGTCGGTCAAGCGTTCGGCCCGGACGAGCCCGCGAACCGAGTTGCCCAAGTAGATTCGATCTGCATCCTTGAGGTCTGCTTCTGTGAGAACGGCCTCGCTTGCCGCCGCTCTCGGAAGGTCGAGCAGTTCTTCTCTCAACGTGCCTGGCAGCAAACCGCATCGTAGTGCAGGCGTGAACAAGCGCCCGTCCCTCTCGATGAACAAGTTCGTCCGCGTACCTTCCGTCAGCTCTCCGCGCATATTGAGGAAAAGGACCTCGTCGCACCCCGTAAGGTCCTTCTGCCGCTCCATCTCCCGATCATAGAACTGACGGCGCGTCGTCTTGTGGTAGAAAAACGGGTCGGTCTCATCGAGCCGCAGATCCGAGATGACGTAACGCCACACCGTGTCTTTTGTCGGAAGTTCGATGGCACGCGAGCTGGTCTGCACCATTCCATCTTCGAATAATAGCAACCGCACCATGGCGACCGGGCACGTGATTCCGGCTGCTTCCGCCTCCAGCGCCGCAACTACAGCCTCGCGATCATACGGGTAGCCGAAATGCGCGGCCGAAGCCTGGAGCCGAAGAAGATGCCGTTCCAGCAGGTGATAGCCGCGTTCGCTCTGCCAACGCAGCGTTTCGATCAACTCAAACGGGCCGCCAGATTCGGTCAGGAATTGCGCCTTGAGGAGGCACTCCGCGTACTCGGAGTCTTCCTTCGAATCGGCAACGATACCGCCGCCGATCCCCATCTCACCGCGCGCGCCTGACAGAACCGCCGTGCGGATTGCAACGTTAAACTGGCATTCGCCGGACGGCGCGATCGTGCCGATGGCGCCGGTATAGATCCCGCGCGCTTCATTCTCGACCTCCCGGATGATCTCCATCGCGCGGACTTTTGGCGCGCCGGTGATCGAGCCGCATGGAAACAGTGCCCGCAACATGTCGGCCAGCTCCATGTCGGAACGTAGCTCGGATGTGATCCCCGACGTCATCTGATGAACTGTCCGGTACGTCTCCACGGTAAAGAGGTCCGTCACCTCCACGGACCCGGTCCGCGAGACCCGGGCCAGGTCGTTGCGCAGCAGGTCAACAATCATCAGGTTTTCCGCCCGCTGCTTTTCGTCCATGGCGAGCCAGGTCTTAAGCCGCGAATCCTCGCGCGGGGTCCGACCCCTCGGCGCCGTCCCCTTCATGGGGCGTGTTGAGAGCTGCTGGTCCTCACGCCGAAAGAACAGCTCGGGCGAGAGCGACAGCACAGCGAGATCCGGCGTTTCGATCAGGGCGCCATAGGCAACGCGTTGCCGTCGACGCAAGGCCCCGTAGAGCGCAATGGGATCGCCTTCGAAATCGAACAGGTATTTCTGCGTGAGATTGATTTGGTAGACGTCACCAGCGGCGATGTAGTCTTGGACGGTTTTGAAGGCGCGCCCATACTCTTCTCGGCTCCAGGACAGCTCCAGATTCGTCACCTTGGCATGGCCTGCCCCGCCCCGTTCGTCGAGCCAGTGCCGGACCTGTTCGTCTCCCAAGGGCTGAGCCTGGCTGTACAGTCCGACCCAGAAAAGCGGCACGGTGCGATTGGCGGGGAGCAATTCGGCCAGTTTGGGCTCAAGGCAGTAGCCGAGCTCGTAGGCGAAGTAGCCCGCGGCATACAGGCCGCGCGCCAGGCCATCGGAAATGCGCCGCAATCCCGTTTCGACGTCTTCTGGCTTTTCGACACAAACGATTTCTTCCGCCTGCTCGAAGAGCAGGCTGCGCTCATCGGAGGTGAGGCTATCGTCGAGAAGGACAAAAGGTGAAGACGTCATGGGAAATAATCGAAGCGGGCTTGCTTAAACACCCAGCATAAAGGGGAAGCGTCCATTAGGCGTCAAGTGCCGGACGGCTTCCGTCCGCCCTATTCAAGGATCAGCATTTCACCTTTGCCGAGGACGGCCATGTCGCCCATGAGCCGGCGGGCGCGGCCGCCAAGTCGGATGCGCATGCCTTGTTCACGGAGCCAAGTCTCAAGGAGGCGCAAGAAGTCGAACTCCATGACGCCGCTATCGACATAGGTCGGCATAAGATGACGCGGCTTGTCGCCAAAGATCAGACTGCCGCGGCGGTTGCCATAACCGGCGTGGCGTCCAGCGCCGCCCCGGAGCAATATCGTGCCGGCGATCATGCGCCCGCCAGCATAGTCGCCAGCCTTGCCGCCTACAACGATGAGCCCGCGGCGCAGACGCTCGCCCACAAGCGCGCCGGCGTCACCGCCGATGGAAATAAAGCCGCCCTTCATCCCGAAGGTCTCGCCAAAGGCAACGCCGCCTGCCTGGTCTCCGACGTCGCGCCGCACGCGGATCTCACCAGCCAACATGCTCGCACCGACCGACACGCCCGCGCTGCCATCGACGGAGATCTTGCCGCTTTTCATCTGTGCGCCGAGCAACATGCCTGCATCGCCGTCCACGGTGATTTCGCCCCCGCTGAGCTTCGCACCGATTTTGTCGCAGCGATCGTCCGTTCCGACGAAATGCAGTTGCTCGACGTTCTTGCCTTTCACCTTGAAGGCATCGCCGACCGTCAGCGCCGCGCGCGTGGTCGCCACCGACAGGGACTCGATCTGCTTGCGGTTCAGACCGTTGAGACGGCTTGGAACCAATGACGACAGGTCGAGCCGCTGCTCGGGCCGGTCTCTGAGCTCGAAACTAAGCGCGCTCACCCGACAATCTCCTTAAGGTGGAAGTGATGGGGCCCGAGGTTACCGCCGTAATTGCCCGCCGTGATGTGGGTAATGCCGTCGCGAGACCCGCCCTTGGCGATCGCGTGAATGCCCGAATGCATCGCGTCGTGGATGGCGTCCGCTGTCAATCCGTCGATCACGATTTCCAGAACGGCTTCGGTCGTGGGCGGAAGTTCTGAGTCCTGATGCCATTTCAGGCCCGGCGCATAGGCATGATTGGTCGAAGCGATTTGGCCCGCGTATCTCGAGCCGACTTTTGACCCCGAGCGCACAATGCCGCCCGGGAACGGCGTGATGACGTCGGGAAGGTCGGCCATAGCCTTGACCGCGCGCGTGCACGCATCAAGAACGGCCTTATGAGACTTGCCAACAACGAGGAGATTGCCGCCGCCAACTGCTTTGGTCGTCAGGCCTGTCTTGTCCTCACAGACAAACTCGCCGCCCATAACGGGTATCCGCCAATAGCGGCGGCCGCCGATGACTTTCGACATCTGCCACCCGTCGCCAAAGAAACGCAAGGACGCGCCGAGCTTCAGCTTCTTTTCGCCCTCTAGCCCCGCATAGCAAGCTGAACCCGGGCTCGTAAGCACGCATTGCCCTACCCGGTTGCGCAGCTGCGTCTGCAGCATGTTCACGTCCATGGTGAAAAGAAGCACGGCAACGCCGGGACGTCCGTCGGGCGTCTCGGACTTCGACAGAGTGCGTTCGATCCCGCCTTCCGCACCACAAGCAATCACCGACGTGGCAAAGCCCGTCATGGTGCGCGCCGAAATCATGGCCCACTCGGCGGTCGGCGCTGTGATGATGACGCGCGTGCCCACCATGGGAAAGGCTTCCGCGAACGTCTCGACAATGGTGACGCCTTTGACTTTCTTCTCTGGCATGTCAGCTCGCACAACGAATGGTCGCGAACCGATCGGGACGATCGGAAACGGTTTCGGTCACACCGAACCATCTTGGGTCGGCGCCATAGTATGTGTCGTAGAAGGAGTGCACGCGCTTCTCGATCTGCTGGTCGAAGCCTGGGTCAACATGGAAGCAGCGGCCCCAGCTGACATCAACGATGTTCCCCTTTCGCACAACGACCTTGCCTGATTTGAACACGAGGTCGGCGGCCGCGAACATCTTCGTCTTGTTCTTCTGTTCGGTGTAAACAGCCACGTCGGCGACTGCACCGGGGGCCAGGTGACCGCGATCGGTCATGCCCAGCACCTTTGCTGGCGCGGCACGCGTGATGATCGCCAGTTCCGACAGTGTCAGTTCGCGCGAAATGCCCGCAAGCCCCGACACCTGCCGCGAGGCCTCGGGCAAGGAATCGAACCAGCGCGCCCGCTCGTTGCGGTCCATCAAGAGGTGGAAGATCTCTGGATAGCGCGTGAAGAGTGCGCCGTTGGGATGGTCCGTCGAGAACAGGACCCGCCAGAGGTCCTCCGCAAGCAAAAAGATCTCAAGCCCGATGGCCCATTGCAGCGCGTTGACGAAGCTCTTCTTCTTGTAATTGTACGGCACAACGCCGGTGCCATTACCTTCGGCTTGATTGATCACCCACTTTTTCGGGTTGGCGGCGCGGCGTCCGTCGAACTGGCGCAGCACGTCGCCAGAGATGGTAACCGTCTGCCCAAAGAGGACCTGGCCGACATCGACGGTCGCATTCTTGTGTTTGTTGATTGCTTCCATGAGCGCCGGTGCGCCGGACGAGAAGCCTTTATCGCCTTCGTTGCCGTATCCATAGAATTGGATATGCGCCAAGTGAATCGGATGACCTTGTGTCGCTTCTAGCGTCGCGACTGCCGTTTCGACATTGCCGGCAATACCGAGATTGTTGGTGTGGACATGGGGCGGATGGGGCACGCCAAGATCGGCCACCACTTGCTGCATGGCTTCGACAATCCCGCGCGAGGTGACACCGTATTCCGGCACCTCTTCATCCAGATCGAAGGTGCGCGCGTTGAACTTAAAGGCTTCGGATCCGCCTGCATTGATCACCTTGAGACCAAGCGCTTTCGAGTGCGCCAGCGTCCAGGCGACATAGTCTTTCAGCTCATCGCTCTTTACTTTGCCCTTGCGAAGCAGGTTAAGCGTGTAGTCGTCATTGCCAAGCACCACGAGGCCGGCAACATCGATGATCGGGATCGACGCCATTTCCTTGTGGGCCTGAATGGCATGCGTCGGGATCATCGCAGGCTCGATGACTGTGGTGTAGCCCATCTCCGCGTAGCGAATGCCGGTCGCGTAAGCGCCCCATTGTGCAGTCGATGGCAGGATGGGCTGACCTTCGGCCGCGGCAATGAGCGGTAGCTCAGGCATTAGCTGCCGGCCCAGCGTCACGTTCGTACCGGCGATATGCGAGTGCACGTCGATCGCGCCTGCCATGACGATCTTGCCAGAGACGTCATGGACCTCGTCTGGCTCACGGCCGTCTGGCTTCTCGACGATACGGCCGTTCTCCAGGTAGACATCGCCCACCGCATCGCGATCGTGCGCAGGATCAATGACGCGGCCGCCCTTAAGCTGAATGAGCATTAAGCGGCTCCCTTTTCGTCGATCAGCGCGTCGATCTTACCCAACACATCCGCGACGGTCGGTTTGCTCGGATCTGCGGACGTCGCCTTCACCGCGCCGATGCCCGAAATGGGCGGCAGGTAGACTTCCGCATCGTGGTCGGCGACGGCGGCTCCAACCTCGATGACCACATCATCGCGTCCCGCCTTCACAGGCTTAGCCGACAGCACAACGGAGGGAATGCCGCGAAAGGCGCGGGTCGGCGGCGGAGCTTCGGCACCATCCAAGGCATCAATCCAAACAAGAGCGTCGGCTTCGCCGCTTTTCAGAAGGCGCTCCGTCTCGAAGGCCCATGTATTGTTCTCAGGAGCATCGCTTGCGAAGCTCGTCCGCACGGGCAAACCGCAGGTCCAGATCGAACAGAGATTCACACCTTCGCCATTGCCGGGCGCTGATAGCGACAGCGTTGCCGCGCGGGTCGTCTTGACCAAGTAACGAACCGTTTCGAGCACGGTGTGCAGCACCGGTTCTTCAAGCTCCGCCGGGTCGTAGACGAAGACGGCGAAGGCGGACTCTCTTAATCTCTTACCCGCTGAGAGGACCTTTTTACCGAGAGCGGCATCACGAGTCTCGAACGGCATCTCCCGGGTGGCGGCGGCCAGCAGAGCCAACAACTCGGGCAGCGTGTTCTTGCCGCCGATCGCGCTCGTACGAACGCCAGGCAGCGCTTTGCCCTTATTCGCACCGACGACAATAAGCTCGCGCTTGTTATCGCCTGGACGCGGCAAGGTTTCGCCGGGGAAAAGCTTCTGCAACAGCTCAGCGTCACGCTCGCGCGGATGATCGCCGATGAGAACGACCGTATCGGCACGATTGCGCACTTCGCCGAAGCTCGCGGGCGTCGAACCTGTCTCGCGCATAACACGCGCGGCGCGACAGGTGCCGTCGCTCGCCGCATGATCGATCACGCCGCCGAGCTTCTGCGCCAAGGCCAACGCCGCCGTCGCGCCATTCACATCGGTATAGAGACCACCAAAAACCGGAAGACGTGCGTGCGCGAGCAAATTCGCTGCACGTTGGAGCGCGCTGTCCAAACTCGTAGTCCTCCCCGACGTCTTCTTCTTGAACTATTACCACAGATAACGAGGTGGCCTCTCGGGCGCAAGCGCGGCCGCTCCCGATCGGAGACAAAACTGACCGCGGGCTCCGCGCCTTAGTCTTTATCGTACTTGATGTAGGAAAACCGCATGTCGTCCTCCGGCGTTCCCTCGAGAGCGCCCTCTTCGGCACCGGGCTGCCAGTGCACGACATCTTCGATTTTCTTAGCCAGCTCGAAATCCTTGTCGGTGATTCCCTTGGCCGCATGGTTCTGGAGTCTCACCTCGACCCAGGCGTAAGAGGCCGTAATGTCCGGATGATGCCAAGCCACCTCGGACAGGTGACCGACGGTGTTGATCACCATCAAAGTCCCCTTCCAGCTGTTGGTTTTGTACTTGCGGCGGATCCAGCCGTCTTCCAGATACCAATGAGGAAGCTCTTTCTTGAGACGCTCCTCGACCTCTGCATCGCTATAGGTACGCTCTTTCGTTGCCATCGCTCTCGTCTTTTGAAACAGTGCGCCGCAACGTCTGAAACCCTGCGCCGCTGTTAACGTTGTAGCCGCCGAGAGCATATCGGCGGGCTTCGGGCCGATCAATGGAGGCCGTTCAAGGGCAACATCTATGCCGGACATTGAGCGAAACAAACAGACGGTGGCGGCCTTCTATGACATGGCCTTCAACCAATCGCGCCCCGCCGAGGCTGTCGCGCGCTATGTAGGCGACGACTACATCCAACACAACCCCCACGTGAAGGATGGCAAAGAGGGCTTTATCGCGTATTTCGACGAGATGCACCGCCGTTACCCCGGTAAGCGCGTGACCTTTAAGCGCGTCCTGGCCGAGGGCAATTTCGTTGTGCTGCATTGTCTTCAAGAGTGGCCGGAAGAAGAGGACTGGATCGGCATCGACATTTTCCGGCTGGACGATGACGGAAAGGTTGTCGAGCACTGGGACGTCCTTCAAGTTGCCCCGACCAGTTCGGCGAACCCCAACGGCATGTTCTGATGCCAAGCGGCCTAAAGCCACGGAAGCTCAGACCCATGGAAACGACGTTAGCTGAGTTGTCCGAGACACCAGATCAGAACCACAACCCGATTGTGACCGTCGCGACCACGGCGCGGTTGCATTTTGGGTTCTTCGACCCGAGCGGCCAATCATCACGGCCCTTTGGCAGCTTCGGTCTGTCGCTCGACCGGCCCTGGACCAGACTCAGCCTGCAACATGCAGAAACGACCTTTGCCACTGGCCCTGAGGCTGAGCGCGCCGAGCGCTATCTCCAACGCATCAACGAGGCTCATGGTATCGACCGCGCCTACCGGCTGGAGGTCAGCGAGACAATCCCCTCCCATGCGGGGCTGGGATCGGGCACGCAACTCGCGCTAGCCGTCGGCGCCGCCTTTGGGTCGCTCGAGGGTCTCGACCTGGCGCCGCTTGATATTGCCTCAACGCTAGGACGTGGCACACGCTCAGGGATCGGCATTGCAGCCTTTGAGGCTGGCGGTGTGGTCCTCGACAGCGGACCGAACGACGATGCTCTGCCACAGCTTGTGGCCCGCGTACCCTTCCCCGACTCCTGGCGGATTTTGCTGATCTTCGATCGAAGCGCCAAAGGTCTTGACGGCGCGGATGAAGTGGCAGCTTTTGCCGACGCGCCCGCCTATCGGGAGGAGACACGCGCTACCTTGGAAGAACGCGTCAGAACACGCGCCCTGCCAGCACTTGAGAAGCGAGATTTCGGTGTCTTCTGCGAAGAGGTTGGGCATCTACAGGCGCGCATGGGCGCGTACTTTGCGCCGAGCCAGGGCGGCATCTACACAAGTACGCGCGTCGGCGCCGTGCTGGACGCTTTAAGGGCACGCGGTGTGAGGGGCCTCGGTCAGAGTTCCTGGGGGCCAACGGGCTTCGCCTTTGCCGAGTCTGAGTCCGGCGTCGAGCGATTGCTCGAGGTTGCCGCCGAAATCTTGACCACGCTCGATGATGGTGAGGCGCTCGAGCTTGTCGTCGCACAAGGGCGGAATGAGGGTGCCGAGATCCTGACAACGGGCAGCCCCACTGCAAAGAATCTTGGCTCGACGGGCTTTTGAGGTTCTTTTCAGCCGCCCTCGATGTGCTAAAGCGAACCCCATAAGAGCAACACACCCGGCTGATCGCGCCTGGCGGCGCGCTAGCCGCACAAGTCTGGGGAGATGGCAGCGATGGCCCCGCCACGTATTCTGCACATGATCACGCCGCTCAAGTATATGAGCCCGTTCGACATCAATATGGGGATCGACGCCGGCTACGATCACGCGATCCCTTATACGAACGCGACGATCGAGGACGTCTACGGCCTCGTCCAAGATGCCATCTTCTCGCGCAGCCCAGAGGGAATCAAACGCCAAGCCGTCTTTATCGGCGGCAAACGAGCCATCGAGTCGCTCGACATGATGGATAAGGCCAAAAAGGCCATGGTGCCGCCATTCGAGGTCTCCGTGTTCGCGGACCCCGCAGGGTCCTTCACCACGGCTGCTGCCATGGTGGCCTGCGCCAAGACGGCGCTCGCGAAGAGTTTCGACACCAACTTCGAAGGCAAGCGGGTGATCGTTTATGGTGGTACTGGCGTGGTCGCTTTCGCCTCCGCCGTAATTGCCTCGATGGATGGCGCAAGTGCGCTCCTGGTGGGCTATGACGGTCCCGAGCGCGTCCGCCGCCTGACAATGGAAGCCAATGACCGCTTCGGTGTCGATCTCGGCTATGCCGACGGCACGACCGAAGGGCAGAAAGAAGAACTGGCACAGAGTGCCGACGTGATTTTCTCCGCCGGACCCGCGGGGCGTCAGATCTTGAGCCTTGCTCAGTTCAAGCCAGCTAAGAACCTCAAGGTCGTGGCTGACGTGAACGCGGTCCCCCCACTTGGGATCGAGGGCGTCGGTATTCACGACAATGGGGTGCCCGTCGAAGGCGCCGATGGCGCCGTAGGCATCGGGGCGCTGGCTATCGGCGACATCAAGTACAAGACTGAGATCGGCATGTTCAAAGAGATGATTAATGCCGAAGAGCCCATCTATCTCGACTTCCGCGCTGCCTATCGGCTTGCGCAGGATCTTACGTCCTAACTTGTCGAAGCACGCGCGCGGTGCGCTACTCATCGCGGCCGTTTCGGGGCGCGCGCTTGCCCGCGCCGCCGCGCATGCAGGCTATGTGCCGCTTGTCGCGGACTTTTTCGCAGACCTCGACACGCAGACTTTGGCGGCAGGCGCCCACAAAGTCCCCGGCGATATCTCACGCGGCTTTCACTGGGAAACTCTTGAGCCGGCCCTTAAGATCCTTTGCGCGCGGGCGCCTTCCCCACCTCTTGGCCTCGTCTACGGGTCGGGGTTCGAAGACCGGCCGCAAGTCTTGGACAGGATCGCCCAGCATTGGCCGCTTCTGGGCAATGACTCTGGCACTGTAGCTGACGTCAACGACCCCGAGCGATTCTTCTCAGCGCTCGATCGCGAAGCGATCCGTCACCCCGAAGTTCGGCTTGAGCAGCCAGAGCAACCAAGCTTCTGGATCGCCAAGCGCTCAGGCGGCGCCGGTGGCAGTCATGTGGTGCCCGCCGAAACGCGGCAGGCCGGCCAGAACACCTATTTTCAGAGACTGATGCCGGGACGCGCGGTTTCTAGCCTCTTTGTGGCCAATCGCGAGACGGCGACCGTACTCGGCTTCAGCGAGCAATGGACTGCGCCCGCTGAAGGCAAACCCTGGCGTCATGGCGGCGCGGCGTACCCCGCCGAACTCCCGGCGGGCGTCGCCGATCAGCTTGCAGAGATCATCCAGCGTATTGCGGTTGCGTTTCAACTTGTTGGCCTGAACAGCGCCGACTTCCTGCTCAAAGACACAGAACCGCTTCTCATCGAGATCAACCCACGGGCCGGCGGGACGCTCGACCTCTACGAAGACGCCAAGCCGCCGCTCCTCGCGGTCCATCTCGACGCGGTCTTACACGGCGTACTTCCAAAGCAGCCTGTCCAACTCAACGAGGCCACCGCTTCTATGGTCGTGTTCGCACCCGGCCCTCTGACCATTCCAGAAGATATGGACTGGCCGCACTGGGCCGCAGATCTGCCCAAGGAGGGCGAACGGATCGACAAAGAGCGTCCGATATGCACTGTACTGGCGCGGGCGGGATCTATGGACCAAGCTCGGCGACTTGTTCAGGCGCGCGTCGTAGATTTGCTGAGCGCGTTACAGGCGGCCGAGACTCGCCCGTATGCGGATTAACTGCACGGCCGGTATCGGCGTGCCCAAGAAGACGACGCCGCGATTGCGAGGGAACAAATGACGCATCCAAGCTTGAACACGCAGGTTGCACCGCTGGTGCAGGACCTCATCGACAACGCCGACGCTTTGCGGGTTGGCGTTTCAAAAGGCTCTCTGGGCGAAACGCTGATCGACTGCGGTGTCAATTCTGCTGGCGGACTGGAAGCAGGTCGCCGCCTCGCCGAGATCTGTCTCGCTGGTCTTGGCGTTGTGTCGTTCGAAACCGCAAGCACGACCGACAAGTGGCCATTTCTCGTGACCGTCCACACCAGCCAGCCCGTCCTGGCCTGTCTCGGCTCGCAATACGCGGGCTGGAGCCTCTCGGGCAAAGACGGCGACGGCAACGACTTCTTCGTCTTGGGCTCAGGTCCGGGGCGCGCCATTGGTTCTTCGGAGCCGCTCTATGACGAGCTGAAGTATCGAGACAAAGCCGAGACAGCGACTCTCGTGCTGGAAGCGGATAACCCTCCGCCTGCAGCGTTGGTTGAGGAAGTATCCAAAGCCTGCGGTCTGCCTCCCGAGAAGCTGAACTTCCTGTTCGCGCCCACATCGAGCCTCGCCGGCTCGGTCCAGGTCGCGGGCCGCAGCCTAGAGGTCGCGCTGCACAAAGCGCATGAGCTGCACTTCCCGCTTGAGAACATTGTCGACGGCATGGCTACCGTGCCAATTCCGCCGCCGATCCCGGGCTTTGTGGAAGCCATGGGCCGCACCAATGACGCGATCATCTACGGTGGCCGTGCCCAACTCTATGTCGAGGGCGACGAAGCTGCCGCCAAGAAGCTCGCCGAAGAGCTCCCAAGCGCGAACTCAAAGGACTATGGCAAGCCGTTCGCCGAGATCTTCGCAGCTGTTAAAGGCGACTTCTACCAAATCGACCCGATGCTTTTCAGTCCCGCCAAGGTGACGGTGACATCCCTGTCGACCGGTAAGAGTTTTGAGGGCGGCGCGATCGACGACGCCGTTCTCAATCGTTCGTTCTCGTAGGCAGGCGAGTAACCAGTCATGAGCGACGGAACCGCCATAACACCGTCCATCGTCTTGTTCGGCGATGGACGGGATTGGCATGGCCGAAGCCTTCGACGCGCTTTCGAACGCCGGGGCATTCGTCCTATCGTCGCGCCTCTGGCCCAGTGCGGCTTCTCGACGGAAACGGCGACGGGCCTCGCGATACCAGGGCTCGGCGATCATCGCCCCCGCGGGGCTTTCGTGCGGTTCATCCCCGGTGGCAGCTTCGAGCAGGTCACGCTTTATCTCGGCCTGCTTCATGCCTTGCGTGAACTCGGCGTCACGGTCTGGAACGATGCGCGCGCGATTGAACGCTGCGTCGACAAATCGAGCACCACATTCTTCTTGCAGAAGGCGAGTATACCGACACCCCGTACCTTTGCCGGCGTCGATCGTGACGCGGCCAAGGAAATCGTCACGCGTCTTGCGTCTCAGGGTCAGAAGGTCGTCGAGAAGCCTCTCTTCGGGGCCCAGGGCAAAGGTGTCCGCTTGGTCGAGACGGCAGCCGACCTCTCGCCGCCCGAGGCCGTCGACGGCGTCTACTACCTGCAGGAATTCGTTCCGCCCGCCCAGGAACGCCATCAAGATTGGCGATTATTCGTCTGTGGCGGGCGCGTTGTCGCCTCCATGATCCGCCATGGTGAGGACTGGATTACCAACATCAAACTTGGTGCGCGCGCTGAAGCCGCGATCGCGAGCCAGAGCCTCAATGATCTAGCTGTGCGCGCCGCCGCTTGTGTTGGTGCGGACTATGCTGGCGTGGATGTCATTCAGGGGGGCGACGGACGCTTTCTCGTGCTGGAGGTCAATTCCATGCCCGCCTGGAACGGGCTGCAAAGGGTCACGAGCACCCGACTCTCGGATACGCTTGTTGACGCGTTCCTGGCGGCCGCTCTGCCCGAAAGCGTGCGAGACGCAAGAGGCGAAGCGTGAGCGCGGGGCTCACCAGCGACGCCATAGCCGCAGCGTTCCATGAATCCTGCCTTGCAGAACTCGAAGCGCTTAAACCGGGCAACGTCCATCGCTATGCCGATGGGCACGGCATGGAGGTGGCCGACTTCGAGAAGAGCGCCGCCGCTGCGGCCCCTGCCATCGGTGCGACGGGGCTCAGCGTTGGGGAGCGAATCGAGGCGGGCGTCCGGGCCACACGCGCTGTTGTGGACCACAACACCAATCTGGGCATCCTACTGCTCGCCGCTCCCCTCGCCCAAGCGGCGCTCGTTGCCTCAGGCGCTGACTTGCGGCCAGCGCTCCAGAGGGTCCTTGCGTCTTTGACGGTGGAGGACGCGCGAGCAGCCTATCGGGCAATTCGGCTTGCAGAACCCGGTGGACTTGGCTCCACAAGAGAGCACGACATCGCTGCGGACCCTGACATCACGCTGCTCAAGGCCATGCAGGCGGCCCAGACCCGCGATCGTATTGCCTGGAACTACGCGAATGGCTTTGTCGACATTTTTGACCTTGGCCTGAAATGGCAGGCGGGAGGCACGGCCCGGTGGCGCGATATCCCTTGGGTTACAACTTATGTGTACCTTGGGTTCCTCGCGCATATCCCTGATACGCTCATTGAGCGAAAGTTTGGAACGCATACGGCCAATGAGGTGTTGGATGAGGCCCGGCCCATCGAGGCGAGCTTCTCCCAAAGCCATTTTCCAACCGAAATGGCCGGTCCATTGGCCTCGTTCGATGCCTCGCTCAAAGAGCGCGGCCTCAATCCGGGAACGTCTGCGGACCTAACTGTCGCAACATTGTTCGCCGGAGCCCTTATCGCAGGGTAACTTCCCTCAAGAAAATCGGCCTAAATCGATCAGAACAGCCAACAATCGGCTTGCATCCTAAAAGTCCGGCCTTATGTTCTCCTTCGCGGAGCCTCGCTAGGGGGCTGCGAACGCTGGGGCGCATCCTGTGCTCTTCCGTTGGTTTCGCCGGTTCGCTGGCGGCGCCAATGTTCTTTTGTTTTGATAAAGTCTCACGTACTAGGGAGGGGGCCTCATGGCCAAAATCACTGGTGTATGCATCGGCGAGTCGCTCGTCGGCGATGGCAACGAAGTTGCTCATATCGATCTCATTCTTGGCCCGCGCGGTAGCGCTGCCGAGACGGCCTTCTGCAACGCGCTGACGAACAACAAGGACGGCTTCACCACCCTGCTTGCCGTTGTTGCTCCGAACCTGCTCTGCAAGCCGGCCACAATTCTCTACAACAAGGTCACCATCAAGGACGCCCGTCAGGCCGTTCAGATGTTTGGCCCTGCTCAGTATGCGGTCGCTAAGGCCGTTGCTGATTCCGTCGCCGAAGGTGTTATCCCGGCTGACGAGGCTGACGATCTCTATGTCTGCGTTGGCGTCTTCATCCACTGGGAAGCCGCGGACGACAAGAAGATCCAGGACTTCAACTACCAGGCAACCAAGGAAGCTATCGCCCGCGCCGTCGCCGGCGAGCCTACGGCTGCTCAGGTCACCGCTCAGAAGGACTCCGCCGCTCACCCGTTCGCCGCAGGCTGAACTGGAGAAGCTGCGGATCGGGCGACCTCCGGTGGCGAAGATGAGCCGGGCCCGATCCGTCGGTGGCTCAAGAAACTTGGTTTCTAATTCGCGGGGTTGACCGCATACGTTCTAAGATCGCCGCCCTTCCCAAAGGGCGGCGATTTCTTTTTGCCCGATCGCACCGGAATGCAGCGCTGTGGCTACGAGCACACCATGAGCGCCGGCATCCATAACAGTCGCGACGTCGTTCTGCGTGGCAATGCCGCCGGCCGCGTAAATCTCCCGGTTGCCTGAACTGGCTATGGCGGTGCTTAGCAAATCCAAGTCGGGACCAATCTCCGTCCCCACCCGGCCCAGGCTCATAAGGATAACCCGGTCCGGCCAAAGATCCGGGCCGGTCATCAGCTCCTTCGGGCCGCGCAAACCTTGTTCGTCGAAGTCAAGCGAAAGGACAAGCTTGCTGCCGAAGCTGTCGCACATCGTTCTCCACTCTTGCACGCTGGAAATCGTCTCACTGCCGATGACAAGTGTCGCACCGAGCGGAAGCCAGAATGCGCAATCATCGAGGTTGGAGAAACCCGCATCGATCCAAAGATCCGTCTCGGGGACCGCATCTGCCAGCGCTTGGCACAGGTCGAAATTGTTTCCGCGCCCGAGGATGGAATCGAGATCGGCGATATACAGAACGGGCGAGAAAGTGATACCGAGAAGCGCTCTGGCAATGGCTGGTGCATCGTGCGGCGGGCCGAAAGGCGTCGCGATCGGGCGATACTCGGCTCGCTTCCCTGCCCGTGCTTGTTTGCCCGCACGCGCGTGGACCACGCCGCCATCCTTCAGGTCGAGCACCGGTACGACGGCGAACGACGCAGGCGGCTGCTCTTCGGAAATGTCAGACGGCGGCATCATGGTGTCCGTGCCTTTCGAATCTCGCCGCCATCATGACGCCTATTGGCGTCTTAGGAAACGCCGTCTTTGGTAGCGGCGTGTACAGAAACGAATTTTCCGGTGCGACGCCTTGGTGGGGCGTTGTTGGACATGAGGTCTGTCTATGGCGCTTTGTTTTGGCTGGGATTTAGGGGGGGTCAACTTAAAGCTGGCCCGCGTTGAAGATGGGGTGGTCGCGTCTGTCGTCCAGATACCGTGCCCTGCCCTCACAGAGCCCCGCAGGTTTGATCGCGTTGTGGAAGACGCTCTGACGCATGTCGGCGAAGCGGACGCCAAGCACGGCGTCACAATGACCGGAGAACTCTCCGACGTGTTCGCAAGCCGCTATGAGGGCGTCGCCTACCTCGTTGCCCTGATGCGCAAGACCATCGGCGATGACTTACGGTTCTATAGTCTCTCTGGATTTGTTGACGCCCATGGCGCGATCGCCGATTGGCAGAGTGTCGCGTCCGCAAATTGGCATGCGAGCGCCGCACTCGCGGCGACCGTCGAGAAGAGCGGCCTGCTGGTCGATGTGGGCACGACCACCACCGACCTTATTCCCTTCAAGGAGGGAGCCCCTTGCGCGATCGGCCGTACGGACGGGGACCGTCTGACCGAAGGCGAACTTATCTATCGTGGCGTCGTTCGAACACCCGTCATGGCGATCGCCGGACAGGTGCCCTTCAAGGGCCGCATGCAGGGGCTCGCGGCCGAGCGCTTTGCCACCATGGCCGATGTCTACCGCATCACAGGAGAACTTCCGGACGATGCCGACCCGTTCCCGTCCGCGGACAACCGAGGCAAGGATTTAGAGGAGAGCGCGGCCCGGCTCGCCCGAATGCTTGGGCGCGACGCGGACGATGCCGACACTTTCGCCTGGAGGGCCCTCGCCCATTTCCTGGCACGACGTCTCCTCGACCAGATCGAGGCGGATGCGCGCGCCGTGATCGCCAGGGAGGACCTCGGACCCGATGCGCCCATTGTAGGCGCCGGTTGCGGCCGGTTTCTAGCCGCCACCCTGGCCGACCGGCTCGGCCGCCCCTACCGCGACTTTGCCGCGCTGACATCATGCGCTGAGGAGGCTAAGGAAATGGTCGCCCGTTGCGCCCCGGCCGTAGCCGTGGCACAGCTTGCTTGAGGGCGCGTCTACTCCCACATTGAGTCGACTCAGAGTTTCGATTCTCTGGACGATCCCATCTCGCTGAGATGGATCTAAGCTATTGAACTGAAGAGGAATTATCGTAAACATGGCAAGCGAACACCAGCCCGCCAACGTTCATGACGACATCATCTACCCATCCGCGATTCCCTTTATTCTGGTTCATCTTGCCTGTTTCGGCGCAATTTGGTCGGGCGTGACCTGGGAAGCACTCATCCTTGGCATTTCGCTTTATTGGATCCGTATCTTTGCGATTGGCGCCGGTTACCATCGGCTTTTTTCACACCGCGCCTACTCCACGAGCCGGGCCTTTCAGTTCGTCCTGGCCGTTGTGTGTCAAAGCACCACACAGAAGAGCGTCCTCTGGTGGGCCGCCAAGCACCGGCATCACCATTTGCACTCGGACACCGAACTCGATACGCACTCGCCGCGCCAACACGGGTTTTTCTACAGCCATGTGGGCTGGATCTTCGCCAAGCAGCACGACGATTTCGACCAAGACAAAGTTGCAGACCTGATGAGGTACCCGGAGCTGGTTTGGCTCGACAAGTACCCGCTTGTGCCCGCTTACGGTCTTGCGGCGATCTGCTTCCTCGTGGCCGGTTGGCCGGGGCTGTTCGTCGGGTTCTTCTGGAGCACGGTGGCGGTCTATCACGGGACGTTCTGCATCAACTCACTGGCGCATGTGCACGGCAAGAAGCGCTATGTGACCGGCGACGACTCACGAAACAACTGGCTGCTCGCCATCTTCACCATGGGCGAAGGCTGGCACAACAACCACCACGCTTTCCAAAACAGCGTACGCCAAGGCTTCCGTTGGTATGAATGGGATCCGACGTACTACATCCTCAAGGCCATGTCCTGGGTCGGTCTTGTTTGGGACCTGAGGATGCCACCAAAGAAGATCGTACAGAACGAGTACGGCCTTGGCGTGGGCGTCATCAATCGCGCCGCGGAGCAACTTGCTGGCCACTTCAATTCCGCCAACATTGCCAGCACGATCTCATCCACGCTGAGTGGCGTAGAACTGGATGCCCTACGCGAGGCACTGGCGCGGGCGCAGGATCGCACACAAGACGCTTTGGCCCAGGTTCATATCCCGCAAATGCCGACGCGCGAAGAGCTTACCGCCAAGGCCAATGCGATCTTCGCTCGGACGCAGTCGCTGGAAGAGATCGTTGATCGCGCCTACCAGCTGCTCTTGTCGTCGGTCGACTCCTATCTGGCCGAACCAGCGAAGGCGCGCACGTAGCCAAACTTCGGCGCCGAGCGCTAAGCGTCGCTGGGGGCGTGCTTGTAGAAGTCTTCGATCTTCTCGACAAGGATCCGCCAGGCCTCATGCTCGCGCGGCCCAGCCGTCTTCTCGACGGCGATTTGGTGATAGGCCAGTTCCGTCTCGATCTTCTCGCGCGGGAGTAACTTGAGACGGGTCGCGAGGATGGCCGTTTCAATTACCGCAGCCTGGGCCCGGTTGAAGCCCTTGAATGGCGCGTGGTTGCCTTCATGAACGATGCGGCAGTGAAAGCGCGGCCGCAGCTCGTCCTCCTCCACGTTCTCAACCGCCAATTCTAGATGGGCTAACGCGTTCTCTAAACGTGCGCCGGGGATTTGGTCGGCCGGGCGGGTGGGCCAATCCTTGTTGCCGGTGAGGCAGCCCGCAAAAACCATGACGTCGTCTGTGAGGCTTGCGACCGCGAAGGGCGTCGTCCTGAGATTATCGAGAGTCGCCGATGGACGGAAAGGCGCAATAATCCAGCCCTCGCTGTCTTCGATCAAACCCAGCGGCGCAATATGCAGCCGGCCCTCGTCACTCATGGTCGTGACGATGCACTCGCGGATCATGGGCATAGTAGAGCCTTCCAGGTCTAGATTGGATCAATTCTGTTGTGCATCTGATGGATGCGCTGTGGTGAACCAGGCCGAAGAGCGATGCTCCTGTATCGGTCGAGGACTATTTCGCCACAGATCGCCATCAGGGCACAATCCCTTCGGGACCGCGCGTTTTGGGCCCATGATCGCCGGAAAAATTCTCGACCGTATCGCGGGATATGCTCTCAAATTTTTCCTCGATCCTGAACCCAAAACGCCGCGGCAGAATGGTTCAATCTAGACCTGGAAGGCTCTAGCTACCTCGTGGGACATTATGACTTCCCCTGTTTCTTTTTCATCGCAAGCGTATGGCCTGCTTTCTTGAGGCGCGTTCGGTCCTCACGCGGCTTGTCCGCGGCAATGCCCCAGTCGAGTGGTTCGTCCTGGGCGTAGCGCTTACCCAGCCGCCAGGCGATTTCCGCTTTCGCCAGCTCAGCTGCGAGATAGAATGCGTGGCCCGCATCGTCCTCCACGCCAAGCTTGGGGAAGAACTCGAAAATGTCCTCCGCGACGTGATGGCCGTCCCGGTTGTAGATGTGCACACCGTCTTCTGCGACTTCGATGCGAAAATTCCTGTCCCGCACAGCAGCCGCATTCTCGGCAATCTCCTCCGGCGTGAGGGGAAAGGGTCGCTTCGAGTGCAGCCCTAGCAATTCGTCTGTATAGCCCTTAGGTAGCTCCCCGTCAGCACGGGAGGCGAACATCAGCCGGCGCGCCGCATCGTGTTCCTCATAGGTGCGTCGCGTATGGGGGCTAACTTGCACCACCAAAACGTTTTTGATGTTCAGTTCAGAGGCAATGCCGATCAGCATGGCCGTGATCCCTGTCGTATCGGCCTCGGTAAGTTCGGTAAGGTTGCCCGTGCCCAGCAATATGTCGACATCAGGCCGCTCGCGCCGAAGTTCCGAATAACGCTCAAGAGAGGCCATGAATCCGAAATTGATGGGATCGAGTACGGGATCAGCCAGATACGGCAAGCCCTTCTCGTCCAACACGGCCATGGCGCGCCGCAATGAGTCCATGTCCCCGTGTGTTGCTGGAATCAGGACGGGTACGGAGGAGACTTCGTCGGCAATATGTAGGCGCGTCTCATCGAGACTAAGGAGATAATCGGCCCCCGCCTGCCCGCCACGCAGGAGCTCGTCTGGATTGGCAGAGTCGACGCTGACCTTATAGCCATAAGTCTTGAGCGCCTTCACCGTGTCCTCGAGATGCGGGAACGGCGTGTCTGGTAGACAGCCGAGATCGATAACATCCGCGCCCCGATGACTGTAGTCCTCGGCACGGGCCAGAATGTCCTCGATGCTCATCTCTGTGGCGTCGATAATCTCGGCAAAAACATTGATGTCGTACTTTGACATGTCCGAGGCACGGCGCGCCCGGCCAAAGAAAACCGGAACGTCCTTGACCTCATCGGGGCCCCGCTCCACGGGAACACCGTAATGCGCCGCAAGCGGTTCCAGGTCTCCCCGGAAGCGGCCCGGCAGCAAGATCTTGTCGGCGCCGCGCGCGTCCTCCAACCGGCGCATGATAATGTCACCGGTCATCAACGCCGCCACCTTCACGCCGATATCAGCAACCAGCCACTCGAACTCCGCGTCCATGCTCTTTAGGACGGCTTCCAATCGCGGTTCGGCCAAATGCCCGGTGAGAAACAGGATCTTTTCTGCCATCGCTCTTAGGCTCAACCGGTGACCGGGTTCGGCGCCGCAGTCCCTCGCGCAAGAAAAGCTGAAAGGCTTTTCTCATCGCCGGGCCCAAAGACTGAGCAGGCTATGCCGGTTTCCGCGAGCATACTTGGAAAAGCTTCGTCGACGATCCCCTCGCGGGAAAGCACGTCGGCGCTTAGGGTGCCGCGCGCGATGGGGGCCGACTTCACAACGCAGCACGCTTGAGCGCCTAGCTTGCCAGCAAGCCACAGCGCGAGACTATCGGACGTCAGCCGCCAGGTCGGTTCAACGTCGGGGCGTCCGGCAAGAAAGGCCGAGGGGGCCCAGACGGCGACGTGTTCGCGCTGGTGAATCGCACGCAGGTCTTGAAGCGTCGTCCCAACCTCGAAGCCAGGCCGCAAGCCGGCAATCGCCCAAGCAAGTTGGTCCATCGCGAGCAAGGCCATGCGATGTGCGGTGGCATCGCCGAAGCCGAGCTGGTGTTGGCATTGCCTGACTTCGTCAGCAAGGGCGCCACCGCCTGGCACCACGACAACCGGCGGGCGCGCAGGGGCAATGGCATCGAGCCATCGTGGCAGCGCCCCGCTTCGCACGATACTGCCGCCAAGCTTCACCACGGTCACTGTGGCATCGGAGAGGTGATGCTGGGATGCGGAGGCTTGCACTGCGGCACTCATCGTTAGGCCTCCTGCTTCCTCCGGACGATCTGGACGCCCACGGCACCTGGGTCCTTGTCGAGCTTCTCGATCGTCACCTCGACACGCTCAGCCCGTGGATGCGAAATGCAATGCCGCGCCACATCCTCGGCGAGGGTTTCGACCAAGTTGATGTGACCGCGAGAGATGATGTCTTTGATGCCGTTGATCACGTAGTCATAGTCCAAGGTCCGATCTATGTCGTCGTCGAGTGTCTTCGGATCAGATGCAATTTCGATATCGACAGAGAAGCGAACGCGCTGGGTAACGCCTTTCTCATGGTGATGGACGCCGATCTCGACTTCGAGCACGTAGTCATGCACGAAAATGCGGTCCAACGGTTCGCCCGTTGCGCGCGCCGTGCTGACGTATCCCAGACGTTGTTCCATTACGGGCTCCGGTTTCCTCCCACCAGCTCGGCCGTTCTGGCCAAACCGAAAGGATGCTCTAGCACATCGTGGCTGCTGCGCGCGCCTCGAAACGTGCTTCCAAAGCACAACGGCCAGTGGCCACGAGCTGGCCAATCTCAGCACAAGCCACCGGATCCAAGCTGAGATCGCGCACGCCCCGCCGGCAGAGCGCCCCCCGAAACCCCATCACATCGGGCTGCAGCGCAAGAAGCGGACCGACATGGCGTGCGCGCAGCGATCCAGCAAGCCCGGATTGCAATCCAGCACGCCGCGCCTCGTCCACGAAGCGCTCTATCTCGCGTATCGGCAGATGATCGATCAGAGAGGCACCGCCCTTCCCTGCCGTATCCAGCATCACCCCGCGCGCGCCGCTTGCCCTGGCCGCATCGACGGGGTCCATGTCAGGAAGAGCGTCCGCAAAGAACACGAGAACAAGTTCGGCCGGAAGCGTGAGAGCACGGAGAGCCTCGAAGCAGCCTTTCGGATTGCCGCCGGCTAAGACTCCTACCTTGACAGTGTGCACACCAAGTTTGGCTGTGGCGACAACTGCATCGACGACCCCGTCCGGTTCCATCGGGAGGTCTCCGACGGTGGCGCTAACAGGCTTCCGGCCGCCAATGGCTTTGAGACACTCTCGGACCACGCTGGGTGCAACGGCGCCAAGCGCGCCGGCGTTGGGCTCTTTGAGATCGATGATGTCCGCACCCGCGGCGAGGACGAGTTCGGCCTCCGCCGCGGAGCGAACGCTGGCAAGAAATCGGGTCATCCTGGACGTGTTATCCTGGAAACCGCTGCCGGACCAGTAGCGGGTTCAAGCAAATCAGCGAAACAGCCAGCGGAGCGGGTCGTTGCTTCTGCCGCGACGGCGCGCCTTGGGCCGTGGCGCGGGACGCTGCTGTTGAGCGAAGCCAAAGAAACCGTCGCCACTTCGCCGGCGCCGAGCCACAGGTGCGGCCCTGTTTCTCTGAGGTCGCAAGGCGACCTCGCTCACGTTGCCGTCAGGATCGGTAACGGAGAGCGCCGCCGTTTGCCATTCCCACGTTGCTGCCTTGTCGCCCCAGCGTTCCGGTTCGATCGCCAAGACGGCCCCCTTTCGCGTGTCGACCACAGCCACATACTCCAAAGCGCCCCCGCTCTGTGCTTTGCCTGCGTCGTATTTCAGAAGACCAATGCCCGACTGCGCCCCTTTTAGCTGCTTCCACGACAAAATTCGGGGCTTACCGCCGCCAAACATCTCCATGGGTACGTTGACCCTACGGAACTTTGAATTCGAAGCCATGTACCGTCCCGGCGACTTCTCGTTGATGACCCAGCCCTCCACGGGCTCGCCCAGGGGCTTCCGGGTGTCCGCGGGCACTGGGGCGCGAAGCCGCACAAGGGTCGCGCGAGCCTGTTCCTGGAAAGGATCCAACGCCACTGCTTTTTGGTAATCGGCGACCGCGTTCGCACTACGTTTCTGCGCGCGGAAGATGTCGCCCCTAATGCGAAGGGCTTGCGGATCGTTTGGCTTCAGGATGAGCGCAATATTGACGTCGATGTAGCCTTTGTCCGCCTTTCGGTCGCGGAGTTTGGTCTCACCACGGAGGGCATAGGCCTTCGCATTTTTGGGCTCCAGCGCCAGAGCTTTATTGAAGTCGCGAATGGCGGCGTCATGCCGCTTGTTCTTGGCCAGCAGCGCTCCGCGCTCGATAAAGGCATCCACCTTCTCCGGTTCAATCTTGAGAACTCGGTCGAAGTCGGCAACGCCTTCGCGGAATCGGTTCTGCGCTGCGTTGGCACGAGCTCGCAGCATCAGCAGCTTGGCTTTATCTTGCTCGGGCTCTAGATCAAGCGCCTGGCTCGCGTCGGCAGCTGCTGCCGCGAAGTTCCCCAGCGCCAAGTGAGCTACCGCGCGGTTGCGGTAAGCAGCCGCGAGCTTGGGATCGAGCTTAATGGAACGGTCGAGGTCGCGCACAGCGGCATGGTAACGGTCACGCTCGATGTGAGAGCGTCCCCGCCCGTTGTAAGGCGCCGCCGTGCTCGACAGCAGCGCCGTGGCTTTGCGGAACGATTGAAAGGCGGTTTCGTAGTCTTGCAGCGACGCATAAGCATTGCCGCGATTATTGAAGGCGGCTCCGTAAGCCGGCTCAAGCGCGATCGCTCGGTCAAAATCCTTGATGGCTTCTTGGGGATGCCCGAGATCCATCAGCGCGTTGCCACGGTTGTTGTAGACGATGGCATTGTCCGGGGCGAGTTGGATCGACTCGTTGAAGTCGTCGATCGCTTCCTTGGTTTTCCTCATGCGCCATTTGGCGACACCGCGATCGCTGTAAATGCTGGCCAAGACGAACTTGGAGACGTCCGGGGTTCCGAGCGCTTCGTCGTAGAGGGCCACGGCTTGATCGTACTGGCCACGGAGCATCGCCGCCGTGCCTTCGCGCGCGCGCAGGAGCACCTGGTCGGCCGCCTGCGCGACACCGATGCCTGCCGTTGCAAGGGCGGCACCGAGGAGAAGCGTCTTCGCGTCGAGACGGGCTTGCAAGGCGCGCTTACGGCCCATGTTCGTGACCAATCCCTCGTTGAAGCGGTTTCATGACCCCAGTCGGCACGGCATAAGGCGGCACCGTCACAAGATGTCTCTCATAACCGGCGAGTGTGTCAATAAACGGTCGCGGAAAGCTAGCCCTGTCCCTCACGCGGTATTCGAATATTCCTCAATATCTTCAAGCACTTCAGGGATCATCTCGGGTAAGTCCTCTGCAATGAGGCCTGGTCCGAACCGCTTCGCTGCCTGTCCGTGCATCCAAACGGCAATACATCCCGCGTCAAAACCGCTCAGGCCTTGGGCCAGCATAGCCAAGACCATTCCCGCCATTGCATCGCCGGAACCCGCCGTGGCGAGCCAGGGCGTCCCGTTGGTGTCGATGGCCGCGTGCCCTTCTGGCGTCGCTATCACCGTATCGGGGCCCTTCAGAACAACGGTGGCCCCGGACCGGCTGGCCGCCGTACGGGTCCGGTCGACCTTTGAGGCCCCAGGCACATCGCCAAAAAGCCGCGCGAACTCGCCGGCATGCGGTGTCATGACGACGGGGTGTTCCCGCCCCTGAATGGCCTCGAAGAGAGGCTCCGGGGTCTCCGCAAAAGACGTTAGTGCGTCTGCATCCAAGACAACAGCCGGCTCAGCCTTCAAGGCGGTGAGAACCATCTGCCGCGTTTCGTCGCCAACGCCGTGTCCAGGACCAATCAGAAAGGCATTCTTGCGCGTGTCCGAAAGAAGATCGGCGATACCACGCGCACCATCCGCTTCGCGCAGCATGATGGCGGTGAGATGAGATGCATTCACGGCCAATGCGTCCCTCGGCGATGCGACCGTCACGAGCCCCGCCCCTGCCCTTAAGGCGCTGCGTGCCGCCAGCCGTGCCGCTCCCGTGGCATCTGCTGGCCCTGAAGCCACCAGCGCGTGCCCCCGAAGATACTTGTGGCCTAACGCCGTCGGCCATGGATAGCGGTCGATCCATAGCGCCGGTTCGTTCGCATAGAGCCGCGGTTTGATGTCCTCGAGAACCGCCTCCGGTATGCCGATATCGGCCAGGTGGAGCTCCCCGCAATGAAGATGTCCCGGCTCGAGATAATGCCCCGGCTTGAACCGGAAGAACGTAACAGAGCTCAACGCCCGCATAGCCGTGCCGAGGACCATGCCCGTGCTGCCGTCCACGCCACTCGGCACATCGATCGCGATGATGGGAACGCCGCTCGCATTCGCTGCGTCCACCAGCAGCGCCATCTTTCCCTCAAGGGGCCGAGCGAGCCCTGCACCGAACAAGCCATCAACGATGACGTCGGCCTTGTCGAAGAGGTCCGGCGAGAGCGGCTCTATGGGTCCGGTGAAGCGTGATGCCATCTCCGCCGCGTCGGCCGGCAATTTGCGTGGATCACCATCGAACCCCAGCCTAACGAAGTAGCCGCGCTCCAGAAGTTGGCGTGCGGCGACAAAGCCATCGCCGCCATTGTTGCCGGGTCCGCAGAGTATCGAGACAGTCGAAGCGTCGGGAAAGCGCAACGAGACCTCGTCGGCGACGCTTCGACCTGCATTCTCCATGAGAACAGCGCCAGCAACACCGCTTTCTACAGCGAGTTTGTCAGCTCGGCCCATTTCTTTCGCGGTCAGAAGTTCCAGCATTGTCTTGCCTGCGGGCTAACGTCTTTGGAGAAACCTATCGGAGTTCGGTTAAGTATTAGGGCGCGCGGGGTGTGCCTTGTTTTTGTGCGCGTTGCCTATTCCATCGCCACATCGTTGGGCTTTACCGCCTCCTCATTTTGCGTATGTTCTCTAAGTCACTGATCCTACTATAAAAGCCTTCGCCCATTAGATTGGCACAGCCTGTGCTAAGGCTTGGTGCTGAGTTCGATTTTCATTGCAGCATCTACGCGGCGAGGCGCTGCAACATTTAGAATGGGAGGTACTGCGAAGAATGAAAAAGATCGAAGCGATCATCAAGCCATTCAAACTTGATGAAGTGAAGGAGGCTCTTCAAGAGATTGGTCTTCAGGGCATCACCGTCACTGAGGCGAAGGGCTTCGGCCGCCAGAAGGGCCACACTGAACTGTATCGCGGCGCTGAGTACGTGGTGGATTTCCTCCCCAAAGTGAAGCTTGAGCTGGTGCTTGTAGACAACATGGTCGACAAGGCTGTCGAAGCCATCGTGGCTTCGGCGAAGACCGGCCGCATCGGCGATGGCAAGATCTTCGTATCTCAAGTTGAGGAGGCCGTGCGCATCCGTACGGGCGAGAGTGGGGACGATGCGGTCTAGTCGGAATTAGACTGGCCCATCGAGCCTATTTCACCCATAACGACCACATAACTGGAGCAACAAAACTCCCGCTTCATGCGAGGCGGCGACAAATAACTTTGTACAGAGGAGAGAACATGGCTGACGCAAGTAGCACCGCCAAGAAGATAAAGGACGAGGAGATCAAGTTCGTCGACCTGCGCTTCACCGATCCCCGGGGCAAGATGCAGCACGTCACGATGGACGCCGGCCTCATGGATGAGGAGGCGTTCGCCGAGGGCGTAATGTTCGACGGCTCATCGATTGCTGGCTGGAAGGCGATCAACGAGTCCGACATGAAGCTCATGCCTGACTGCGATTCGGCGGTCATCGACCCCTTCTTTGCTCAGAGCACGCTTGCCGTTTTCTGCGACGTTCTGGAGCCGTTGACCAACGAGCCCTATGAGCGTGATCCGCGCGGTATTGCCGGCAAGGCCCAAGCCTATATGCAGCAGACCGGCGTTGGCGACACCGCTGTGTTTGGTCCTGAAGCCGAGTTCTTCGTGTTCGACGATGTGCGCTTCTCGGCCGACCCCTACAATTGCGGGTTCCGGGTGGACTCGACGGAGCTGCCGAACAACACCGGCACCGAATACGAGATGGGCAATCTCGGTCACCGTCCGCGTATGAAGGGGGGCTACTTCCCCGTTCCGCCGGTAGACTCCGCGCAAGACTTGCGGTCGGAAATGCTGTCCGTGATGGCCGAGATGGGTCTCACGACAGAAAAGCACCACCATGAAGTGGGCGCGGCGCAACACGAGCTCGGCATCAAGTTCGGACCGATCGTCCAGACTGGCGATTCCCTGCAGGTCTACAAATATGTGATCCACAACGTGGCGAACGTCTATGGCAAGACCGCCACGTTCATGCCCAAGCCCGTCTTTGGTGACAATGGCTCTGGCATGCATGTGCACCAGTCGATCTGGAAAGACGGCGGGCCCACCTTCGCGGGTGATAAGTACGCTGACTTGTCGGACACGGCGCTGCACTACATCGCCGGCATCCTGAAGCATGCTAAGGCGCTCAACGCCTACACCAATCCGAGCACCAATTCGTATAAGCGGTTGGTTCCGGGTTATGAGGCGCCGGTGCTGCTGGCGTATTCCTCGCGGAACCGTTCGGCGTCGTGCCGAATCCCGCTTGGTACAGGACCCAAGTCGAAGCGCGTCGAGGTCCGCTTCCCCGATCCGACCGCCAATCCCTACCTTGCCTTCTCGGCTATGCTCATGGCTGGCCTCGACGGCATCGAGAACAAGCTCGATCCGGGTTCGGCTATCGACAAGAACCTGTACGACCTTCCGCCGGAAGAACTTGAGGCAGTTCCGACGGTCAGCGGCTCACTGCGTGAGGCGTGCGAGTCTCTGGACGCCGATCGCGCCTTCCTCAAGAAAGGCAACGTCTTCACTGACGATGCTATCGATGCGTATCTCGAGCTCAAGATGGAAGAAGTCGAGCGCTTCGAGATGATGCCGCATCCGGTTGAATTCGATATGTACTACAGCGTCTAGCCGCAATCGGGCAAAAGACTTTCAAAGCGAAACGGGGGCGGCCGCAAAATGCGGTCGCCCCCTTCTCTCGCCCGGCCTTGTCGAACCTCTGGTCCTTTTTTATCCGCATACCCCCGTCGGATGCGGAAACCAATCGGTTCGTACCAGGCTCCCCCAAACTGCTCCAAACACTCTCGGCTGCGCCTATGCCAGTGCGCACGCCGCCAGAACAAAAAGCGCAGACCCCGCGAACAGCCATGTTTTGCTGTCACCCGCCCAAGCTTGAAACGCGGGCGGTATACTGACGGTTGTCTCGCGGCAGAACGAATAAATCGCGGCGGCTACAACTACCGCCAAGACCCAGATTGGCATGTTGGCAGCAAGCCCACTCTGCCCCGCATCGACCAGCATCACGCCCGCACTGTTTGAACCAAGGTGCGTGGCGCCATAGATCAGTACGGTGACTACCCCGGCAATTGCTGTGTTGCGCATCAACATGGCGCTTGAGATCCCTTCAAATTCGAATTGAAGTTTAGAGACCGGCGGGTAAAGAAACGGGAAAGCGATACGCTTAAGCCGGGGTTAATTGGGATTGCGCCAAGCGGGCCGGCCTGACGGCTAAGCTACCCGCACGCTTCGCAAATCTGTAATGCAGCCCCACTAGCCTCGACAAAATGGTCCGCATAGATATGACGTGCCATTCGCTTCGCGCTGACCCAGACGGGAAAGATGAGGCCCTCCAGCACATGACGGGAAAGACCAGGATGTTTCCGATGATGACACGCATTGTTCTTCTGCTGGCCTTTTTGGTTTCAGTTTGCACTTCCGCGCAGGCAGCTTTCCAGCTGGATAGCCGCTACCAGGACAATGACGGTGATCTCATTGCCGATATTCCCACCGATCCGGCTGAACAGGTTGACCCATCGACGCTGATATTCGCCTACACGCCCGTCGAAGACCCCGCCGTCTACGTGGATGTGTGGAGGGAGTTCCTTGACCACTTGTCTGAGGTCACAGGCAAACGGGTGCAGTTCTTTCCCGTTCAATCCAATGCGGCGCAGATCGAGGCGATGCGTGCCGGTCGATTGCATGTCGCTGGCGTCAACACAGGGTCTAACCCTATCGCGGTCGCCTGCGCTGGATACCGGCCCTTCACTATGATGGCGAGCGAGGATGGCAGCTTCGGCTATGAGATGGAGATACTTACCTATCCGGGCTCAGGCATCGAGAAGCCGGAAGACCTCAAGGGCCGCGTACTCGCTTTCACATCGGAGACCTCCAACTCGGGGTTTAAGGCGCCCTCCGCGCTGCTGAAGTCTGAATTCGACCTTGAGCGTGACAGGGATTTCACCGCGCGCTTTTCCGGTGCCCACGACAATTCGATACTCGGTGTCGCCAACAAAGACTACGACGCGGCGGCTACAGCGAACTCGGTCAAGGCTCGCATGATTGACCGGGGCGTGGTCAAGGATGACCAGCTCAAAGTCATCTACTCATCTCAGACTTTTCCGACGACGAGTTTCGGCGTGGCACACAATCTCAAGCCGGAACTCCAAGAGAAGATCAAGGAAGCCTTCTTCAGCTTCGATTGGAAAGGTACCAAGCTGCTGGAAGAATTCTCCAAGTCTGGCGACACCAAGTTCATCCCGATTACCTTCAAGGACGACTGGGCCGTCGTCCGCCAGATCGACGAAGCAAACAACGTCACGTATTCCTGCAACTAGCTTTGATCGTCTGACAGCGCTCTGAGCGCATCTTTGCGCGGCCCCTAGCTTTCTCATACGATGCGCGCGAACTAGAGCCTTCCATGGCCAGATTGGCGTTGCCCGGACAGGACATGCTGCGCGTTTCCTCACTTTCAAAGCGATACAAAGGCGGTGACGAAGCCCTTCGCGGCGTTTCTTTTGATGTGCCCGCAGGCCAAGTTGTCGCACTGATCGGACCCTCTGGGTCGGGCAAGTCTACGCTCATCCGTTGCATCAACCGGCTTGTGAAACCGACAAAGGGTCTTGTCGAACTAGACGGCACCGATATCACGCGGCTTGGCGGCCGTGGTCTTCGTCGGGCCCGGCGGCTCATGGGCATGATCTTCCAGGAATACGCGCTCGTGGAGAGGCTGACCGTGATGGAGAACGTCCTGTCAGGGCGTCTCGGATACGTGCCCTTCTGGCGCTCTTTCTTTCGGCGGTTTCCGCAGAGCGATGTGGATAAGGCCTTCGCCCTTCTGGAGCGCGTCGGGCTCTCCGAGCATGTCGACAAACGGGCGAGCGATTTGTCGGGCGGTCAGCGGCAGCGGGTCGGCATCGCCCGTGCTCTAGAACAAGACCCCGCGCTGCTGCTGGTAGACGAGCCCACCGCATCGCTCGATCCGAAGACAGCGCGACAGATCATGCGTCTCGTCTGTGAGGTCTGCCGCGAAAGGGGATTGCCAGCGATCATCAGTATGCACGACGTACCGCTCGCAAAAATGTTTGCGGATCGCATCATCGGCTTGCGCGCGGGGGAAATCGTCTTTGACGGGCCGCCAGCGGAGTTGGACAAGGCGGTACTTACGGAAATCTACGGCGAGGAGGACTGGACGCAGATCCATCTGGAGCAGGAGGTCCGGCCCGAAGAGAGCGCCGAGGATCGGCACGCCCATGAAGAACGCATGGCGGGGCTCCGTTGAGTACGCCTGCCGCTTCTAAGCGCTGGACCCGGCCGCCGCTCATTGGCAATCGCTGGCTGCGCTGGGGCCTGTATGTCGGCGTCGCTTTGTATCTGATTGCCGCGGTCTCCACGCTCGACGTGAATTGGCTGCGTGTACTCGATGGGTTCACCAACAGCTGGCGCATCCTCGAAGGCTTCTTCGCACCCGACTTCACCACCCGGTCGCGCGATATCTGGCAGGGCATGGAGGAAAGCCTGACCATGACGGTGACCTCGACAGTTGTCGGCTGCCTGATCTCCATACCCATTGGCCTTGGCGCTGCGCGCAACGTTGCCCCCCTGCCCGTCTACGCCGTCTGCCGTTCCATCATCGCCGTCTCGCGCGCATTCCAGGAGATCATCATCGCCATCCTGTTTGTGGCGATGTTCGGTTTCGGCCCGTTTGCAGGGTTCCTTACTCTATCGTTCGCGACGATCGGCTTCATGGCGAAACTCTTGGCCGAGGACATCGAGGACATCCAGGAAGCTCAAGCCGAAGCGATAAGGGCCTCAGGCGCAAGCTGGTGGCAGGTCGTCAACTACGGGATACAGCCGCAGGTTATGCCGCGTCTTATCGGCTTGTCTCTCTACCGGCTCGATATCAATTTCCGCGAGAGCGCCGTGATCGGGATTGTCGGCGCTGGCGGCATAGGCGCGACGCTTAACACCGCAATGTCGCGCTACGACTATGACACGGCCGGTGCAATCCTGATCATGATTATCGCTGTTGTGCTTGTGGCCGAGTACGCCTCCAGCCATTTGCGGAAATGGGTGCAGTGATGCCGGTGTCCGCGCTCAATGACCATCTTGTCTGGCAGCGGCGCACGCCCTTTGCGCAATGGGCTACCTGGCTCGGTTGGTTCGCCCTCGGCGTTCTGTTCGTGCTTTCGTGGCAGGTCATGAACAAGAACACGATCTGGTTGTTCGTGGAGGATGCGCCACGGCAGGCAGCCGATCTTTTGTCGCGCGCCTGGCCGCCCCGCTGGTCCTATCTCGACAGCCTCTGGGTTCCGCTCTGGGATACGATCAATATCGCCACGCTCGGCACAGCGCTTGGCATCATGCTGGCGACGCCCGTCGCCTTCCTCGCTGCACGCAACACGACGCCAAGTGTCGCGATACTCCGCCCGGCAGCGCTTCTGATTATCGTTGCGACCCGATCCATCAACTCGCTCATCTGGGCCTTGTTGCTCGTAGCAATCATCGGACCGGGGCTCCTCGCAGGCATTATCGCCATCGCTCTGCGGTCGATCGGCTTTATCGGAAAGCTGCTGTATGAGGCCATTGAGGAAATAGACGAGACCCAAGTCGAGGCTGTACGCGCGACGGGTGCCTCGCGTTGGCAAATCATGGATTATGCGGTCTGGCCTCAGATCGCCCCGGCCTTTGCCGGCATCTCCGTGTTCCGCTGGGACATCAATATCCGCGAGTCTACGATCCTTGGGCTCGTCGGCGCAGGCGGCATCGGACTGCAACTTCAATCCTCACTTGCACGCCTCGCCTGGGCCGAAGTCACCGTCATCTTCATTGTCATTTTGGCAACGGTGGTGATTTCCGAATGGGTCTCGGCGAAAGTCCGCGCCGCCATTATCTGAATGCAATGAATGACAAAACTGACACGACAACCGTGCAAGCTGTCTCGGCTTAAGCCGCATTGCTTGGAGACCTAACTTTGTCTGACTCCCGCCATAGCCCAAGAAACGCCGTCACGCGCCGGGACCCGAAAGGCGAAACCATCGGTGACGTGATTGCCCGGCGCTACCATCGCCGTGACATCATGAAGGGTGCGCTTGGGGTAAGTGCTGTCGCCGCCCTCTTTGGGACCACGGCTTTGGCAGGGTGTAGCGCGGAGGAGTCACTCGAGACCGATCCCAAGACGTTTGTCCCCAACGGGTTCTCGTTCAAGGAGGTCGAGGCCGGCGTCGACCGCACCCACCATGCGCCCGAGGGCTACGACACCCAATATCTTTTGCGATGGGGCGACCCAATTGTTCAGGATGCGCCAGCTTTTGACGCCTATCGGCAAACCCCCGGCGCTCAGAACCGTCAGTTTGGCTACAACAACGATTACGTCGCCTATTTCCCGATGGACAGGGATGGCAAGTTCATCGAAGGCGAACAGACGGACGTCGGCAATGAGCGCGGGCTTCTGTGCGTCAATCACGAATACGCTCTCAGTACGATGATGTTCCCCGGGGTCGAACATAAGGATGGGGAAGTCGATTTCGCGACGATCACGGACTGGATGGTGGACGTGGAGATGTCGGCCGTTGGCGTCACCGTCGCAGAGATTGAAAAGCATCGCGATGTTTGGCGCGTGGTCGAAGACAGCCCCTACAATCGGCGCATCACGGCCAACATGCCGATGACCGTCGATGGCCCTGTAACGGACAAGGGTTCCAAGGAGGGCCTTGAGCGCCTTAAAACCAGTTACGACAAGTCCGGCAAAGCACTCCTCGGTACGCTGGCAAACTGCGCTGGCGGGAGCACGCCTTGGGGCACGTATCTGACGGCTGAGGAGAATATCCAATTTGCGTTCTACACGGACGAAACCGACTTGGACGGCGAACCCGCTCTAAGCAGCCAGCATGATGCCTACCGGGATAAGTTGGAGGCGTATCGCATACCTGTTCCGGGCTATGTCTGGGGGCGCAGCTATGCGCGCTTTAATCTGGACAAGGAACCGAATGAACCCAATCGTTTTGGCTGGATAGTGGAAATCGATCCGTTCGACCCCAACCCGAAACCCGTCAAGCACACTGCCCTCGGTCGCTTCTTTCACGAAGGCGCCGAGACCTTCCTAAGCGACGATGACCGGGCTGTCGTCTTCAGCGGTGACGATTCCAGGTTCGAGTATGTCTACCGCTTTGTTAGCGCCGGCAAGTATGAGCCAGGCAACAAGAAAGCAAACATGTCGCTACTGTCTCAGGGCACGCTGTCCGTCGCCAAGTTTAATGACGATGGCACCGGCGAATGGATCCCGCTCCAGTACGGCAAGGGCGCACTTGCAGAGGCCAGCGCTGCCGGCAAGTTCAAGAACCAAGCAGACGTGGTGATCGACGCTCGTCTTGCGGCCGATGAAGTCGGCGCAACCAAGATGGACCGCCCTGAAGACGTTCAACCGAACATCAAGACGAAGCGGGTTTATGTGATGCTGACGAACAACACGAGCCGTTCGCCTGATCATCCGGGCGTTGCCGCTAACCCGAGAGCGAACAACAAGTTCGGCCACATTATCGAGATCACCCCTGACGGTCTCGATTTCGCCGCCGATCGTTTCCAGTGGAAGATCCTGGTTCTATGCGGTGATCCGAACCGACCCTCACTCAAGACTAACTGGAATCCTGAGACCTCTGCTAACGGTTGGTTTGTGACCCCCGACAATGCCGCGGTCGACGATCAGGGAAGGTTGTGGGTGGCCACTGACCAAGGGAGCAAGTGGCCTCGAACCATGCGTGCCGATGGCCTTTATGCGCTTGAGACCGACACTGTTGGCGGCCCCACACCACATCTCTTCTATCGGGTCCCTGTCGGGGCGGAGCTTTGCGGCCCGTGCTTCACACCGAATGGGGAGACGCTCTTTGTCGCCGTGCAGCACCCCGGCACAGATGGCGTGAGAGCCTTTCACGGCACGGATGGCGACCTCGAGAAGGAAGCGCCTGCCGCCGGCGAAGGTGACTTCGACCCCAACAAGCCTGTGAGCTTCTACAATCCCGCAACCCGATGGCCGGATTTCAAGGACGACGTGCCGCCACGCCCCTCTGTCGTGGTTATCACCAAACAAGGCGGTGGCAAGATTGGCGGCTGACGCAAGGGCACGCGCCCGAGCGTATCGCCCCCTTGAAAATGACGGGGCGCCATGCGAGCTAGAATCACGTTCCTAACGTCACTGATTCTCTGTTTTTCGAGGGCCTTTCAGCGCCACGGCCAGGAGGACTCCACCGATCGCCCCGAGACAAAAACCGTCCGCCGCAAAAGATCTTTTCGACGCCCCGCCGCCGAAGCCTGCCCGCGCTAAGCAGCCCTCAGGCAAGGCATCATCGAAGCAGCGCGCGAAGGGCGGTGGCGCGGAAGCCGGATACACGGCTGCGGATATTGAAGTTCTCGAAGGGCTAGAGCCTGTCCGCAAACGTCCGGGCATGTATATCGGCGGAACCGACGAAAAGGCGATGCATCACCTTTTCGCCGAAGTGCTGGACAACGCGATGGACGAGGCGGTCGCGGGCCATGCGAGCCGGATCGACGTTTCCCTCGACAAGGATGGATTACTAACCGTTGCGGATAACGGGCGCGGGATCCCAATCGACCCGCATCCCAAGTTCAAGAAAAAGTCCGCGCTCGAAGTCATCATGACCACGCTGCATGCGGGCGGAAAGTTCGACTCCAAGGTCTATGCCACCAGTGGTGGACTTCATGGCGTGGGCGTTTCCGTGGCCAACGCCTTGTCGGAGACGCTGGAAGTCGAAGTCGCACGCGGCCAAAAGCTCTATCGTCAGCGCTATACGCGCGGTACTCCCGACGGGCCCTTGAAGAATCTCGGCCCCATCAAGAACCGCCGCGGCACCCGCGTGCGCTTCCGTCCCGATCCACAGATCTTTGGCAAAGGCGCGGCATTCAAACCCGTGCGCCTTTTCCGCATGTCGCGTTCCAAAGCCTATCTCTTCCGCGGCGTCGAGATCCGCTGGTCCTGCGACAAGAGCCTGATCTCCGCCGGTAGCGACGTTCCGGAAAAGGCTGAGCTGCACTTTCCCGGTGGTCTCAAAGATTTCCTCGCCGATAGCATCAATGGCCAGACAACTGTCACCAACGACATCTTTGCTGGGCGCGTCGAGAAGTCGGAAGGTCATGGCTCGGTAGAATGGGCCATCTCGTGGATCGCAAGCGCCGACGGCTTCATAAGCTCCTATTGCAACACAGTCCCAACGCCTGATGGCGGCACGCACGAGGCTGGCCTGCGCGCGGCATTGACCAAGGGGTTGCGGGCTTACGGTGAACTGACTGGCGTTAAGAAGGTCTCACAGGTGACGGGCGACGATGTGCTCGGAACAGCAGCCGCCATGCTCTCGGTTTTCATCCGCGAGCCTGAGTTTCAAGGCCAGACAAAGGACCGCCTTGCAACACAGGAGGCTGCCAAAATCGTCGAAAGCGCGGTGCGCGACGCGTTCGATCATTGGTTGACCGGTCACCCCAATCAGGCAGGCAAACTTCTTGACTGGGTGGTGGATCGATCCGAGGAGCGCCTACGCCGGCGGAAAGAGAAGGAAGTCAGCCGGCAAACCGCCACACGGCGTTTGCGCCTCCCCGGCAAACTGGCGGATTGCTCGTCGACAGGATCGAAGGGTACCGAGATCTTCATCGTCGAGGGCGATTCCGCTGGCGGGTCGGCGAAACAGGCCCGCAACCGGGCCACGCAAGCCGTCCTCCCCTTGCGCGGAAAAATCCTTAATGTCGCGAGCGCCAGCTCGTCGAAGTTGGCCGACAACCAACTGCTCAGTGATTTGATCCAGGCTCTCGGCTGCGGGACGCGTACCCGGTATCGGGACGATGACCTGCGCTATGAGAAGGTCGTCATCATGACCGACGCGGACGTGGACGGCGCACACATTGCGTCCCTTCTCATCACGTTCTTCTATCAAGAGATGAAGGGGCTCATCGAAAACGGGCATCTCTATCTCGCCGTGCCGCCACTCTATCGCCTGAGCCAGGGCGCGAAGACAGCTTATGCACGGGATGAGGCCCATAAGGATGCGCTAATGGACGAGGTCTTCACCGGCCGCGGCAAGGTCGATGTGAGTCGTTTCAAGGGCTTGGGTGAGATGCTTCCTAAGCAGCTGAAGGAAACGACCATGGACCCCGCATCGCGTACGCTGCTGCGGGTGGAGATCGACGACGAGGACCGTCCAGGCACAACCAAGACCGTGGATCAGCTCATGGGCAACAAGCCGGAGGCGCGCTTCAAGTTCATTCAGGAGCGTGCGGCCTTCGCTGAGGCCGAGGATCTCGATATTTAGAACGTCAGCCTGACTTCAGGGTTTTCCAGCAGCGTCAAAGCCAGCGCGGCACCTGGGTCATATAGCGCTGATAGGCGTCGCCGAATTTCCAGCTCAGATAGTCCTCTTCGCGCTTCACCACGCCCCGGTGCAGAATGATCACGATCGGAATGATTAAGATCAGCATCCACACGCTTGTCAGCACCAGGCAAAGACCGAAGTAGATCAAGATCAAACCGATATAGATCGGGTTCCGGGTCACCCTGTACGCTCCGTCGCGGACCAGGACGGTCGACGGCTCCCCAGGCATCACGCTGGTGCCTGCCTCATAGAACCGCCTTGCCGGAAACATGGCCAGTGCGAAACCGGCCACCATAAAGGTAATACCAAGAGCGAGACCTGCGCCATTGGGCTGAGCAATGCCGGGGCCAATTGGGAGCCACAGTGTCAGGACAAACCCAAGCAACAGCGCGCCCAGAAACAGAAACGGCGGCTTGATGGCCACGTCGGCGTAGTCTTTTGTCCTCATCCTCTAATCAGCCCTGTTGATAGCCTCAGTTGCCCTCACGCGTCCTTAACGCCCCGAACCGCTGCGAACTTTTGCCTCTTGCGTGTTTCGGCAATGCCTTCTATGTCATTCTCACATTATCCACGGTCATGTGGCCGTAATGATCCGGTGCTGTGTTGAAAGCACCCAACGAATCGTAACAGCTAATCTTTGTAGCGATAGAACAAGACGCAAGGCCAGAGCCCGCGTCGTATTTTTGCTAACTCATGAGCTTTTCAAATCTTGGCTTAAGCCCAAAAGTCGAATCTTCGGTCGAAGCGGCCGGGTTCGATACGCCGACCCCCATTCAAGCCCAAGCGATACCGGTGGCCGTGTCTGGCCGCGACGTCTTAGGGATCGCGCAGACGGGGACCGGCAAAACCGCCTCTTTTGTGCTCCCAATGCTCACGCGTCTCGAACGTGGCCGGGCTAGGGCACGCATGCCCCGTACGCTGATCCTCGAACCGACCCGCGAGCTTGCCGCCCAGGTGGCCGAGGCCTTCGAGCTACTGGGCAAGAACCACAAGCTGACCGTTGCGCTGCTGATCGGCGGCGTCTCCTACGAGGAGCAGAATAAGAAACTGGACCGTGGCGCGGATGTTGTGATCGCCACACCCGGCCGACTTCTGGACCATCTCGAGCGCGGCAAACTCTTGCTGAACAGCATCGAGATCCTCGTGGTCGATGAGGCTGACCGGATGCTCGATATGGGCTTCATCCCCGATATCGAACGCATCTGCAAAGTCCTACCGTTTACCCGGCAAACTCTCTTCTTCTCCGCGACCATGCCGCCCGAAATTCAGCGCCTCGCGGACAACTTTCTCCATACCCCAGAACGCATTGAAGTCGCGCGGCCCGCCTCGGCGGCAACAACCATTACGCAGCGCCTCAAAAAGGCAGCTGATCACCCCGCCGAAAAGCGTGAAGCGCTGCGGAGCCTGATTCGGGAACACGAGATCAAGAACGCCATCATCTTTTGCAACCGCAAGAAGGATGTTGGCGTTGTCTTCCGCTCGCTCCAGCGGCACGGCTTCAACGTGGGCGCCTTGCATGGCGACATGGATCAGCGTCAGCGCATGGCGACACTCGATGCCTTCCGCAACGGTGAAATTTCGCTTCTGGCCGCAAGCGACGTGGCAGCCCGCGGGCTCGATATCCCCGAGGTAAGCCATGTCTTCAACTACGACGTGCCGGTCCACCCCGAAGACTATGTGCACCGGATTGGCCGGACTGGCCGCGCGGGGCGCGAGGGTTATGCGGCCATGCTGGTCACGCCAAGGGACCACAAGGCCCTAAAGGCCATCGAGGCCTTGCTGCGCGAAGAGATTGCTTGGGTCGATGGTGCGCCGGACCCGGCCGACATCGAGGAGGCCAGGACTGCTGGTCGCGAGAACGGCCGTGGACGCCGCCGTGGCGGCCGCGCGCGCCGTTCGGGTCAAAAGTCCGCGGATGCCGAGACGTCGTCCGGCCGCCGCAATGGCGCGGCCAAAGAAAATGGCACCCAGGAACCGAAGCGGTCGCGGTCGGCCCGCAAATCTGAGGAAACCGGAGCGCGTCCAGAAAACAAGTCTTCTGCCCGCTCCAAGCAGCCGTCCAAGGCTCGGTCTGCTCCCAACGATAAGCCCGCCCCGAAGGACAAGGCTCGGTCAGGACAAGGCCGCGACAACCAGCCCGTAGGCATGGGAGACCACGTCCCCGCTTTCATGATGCGACCGGTTCGCGCTGGCTAAATCACCCGAGACATCGGAGATATCTGAAAGCGCGAGGTCACTAACGGACGGAACAGGTGGTGCCCTCGGGCAAGTCCGCGAAGTCAGCGGGTTCTGGATCTGGCTGGCCTGCGGGCGTCAGCATAACGGATTCGCCACACCCGCATGCGCTGGTCTGATTGGGATTGTTAAATACAAAACCTGAGCGTAGCTGACTTACTTCGTAGTCCATCTCCGTTCCCAGCAGAAACATGATGGCCGAGGGATCAATGAGGATTGTAACGCCTTTGTCCTCAACGACCTCGTCATGGGCTCCTCGCTCGGACGCATACTCCATCGTGTATTCCATGCCGGCACAGCCGCCCTTTTTGACGCCAATGCGCACGGCCTTCATCTCGGGCCCCGAGGAGGACGCGAGTTTGCGTAGGCGCTCAGCAGCGGCTTCGGTCAAGCTCATGGCTTGTGGACGCGGTCTCGTGTTCATCGTTCGAAAATGGGCCGAAATGGTTCGCGCTTCAAGTACTTAAAACATGTTGAGGGCGAGGCGCGCCTCGTCCGACATCCGAGACATGTCCCAGGGTGGCTCGAATACGAGTTTGACGTCGACTTGCCCCACGCCTGCCACGGAGGCAACCGCATTCTGGACCCAGCCCGGCATCTCACCAGCGACGGGACATCCCGGTGCCGTCAGGGTCATTACGACGTCGATATTCCGGTCGTCGTCCACGTCGATCTGATAGATTAGGCCAAGTTCATAGATATCCACTGGGATCTCAGGGTCGTACACCGTCTTCAAAGCGGCGACGAGATCGCCGTGCAGACGCTCCAGCTCATCGGGCGGGAGCGAGGACGCAGCCTCTTCCTCGAAGGACGCCGGCTCGGGCGCAGCACCGGGCTCACCAACCTCGGCGCCCTCAGCTGCAGACTGAATATGGTCCGGAATAGACTGCGCGATGCCCGACGAGATTTCGTTCGGGACGTCGCTGTCCTCGCTTCGCTGAGTCTTTTCAATCATCTGCGGTGCCCTTCTTTAGGACCCATCTTAGCTCAAGTGGACCTTAGACAAACATCTCCCGCACCTTGTGCAGTGCCTCAACCAGGCGGTCCACCTCCTCCTGGGTATTATACATGGCGAAAGACGCACGGCATGTCGAGGTAACGCCGAATCGCGCGAGAAGCGGCTCGCAACAATGCGTGCCGGCCCGCACGGCCACGCCATAGCGATCGAGGACCGTGCTGACATCATGGGGATGCGCTCCGTCGACATCAAACGACACGATACCGCCCTTCCCTGGCGCACGACCATAGATCTTGAGCCAGTTCAGGGAACCCAGCTGTTCCATAGCATATTCGACAACCTCGTGCTCGTGCGCAGCGATGTTCTCTCTGCCGATCGACTCCACGTAGTCGATCGCTGCGCCTAGCCCAATTGCCTGCACAATGGCGGGAGTCCCAGCCTCGAAGCGATGGGGCGGCGTCGCATAGGTGATCTCGTCCGTCGTGACGTAGCCGATCATCTCGCCACCGCCCTGATAGGGACGCATCGCCTCAAGCAGTGACTTCTTTCCATACAGAACGCCGATACCCGTGGGACCGTAGAGCTTGTGACCGGTGAAGGTGTAAAAATCGCAATCGAGGTCTCGAACATCGACGGGAAGATGGACGGCACCCTGGGCCCCATCGACAAGTACGGGCACGCCATGATCGTGGGCGATCCGCACAACCTCTTTGATGGGAAGGATCGTGCCCAGCACGTTCGACATCTGGGTGACCGCGATCATTTTCGTGCGCGGCGAAATTAGCTTCTCGAACTCATCGAGCGAAAATGTGCCGTCATCGCCGACGGGCGCCCATTTGAGCACCGCGCCCTGACGTTCGCGCAAGAAGTGCCAGGGCACGATATTGGAGTGATGCTCCATGATCGTGATGAGAATCTCATCGCCCTCACCGATGCGCGGTGCGCCAAACGACGAGGCCACGAGGTTGACGGCTTCCGTCGCATTACGGGTGAAGATGATCTCCTCGTCGTGCGCCGCATTAAGGAAGGCGCGCACCTTTGAACGGGCCTGCTCAAAATTCTCGGTCGCCACGTTCGACAGATGGTGGAGCCCGCGATGGACGTTGGAGTACTCGGCCGAATAGGCCCGTGTGATCGCGTCGATAACCTGGAGTGGCTTTTGTGCCGATGCGCCGTTGTCCAGATAGGTCAGCGGCTTGCCGTGCACGGTCTCCGACAGGATAGGAAAGTCCGAGCGGATGCGTGCGACATCGAAAGAAGCAGCTTTAGACGCGTCAGTGGGCGGAGACATAACGTTCATCGTTTTTCCTACTCCAACGGCGTGCCGAGCCACTCGGCGGCTACGGCCGTGAGCGCATCGCCAATCGCTTCATCATCCAGCACTTCAAACGCCTCGCCGACAAACGCCTGGATCAACAAGGCCCGCGCCTGATCTTCCGGGAGGCCGCGGGCGCGAAGATAGAACAACAGGTCCTCGTCAATCTGACCGGACGTGGCACCATGGCCGCAGACAACATCATCTGCGTAAATCTCGAGCTCTGGCTTCGAGTCGAACTCCGCCGTCTCCGACAGGAGAAGCGCCTGGGACATCTGCTTGCCGTCGGTCTTCTGAGCGTCTTGCTTAACGACGATCTTGCCCTGGAACACGCCGCGTGCCTCGTCGTCGAGGACCAACTTAAAGAGTTCGCGACTCTCGCAAGACGGAACGTTGTGCTCAACCACGAGGGTCGTGTCGCAATGCTGCTTGCCGCGCGCCAGCGTAGCGCCGGAGATGTCCGTGGCCGCGTTTTCACCTTCAAAGCGGACATAGACCTGGTTGCGCGCGAGCGCCGCGCCGGCAGAGAGCTGAAACGCGTTGTAGCGCGCCTCTGTCCCCACATTTGCCGCCCAGACATTCAGATGAATCGTTTCAATAGCTTCGCGCTGCAGCTTGATGTGATGAATCGCGGACTTTTCCGCCAGCGACACCGTGGTCACAGCATTTCGTTGCAGCTCTTTGACCCCGAGTGTCCCGAAGCTCTCAATAAGTGTCGCAGAAGCTCCCTTTTCCGCGACCACGGCATTACGCGTGTAGATGGACCCTAACGCACCATGCATGTCCAAGTGAATTAGATGGATGGGCTTCTGCAACGTCAGGCCCTCGGGGAGGCGGAGCGCGACGCCCGCCGTCATCAAGGCTGTGTTCAGCGCGATGACAACGTCGTCATCGCGACCGGCTGCATCCTCGAGGCTTGCTGTCAACCAGTCCGCAGGTGACTCCAGCATCTGTGCCAAGGAGACCACCTCGACACCGTCATCGCGCAGAGCACCGACATCAGACAGATCGCCCCGGAACTCCCCGGCAGCAACAACAACGCGATAAGCGGGAAGTCCCAGACAGGCTTTGCCGATCGCCGCATCTAACTCGGATTCACCGACCTGAACGTCGAGCTCCGCGATAAGCGGTGGCACGTTGATGAGCGCCCCTCGAAGATCGGTGTACTTCCACGCCTCGACACGCCGATGAGGAAGCCCCAGACCGGCATAGGTCCGGATCGCGGCCTGCCGCATGGCGGCAATCGACGCATCACCCGGGAGCGCATCAACGGACCGTTCGAAGAGATCGAGCAACTCTTGCTCGGCTTCGGTCCGGAATTGTTGGACGGGTAAGTCCATGAGCATGCTCTCCTACGCCGCCGAAGCTTCGTCTTGGCCATACTCGGCATAGCCGGACTTCTCGAGCTCCAGGGCCAGCTCCGGCCCACCGGACCGTGCGACGCGCCCTTTCGACAAGACGTGTACCTTGTCGGGCACGATGTAGTTCAGAAGCCGCTGATAGTGAGTGATGACAAGCATCGATCGCTCCGGTGACCGCAGCGCGTTCACGCCATCGGAGACAATCCGCAAGGCATCGATGTCGAGACCTGAGTCGGTCTCATCGAGAATGCAAAGCCCCGGCTCCAGCAACGACATCTGCAGGATCTCATTGCGCTTCTTCTCACCGCCGGAGAAGCCGACATTCAGCGGGCGGCGCAGCATCTCAATATCGATTTGCAGCTCCTTCGCCTTTTCCTTAACGGTCCGCAGAAAATCGGGCGTGGAGAACTCCTCCTCGCCGCGCGCCTTGCGCACAGCATTCACGGCACTCCGCAGGAAGGTCATCGTCGCGACGCCGGGGATCTCCATCGGGTATTGGAAGGCAAGGAAGACCCCCGCTGCGGCGCGCTCGTCCGGCTCCATGTCGAGCAGGTCTTCGCCCTTCCAGCTTATCGAGCCCTCGGTGACTTCGTAGTCCTCGTTTCCGGCAAGCACGTAAGACAGCGTTGACTTGCCCGAACCGTTCGGACCCATGATCGCGTGGACCTCGCCAGCGGGAATCGTCAAGTCGAGGCCGTTTAGGATCTCGCGCCCGTCGACCTTGGCGTGGAGGTTTTTGATCTCAAGCATCAATTCGTCTCTCTAAAGTCTTGGTGTTGAATCTCTTTGAAACGCTAGTCGTCTTTGCCCCAGCGCCAGCGCCACGGCCCATCTGTCTTTTGATGGCAGAACCAAACAAAGCCCGCCGTCATGGCAATAAGGACACTCCACATGAGGATTGTCCCTATCGTAGAAACCTGTTGTCCATGCACTGCCGGCTCAACCATGCCGAACCAGGCAATGAGTCCGACGGCCGCCACAAACAGGCCAGTCGCAAGCCAGCCCCGCCAGTTCTTGGGCTCAGCGCCGTAGCCATAGCGCTTGGGCCGAAACCAGTAGGCACCGGTATCGGCCATCAGCCGACGCTCCCTTCTAGCGAAATGCCGATGAGCTTTTGCGTCTCGGCCATGAACTCCATGGGCAGCTGCTGCAGCACATCGCGCACGAAACCGTTTACGATGAGCGCCACCGCCTCTTCTTCGGAGAGACCACGGCTTAGGCAATAAAAGAGCTGGTCGTCGGAGATCTTTGAGGTGGTTGCCTCGTGCTCGAATGTCGCCGATGCGTTCTTCGCCTCGATATAGGGCACGGTATGGGCACCGCAGCGATTGCCAATGAGGAGTGAATCGCAGCAGGTGAAGTTGCGGGCATTCGTGGCCCGGCGATGCGCCGACACAAGCCCACGATAAGTGTTGTCCGAGAATCCGGCGGCAATGCCCTTTGAGATGATGCGGCTCGACGTATCGCGGCCGAGATGGATCATCTTGGTGCCGCTATCGACCTGCTGATACCCGTTTGAGATCGCGATTGAGTAGAACTCGCCGCGGCTGCCGTGCCCGCGCAGAATGCAGGATGGGTACTTCCAGGTAATGGCCGAGCCGGTTTCAACTTGCGTCCACGAAATCTTGGAGCGATCGCCGCGGCAATCGCCACGCTTCGTTACGAAGTTGTAGACGCCGCCCTTGCCTTCGGCGTCTCCGGGATACCAGTTCTGGACGGTCGAGTACTTGATCTCGGCGTCCTCCAACGCAACCAACTCCACGACGGCAGCATGCAGCTGGTTCTCATCGCGCATGGGCGCCGTGCAGCCCTCCAGGTAGCTCACATAGGAGCCTTTGTCGGCGATGATCAGCGTACGCTCGAACTGCCCCGTGTTCTCCGCGTTGATGCGGAAATAGGTCGACAGTTCCATGGGACACCGCACGCCTTCGGGCACGTACACAAACGACCCGTCCGAAAACACAGCAGAGTTTAGAGTGGCATAGAAGTTGTCCGTCACCGGTACGACCGAGCCGAGATACTTCTTAACGAGCTCAGGATGCTCCTTCACAGCTTCGGAGATCGAGCAGAAGATCACGCCAGCCTTGGCCAACTCATCCCGGAAGGTCGTCACGACCGAGACACTGTCGAAGACAGCGTCGACCGCAACCTTCGGCGCACCCTGGACGCCCGCAAGGACTTCCTGCTCTTTCAGCGGGATACCTAGCTTTTCGTAAGTCCGGAGCAGCTCCGGATCGACCTCGTCGAGGCTTTTCGGTCCTTCCGTGCTCTTCGGCGCCGCATAGTAGTAAAGATCTTCGAAGTCGATCTTCGGATAGTGCACCTTGGCCCAAGTGGGCTCTGTCATGGTGCGCCAGCGCTTATAGGCCTCGAGGCGCCATTCCAGCATCCACTCGGGCTCGTCTTTCTTGGCCGAGATGAACCGGACGATGTCTTCGTTCAGGCCCTTGGGAGCCTTGACCGATTCAATGTCGGTCGAGAAGCCGTATTTGTACTTGTCGACGTCGATCTCTTTGACACGTTCGACTGTTTCTTCGACTGCGGGCATCGTCTTTTTCCCAATTCGTTTCTGTGTATCGCGGACTTACGGGTCAAGACCCCGTCAGGCCGCCGCTTTCTCACTCTTTCGAAGACGCTTGACGAGGTCGCCAAACGCAACAAGGAAACTTTGGATATCGTTATCGGAATTGCCAAAACCAAGACTGACTCGGATCGCGGCGCGCGCCACCTCAGGCGCTGCCCCCATCGCGGCAAGAACGTGTGAGGATTCGACCTTTCCGGACGAGCAAGCACTTCCGGCACTGATAGATACGCCGGCCAGGTCAAGGCCGATCACCAGCGTTTCCGCTTTGAGGCCCGGGACGGCGACCGAGGTCGTGTTTGGCAGCCTTGGCACAGTTTCCGCAAATACGACAGAATCAGGCGCAATTGCGCGCACGCCCTCTTCGAGCATGTCGCGGCGGCGCGCCAATTCGTCCATGCGCAGCACTTCCGCCGCTGCCAAGTCCGCCGCAACCCCAAACCCGATAATGCCGGGCACATTTTCGGTGCCAGGACGGCGGCGGCCTTCCTGTCCGCCACCTGTCATTAGCGGACGCACGCCAGCACCCTGGCGCAAGACCAAGGCGCCGACGCCTTTAGGCCCGCCGATCTTGTGTGCCGACAATGCCAAAAAGTCCGCGCCCAGCGCGTTGCTATCGATTGGCAAACGACCCGCCATCTGAACCGCATCGGTGTGCAGAACGCCGCCTGTGGCGTGTACGAGGTTTGCCACCTCGCTAACCGGTTGCAGGGCACCGGTCTCATTATTCGCCGCCATCAGCGACACGAACGGGCGCGTGCCCTCCGCGACATCTTCTTGGAGCGTTCGGGCGAGCTCCTTCAAGTCGACGACCCCATCGGCGGTCACCGGCAGCAAGGCGCGCGCCTCCTGGCTAAAGCGACCGCCTGAAAGGACCGATGGGTGCTCGATTGCCGAGAAAAAGGCCGTCCATGCCCCGCCGCCTTCCGGTGCAGCCAGCGCGAGCGCGTTGGCCTCCGTCCCGCCACTCGTGAAGACCACGTCCTCTGACTGAGCTCCGACAAGCGCCGCAACCTTGCCCCTCGCCTCTTCGATCGCCGCGCGCGCGGCGCGACCCTCTGCGTGAACGGAGGACGGGTTGCCAACCAGATCGAACGCATCTTGCATTGCCCCACGGACTTCGGGCCGCAAGGGAGCTGTCGCATTATGATCGAGATAGGCGCGCTTGTTCATGCTCTCTCAAAGCCTGCCCGCGGATTCCCGCCTGGCAGGGCCCTTTCTAGCCGGTTATCGCTTGCACGAGTCCCGGTCGCCCGTGCTAAGAAGCCCGGCCTGACAGTCGGCTCGTTCCGTGCGCCCAGCTTAATAGGAACGGCCTTGTTTGGAAGAGTTCTAATCTCTTGAATTGATATATGATTCCAAGGGCCCCAAGTCAAGCAATGCCGCCACGACGATCGCGCGGTCAAGCCTGAAAGTCCCGAGAATCGGCCCCATATACGAAGAGCAGTCCTATTTGCTCAGAAGACCAATCGAGGCCCCGTACTTTATGCCTGAAGTCAATATTAGCGGCCCTGGCGGCCGGATCGAAGCCCGCTACCATCACCAGCCTGCGGCCAACTCCCCTGTAGCGCTGATTCTTCATCCGCACCCGCAATTCGGCGGGACCATGAACAATCAGGTCGTCTATCACATGTACTACGCCTTCCAGAACCGAGGCTTCTCTGTGCTTCGTTTCAATTTCCGAGGCGTTGGCCGCAGCGAGGGTCTGTTCGACAACGGTCCGGGAGAGCTCGCGGACGCCGCAACCGCGCTCGATTGGCTTCAGGCTTATAATGCCGATGCACCCTCGTGCTGGATCGCTGGCGCCTCGTTTGGCTCCTGGATCGCCATGCAGCTTCTGATGCGGCGTCCCGAGATCGAGGGCTTCATCTGTATCGCACCACCGGCCAACCTCTACGACTTCTCGTTTCTGGCGCCCTGCCCGTCCTCGGGGCTCATGGTCAATGGCGCCAAAGATCGAGTCGTTCCAACGGAATCCGTGCGCGGGCTCGTTGAGCGGCTGAAGACCCAGAAGGATGCGATCGTTGACCATGCCACCGTCCCCGACGCCAACCATTTCTTCGAAGAGCAGATGGAAGGCCTCATGGAGGTGGTGGACGGCTATCTCGACAAACGCCTCGGCACGCCCAAGCCGACGAAGGCCAAGGGCAAGAAAGAGTCTGCGGCTTAGTCGGCCAACGACGGTTACGACGCGTCGCGATCATGACCGTGCATTCAGCCGCCAAACCTGTTAGAGGCTCGGGATGGCGCATTTGGCACTCGCACCCATTCGACCGTTCTCGCACGTCCGACGATGACCTCCGCCAAGTCTGATCTGATCCAAGAGCTCTCTTCGCGCGGCTACATCCACCAATGTACCGACGAGGCGGGCCTCGACGCGCTGGCGGGCAACGAGATTATCACGGGCTATATCGGCTTCGACTGCACGGCGCCCAGTCTTCATGTGGGTAACCTTGTCAGCATCATGCTGCTTCGGAAGCTGCAGCAAACAGGGCATCGGCCGATCGTTCTTATTGGCGGCGGGACCACGAAGGTCGGCGATCCGTCGGGCAAGGACGAAGCCCGGAAGCTTCTCGACGACGCGACGATCGCTTCGAACATTGAGGGCATCCAACAAGTGTTTTCGAAGTTCCTCGACTTCGGAACGGGAGAACGCGATGCAATCCTCCTGAACAATGCCGACTGGCTGGAATCGCTAAACTACATTTCCTTCCTCCGAGATTACGGGCGCCATTTCAGTGTGAACCGGATGCTCAGTCAGGATTCGGTCAAGCTTCGCCTCGATCGCGAGCAGAACCTCAGCTTTATCGAGTTCAACTATATGGTCCTCCAAGCCTACGACTTTGTGGAGCTCAATCGCCGCGAAGGCTGCCGGCTCCAGATGGGCGGATCCGATCAGTGGGGGAACATCGTCACGGGTATCGAGCTTGGCCGGCGCACAGATGGCGTTGAGCTCTTCGGCGTTACCACGCCGCTCCTCACGACGTCGTCGGGCGCGAAGATGGGCAAGACGGCTGCCGGCGCCATTTGGCTCAACCCGAATATGCTGTCGCCCTACGACTACTGGCAGTTTTGGCGCAACGCCGAGGACGCGGACGTCCCGCGCTTCCTCAAACTCTTTACCGAACTGCCGCTCGACGAAATCGACCGGCTGGCGAAACTCGAAGGTGCCGAGCTCAACGACGCCAAAAAGATCCTTGCCACCGAAGCGACCGCGCTGGTCCACGGACGGGCGGCGGCGGACCAGGCGGCGGAGACGGCCCGCGCGACGTTTGAACAAGGGCAGCTCGCCTCCGAGCTTCCCACGATCGAGGTGCCCCGCGCCGAACTCGAAAAGGGCTACGGCGTCTTGACTGCCAACGTCCAGGCGGGGTTCGTGAAGTCCACCGGCGAAGCGCGGCGTCAGGTCAAGGGTGGCGGGATCAAGGTCAACGACGTGACCGTGAACGACGAACGTCAGGTGATCACACTGGAAGACCTCACGGAGGACGGTGTCATCAAGCTGTCGCTCGGCAAGAAACGTCACGCGCTCATTCGGCCGATTTAGTTCAAGCCGCGCCGCTCTCTCGCATTCTGAAGAGGGCGAATGCGCCGCTTTTTGCGCGGTCGATCGGCGTTCGTACTTCTTCGTGTAGTCTCTTGCCCAGCCGATATTGCGCCCTGAGGTGGGCCGCTGTTGAAGTCGAATATCTGGCGGAAGATCCCAGGCGTCATGACCGACATCGGGTTTACGAGCACAGTCGGGTCATCGAGATTACCCTTAATGGCGAAGGTGATGCCGACCACGCCCTCACCCTGCCGTCCGACGAGGACGCGGCCCAGTACGGGCACGGCGCCAAGTGCTGAGTTGAGGCCGTAAAGCGGCACATAGGTACCGCCGAGATCGAGTTTGCGGGCGTTGAAGTCGACCGTGCCCCGTAAGGTTGCGCCCAACTCGGGGCCATTCACATAGGCATCGTCGAGCTGAAACTTACCGCCGCCTGCTATGAAGGGCGCACGCAAACGCCGAAACACCATCCTCCGCCCTGTGTTCTGTTGGTGCTGACCGAGCGCCGCCGCTGAGCTTGGATCGCTTAGGACATCAGAAACAATGCTGTCGCCCACGACAGCAAAGTCGCGCACCCGTAGCGTACCCGACTTATTGATACCGCCCGCATCCATGTTGACCCGCAAAGAAGCCGTTCCGCCCTCAAGACTCCGATAGAACCCGATGAGCCGGAAGGCCGTGCCCGCGTCGTCGGCGTTGGCAGTGAGTATGCGGGCGCCGTTGTTGTCCTGTAACTGAACCCGCACGGGTTTCTGGCCGCTCAGCAACCCATTCCCATTGAGCGCCGCCAACGCGCCCGCCCGCTTTGACATGGTCAGATCGACGTCCGTGGCAAAGCTATTATCGTAGCCGACCAAACGACCGATCTTTGCCGTCAGGTCAATATCTGTGGTGTTGTCGGCATCCGCCTTGGCGCTGTGGGTCAATTGATCTGCCGATATCAGCGCCTGGAACAAGTCCCTCGCGTCGAAAGACGGCCCTTCGGCAAGAACTTGCATTACGCCATCGTCGCGCCGCTGCGCGTCGATCGATAGTTTGGTGAGCGTGCCAAACGCGAAGGTTGGAAATGAGAGTGTCGACACCTCATTCGCTTGATCGAGCGCGACCTGACCAGAGATTGAAAGATTATGTCCCGTGACTTGAAAATCTTCCAAATCCGTCGAACCGTCAGGTTTCTTGTTCACCACAAAGCTAACCTTGGCATCATGGCCCGGCGGCTTCTTCCACCCAAAGGCATGAAACAACAGTTCGGCATCCGTCAGATCACCGACCATCGTCATGCGCGAAGTGTCCGGCTGCCCCGTGCCCTCACCCAGGCCACTGAGATACATCGTCATGGGCATTGACCCCTTTACGATGTCGTTGACCTTAAGGCCGAGCTTGTCGCGCGACGCCGCGTCGAGAATAGCCGTCACCGATATTGGCGGCTGTTGGTTCTCTGGAGCGTAAAAAAGCCTCTGCCAGCGTATCGAGGCCGGGACGTCCTTGATGGTGACATTGCCCGCTGCGCTCACGCCTTCACTCGTGAGGTTGACATTGACGGCGCCTCCTTCGATCCCGAGGTCTCCGACGAGCCCTGGCGTTATCGCATTTTCCAGATGCGCCGTGCCAACGATCTTGATGTCCTTCGGGTCGAGATTCTCCACGAGGGGAATGTCGAAAGCGAATTCGCCTGTCGCGGTTCCCCCAAGGAAGTCCGGCTTCAGTCCGACACCACTAATGAAGCGGAACGGCTCATAGTCGAGGAGTGTCGTGACGGCCGGCGTCGGTGCCGCACCGCGGAAGGTGACGATGCCAAGATTCGGATTGTCGCGAATGTCCGCGATGAAGAACTTCCCATCACCGACGGCAATTTCCATCCCGTTGGCGACAGAGACCGTGCCTTGGGGAATATCCACCTGGAACTGCGCACCGGCCATGGTGACGGTGCCCTCGCCTGTCCGGACCGGGGGCAATTCGGGGATGTACTTGATCGCGGTATCGGTGAACTTCAGCTCCATCGTCACCGCGTCGGCGGGTATGGGTCTGTGCTGCGCGATGTCCTCCCACATGCCGGGCTTGAGCGCCACGTTGAAGGAACCGCCGAGGATTTGACCCCCAGAAACATTCTCTAAGGCCCATTGACGCGCAGCGCCTGCGAGAAACTTCGGCCACAGCTGCTTGAACATCGCCATCGGCATGGGGCTGATCGTGCCGGATAGCTGAACTGCTGGATCACCATCGTGATCCACGACCGTTCCGGTGGCGGCGATCTCCACGCCGCCAGCCCGAATAACAAAACGCGACAGCGTTAGAGTCCCATTTTCACGCGAGAGATTTCCCTGCGCCAGCCACTCATCTACTTTTGTCGGACCAAGGCCAAACTCTTTGATGCCCAGTACGGCATCATCGGCCTTGATGGTGAAGTTCCACGAAACGACATTGTTCGTCTTATCAAAGACCGGGAGAAACTCACCGCTGAAGGTGGCGAATGACCCATTGCCCCAACGCAGCGTCGATGGGGCGAGTTCAATAACACTCGTGTCCTTGATATAGCGAACCGTCAGTTCGCCACGTTCAATTCGAACCGGCGTGTTGGGGTCCCAGGGCGGCGTGATGGCCCCAGGCGCTAGGCGGACTTTCGCCTCACCGCCGATGAAGTCTCCATTCGGCGCCAAGTTTGCAACGGCCTCTCCATCAACCGCCATATCCAGAGCCCGCAACAAACCGATTGTCGGAAAATTGCCGGCGATACCGGACGGCACCAAGTCTTCGATCAGTATCTTTGTCTCAAGGCCTTTCGTTTTTGACTTTTGCGCCGTGCGGATTTCGAGCTGCCAATCACCCCGACTTGACGCCACATTGGCGTCTCCGACAAGAACACTCCGGCGATCGTGATGCTCCAAATTGAGCGCGAAGTCCGGCACCTGCCAAAGGGTCTGCATGCCGTCCTTGTGCAAGACGACAATCGAGTCCTTAAGACCAAAGCGCGAGAGGTACGACGTGTCCGACCGCCGCACGCGCCGAAAGGCCTCGTTTACAGCACTGGTCAGATTGAAACGCTTGGTGCTTTTCGCTTGGCGAGGTTGCCCGGGCAACGCCTCAGCCGACTGCTGTTCTGCAGGAATTGCCCCGCGGATGAGCGGCTCCGACACGGCGTCCGGCTTCGAGAAGGCCAGCGAAAGTCCAGTCTGCTCATTGTAGGTCATGAGCAGCCGCGAGCCGATGAAGTCAACACTCCCCGGCGCAACCTTGCCCGCGAGCAGCGCTGAACCACTAAGGCCGATGGCTGCCAGCGGCGCCTGTGCAACAACCTCTCCTTCCGGATCCATCAATCTTACATCGCGGAGCCGCAGAACAACGCCCGGCCCATCCTCGCCGCGCTGGAGCACAGCGTCGTTGATCTTTACGGTAAGGTCCGCAAGTTGTTCGTTGATCGCGCGCTCGATGGGCGGCACGAGCCCTGGCAGAGAGATTGGTCCTCGCGACAAGCGTCCGTAGGCTAAAACAACGGCAATCAGGCCCAGGACAAAAATGCCCGCAAAGATCTCGCGGAATACATGGCCACCGCGCGACGAGAGTCTCGCAAGCTGGATCTGGACAGGCTCCGGCACGCTCTTAACGAGCTGCCGTCCCTGCTCCGGCAACGCCCGGATCGCCTTACCGCCGCGTTTGGTTATTTTGGCAAGAGCCCTTGCGATCGGTTCGTCCATCTAGTCACGGGCCCCAATGGCTTGCCAGTGCCCGCATGCGGCGTTCTTCGAATGAGAAACGCTGCTCCGCATGCCTAGCCTCCGCAGAATCGTATCATGTGCCCCGGCGCGCCTATCGTACCGCATCAAGTGGATCGTACCGAGCCAATCGGCGCCACGGCTTTCTCCCAATTTCGGTGCGAAGGTATGGTTCCGGCGCCCAGTCCCCCAGGTTCGGCAATCCCCACTTGCGAGGCAAAGCTCTCCCGCGTTCGATTAAGATGGCTCAAAATCGGCTAAACCAAGGCGAATCAATCGCTAAGCGGTAGCTCAGAGGCGTCAGGTTCCACCACGACAACTGGCATGACAAGACTGGTCGGAGACGATAATGTTGCGGAAGCGACAGGGTCTTGCGCCTTGGCCGCGTGCCCCCGCCATGGCAAACCTTAAGGCGCGTATGGTGGGCGCGCACGGTTTTGTTGAGCAGACCCGATAGCTGATCTTTATTTGCGCTGCGTCACGTGTCTTGAGGGGGAGCACCCAGCCATGTTTACGAAGAAACCAGAACCGAGCAAGCCGATGGCCAAGCTGGGGGGCGACCGCCCCAGCCCTGCTCCGGAAGCGAAGTCGTCTCCATTCACCGAGCGGCCGTCGCCCCAGCCGAAGGCCCCGGGCCCAGCCATGGGGAAGATGATCCCGTCTATTATTGGAGAGGATCTCACGATCGAGGGCAACGTATCCTCGAAGGGTGAAATCCAGGTCGATGGCCGGATCAAAGGCGACGTTCATTGCGGCTCTCTTCTCCTGGGTGATAAAGCCCAGGTCGACGGCTCGGTGATCGCCGAAGACGTCGTGATCCGCGGAAAAGTCATGGGATCTATCCGAGGCCTTCGCGTAAGTCTTCAGTCGCAGTCACATGTTGAGGGCGACATTCATCATCAAAGCTTGGCAATCGAACAGGGTGCATACTTCGAGGGCAAGTCACGCCGGTCGGATAACCCGTTGGCGACAGAGTCCTCAGGGTCTGGGCACAGCGCGCCAGCGCCGTCGTCCGGCAATCCATTCTCGAGCAATGCAGCCGAGTGACGCTCGCTGAGATAAACGAGTGAAGACCTTCTCGAAGCCGTGGCCGAGACTTCGGACCGCGGCTTCTTGTTTTAGGCGTTGGCTTTGGCGTCCGCGTTGATCCGCTCCGCGAGCGCTGCCTCGATGAAGCCGTCGATGTCTCCATCGAGCACCGCCGGCGGATTCGTATTTTCGACGCCCGTGCGCAGGTCCTTCACCAGCTGATAAGGCTGCAGCACGTAAGAGCGGATCTGGTGACCCCAGCCAATTTCGGACTTGGACGCTGCTGACGCCAGCGCTTCTTCCTCTCGCCGCTTGAGCTCGGCCTCGTAGAGCCGCGCGCGGAGCATGGACCAGGCTGTGGCACGGTTTTTGTGCTGTGACCGCTCGTTCTGACACTGCACTACGATCCCCGTCGGGATATGCGTAATACGCACAGCACTATCGGTCGTGTTGACATGCTGCCCCCCTGCGCCCGAAGCACGATATGTGTCGATCCGGACATCCTTGTCTTCGATCTCGATCTCAATCGCATCATCAATCGCCGGATAAACCCAAACCGAGGCAAAGCTCGTGTGACGGCGCGCGTTTGAGTCGAAAGGCGAGATGCGCACAAGGCGGTGTACGCCCGACTCCGTCTTCAGCCAGCCATAGGCATTAAGGCCCTTGATCAGGATCGTCGCGGATTTGATACCCGCCTCTTCGCCGGGACTTTCGCCGATCAGCTCCACCTTGTAGCCACGGTTTTCCGCCCAGCGCACATACATGCGCTCCAGCATTTGGGCCCAGTCCTGGCTCTCGGTGCCGCCAGCGCCTGCGTGAATCTCCGCATACGCATCATTCGCATCGGCTTCGCCCGAGAGCAGCGCCTCCACCTCACGCTTATGCGCCTCTTGGGCCAGCGCACGCAGCGCCTGCTCTGCCTCGTCAACGATACTCGCGTCGTTTTCCTCTTCGCCGAGAGAGAGCAGCGTCAGATTGTCGTCGAGTTCTGTTTGGATTCTATCGTACGCGGCAAGCGCCGCCTCAACCTGCTGGCGCTCACGCATGAGGCCTTGTGCTCGCCCAGCATCGTTCCAGAAGTTTGGGTCTTCGGCCTCCCGGTCGAGCTCCTTCAGCCGTTCACGCGCCTGATCCGGGTCAAAGATGCCTCCGCAGCAATGAAAGCGACTCTTTGATTTCGTTTACCAGCGCCTCGGTCTCGGCACGCATCCTACCCTCTTCGTGTTCTTTTGGTTCATGGAACAAGCGCGTGCGCGGATACGATCCGCGCTCGCGACCTTCTCTTATCATCGGATTACCGCCGACGCGTGTAGGCGATCGTCAGAAACGCCCAAAAAACCCGCGTCTCTGTCGGCGGCGCTGTTGCGGCGGCGATGCGGCCCGTGGAGGGCTTGCTGCTTGCTGCTGCGCTGGGCGCGCTGCAGGAGCCGCGGCCGCGGTTGGATAGTTCGGGAAGGACTCGCCCCCATCGGCCGGCTGTCCCTGGGCCGCGGCGGCAGCCGAAGCGGAGACTTGATCCGGCTTGAAGGCCTCCATCACCGTACCGGGCTGCCCCTTGCGAGCCGGAAGGCCGGTCTTGTGATTCACAGGGACCATCACAGTCCCCTCCGGTGCGCGGAACGGCTGCGGCGGCACGCCTTCCAGAGACTCGGCGAAGAACTGCTTCACGATCGGGGCGGCTAGACCACCACCCGTCGCTGAGCGACCCATGGGCTTTGGCTGATCGTAGCCTACATAGACACCGACAACGAGGTCAGGCGTATAGCCGATGAACCAAGCGTCCTTGTAGTTGTTGGTCGTACCAGTTTTGCCAGCGATGGGCCGCTTCAGCGAGACGAGACGGCGCGCCGTACCCGAGGTCACGACCCCCTCCATAATCCCGACCATCTGATAGGCCGCGATCGGATCGACGATCTGCTCGTTGACCTCGACAAGCTCAGGCTCTGCCTGACCGGTCCATTCGCGCGCGGCACAACCCGCACAGTCGCGTTTGTCATGCCTCCAGATCGTACGCCCGTAGCGGTTTTGGATCCGATCGATAAAGGTCGCGTCGACTTTGCGGCCGCCATTCGCGATCATGGCATATGCTGTCGTCATGCGAATAAGCGTGGTCTCGCCCGCGCCGAGGGACATAGAAAGCGCCGGCATCAGATTGTCGTAGACACCAAAGCGCTTTGAATACTCCGCGATGACCGGCATCCCGACATCTCGCGACAGGCGCACGGTCATGAGGTTACGTGACTTCTCGATACCCCTCCGAAGGGTCGAGGGCCCGGCGCCACCACCCGAATAGTTCTTCGGACACCAGGGTGGCATGCCGCGCCCCTGACTGACGCAAATGCGTCCGTCGAGCACGACGCTGTTTGGCGCGTAGCCGTTGTCCAACGCGGTGAGATAAATGAGTGGCTTGAACGAAGAGCCGGGCTGCCGGAGCGCCTGCGTGGCACGGTCAAACTGGCTTTGATGAAAGCTGAAGCCACCGGCAATGGCGACAACGCGGCCCGAGTGCGGGTCCATCGCAACGAGCGCGCCGCTGACTTTCGGAACCTGCTGGAGCGACCATTTGCCTGCGACAGTCTCCGGTGGCTCGGTCTCGCCATCCTTGTTCTTCTTCGGCTTCAGAGGCGCCACATAAATCACATCACCGGGCTTCAGCGCCGCCTTGATCGGCCTTCTGGTCCAGCGAACTTGCGCTGCCGGGATAGTGCCCATCTCGCGATCGGTGACCAATTGGCCCTGCTTGTCGCGGCCTGGCCGAATGCCGATCTTTGCCTCGGCACCGCTGACTTCGAGAACGACAGCGAGCTTCCAAGGTTCGATATCTTTCCAAACCGGAATGTCTGCGAGGGTCTTGCCCCAGTCGCCCGAGATCTCGATCTTCTTCTCCGAGCCGCGCCAGCCAGCATGTGAGCGGTCATACTTGGTCAGACCGTTCACAAGGGCCTCGCGTGCGATCATCTGCATTCGAGGATCCAGCGAGGTGCGTACGGAGAACCCACCGCCGTAGAGCTTGTCTTCGCCGAAACGGTCTAGAATTTCGCGGCGCACTTCTTCGGCGAAGTACTCCGAGGCCGGAATACGAGGACCGAATCTCTTCGCAAGCACGGTCAGAGGCTTCGCTTTCGCGGCCTCACCCTCTTCGGTCGTCGCGTAACCGTTTTCGACCATGCGATCGATAACCCAGTTTCGGCGTGCCATTGCACGCTTTTGATGCCTGATGGGGTGATACCGGCTTGGCGCCTTCGGCAACACGGCAAGATAGGCCGCCTCTTCCAGCGTCAGTTCGTCCAGCGCCTTGTCCCAGTATCGCTGAGCCGCGGCCGCCACGCCATACGCACCACCGCCGAGATAGATCTCGTTAAGATAGAGCTCAAGGATCTGATCCTTGGTGAACGCGCGCTCGATGCGGATGGCAAGAATCGCCTCCTTCAGCTTACGTTCGATGTTCTGATCGCTCGTGAGAAGGAAGTTCTTAGCGACCTGCTGGGTGATCGTCGAAGCACCCTGCTTACCGCCGCCACCTGATTGCATGGCACTTAGATTAGCGACAAGGGCGCGAACAATGCCCTGAATGTCCAAGCCGCCATGCTGGTAAAAGTTCTTATCCTCCGCCGAGAGGTACGCGTCGATCACGCGCTTCGGCACGGCCGTGATGGGGACGTAAATCCGGCGCTGACGCGAATACTCAGCGATTAGGCGCCCGTCATTCGCATGAATACGCGTCATGACAGGCGGCTCATAGCGGGCCAGATTCTCGTAGTCAGGCAATTCCTGGGACACCTTCCACAAAACGAAGGCGACCGCGCCGGCGACGGCGATGGACAAAATCATGCAGGCCGCGAAGACGAACCCTAAGAATCGCAGGAAGAATCCGCCGCGTTTCTTTTTCTTCCCCTTTTTAGGGGGCGTAACCGGTGCCGTAATGTCCATGTGAACTCTGCTGTTTCAGCCCGCCTGCCAAAGGAGCGGGACTCCCTACTTCAACGTACCCAAGAATATGGCAAGAAAACGCAATAGTCCCGGAGAATCCAGGGGCTTCGGCCTGGAGGCGTGAGCGCCGCCAAGGCGATTTGCTTAGAACGGAGCCCGGGCAAGACGCTTTTTGAAATAATTATCAACCGCGTCGCTGATGGCACTTGCCGTCCGATCCCGCCAGGAATCTGAGGTGAGCTGCTTTTCGTCTTCCTCGTTTGAGAGGAAGCCGAGCTCGAGCAGGACCGACGGGACATCAGGCGCCTTCAACACCCGAAAGCCTGCCGAGCGCAACCGCCGCGTGTGAAGCCGACCTTTAGCGGCCAGTTCTCCCACAATGGAGCGGGCCATCACGACGGACCGGTTGTTGGTCTCGCGCTGCGCCAGATCGATCAGAATGTTCGTGACCACCTCATCGGAGTCATCGGGCAGCTCCACACCTGCAATCGCATCGGAGAAGTTCTCCTTGGCGGCCAACGCCCGAGCCTCCTCGTCGCTCGCCTCCTCAGAGAGTGTGAAGACGGTGGCCCCGCGGGCATCGTCGATTTCCGTCGGAAAGTAATCCGCATGCAGCGAGATGAATAATCCAGCACTCTTCTCTCGTGCGAATTTGACTCGCTCCTTGAGAGGAAGGAACGTGTCGTCATCGCGCGTCATGTAGACTTGATACCGTCCCGAGGCTTCGAGCTTTTTCTGAAGGCGTTTGGCGAACGCCAGGACGACTTCCTTCTCCCGAATGCCATTGGGGCTCACAGCGCCTGGGTCCACGCCGCCATGGCCTGGGTCCAGAACGACGATGGGCTTCTCGTTGTTCGAGGGCGGTGTTGGGTTCGGAACGATTTCCTTTTCCGCCTCAGCCGTCTTGTCTCTCGCTTCCTTTTGTTTTGCGACGAATGTCTTTTCGTCGGTTGGCACAAGATCGATGACGAGCCGCGCGGGCTGGTCGTCCCGGGCACCGAGGACAAAGGAGCGATCGATCAGGAACGGACCGCCGATATCCAAAACGATGCGTGACTTGCCAGGCGCGAACAATCCATATCGGAAAGCGGTCACAAGGCCGCGCTGTTTGTTGCCGATTCCATCCGGCATCTGAAAGCTGACATCCGGGGCATCGATGATCACTCGGTAGGGGTTCCCGAGAGCGAAGACATTCACATCGACCTTTTTGGAGAGATCCGCGATGAAGCGTGTCCGCTCGCGATCTCCGGCTAGGCGCGCGTCCTGGGCGACGGCTCCGCCCTCAGCCAATGTGGGTTGTGAAGTAACGAGCTGCGTGAGACTTGCGAGGGCCAGCGCCAGAATTGGCGTCAACGCCAACACCCCGAACTGTCCCGATATGCGCATTAGGTCCTACTTGACTTGCCGGAAGCCTACCTTGCGCAGCAAAACGCAAGAGGCCCCTTTTTGTTCAGTCTGAGCGGCCATGGGGCCCTTTTTGGGGCCGATCTGTGCCCCAATTCGATCCTTCACAGAACCCAATTGTTAACCACGTCTGGTTAAGCGTCCGTTGTAATCTGCCGCTGATCGCACGCTCGGCACTTGCCAAGTCTCGTGGCAACACACTAATAGTGGGTGACTCATTTCAATGAGTCTCAAGCCCTTGGACGCCGATTGGCGGGACGGGCAGAACCAATTTTGGCGCGTCTGGCCCAAAAAAGTGGCCGCGGCGCAGATTGCGGCGGCAATAGAGGATATGCGCCGCCTTAGCACAGAACGGACCGCGGCCACGCGCTAGCGGCCATTAGGAAATCGCGATGCAGAGTCAGGGCAGCCACATAAGCTACCGGAATTACGGTGGTTTCTCGCTGTCTTTGCGTGCTCAGCGGCTGAGACAAGCCGCTCCCTGCAGCCCGCAAAACGGGATGTTTACAGGGCGTCGCAAGTTTTTGTTGATGACAGACATTGAGCCCGCGCGGCTGTCAGGCTTGGTCCCGGCGGAACGGCACACGCCGTTCATCGCCGAACGGCGCGCGGCGGAGAACAGACAAAATGGCAAACAAGATGCTAATCGATGCGGCGCATCCGGAGGAGACCCGGGTCGTCGTAAAGGGAAATCGCGTAGAGGAATTTGATTACGAATCTGCGAGTAAAAAGCAGCTAAGAGGCAATATATACCTCGCGAAAGTTACGCGAGTTGAGCCGTCATTGCAGGCCGCCTTCGTCGACTACGGAGGAAATAGGCACGGCTTCTTGGCTTTTACTGAAATCCATCCCGACTACTACCAGATCCCTGTTGCGGACCGTCAGGCCCTACTCGAAGAAGAGGCTGCGGAGCAAAGCCGTGCCTCTGCCGAAGAAGCCGCAGAAGACGATGCTGCGTCAGGCAGCGGGCGCCGCCGACGGCGTAGCCGGCGCGGGCGCGGGCGCGGCGATTCCCGTCGGGAGGCGCCCAAGCAAGAGACGGTGAGCGAGGAAGAGGTCTCACCGGCGGAAGCGCTTCCCATCGCAACGTTTGAACTCGACGATGATGACGAGATTGATACGACGCCGCGCGAAGATGGTGACACGCCCGACATACAGCTCGAATCCTCGGATTTGGCGCACAAGGTGTCCGAGCTGGCGGAGCCAGCGGAGGAAGAAACTGAGCCGGCAAGCGCCGAAGCTGAGAGCGCCGAAGACGCATCCCAACATGATGATGCCGACGATGAGGCGATCGTTGAAGCACGGAAGCCGGACGACCCAGATCATTCTGAAGAGTCTGATGCTGACGAAAGCGACGAAACCAGCGACGACGATGATCTTTCAGAGAACCAAGACTCGGATGACGACTCCGATGAGGATGAGGCCGATGACGACGATGACGACGCGGACGATGAAGACGACGGTAAGGACCGAAAGTCCTCGAAAGACCGAGTCGAGTCAGTAGGCTCCGAGGATGCGCTGGAGGAAGTTCCCGAACGGGCTCGCCGCCGCCGTGGCCGCCCCTACAAGATCCAGGAAGTCATCCGCCGCCGCCAGATCATTCTGGTTCAGGTCGTAAAGGAAGAGCGCGGCAACAAGGGTGCCGCCTTGACCACGTACCTGTCCCTCGCAGGCCGTTATACCGTGCTGATGCCGAACACCGCGCGCGGTGGCGGCATCTCCCGCAAAATCACTCAGCCTACGGACCGAAAGCGCCTGCGCGAAATTGCGGGGGAGCTTGAGGTGCCCGAGGGCATGGGCCTGATCATCCGCACCGCTGGTGCACAGAGGACGAAGACTGAGATCAAGCGCGACTACGACTATCTCTTGCGCCTATGGGAGACGGTGCGGGATCTCACCTTGACCTCGACGGCCCCTGCCCTCGTCTACGAGGAAGGCAGCCTCATCAAGCGCTCGATCCGCGACTTGTACAACAAGGATATCGACGAGGTACTGGTTGCAGGCGACGACGCCTACCGCGAAGCCAAGGACTTCATGCGTATGCTCATGCCGAGCCACGCAAAGAACGTGAAGCCCTACAAAGAACCGGAACCGATATTTATCCGGCATCAAGTCGAACGGCAGTTGGCGGCGATGTTCTCACCGCAAGTCACGCTCAAGTCCGGCGGCTACATTGTCATCAACCAAACCGAGGCGCTGGTTGCGGTCGACGTAAACTCGGGCAAGGCGACGCGAGAGCACAGTATCGAAGACACCGCGCTTAAAACCAATTTGGAAGCGGCGGACGAAATCGCTCGGCAATTGCGCTTGCGCGACCTCGCGGGGCTGATTGTTATCGACTTCATCGACATGGACGAGCGGCGCAACAACCGTCAAGTCGAGCGCCGCTTGAAGGAGGCGCTGCGCAACGACCGCGCGCGCATCCAAGTCGGACGTATTAGTGCGTTCGGCCTCTTGGAGATGTCACGCCAGCGGCTTCGCACCGGGGTTTTGGAGGGTTCGACCAACGCATGCCCCATGTGCCAAGGCACCGGGATTGTGCGCTCCGTGGAGTCGGTCGCCCTCGATGTTCTGCGGTCGGTTGAGGACCGCCTGATCACTGACGGCGTTGTACCGCTCAGCGCGATGACAGCGGTTGAGGTTGCAATCTACATTCTCAATCAGAAGCGCGCGCACCTGAAAGACATTGAATCGCGCTACGAAGTTCCGATCACCATTGAGGCCAGCAAGGATCTGCACAATCCACAGTTCGTGATCGAGCGCTCAACAGACGGCGGTGCCGCGTCCGGCGATAGCGCAGTGATACACATGGATTGGGCGCATCATCGCGAGGAAGGCGCTCAGTCCGCTGACGGCGACGGCGAGTCTGGGAAGCGGCGATCACGCAGACGCAGACGCGGCCGGGGTCGCGGAGACAGCGATTCAGACGTCGAGACGCAGACGACCGATGCCGCCACCGCAACTGACGACGAGGCCGTCTCGAGCGATACGGACTCAGAAGCCACTGAGGGCGACGCAGAAGCAGCGCCGCGTAAGTCGCGCCGAAGAGGCCGACGCGGCGGTCGGCGCGGGCGCGGACGCGGTCAACGCAGCGCTGAACAGTCAGCGGAGCAGCTTGACGCTCAAGACGAAGGTGCCGTTGCGGATTCGGAGACCCCGGCATCGGACTCCGAGCAGGCTGAACCATCCACGGCGCCGGTTGCAATTGCCGCTTCGGAGGCACGGGACGAGAGCACAGCGACGGACGACGCCCCGTCTGAGAGAACCCCCGTCGATGACGCACCAATCCGGGAGGTATCGGTTGAAGAATATGTCGCCGAAGAGAATCGCGACGACACTTCTGACGACACTGCCGAGGTGGCAAAAGACGCCAACTCCGACGAGGACGAAGCGGAGCCCCGAGCCAAGGAGCCTGCCCTTAGCATCGCCTCGTCACGAGACGAGCCGCTCACCCCAGCGCCCAAGCCCGAAATCCGCATCGAAAGCGACGGTAACGCTGAACCAGCACGCCAGCGCAAAGGCTGGTGGTCACGAGGCTAGGATCGATCGGATATCCATGGGCAGATACGTGTTAGAGGCGCCTCCGGGCGCCTCTCGCATTTGTGACCGTCAATTGGACGTCAGCGCGTCTTCAGCCAGGCGGCGATGCGTCTTGCAGCTTCGTGCATTTCGTCTTCAGCACCAGCATAGCTGAACCGCAGATAGGACCGGCCATGCACGGGATCGAAATCGATTCCCGGTGTCGTGGCGACGCCGATTTCACGCAGCATGGTTTGCGCGAAGGCAACGCTGTCGTCAGCTAAACCGCGAATATCAGCATAAAGATAGAATGCACCGTCGGCAGGCAAGATCCTCTCAAGTCCCGCTGCCGGCAACTCGTTGAGAAGGAGCGCACGGTTTCGCGCATACCGGCTCTTGATCTCCTCGAGCTCATCACGACCGTCGAAGGCGCCGAGCGCCGCGACCTGAGAAATCGTCGGCGGCGCGATATAGAGATTCTGCGCGAGCCGCTCGATCGTTCGTGTCAACGCTTCGGGCACGACGAGCCAGCCGACACGCCAGCCCGTCATGCTGAAGTATTTCGAGAAGCTGTTCACCACGATCGCGGCATCCGAGTAGGCAAGCGCCGTCTCCGCAGCCGTGTCGTATTCGAGGCCATGATAGATCTCGTCCGAGATCAACCACAGCCCTTGCCGCGCACAGGCCTCAGCTAACGCCGCAAGACGGGTGCCGATGGCCATGGTGCCCGTGGGATTGTTGGGGCTCGCTAAAAGCAGCCCCGGCGCTCCAGCTGCCGCAAGGGCGTTCACATCCTCCGTGGTCGGCATCCAACGCGCGCCTTCGGCGGTTTCGATAAGATGCGGGCGGAAGCCAAGTGCCTTCAGGATCTGCCGGTAACAAGGATAGCCGGGAGACGGCAGACCGAAGCTGTCGCCATGATCGAGAATAGCCAGGAACGCGAGAACGAATCCGGCGGACGATCCTGCCGTGACAACGATGCGCTCCGCACCGACACGAACACCGTAAGTATCCTTGATGTGCGTGGCGATGCGTTCGCGCAGCTCGGGGAGGCCGAGCGACAGCGTATAGCCCAGCTTCTCTTCTGCGATGGCCTGCGTGGCGCGTTCGCGCGCGGCACGCGGGGCCGGCGTGGCCGGTTGGCCAACCTCCATATGGATTATGTCCTCGCCGGCTGCTTCGCGCCGATGGGCATCGCTCATGACGTCCATAACGATGAACGGATCGATCGGACGGCCAATCGCGGGCGGCCGGGGCAACGAAGAAGAGTCGGAACTGTCGTTCACAGGGGGAGCCCCTCGCGCAGTGTTGATGGTTGCCCGTTCGTGGGCGTCACGTTGTCGCCGTAATAAAGTTTCAAGCAAAACAGGCTTGGCAATGGCGGGGGCCATAACGGCGTGCCAACGTAGACTCTTGTAGAGGCAAAAGAAAATAGCCTCTTTGTGCATCAACGCCGAGCCAATACGATCACACCCACTATGCCGGTCCTGGCCAGAGTTTGGAGAGATCATCGCTCCCGCCCCGGGGTCTCCATGTCACGCCTGGTGCTCGTGGCGACGCTCGTCGTAGCGATACTTCTCCCGAACATCGCGCAGGCGCGTGGTCTCATCCGCGACGCAGAGATAGAAGGCCTTATCCGTGAGTACGCGGGGCCAATTCTCCGGGCCGCCGGACTGGGCTCTCAGAACGTTAAGATCCATCTCGTCAACGACAAGAGCTTCAACGCATTCGTGGTCGACGGCCAAAACATGTTTATGCATGCCGGCACCTTGATGATCTCCGAAACGCCAAACCAAGTGATCGGCGTGATCGCGCATGAGACCGGTCACATTACGGGCGGCCACTTGGCCCGGCTCCGTTCACAAGTTGCGCAGATGAAGTCGACGGCATTGGCGCTGCAGATCTTGGGTCTTGCCGCAATGGTTGGCGGCGGGCTCGCCGGCGTTCCGAATGCGGGACAGATCGGCATGGGTGCCATGGCAGGCGGCCAAGACGCCGCGATGCGCAGCTTCATGGCTTATCGCCAGACCGAAGAATCCGCCGCCGACCAGGCGGGTGTGCAGTTCCTTGAGGCAACCCGCCAGTCGGGTCGGGGTATGCTCGATACATTCGACGAGCTGGCCAACAAGCTGCGGGGCATCCAAGGCATCAATCCGTATCTGATGAGCCACCCACTCCCGCAAACCCGTATCGCGCAGCTTCGGGCTCTGGTTGAGTCCAGCCCATACTACGACGTCAAGGATCCGCCCGAGTTGCAATACCGGCACGACCTTATGCGCGCGAAGCTCTCAGGTTTCCTCGAAAAGCCTGAAGCGTCCTTAAATCGATACCGGGAGGAAGACTCTCTAGCGGCCACCTATGCTCGTGCCATCGCGACCTATCGAAAGTCGGGCGTGGACGCAGCCATGCCCTATCTCAACGAACTCATCGAGACCCAACCCCGGTGGCCTTATTTTTATGAGCTCAAGGGCCAGTTCCTGTTCGAGAGTGGACGTGGGCGCGAGGCCATTGGTCCGTTGCGCAAGGCGGTGGAGCTCGCCCCTCATGAGGCGCTGATCCAGATTATGCTGTCGCAGGCCATGCTCAGCACCGAAGACAATCGTTATCTCGACGAAGTGATCCGCAACTTGCGGAAGGCGCTGGTGCAAGAGCCACAGTCGGCGATGGGGTATCGCCAACTTGCGATGGCCTATGGCCGCAAGGGCGAACTTGCGAAAGCCTCGGGCGCGAGACGGAATTTTCTGGCGCGCGCGTCACTTGCGTCCGCCGAGTCTTATTTCTATGAAGGGCGCCTGCGCGAGGCCAAGATGTTGGCCAAAAGGGCTCAGGACGGTTTACCGGGCGGGACGCCGCAATGGCTCCGTGCCCAAGACATTCTCGATTTCCAGATGCCGAAACGCAAAAAGTGACTGCGGACGGCCCACGCAAACTCTCGGAGACCTCACTATGACCTTTAAGACTGGCTTGGCCACCGCCCTCGTAGCCGCGGTTGTCGCTGCGATCGTGAGCGCTGCCACCGTTCTGATCGTTGGGCGCGATGTCGTCGGAACCGAGGGCCTCGCAGGCGCAGCCCCGGATAAGAAGGCGATTGAGGATGTGGTCCAGGATTACCTGACCAAGAATCCGGAAATCCTGGTCGCCATGACAACGGAGCTTGATCGGCGCCAACAGGAAGAACAGGACGTCCAACAGGCCAAGGCCATCAGTGAGAATGCCGACGCCCTTTTCCGCTCGGACAAGTCGTTTGCCGCTGGAAATCCTGACGGGGACGTCACCGTGGTCGAATTCTTCGACTACAATTGTGGGTATTGCCGCCGAGCGATGCCCGAAGTGCTGAAGCTGACGGACAATGACGACAAGGTGCGCGTTGTCTTCAAGGAGCTCCCGATTTTCGGTGAAGACTCGGAGAATGCTGCCAAGGGCGCCCAGGCGGCGAAGAAGCAGGGCAAGTACCTGGAGATGCACCAAAAACTCTTCACGGCACCTGGCAAGGCGAACAAGGAAAAGGTCCTTCGTATCGCCAACGAGATCGGGCTCGACGTGCCGCAGCTCGAAGAAGACATGGAGAGTGAGGAAGTTGCCGAAGCGCTCGCCGAGTCATATGGCCTCGCCCAGAAACTCGGCCTGCAGGGCACCCCACTCTATCTCATCGGAGACCGAACAATTCCGGGCGCCCCGGACGACCTCTACGACCAGCTCGTCGAGAACGTCGCCGTGATCCGGAAAGAGGGCTGTAAGACCGGCTGCTAAGGCGCATTTGGCACCTCTCTTTTGCTCACCGGCACGGTATGGCGCCGGCTGCGCGCTATCGGCTTTTGCTCAAGTCCAAAAAAGCTGATAAATGCCGCGCTGCCGCATCTCTCACCGCCTATCTCGCATGGCCCCGTCTGAATCCACAGTCCAGGGCTGCGACAGCTTGAGATCGCCTGTTGGAAAGTCACCATGGCCAAAACGATTTACATTCTCAATGGCCCAAACCTGAACCTCCTTGGAACACGCGAGCCGGAGGTGTACGGGACTGAGACCTTGGCCGACCTAGAACAGCGCTGCGTCCGTAAGGCCGGCGCGCTGGATCTTGCGGTCGACTTCCGCCAGAGCAACACCGAGGGAGAGCTTGTCGACTGGATACAAGAGGCCCGGTCCAAGGGCGCTGGTCTGATCATCAATGCCGGGGCTTATACGCACACCTCAATTGCCATGCTCGATGCACTGCAGGCCTGCGACGTTCCTATTGTCGAGGTGCATCTTTCGAATATCTTCAGGCGCGAACCATTCCGCCATCACTCATATATTTCAGGGGCCGCAAAGGGAGTCATCTGCGGCTTCGGTGGCCTCGGCTACGAATTCGCCATAGAGGCTGTGGCCTCCGCGATTTCCGCAGCCTAGGGGCACGACGACCACGAAAGGACGCCAATGAGCAAAGACGGGGGAAGCCTCGACACGGATCTCATCAGGGAGCTTGCCACGCTTCTGGATGAAACCAGTCTGACGGAAATCGAGATCGAGCTAGAGGGACGCCGCTTTCGGGTGGCGCGCACGGTCAATGTGACTGCGGCCCCGGTCGCAGCGGCGCCTGCGCCTGCCGCGCCTGAGCCTGCCGAGCCAGCGCGACGGCCCGCGTCGGAGGAGAGCGGCGTCCATCCTGGCGCGGTGACCTCGCCCATGGTGGGCACAGCGTATCGATCGCCCGAACCAGGGGCGGCCGCTTTTGTCGAAGTCGGCAGTACCGTCTCGTCAGGCCAGACGCTTCTCATCATTGAAGCCATGAAGACGATGAATCAAATCCCCTCGACTAAGTCTGGCAAGGTCACGGCAATTCTTGTCGAGGACGGTCAGCCGGTCGAGTACGGCGAGCCCCTCGTCGTGATCGAGTAGGAACAACGACACAGAATGTTCGACAAGATCCTGATCGCAAACCGGGGAGAGATCGCGCTTCGCATCGAGCGGGCCTGCAAGGAACTCGGAATTTCGACCGTCGCGATTCATTCTACCGCCGACGCCCACGCCATGCATGTGCGGCTCGCCGACGAGAGTGTCTGCATTGGCCCTCCTCAGGCTAAGGACAGTTATCTCAACATTCCCGCGATCGTTGCCGCCTGCGAGATCACCGGGGCCGATGCCGTCCATCCGGGCTACGGCTTCCTCGCCGAGAACGCGCGCTTTGCGGAGATCCTTGAAGAGCACGGCATCACCTTTATCGGCCCGACGGCAGAGCATGTCCGGACAATGGGCGACAAGATCAAGGCCAAGGAGACGGCCAAAGCGCTTGGCATACCGGTTGTTCCGGGTTCCGACGGGCCTGTTGACGACCTCGAGAATGCCAAAGTCGTGGCCGAGGAGATCGGCTATCCGATCATGGTCAAGGCGTCTGCCGGCGGCGGCGGTCGCGGCATGAAGCTGGCCCATTTCGACTACGAACTCGAAGCGGCGCTCAGTACGGCGCGGACGGAAGCCGGTGCCGCCTTTGGCGACGATACAGTCTACCTGGAGAAGTACCTCGGCAAACCGCGCCATATCGAGGTTCAAGTTCTCGCTGACGGTAACGGCAACGCGATTCACCTCGGCGAGCGCGATTGCTCCATTCAGCGCCGCCATCAAAAACTATGGGAAGAGGCGCCCTCGCCCGCATTGAACGAAAGTGAACGCGTGCGGATCGGCGAGATCGTGGCCAAAGCCATGCGAGAGCTCAAATATCGCGGCGTCGGCACTGTGGAGTTCCTCTACGAGAACAACGAGTTCTATTTCATCGAAATGAACACGCGGCTCCAGGTTGAGCATACGGTGACCGAAATGGTTACGGGGCTCGATCTCGTGATTGAACAAATTCGGATTGCCTCGGGTGCGCCCCTTTCGATCCGCCAGGAAGACATTCGCTTCAATGGCCACGCCATCGAGTGCCGTATCAATGCAGAGAACCCGCTCACGTTCCGCCCTTCTCCAGGCACGATCACCCATTTCCATCCACCCGGCGGCCTTGGGGTTCGGGTCGATTCCGGTGCTTATGCCGGCTACACCATTCCCCCCTATTACGACAGCCTGATCGGCAAGCTCATCGTGCACGCGCGCAACCGCAATGAATGTCTCATGCGGCTGAAGCGGGCCCTGGGAGAATTCGTTGTCGATGGCATCGAGACAACCATTCCCCTGTTCTCGTCTCTGATACAGGAGCCCGATATCGTCGACGGGCACTACGACATTCATTGGCTCGAAGACCACTTGGCGCCGAACGGCGATCGTTAGAGCGCAATCACTTCTCAGCGCGCCCCCAATGTCAGCGCGCGCCCAATGTCAACGCGCCCATGGCAATGGCGCATCGTGTCTTGCCAGACTGCCTCGCGTCAGCGAGTCTTGAGCCATGAGTTCTCTTGACGACGTTTCCATCGAGATCACGCCGCAAGTCCTGCTGAAGGCCTACTCGTGCGGCATCTTTCCGATGGCGGAAAGCGCAGAGAACAACGCCCTATATTGGATCGAGCCCGAGCGCCGCGGAATTCTGCCGCTGGACGCCGTTCACATTCCGAGGAGCCTCGCCCGGACAATTCGCCGTGGCGGCTTCGAAATAAAGATCGACAACGATTTCGATGCTGTTGTCGATGGCTGCGCGGAGCCACGCACCGGCCGCCGGAGCACCTGGATCAACGGGCGCATTCGCAGCCTGTACGGAGAGCTCTTCAAACAAGGCCATTGCCATACCGTCGAGGTTTGGCAGGACGGCGCGCTGACAGGCGCCCTGTACGGCGTCCATCTGAGCCGCGCGTTTTTCGGCGAAAGCATGTTCTCTCGAGCGCGCGACGCCAGCAAGGTCGCGCTGGTCTATCTTGTTGCACGGTTGAAGTTTGGCGGCTTCCGCCTGCTCGACACGCAGTTCATCACTGACCATCTGGCACAATTCGGTGCTGTCGAGATCAGCCGTCCAGCATTTCAACGGCTCTTGGAGGACGCACTTGGCACGGAGAATGAAGAAGGGTCATTCGGAGCGCTGCCTGCCAACACACCCGCGACCGATATCCTGGAGCTAGCGGGTTCGAAGACCGCAAAAACCGGCCCGAATACCTGATACCCGAGCCGATCGACCTGGCGCTGCGGCCAATCTAGCGCTGCAGCCGACCTAGCGTTGTAGCCAATTTAGCGTTGCAGCCATGGCAGAATCGGTCTTGCCGGCCGGTTGGCAGCGGGCGGACCAGCGGGTCGGGTTGGCGGAGCCGCAGCCGGGGGCGGAGCCGCTGCAGGCGGCTGAGCAGCCGGCGCAGCTGCAGCCGCTTCGGCCGGCGCTTCTTCCGTCTCGGCTTCAGCGCTCTCTGGCGGCGGCCCTCCGATAGGCTCTTTGCAGTTCGTAAGCCAGACATCGAACACCGGGTGCTCAACCGCGTGAAGCCCCGGGCTTTCGGCGAACATCCAGCCGGTGAAAATCCGCTGCTGCTCGCCCGTCAACTTCACTTCGTCCACCTCGACAAACGACGCGGTATCGGGCTTCTCCATGACGGGACGCGAATTGCAGATCCGTGGTGTCACCCTCAGCGCGCCGAAATCGACGGTTTGGTTGATCGGGATTTCGAGATGCTTGATGCGGCCGGTGACCTTATCGAGAGCGGCGAACACGGCCACCTCGTTCTTCATCGGCGCGGCGCCCGTGGACGTTGCCGAGATTGCGACAGCACAGGATGCGACGAGGGCCAAAACGGCGCACCCGCCCAATCGCTGTCTTACCTGGCTCCCCATAAAGTGCATCTCTTCGCTTAATTTCATCCCACTAGGACGCGCCCACCAACGCTCCTGGGACCGCATTCTTCGCGAGATCAACGCCTCCCTCACGACACGCGTGAGCGATCATTGAGGCAACGGTGTGACATAGATGCCCAAGCATTCCTAGAGCCTTCCATGGCTCTAGGCGTTTATTAATCCGGACTGCGCTCAGCGCTGAAGCGGAGCCGAATGTGGTTCACCGTCCAAAGGCCTTGCGTGTCGCATAGCGAGGGCCTCAGCAGGCTCAGCACGTCGCCCAACACCGCGCTGCGTTCGGGCTCTTCGAAACGATCGAAGAAGAATCGGCAAAAAGTCCTGAGCCAGCCTTCCATATCGGCTTTGAGTGGCGTCGATCGCGGCACGACAACCAGTTCCCGCACCGCAAAGCCATGGCTGGACAGAAGGGATTCGAACTCCTCCGTGGTCGGGAAGTACCACGGCACTGCCTGCTCGGGTGTTCCGCCGCGTGCCACCTCGACGGCGCGTAAGGCCGTAGCAACGGCGGCGATATTGCCATGGCCGCCAAGCTCTCCAACAAACCGGCCGCCAGGCCGGAGAGCACGTGCAACGCCCTGGACCACAAGCTCGGGGGCTTGCATCCAATGCAGCGCCGCGTTCGAAAACACAGCATCGAACTCTTGGACATAATCGAGCGCGTGGGCGTCGGCCTGCTTGACGGTGAGGCCTTTCATGCGGGCGACAGCGAGCAATTCGGGACTGTTGTCGAGCCCAAGCACGTCGGCGCCCGTCGCTTCGATCTCGGCCGTCAGCGTACCGTCGCCACAACCGACGTCTAGAACCCGCTCACCGGGTTTCGCCGCAAGTAGCGCGAAAATCGGACCCGCCATGTCCTGAATGAAGCGTCCGTTCTTCGCGAAATCGGAGGCAGACCAACGCTGGGTCTCGCCTTCGCTCGGAGGCGTCTTTACAGGAGTTGAAAGGGGTCCGTGCATTGCTCTCCGGTGAACACTTGGCCTTACGAGGACCCTGGCGACCAGGGCTCGTAATCTAGCGGTTGCTCCTGCACACGCGGCCGCATGACCGAACCTGATGGCCGGTAAGCTTCATAAGTGCCGGTGAGATTCGGCCGATGCGCCTCTTCCCAAGGCCGAGGCTTGTAGTCTTCGTCCGAGGGCGGCTCGTTTGTGATGAAGTGAATCCAGGCGTGCCACTCGGCCGGGATCTGCGAGGCTTCAGAGATGTCCTTGTAGATGACCCAGCGGCGCGTACCGTTCCGCTCCTTGTAATAGACATTGCCAAGCCCGTCTTCGCCGACGCGTTCACCCTTCCGCCAGGTGTAGAGCCGCGTGCCCAGCGTGTCGCCGTGCCACCACGTGAACAAGTCGCTGAAAAGTCCCATATCCAGCCTTCACCGTTCGTCGCCTGCGTCTCAGCCAAAATTGTGCAGTGCGTTATGACCACTATGGCCCGTCGATGGCCCCCCTGTCTACCGGCTCACAGCCCCGCAAAAGTACAAGACATGCGCCTGAATATGCGTCTCAGCCCGTGGCAACGCCCAATATGTCGTGGGTTCGTCAACACGTTATGCACTGTTGGGGGCGGCGGGCGATAAGTCGGTGACTGGCGACAGCCCTGGGGTCAAATGACGGATTTATCGACGTTTTTCCCGCCGGCGCTTGTGGGTTATCCAGAGGCTATCCACATACAATCCATCCCCACACCCACAGGGTTTAGTGGTATATCAACCTCTGCACCTCAATATGTTGATGATGGTGTTGAGGGCGGCTTCGAATCGGATCAGTCTGAAGGTTCGCACAAGTTTGCACGATTCGGGGCCGAAATTCATGGAAGGGGCATAAGCTAAGATGCGGATTCAACGACGTTTTACAGAAAAGGGACAATCTCCCTACACCGGAATCGAGTTTCGCGAGAGCGCCAGCGAGATCAAGAACCCGGATGGATCGGTCGTCTTTGCCCTGGAGAAGTTCTCGGTTCCCGTGCAATGGAGCCAGGTGGCGGCGGACATTCTGGCGCAGAAATACTTCCGAAAGGCGGGCGTGGCCGCAAAGCTGAAGCGCGTCGAGGAGAATTCGGTTCCCTCTTGGCTTTGGCGTTCGATTCCCGATGAAGAGGCGCTTGAAACGCTCCCCGAGGCCGAACGCTTCGGCAGCGAGACCGATGCGCGGCAGGTTTTCGACCGCCTGGCCGGCACTTGGACCTATTGGGGCTGGAAAGGCGGCTATTTCTCATCAGAGGACGATGCTGAGGCCTTCTTTGACGAGATGCGCTTCATGCTGGCCAAACAGATGGGCGCACCCAATAGCCCGCAATGGTTCAACACGGGTCTACACTGGGCCTATGGCATCGACGGCCCGAGCCAAGGTCACTTCTATGTGGACTTCCAGACGGGGCTTCTGAAGGCGTCTGAGTCCGCCTATGAGCACCCCCAGCCTCATGCCTGCTTCATCCAGTCGATCGCAGACGACCTCGTCAACGAGAACGGCATTATGGATCTTTGGGTGCGTGAGGCGCGCCTGTTCAAATACGGCTCCGGCACCGGCACCAATTTCTCGTCGTTGCGCGGTGAGAATGAGCCTCTGTCAGGTGGCGGCAAGTCCTCCGGCCTGATGAGCTTTCTGAAGATTGGCGACCGGGCGGCGGGCGCGATCAAGTCTGGTGGCACGACGCGGCGCGCGGCCAAGATGGTCGTGGTCGACATCGATCATCCCGACATCGAGTCCTACATCAATTGGAAGGTGCTCGAAGAGCAGAAGGTGGCGGCGCTTGTCACCGGCTCCAAGGTCCTCTCTGAGCGTCTGAATGCGGTCTTGAGGGCCTGCGTCAACTGCGACAGCGACAATGACGGCTGCTTCGATCCAAAGCAGAACCCGGCGCTGAAGCGCGAGGTCAAGGCCGCCCGCAAGGCCAAAGTGCCGGACAACATGGTCCAGCGGATCATTCAATTCGCGCGCCAGGGCTACACCTCCATCGAGTTTCCGATCTACGACACGGACTGGGACTCCGAAGCCTATCGCACGGTCGCCGGCCAGAACTCGAATAACTCCGTGCGCGTCACAGATGAGTTTCTGACAGCGGTCGAGGAAGACGGCGACTGGGACCTGATACTGCGCAAGAACGGCGGCGTCGCCAAGACGCTCAAAGCCCGCGAGCTATGGGACCAAGTCGGCTATGCCGCGTGGTCATGCGCAGATCCTGGCATTCAGTTCCACACAACGATCAATGACTGGCATACCTGCCCGACCGCGGGTCCGATCAATGCGTCGAATCCGTGCTCGGAGTACATGTTCCTGGACGATACGGCCTGCAATCTCGCTTCGCTCAATCTCATGGCGTTCCGCGGTGAGGACGGCAGTTTCGATGTCGTGAACTACGAGCACGCGATCCGGCTCTGGACGGTCGTCTTGGAAATCGCCGTGACCATGGCGCAGTTCCCATCGCGCCAGATCGCCCAGCTTTCTTACGAGTACCGGACGTTGGGTCTGGGCTACGCCAATATTGGCGGCCTGCTGATGGCATCGGGTATTCCTTACGACAGCGATGAAGGTCGTGCCCTTGGCGGCGCACTCAGCGCGATCATGACGGGTGTGTCCTATGCCACGAGCGCGGAGATGGCGCGCGAGCTTAGCCCCTTCCCCGGCTTTGCTGATAACCGTGAACACATGCTCCGGGTCGTGCGTAACCACGCACGGGCGTCACGCGGCGAGCAGCACGGCTATGAGGATCTGTCGACGCCACCCGTACCGCTCGATCATGCGGCCTGCCCGGACCCACGGCTTCTGACCCATGCTATGCGGGCCTGGGACCAGGCTCTGGAGCTTGGACGCCAGTATGGCTACCGCAATGCACAGGCGACGGTTATCGCGCCTACGGGCACCATTGGGCTCGTCATGGACTGCGATACGACGGGCATCGAGCCAGACTTCGCGCTTGTGAAGTTCAAGAAGCTCGCTGGCGGCGGCTATTTCAAGATCATCAACCGTATGGTGCCTCAGGCGCTTGAAGCGCTCGGCTACCAAGAGGCCGAGATCAAGGAAATCATCGACTATGCCGTGGGCCGGGGCTCCCTTGATGGCGCTCCGGGCGTCAATCTTGAAACTCTAGCTGAAAAAGGCTTCACGCCTGAGAAGCTCGACGTGGTGGAAAAAGCGGTCTCCTCCGCTTTCGACATCAAGTTCGTCTTCAACAAATGGACTCTTGGTGAGGACTTCTGCACAGAGACGCTGGGTCTCACCACAGATCAGCTCGATCTGCCAGACTTCGACTTGCTCGCTGAACTCGGCTTCTCGAAGACGGATATTGATGCGGCAAACGAATATGCCTGCGGTGCGATGACCCTTGAGGGCGCACCAGGTCTCGACCCCGCGCATTTGCCGGTGTTCGACTGCGCAAGTCCGTGTGGGCGCAAAGGCACGCGGTTCCTGTCCGTGGAGAGCCATATCCGGATGATGGCGGCTGCTCAGCCCTTCATCTCTGGTGCCATCTCCAAGACCATCAACATGCCAAACGATGCCTCTGTCGAGGATTGTAAAGCGGCCTATCTCCTCTCCTGGCGTCTCGCTCTGAAGGCCAACGCGCTCTATCGCGATGGCTCGAAGCTTTCACAGCCACTGAATGCGCAGCTCCTGTCAGAGGACGAGGATGAACAGGAAGACGTCTTGGCCGCTGTTGCCGCCGATCAGCCTGCCGCTCAGCGCGCAACCGTGGTCACGGAGCGTATCGTGGAGCGTGTGATCGAGCGGGCCCGCGCCGCTGCAGAGCGTGAGCGTCTTCCCGACCGGCGCAAGGGCTATACGCAGAAGGCCATGGTTGGTGGCCATAAGGTCTACTTGCGTACCGGCGAGTACGATGACGGTCGCCTGGGCGAGATCTTTATCGACATGCACAAGGAAGGCGCCGCCTTCCGGTCGCTGATGAATAATTTCGCCATCGCCGTTTCGGTCGGACTGCAATACGGCGTGCCGCTCGAAGAGTTCGTGGACGCGTTCACTTTCACGCGCTTTGAACCGGCAGGCCCTGTTAGAGGCAACGAGGCGATCAAGAACGCCACGTCAATTCTCGACTATCTTTTCCGCGAACTGGCCGTGTCGTATCTCGGCCGTTTCGAACTAGCCCATGTCGACCCCAACGAAATTGGGAGCACCACAGTTGGATCGGGCGACGCAGGACACGATCAAACGCGTCCTGAAATGCTCGTGTCTCCTGGCTTCACACGAGGCCGCTTGGGCGAGCGTACTGTACCTGCCGCAACCGACGCACAATCGGCAACCGCACAGGTGCAAGCAATCAGTGAAGCAGTAGAAGAGGAGTCACTTACCGAGACGGCTGGACTTACCACCGCATCGCTCGACACAACGACATCCGAAACGGCAGAACACGTCGCGTTGGCTGTCGAAGCTCTCGCCCAACGCGGCGCGTCAGCGCTCGTCGCTGAAGCGCGCGTTAAGGGTTATGAAGGGGAAGCATGTGGAGAATGCGGCAACTTTACCCTCGTTCGAAACGGGACGTGTCTGAAATGCGACACGTGCGGATCGACGAGCGGGTGTAGTTAGGGTGTAGTTTTAGAGTCATCCATTTAGCCAGCCACCCGATAGGAAGGGATCTAGAAATGGCAGTAGCAAAAAAGAAAACAGCAAAGCGTAAGAAGACGGCGACCAAACGGAAAACCGCCGCCAAGAGAAGGACCGTCGCCAAGAAGAGAGCGCCGGCAAAACGGAAAACCGTTCGGAAGACCACGGCAGCTAAGAAGCGGGTCGCGAAGAAGAAGTCACCTGCGAAGAAGCGGGTTGCAAAGAAGAAGACAGCAGCCAAGCGGAAAACCGCAGCGAAGAAAAAGACCGCAAAGAAGCGCGTTGCAAAGAAGAAGGCCCCTGCAAAAAAGCGGGTCGCCAAAAAGAAGAAAGTCGCAAAGAAAAGGACCACAAGACGGGCCTAATCGTTCGCGACAGCTTTCCAAAAAAGGCGCGGGAGCCATGCTCTCTGCGCCTTTTTTATTGTTCTAATTCAGAGACTTATGGGTGCTCCGCTGCTCGAGCCTTCCGAACCGAAGTCACGTGCACGCCGCCCGTCACCACGCTCCCTACCGTGTCCGGATTTGACGTCTCACGACACGGCGCCCGCGCGTTCCACGTCATCGCCATACGCGTTGTTCCTCCGTATGCAAACATTACCCGAAGCGGTCTTCAGAGAGGGTTCGCGACTTCATGCGCCCGCATCAGTGCGCACCGAATGAGCCATTGATAAACGTAAAGCATCGTCACGCGCATCGGAGCATTTGCTCCGTATGCGTTGTTTAAGGTGACGATAGCCGTCGCCCAATGCCCTATCAATTGACGCCAGCTCTTGCTCTGCTTGAAAACGGAAAGTCCCAACTCGGGACGTTCATCATCGCCATAGGGCGCGGTGCTTGCGCGAATCGCATCGGCCTGAATGTCAAAAATCAGCTTGTACTGATCGCTAAAGGGGCCAATGCACAAAAAGTTTCCACAGCTTTGGACAGGTGCGGAATCGAGGCCCAAGTGATTCGAAATGTACCGTTGGCGGCTTATCGTTAAGCTTCTTCGACCTGGCTTGCTGTAAATCCCAACTTACCAATGATTGCCCAGAGCGCCTCAAACGCTTCCGCAAGCCTTCTATCATCGGCGGAGCGAAGCACGAGATAGGTTCCGTAGCGGCGGTGTTCGACGAAGGGATAGGAGCCCATCTGCACGTCGGCATAGTCCGCTTGAAGGGCGGCCAGCGGCGTTGCGACCTCACTCTCGGGCGCATTGACCCGTATGGCGCGCGCCTTCAGCGGGCGTCCTTTCGATAGGCTCGGCAGGATCTCATCCAACATCACCTGCATAACACTCGGAATGCCGGCCATGACGATGACATTGCCAATCATGTAGCCCGGCGCCCGCGATACGGCATTGTGGATGAGCGCCGCCCCGTCGGGGACGCGCGCCATACGCAGTCGCGTCGGTGTCAGATCTTCGGCGCGGTATTGCAGGCGCATTGCCTCGACAGCTTCGTCGTTGATGGCGACGGGAACATTGAAGGCCAAACCCATGGCGTCGGTGGTGACATCATCATGGGTTGGCCCGATCCCGCCCGTCGTGAACACATAAGAGTAGCGTTCTCGCAGGGCGTTCACCGCATCAGCGATTTCTGCTTCGACATCGGGCACCACACGAACTTCGCGCAGTGCGATTCCCGCCTTGCCAAGATAAGCAGCGATGTACGGGGTGTTCGTGTCTTGTGTACGGCCTGAGAGTATCTCTTCGCCAATGACCACGAGAGCAGCGGTCACCATATCGGGGTCTTTTGTTTCCTCATTCATGCCCGGGAGTGAAAGGGAAGTTCGGGCACCTGTCTAGTGGGGATGATGCGACCGCCGTGCTTGCTCCAATGGCGTGGGATTTCTAGGTTCCCTCATGCTCATACGTTTCCCGTCTCAGCTTGTCGAAGGCCGGTTGGTCAGGCGTTACAAGCGATTCCTGTCGGACGTCGAACTCCTCTCGGGTGAAATCGTCACAGCGCACTGCGCCAATCCTGGCTCCATGCTCGGACTTGCCGCGCAAGGGTCGCGCGTCTGGCTGTCGAAGTCTAACAATCCAAAGCGCAAGTTAGCCTATTCTTGGGAGCTGATCGAAGTCGACCTGGGCAGAGGTCCAGTACTCGTCGGGATCAATACGTCGAGCCCCAACGGCGCGGTTACCGCCGCGATCGAAGCCCGCCTCATCCCAGAGCTTTCGGGCTACGCCTCCTTGCGCCGGGAAGTGCGCTATGGCGGCAATAGCCGGATCGACATTTTGCTGGAAGACGACAGCCGGCCACCTTGTTACGTGGAGATCAAGAATGTCCACCTGATGCGCAAGGCGGGGCTGGCCGAGTTCCCAGACTCAGTCACGGCACGCGGCGCCAAGCATCTCTCCGAGCTATCCGATGTGGTGGCGGCCGGCGCACGCGCGGTCATGGTCTACTTCATCCAACGCGGCGATGCGGAAGCTTTCTCGCTAGCCGATGACCTCGATCCCACCTACGCCGCCGCCTTTCGACGCGCTAGGGCAATCGGCGTTGAAGCCCTGGCCGTCGCTACCAATATCTCTCTTGCGGGCCTTGGCCAGCTACGCCCAATTCCCATTTGCGGCGTGACTGACGGAGAGGTTCCGGGTCTCACGGAAAGCGCCTAGCGCCGACAAACTCTAACAGAGCGGGAACTTGTGTGTTGTACTACTAATTTCATGTCGCGTTGCTAAAAAAGCCGGTATTCACCTGTTGCCTCTATACTCTACATTTGAGTGTCACCCCGGCGCCCTTTGCTACTATCCGCCCTACTCTCGCTTGAACTGATCTTGAGCCTATGTCCAATCTAGAAATCGCCCGCAGCTCAACTCGCGACAATCGCATAAAGCTCCATGGCCCTGAGGCTTTTGCTGGTATGGCAAAGGCCGGACGACTGACCGCCGAAGCTCTCGATATGCTCGTTGAGCACGTAGAACCCGGTGTAACCACCGAGGCGCTCGATGCGCTGGTTTTCGACTTTGCCATGTCTCATGGCGCGACCCCCGCGCCGCTGAATTACCGCGGCTTCCCGAAATCCATCTGCACGTCTTTGAACCATGTCGTGTGCCACGGCATTCCTGGGCCTCGCGCGCTGCGGGAGGGCGACATTCTCAACATCGATGTCACGCTCATCGTGGATGGCTGGCATGGAGACTCAAGCCGCATGTATCCGGTGGGCAAGATCGCCCGCGCTGCAGAGCGCCTGCTTGAGGTCACGCACAAATCTCTCATGCTCGGGATTGAGGCGGTGAAGCCAGGCGCGACGACCGGCGATATCGGTCATGCGATCCAGACCTATGCGGAAAGTGAGCGCTGCGGCGTGGTTCGCGATTTCTGCGGTCATGGGCTGGGCCAGGTCTTTCACGACCGCCCGAATATTCTGCACTATGGCGAGCGAGGTGAAGGGCTTCCGTTGAAGCCGGGTATGCTTTTCACGATCGAGCCCATGATTAATCTTGGCAAGCCGCATGTGAAGATCCTGTCCGACGGCTGGACCGCCGTTACGCGCGATCGCTCTTTGTCCGCGCAATACGAGCACACAATCGGTGTCACGGACACGGGCTGCGATATCTTCACCTTGTCGCCCGCCGGGCTCGATCGCCCGCCTGTGCGCTCTTAGGCGTGCGCCCGTCGAGGCGCGGAGGATACGGAATTCCACGCCATGAGCTCTAGTGACAAACCTGGCTCGGGCGAGACGACGCGTTCCGCGAAAACAGGCTTTGAGGAAGCGGCCAAGCCACACTATCTCGGACATCGCGAACGGCTTCGCAAACGCTTTCGCGAGAGCGGCGCGGGCTCCCTTCCCGACTATGAGTTGCTTGAGCTTGTTTTGTTTCGCGCCATGCCGCGCCGAGACACAAAGCCTATTGCGAAGGCGGTCCTCGCGCGATTTGGGACCTTCGCCGAGGCTATGAACGCGCCGGAAGAGCGGCTGCTCGAAGTGCCGGGCCTTGGTGATGCGGCCGTGACAGAGATTAAGCTCGTGCGCGCCGCCGCGCTGAGGCTGATGCGTGGCGAGGTGCTAGAGCGGCCCGTCCTGTCCTCCTGGCAAAGCGTGCTCGACTATTGCCGCGCGGCCATGGGATTCGAGGCGAAGGAGCAGTTCCGCATCTTGTTTCTGGACAAGCGCAACCAGATTATCGCCGACGAGATACAGCAGGAAGGCACTGTGGATCATACGCCGGTCTATGTGCGCGAGGTAGTGAAGCGAGCGCTAGAGCTGTCCGCCACCGCGCTTGTGCTGGTGCATAACCATCCAAGCGGGGATCCGACACCGTCGCGTGCGGACATCGAGGTGACCAAGCAGATCGTCGCGGCCGCGAAGCCCATGGGCGTTGTCATTCACGACCACATCATCGTAGGCAAGCACGGTCACGCCAGCTTCAAAGGCCTGGGGTTGATTTAGATCGCACCAGACTCACCCCTGCTCAAGCACCCTATTAGAGCCTCCCCACAGGTGCTAGATGCTGATCTCAAACGTCGACGAAACTCCATGGAGCGAAATCATGCCAAGACTGCTTGTGACGGCTTTCAGCCTCTTTGCCGCTTTCTGCCTCGCTGCGCACTCGGCCCATGCCAAGGACAACGACACACATAGCGCGCCCGATATCACGGGCACTTGGAAACTGGTCGCAGGGGAAGTGATCACTTGGAAAGGCGAGGCCCGCGATCACAGCGAGATCAAGGGCCAGCTCGTGATCGACAAGCAGATCGGTGGTGTCTTTCACGGCGTAATGACGTGGGACAACAGCGGCGCAACGACCGCGGGCGAGTTCAATGACGGCGAGCAGCTCGGGTCCATCGTCAAGAACGATATCCTCGGCGTTATCGACTGGAACGACAAACGCGTTGTCATCGTCGACCGCGACAAGGATACCTCAATCTATGAGGGCAACCTCGTCAATCGCCACACGCTGCAGATGATCGGCTTCGAGCCCGGCGAACACGCCTTTGCAACCCGGATCATCTTCATCCGGGATTAGCGGGGATTTTCGGTGATTCCGTCAGACGGCCTGGAAAACCCAATCCTCAACGTGAATACCATGCCTTAACACCGCAGCAAGAAGCACCAGCTATAACCTGCAGTTGTCATCCAGATTTGGGTGACCAGTTCGAAAAAGCAAAACGGTGCACGAATGCTGTTCGAAGATCCGGTGTCGACCTGGCTCTACGTCCTTCCCTTCCTCATAGCGCTTGCCATGCCTGGTTGGCGGACGCTTGTTGCACTTGGCATTGCATTTGCGGGTCTAGTGCTTTGGGCCTTGGCAAATCCAGGCGATGGGGCCGGTGCAGCTCTCGGAGTAGCGTTCCTGTTGTTTGTGGCAATGGGCACGTTCGCGGGCGTCGTGACGCGGGCACTTACTTTGGCGATGGCCCCAATCCGACAACGACCGCTTCTGTTCAGCTTAATTTCGCTCATTGGATTCCTCATCCCGCCCGTCTTAATCGCAGGCCCAGAGGTGGCCTTACGCTGGTTCCAGCAACCCTCCATGCGTGCCTGCGATGACATCACGTTTCGAGTGCGGATCGCCGACCAAGTTCTTAACGTGCCCATGGCTCCCATCTTCGCTGTCAACGCTCCAGTCGGTCAGCATCCAGGAGACCGCGGGGGACGCCTCACGCTCAACCGAAACACAGCTGGACGTCATTCCCGCTACCTCTCTGAGGTCTGCCGTAGGACTATGAATGACAACGAGGTCTTCGCACCGGCAGCGCTAATAGTTAGTACCTCGCCAGCACACAGCTCTCTTGGCAGGGACTGGCTCAAACCGCGCTGCGCCGCCCCGTCGACACCGGGGATGCGACAAACATGTGAGATCGCCGCTCTGCCCGTTGGCCGTCCACGGATCGGAAGAGCAGTCTTCTACGGCCCCGATTCGCGGGAGGACGCAGATCGTTGGCTTGATACCAACGGCAAGAGTCTAGCGCAGTGGGTCCGTAGCAAACGACCCACCTACAAGAACCGTGGAGTCGGCGAGGCCAAATTTGAAGAAATAGGCGATGGCGTCCGTATCAGCACGGCGCGTGATCTTATGGGTCCGTCTGGCGAACCGTTTACCGTTAGATGCACAGGTAATACGGTGACGCGATGTGCCGCCGCCGGAACTCTTTCGAATGGAATCCAGATCGTATTCACCTTTCTGCCCATTCCCGGTCACGAAGAACTGGACGCGCGCAAATTCTATAAGAACCTGGATGATCTGATCCTGGCTCTCTCCGCAGAGCCGCAGCAGAAATCGAACTAACTGACTGGTTAAGCCGGGTTCGGACCGAAGACCAGCACGGCATTGAGGCCACCGAAGGCAAAGCTGTTGGACATCACATAGTTGACGTCGCGGGCCTTCCCTTGATTGGCCGTGTAGTCCAGATCGCATTCCGGATCCGTCTCAGCCAGGCCTATCGTCGGCGGCACGAACTTCTCTTCGATTGCCTTGATGGAGGCCGCCGCCTCAATGCCACCGCACGCCCCAAGCGTGTGCCCATGCATGGACTTGGTGGATGAGATGGAGAGGTTGTTGGCAGCGTTGCCGAAGACATGCTTGATCGCACGCGTCTCGTTGACGTCATTCACGGCCGTGGCCGTGCCATGCGCGTTGACATAGTCGATATCGGACGGCGCCAGCTCGGCCTCGTCCAGGGCGATCTTCATGGCGGTCGCCGCACCCTCAATGGACGGGTTGACCATGTCGGCGGCATCCGCCGTCATGCCGAAGCCCATGAGCTCGGCCAGGATTGGCGCGCCGCGCGCTTTGGCCTTCTCGTATTCCTCAAGGACCAGAATGCCCGACCCTTCCGCCAGAACGGTACCGGTCCGGGTTTTGGAGAAGGGAAACAAGCCATCGGGGCTCAACACGCGCATCGCTTGCCAGGCCCGTGTGGCGCCCCAGTTGAGCGAGGCCTCCGCCGCACCGGCAATGCCGGTGTCGACCAGACCGCTCTTGATCATCTGGTAGACGACACCAATCGAATGGGTTGCGGTCGAACAAGCGCTGACGACGCCGAAGGTCGGGCCTTTGATGCCGTACTCGATACTCACATGAGCCGATGCGGACGAGCCAATCGCTTTGAGCAGCGTCAGAGGATGGGTCGCGCGCTTGTTCTCTTTGAAGAGCATCTTGTAGGAGAATTCGAGCGTGGTTAGGCCGCCAACGCCCGAACCGATGATGCATGCCGTCTTGAACGCATCCTCATTGCTGATCGGCGTTTCTAACCCGGACTGAAGGACGGCTTCCCGTGCCGCGCAGCCCGCATATTGCGAGTACTTATCGGCCATCAGGAGCTGCTTGCTCAGCTCGCGCTCTCTCGGGTCGAAGTCGGGTACTTCACCAGCAATGGTGATGTATAGTTCATCGGTCTCGAAGCTCTCGACCTCGCGAATACCGCAAGAGCCAGACTTCAAGCCCGTCCAGAATTTTTCAACGCCCGTACCCAAAGGCGTGACGACGCCCTGGCCAGTGACCACGACGCGTCTGCGTCCATTCGACTGTGTCATGTAGTGCTAAGCCGTAACTCCAAGCCTGGCCGATGCCCCGGAAGGCTCCAGGCGGCTGGCTTGTCTAAGCTGCTGCGCCCGAGGCCTTCGAATCCGCGATAATTCCCTTCACGCGATCGACGACCGAGCCGACCGTCGCAAATGCTTCAACTTCTTCATTCGCATTATAAGGAATTTCGATTCCGAAGGTATCCTCAATATCAAAGACGATTACTGCCAGATCGAGGGATTCAATCTCCAGGTCGCTCAGAGGGGTCTCGAGCGTAACCTCTTTGGAGGGATCCTTCATGTTCTTCCGCAGAATCTCAATGATCTTGGTGGCCACCTCGTCCATATCACTCTCCTGCCCCGTTTGAGGGGTCCGTATATAATGTTCCCTGGCTAAAACATAGCGAGTTCGAGGGCAAGTCAGGCAATGGAATAGACTTAAAAACTGGCAGAGTCCAGCCGCGCCACGCTCGCTCGTTCTCCGATACTCTACGCTCTATTCGCTAACAAAATGGGCGTTTTTGCGCCTGCCTCTGCCTTCGTTTCAGCATAATCTAAGGGCGTCATAAGCGCCCGTGCACGTGCTTTGCAAACCCGTGTTACAATAATACAGGAATCGGGGCTTGCGGCGAATTGCCTCTCCGAGTGCATCGCGCGATGCTCCTAAGCGGCGGAATTGTAACGTAAATCCAGGGCAGGCAACTGTCAGAGAGATGGCCTTAGAGGCAAAACCAGCGGCAGGGCAGGCCGCAACGCAGGCGCAGCACCAACCGTGGCATAAGTCCTATCCTGCAGGATTGTCCTGGACGGCTGAGTTCCAGCCGGGCTTGGTCCATAGCTTGCTCGATGAGGCGGTCGAGCGCTACGGATCCCGAAGCTGCACCTACTTTGAAGGTCAGAGCCTCTCCTATGAGGAGATTGGGGCGCTCTCGGATCGGGCGGCTAAGGGCCTCATGGCGCTTGGTGTCCGGGAGGGTGTCCGGGTTGGATTGCTCCTGCCCAACTCGCCGACTTACCTCATCTATTTCTTTGGGATCCTCAAGGCCGGCGGCACGGTCGTCAATTTCAATCCGCTTTATAGCGTCGAAGAACTGGCCTTCCAGGTCCGGGATAGCGGCACGGAAATTATGGTCACGTTGGACCTCCACGTTCTCTTCGAGAAGGTGGAGCCGCTGCTCGCAGACGGAACGCTTGGGCGGGCCGTCGTCGCCGACTTCGCAGCTCTTCTTCCCAAAATAAAGCAGATCGGGCTCAAGCTGACACGCAAAGTTCGGCGCGCCAATGTGGGGCGTTCAGGTCAACGGCGCAAGATCGTGCTCGAACGCGATCTCCTGGCAAACAATGGCCGCTTCGTCCGGCCGGAGGTCGCGCCAGAAGCCGTGGCAGTCCTTCAGTACACGGGCGGTACCACAGGCACGCCGAAAGGCGCCATGCTCAGTCACGCCAATATCTTCATCAACACGGCTCAAGTCCGGATGTGGGGCCAGCGCCCGCCGGAGGTGTTTGATAGGATCTTGGGCGTCCTGCCGCTCTTCCACGTCTTCGCGATGACAACCGTCATGACATTCGGGATCGCAAGCGGCATGCAGATTATTCTCATGCCGAAGTTCGAACTCGGCCAGACGCTCAAGGTGATCGGTAAACTGAGGCCCACAGTTATGCCGGGTGTCCCCACCTTGTTCCAGGCGATGCTCCATCATCGCAAAATCGACAGCTACGACCTCTCCTCGCTGGAGTTTTGTATTTCGGGAGGAGCCGCACTGCCCATGGAGGTGAAGAAGGGCTTCGAAAAGTTCATTGGCGGGTCTCTGGTCGAAGGTTACGGCCTCAGCGAAACCTCACCCGTAGCGACCTGCAATCCCTTCGATGCGCATAAGGATGGCTCAATTGGGCTCCCGCTGCCCCAGACCGAGATAACGATCCGCTCACTGGAGGACGCTCAAACTGAAATGCCCCTGGGCGAGCCCGGCGAGATCTGCATCGCCGGACCTCAGGTTATGAGCGGCTATTGGAACAAGGCGGATGAAACGTCGGCGGCCTTTGTCGACCGCTATTTCCGTTCGGGAGACGTGGGTTACATGGACGAAGACGGCTTCATCTTCATCGTCGACCGTATCAAAGACATGATCAACAGCGCCGGGTTCAAAGTTTATCCGCGCCGTATCGAAGACGCGCTCTACGAACATCCGGCGGTGGCCGAATGCTGCGTCGTGGGCGTCGAGGATTCCTATCGAGGCGAAGCGCCGAAGGCCTTTATCCGCCTTCATGAAGACAGAACCGAAACCGCCGCCGACTTGATGTCTTTCCTCAAACCCAAGTTGTCGAAGCTGGAACTGCCGACGGCCATCGAGTTTCGTGATGAGTTGCCAAAGACGATGATTGGCAAGCTCTCCAAGAAGGCACTTCGGTCAGAGGCGGACGCTTAGATGTCCGTGTACAGACGCTAGCCAAAGCGCTAGACGCCGTTCCTTCCAGCCCATATCGCGCCAACTATTGCTGACGCATCCAGGGAATGAGGTTCTGGCCCTGCTGTTGTAGGTCCTTGAGCCGCTTCTGACGGCGCAACTGACGTCGCTCTCGCCACGTCATCCGCTGACCAGCGGCTGGCGGTTCGACTGCTGAGGGTTCGGCCGCCGCCGGTGCAGCCACCGCCTCGTCTACAGCTTCAGGCGGCGGTGCAGGCTGCATTTCGGGCGCAACGGGCTCAGGCCGAACGGCTTCAGGCTGAACAGAGGCCTGCCTCGAAACCGGGGGAGCCGTCGGCGCGGGCGCGGCAGGCGCCGCTACCGGCGCAGGCCTTGCGGCGGCTGGCGCGGCCGCGGGGGCGACCGGTTCCGCCATTGAAAACATGCTGGACACGCTCTCGCCCGAGTAGCCGATCGGATGCTGGTTCTTCTTTGACCCTTCCACGTAGCTCAAGCCGGGCGGTCCGCTCTGGTCCGCCGCAGGGGCCTGGGCAGGAGCCTGGACTTCCGCATCCGCAATACTGCCAATGGCCAAGCCGGTCGAAGCGGCCGTTGCTGCAGCAGCTGTCGGCGCCGGGGCTGCGGTTCTTGTTGCAGCAGGCGTCGCGGTGGCAGTTGCAGCGGGTGCTGCGCCCGCAGGAGCCGTGGCGGGCGGAGCCGATGCCTCAACCTGAGGCTCCGGCTTTTTCTCCTCCTCGCGCGGCGGCGGCGCGGATGTCCGCAGCCACACCTGCTCGCGACAAAGGAACGAGGCAACACAGCCTTTGAGAACGATTTTGCGGGAGGACGCCAAAGTGACGGTGGCGGAATAGGTCTTGCCGTCTTCCGGATTATAAACTGTGCCCTTCCACTGATTACCGCTGACTTGCTTCATCCCACGGATGATGTGCATGCCCTCGATCTTGCGCCCGCGAAGCTTGGGATTTGCGTTGCGCACGTCCTGCAGCTCACGACCTTTGCTGTCGCGAGGATTTTTCAGCCAAACGATCTTCACACAGATGCCGCGGCCCCCGCAGCGATAGAGCTGCATCTTTGCCGGGTGCTGGCCTTGGTCCGCTTTGCGCCAATACCCCGCAGGATTACCAGCCTCAGCGGTGGTGGCGCTCACTGGAAGGAGCACGGCCGCGAGGGCAATGCCCATCGCCGCCGAGAAAACATGGTGCCGCATAAGAACCTCCGTCATGGGTCAGGCACGGGCTGGAACCCCCGCCTCGGCAGTGTCACACATACTCCCTGTCCCCGACGGGCCTCGTTGGACCCGGCACTCGATCCGGCGGCGGAGCACTTATCGGTGTGTGCTCTCGTTTAAACCGCATCCGCTGACGGGGACGTCTCGACCCCTTCCAGGATCGCAGCAACACCCATTCCACCAGCGGTACACACTGAAATCAAACCTCTTTTACCACTCCCACTATGCAGGAGTTTGGCCAAAACCGCCAGGATTCGCGCCCCTGTAGCGGCAAAGGGATGTCCTATCGCAATCGACGAGCCTTCCACATTGAGCTTCGACCTGTCGATCGGGCCCAAGGGCGCATCGCGCCCTAGCCGGGTCCGGCAATATTCTTCAGCCTCCCATGCCTTCAACGTTGCAAGAACCTGCGCAGCAAATGCTTCGTGCACCTCGTAGTAGTCAAAGTCTTGAAGCGCAAGACCCGCTTGCTTAAGCAGATCGCTGACAGCAATGGTCGGCGCCATCAAGAGCCCCTCACCTTCGACATAGTCTACGGCAGAAGTACGACCCAATGTTAAATAAGCCTTTACCGTAATTCCGTTTTTTTTCGCCCATTCTTCGCTCGCCAGAAGCACAGTAGAGGCCCCATCGGTTAGCGGCGTCGAATTAGCAGCCGTAATGGTCCCGTTTTGCTTGTCGAAAACGGGCCTCAGCTCAGCCATTTTCTCCAGCGAAATGTCTTCGCGGATATTGTTGTCCCGAAAGACGCCCGCGCACGGGACGACGAGATCGTCCATGAAGCCATCTTCGTATGCTGCGGCAGCCTTCTTGTGGCTCTCGAAGGCCAAGAGATCCTGGTCTTCACGGGAGATGCCCCACTCTTTGGCCATCAGCTCGCAATGCTCGCCCATGCCGAGCCCCGTGCGCGGCTCGCGCGTGTCCGGTGGCACTGGGGCGAGCTCACCGGGGCTCATGCCCTTGAAGGCGCGGAGACGCTGTCCCCAGCTTCTGGCGCGGGAAGCCTCTATCAGCCGCTTGGCGAGTTTCTTATGGACGACAATGGGCGCGTCGCTGGTCGTATCGGAGCCCATGGCAATGCCACACTCGATCTGTCCAGAGGCGATCTTGGCCGCAACCCCCAACGCGCCCTGAAGGCTCGTGCCGCAGGCCTGCATCATCGTGATTGCCGGGGTCGTCGCAGCCAACGGGCTACCGATGACGGCTTCGCGCGCCAGGTTCCAATCCTTGGCATGCGTCACGACAGCGCCACCTACGACTTCGTCGATATGCATCCCTTCAAGCGAGAAGGTCTCCGCGAGCCCCGTGAGAGCCGTTGTCAGCATGTCGAGGTTGGAGAGCTCCGCATACGCCGTATGCGACCGGCAAAATGGCGTTCTGATCCCGCCAAGCACCGCTACCCGCCGCAAACTGTTACTCGTCATCGTATTCCTTCCGGCTCGCTCGGCGTCATGCCGCGGCTTGGTCCGCATCTGTCTGCATTGTCTTGGCGTAGTGGAGCGGTCCGCCCCGGAACGGCGCAAAGCCCGTCCCGAAAATCACGCCCGCATCTACGTGATCGGCATCGGCAACAACGCCTTCTGCGTCCGCGCGCGCGGCCTCGGTCAGAAGCGGCGCCATGAGCTTCTCGCCCAAACGCGTCAGTTCTGTGTTCGAGAAATCCATAGGCTCGCGCTTTGGCTTGCCGTCTTCCCACTGATAAAAGCCGCGGCCTGTTTTCTTGCCGAGCTTGCCTTGCTTTACGAGGCTGGCGAGGACGTTGTCCTGAGAGCCCTCTCCTTCCGGTGCAAGCGACAGCTCCTCGCCGACTTTGTTGCAGATGTCGAGACCGACCATGTCCATGAGTTCCATGGGACCCATGGGCATGCCAAACTTGAGCGCCGCCTGATCGATCTTCTCCCGCGGCTGGCCGTCCTGATAGAGCTTCACTGCTTCCATCATGTAGGGCGCAAGTACGCGGTTCACGAGGAAGCCAGGGCAGCTCTTCACGACAAGAGGCAGTTTGTTGATAGCCGTCACAAAGGTGCAAGCTTTGCCGATCTCCTCGTCCCGTGTCGCGTCGCCCTTTACCACCTCGACCAGCGGCAGCTGGGCCACGGGATTGAAGAAGTGAATGCCGACCAAGCGCCCGGGGTCCTTCAGGCGAGCCGCGATCTCTTCAAGCTTTAGCGACGAGGTGTTTGTCGCCAGCACCGCCCCGGGCTTCGCCTTCTCTTCCAATTCCGCGAACAGGTTCTGCTTCACGTCAAGTCTCTCGGCAACGGCCTCGATGATCACATCCGCATGCTTGATGTGCTTTCCGTCCGGGTCCGCAATGAGGCGCGCCACGGCGGAATCGAACGCGGTCTTACCGCGCACGCGCTTCTTGAACAGCTTCTTCGCGCGCGATAGCGCTTTATCGATCTGTGCTTCGTCGAGATCTTGGAGGCTCGCCTGCATTCCAGACGCCACGCACCAGGCGGCGATGTCGCCGCCCATCGTACCGGCCCCAATGACGTGGACTTTGCGCGGCTTGAAGCTCCCTTTCGGCGCTGCGCCTTTCAGCATCTCGGACAGCTTGAAACAGCGGCGGAGATTACGCGATGTCTCGCTCACCATGAGCGGGGCGAACATCTCGGTCTCTGCAAGACGCATGGCTTCCGGATCGCCGCCACAGGTTTCGAATAGATCGATCAAGCGGAATGGCGCCGGGTAATGGTCCTCGCGAACCTTCGCGGATGTCTTTTCCCGCATCTTGTTGGCAAGCAGGCCGCGGACGGGCTGTTTCGCCATAAGCTGTTTCCACCACGGTGCGCCCTTGGAGCGAAGCTTCTTGAGCACAGCTTTTCGCGCGGCCCAACGTAGGTTGTGCCGTGTTGGAACCAGTTGGTCGACGAGCCCGATGGCCCGGGCCGCACCTGGGCGCAACATCTTGCCCGTCAGCATGGCCGTCATGCCGTCGAGCGGACCAGCCGACCGGATGGCCCGAACCGTGCCATTGAGCCCTGGAAAGATACCGAGCTTGACTTCCGGGAAGCCGAGCCGCGTCCCCTCCTCGCGATCGGCGATCCGAAAGTGGCACGCCAGTGCTAGCTCCAAGCCGCCGCCGAGGCAGTACCCATGAATCGCCGCGACGACGGGCACGGGGAGCTTCTCTATGCGATCGAACAACCCGAGCGTCTGCGTGACCGCATCCTTGATCTTGTCCTCGGTGTCGTAGCTATCGAACTCGTTGATGTCCGCGCCCGCGATAAAGCTGGTGTCTTTCGCACTGATAAGGACCAGGCCCTTGATCTCGCCTGCTTCGGCGCCCTCGACAGTGCTAACGATCTTGTCGAGCTCCTCTGTAGGGCGGCGCCCCAGGGCATTCATACTATCGCCTTCGCGGTCCGCGACGGCCCAGGCGATACGCTCGACATCGATCGAGAATCGCCAGTCTTTCAAATCGGGAATGGTGATTGGCATTAGTGCAAGTCTACTCGGCGGCGATGTGCTGATTGGATGTTGTCTTGTCGTGGCCCGTTTGAGATTTGCGGGCAAGGTCAGCGGGCGCGAAGTCGTCGACGGCGATCACGCGCGCGACCAGATCACGCAGTTCCGCCAGGTCGCGAGCCTCCTCGGATGTCAGCACGCCTTCCACTTCAGCCTGCTTGATCCAATCCCGATCGTGGAACCGCTGAACCTCGCCCTTTCGGATCGCGCGTTCCAGTTTCTTCTCGGCGTCTTCGTTGGCGATCGTTTTCTCAAGCGCCAGCTCCAGAAGACCCAACGGCTCGTCTGGACTATCCGGGGTGTAGATGTCGCGTGTCAGTCGATCCCGGAAGGCACCGGGCTGCAACGCCTGACGCACAATAGTCTTCGCATCCTTGTCCGATGCGGGACGCCGTACACCGAAAGGCAGCACGAGTGGTGCCATGATCCACGCCGCCCAGCGGACAGGGAAGTTGTCGAGCACACCGCGCATAGCCGCATCGAACCGGGCTAAGCAGTTCTGTGCGCAATAGTCGACAAGCTTGCGGTCCGCCCCTGGTCGTCCATCGTCTTGGAAGCGCTTGAGGATTGCCGAGAGCATGTAAAGTTCCGCCAAGGCATCCGCCATGCGGCCCGTGATCTTCTGCTTAGTCTTCAGACCGCCCCCGAGCAGCGCGACGGTCAGGTCGGCGACCAGCGCAAAGGAGCGTGACGCGCGCGACAGCTGCTTCCACCAGCGCTTCATCTCGGCCGAATCCAGCGGCGCCTTGGCGAACGTACCGAATGTCACATTGTGGAAGAGCGCACCGGTGGCATTGGAAAACAGGAACGCGCGATGGTCATCGAAGATGGTTTCGAAGCGTTCAATCCCCTGCTCACGGTCCTCGTCATTCAACGCTTCAATCTCGGACAAAAGATACGGGTGACTACGCAGCGCGCCTTGCGCGAACGCGATGAGTGAGCGCGTCAGGATGTTGGCACCCTCGACCGTGATGCCAACAGGTACCATTTGATAGGCGCTTTGCAGATAGTTTGACGGACCATCGCAAATGCCGCGCCCACCATGAATGTCGAGCCCGTCGTTGACGCTCTGGCGCATCCGAGCCGTCGACAAATACTTCAGCAAGGCGGAAATCACAGCTGGCTTCTCGCCGGCCGTCACCATGGAACAGGTCACCGCGCGCGCGGCCTCCAGGCCGTAAGCGTTTTCCGCGATGCGGGCGAGCGGCTCCTCGACGCCTTCCATGGAGCCGATGGGCAGCCCGAACTGCTTGCGGACGCGGGCATAGGCCGTGCTATGCCGGGCCACCGCCTTGGCGGCCGCAGCACCCGTCGCAGGCAGCGATACGGCGCGACCAGCGGCCAGACAATTCATCAACATGCGCCAACCCTGACCGGCCCGCTCCGGACCACCGATGATCCAGTCTAGGGGGATGAACACATCGCGGCCACGCGTCGGGCCGTTGGGAAAGGCTGCACCGGATGGCAGATGGCGACGACCAGTCTCCACACCCGGGTGGTCCGTCGGGATTAGCGCGAGGGTAATGCCCACCTCTTCGCCCTGCCCCAAATGATTGTCCGGGTCCATAAGCCGGAATGCGAGTCCCAGCAGCGTCGCCTTGGGCGCCAGCGTGATGTAGCGCTTGTCCCAGGTGAGCTTTATGCCGAGCGTTTCGGCGCCTGCATGCATGCCTTTGGTCACAATCCCTACGTCACGCATAGAGGCCGCATCTGACCCTGAGAAGGGACCCGTAAGCGCGAAACAGGGAATCTCGTCTCCTTTAGCGAGGCGTGGCAGGTAATGAGACTTCTGCTTGGCCGTGCCGAATTTCTCGATCAGTTCGCCAGGCCCGAGCGAATTGGGCACCATGACGATGATGCAGGCATCCGGGCTTTTGGTGGAGATCTTGCCCAGCACCAGGGACTGCGCCTGAGCCGAGAACCCAAGCCCGCCATGCTCCTTAGAGATCAGCATCCCAAGGAAGCCATTCTCGCGGACGAACTGCCAGATGTCTTCGGGGATGTCGTGAAGCTCGTGCCGGATCTGCCAATCGTCCAGCTTCCGGCAGAGTTCTTCAGTCGGTCCGTCGAGAAAGGCCCGCTCTTCGTCCGTCAGCGTAATCGGCGCGACGCGGCGCAGCTTCGCGAAGTCCGGACGCCCGCTGAAGAGCTCCGCATCCCACCCCGCCGTACCGGCTTCCAGCGCTTCCCGTTCCGTCTCCGAAATCGCGGGCATTGCGCCTTTCAAGATGCGGAAGACGGGCTTCGTGATGTAGTTGCGCTTAATCGATGGCAGTCCGCCTGCGTAGAGCAGCCCGGCCGCCAGCCAGCCCAAGAAGGACCAAAGCGGAAACCCGAAGGCGATTTGAAGGGCCAGCGTGTAAATCGCGACCGCAGCTGCCCAGGTGCGGAAGGAAGCACGATTCATGGCCAGCGCAAAAAACAGCGCCAGTGCCAGCAGAGCAAAGATCAGTTCAGCCACGAGCGGCCTCCAAAACCACAATGCCCCCCGGCTGCTACTTTTCGCGGCTCCTGGCCAACAATGCCACATCCGGGAATCGAACGGGTGCCGGCCGAGAGAGTGCTATGACCTCTATGCTGCGGTTAGGCGCCGGACTCAAGAGGTCTTCCAAAAAATCGTTTACCGGCCGCATGTCGCCAGAGTGACTGATTCAACGCAGTCGAAAGGCCCAGAAACCAAAGGGCTTCATGCGGAGGCGAGCGCTGCCTTCCTTGTCACTCCAGGCCGAATTGGCTAATCAGATCAAGGCTACTGGTTAAGATACAAAGCTGGGAAAACTGAATGACCGACGAGCCGGAACGCCCACAGCTCAACCCCTATCAAGTTGAGCTCGAAGAGGGCAAACGCTACGCATGGTGCGCTTGTGGGCGCAGCAAGAAACAACCGTTTTGTGATGGCTCCCATCAGGGAACAGGCATTGAACCCCTGATGTTTACTGCGGAACGCACGGAAACGGCGCTTCTGTGTGGCTGCAAGGACACGGGCGACCCCCCTTTCTGCGACGGATCGCACCTGCTGCTCTGAATTTGGGCATGCAAAGGGCGGGGCCTTCTTGCTAAATTGATAGTGATCTGACGCGCGGGCCGCCTGTGGCACGCCAGTTGGCTGGCGAGCGGCCGCAGCTTTGCGCGTCTACTTTCAAGTCTGCACAGCCAAACGGGGGAAGGCGCAGCAGGCATTCATGGCTTACTTTCTGCAGCAGCTCATCAATGGCGTGACGCTGGGCTCGATCTACGGCCTGATCGCCATTGGCTACACGATGGTCTACGGCATCATCGGCATGATCAATTTCGCCCATGGCGACATTTTCATGGTGGGTGCCTTTATCGCCTTGATCACTTTTTTGGCTCTGACCGCGATTGGCGTCACGGCGATTCCACTGGCGCTGCTTCTCGTTCTGATTATCGCGATCGGTCTGACCGCCGTATGGGGCTGGACCGTGGAACGCGTGGCCTATCGGCCTTTGCGTGAGTCGTTCCGTCTTGCTCCGCTCATCACGGCCATCGGCATGTCGATCGTGCTGCAGAACTTCATCCAGATTGCGCAAGGCGCACGGGTGAAGCCGCTGCAGCCCGTGGTCACCGGCGGTTACGAACTCTTCCAGCAAGGCTCGTTCACGGTCATCGTGTCGAACATTCAAATTCTCATCGTCGTGACGACCGTGCTCATCATGTCCGGGTTCTGGTTGATGATCAGCCGGACGGCCCTCGGACGGTCCCAGCGGGCCTGCGAACAGGACCGGCTCATGGCGGCACTGTCCGGCGTTGACGTAGATCGTACGATCTCACTGACTTTCGTACTGGGGGCGGGCCTCGCCGCCGTCGCCGGGTTGCTGTACCTGCTCTACTATGGTGTGATCGATTTCTTCATTGGCTTCGTCGTCGGGATTAAGGCGTTCACCGCAGCCGTATTTGGCGGCATCGGGTCGATACCCGGCGCAATGCTCGGCGGCCTCATCATCGGGCTTATCGAGACTTTTTGGTCTGCCTATTTCTCAATCGAATACAAAGATGTGGCGGCGTTCTCCATGCTCGCCATCGTTCTCATATTCTTCCCAACAGGGCTGCTTGGACGGCCCGAGGTCGAAAAGGTCTGAGGTTTGGCTGATACCGGCAAAACCCGCGACCAAAGACTCGTCTCGGCACTGACGGATTCACTCCTCGCCACCATCATTGCCTTTGCGCTGTTCTCACTGGTGCTCGGTTTGCGGACGGTGGATGGCGCCACAGGCCTGACGCTTGAGCCGCGGCCGGGCCTGTTGTTGACGGTCGTCGCGATCGTGTTTTTCGGGCGCCTGGCTCTGAACCTCTTCGTTTGGCAAACCGAACATCCGCTGACAACGCCATTTGCCAAGTTGTTCAACACCGAGCCGTTTGACCGGCGCGATCTAATAACGCTCGGTGTTGCGCTCGCTTTAGGCTCGGTCTGTTTCGTGATTGGGCTTGTGTTTGGTGAGGCCGTCTACGAACTGCTCGGGATTGTTGTGCTGCTTTTTGTCGGCCTCGGGATGTTGCGCCGCTGGCTCGTACAACGCTTCCCGAACCTTCCCTATGCTCAAATCTTTATCGCCGGCGGCATCCTCTTTGCCCTGTTCTTTCCGATTGTGGCGTACGCACTCGAATCCGCGTTCCGCTTCGGCATGCCGCTGCGTTACTGGTTCGATCTCTCCATCTTGATTCTCACCTATGTGATGTTGGGGTGGGGTTTGAACATCGTCGTGGGGCTCGCAGGGCTTCTTGATCTTGGCTATGTCGCCTTCTACGCAGTCGGCGCATACACTTTCGCGCTCCTTGCCACGCAATTCGGTCTCGGCTTCTGGGTCTGCCTGCCTATCGCGGGCGCGGCTGCCGCGCTCTGGGGCATCATTCTCGGCTTTCCCGTCTTGCGTCTGCGCGGTGATTATCTCGCCATCGTCACCTTGGCGTTTGGTGAGATTATCCGCGTCGTGCTTCTAAACTGGACAGAAGTGACGGGCGGACCGAACGGCGTCGCCGGTATTCCAAAGCCGACCTTCTTCGGCCTGCCGTTCTCGCCCTTTGCGGAAGGCATGACGTTCAGCAAGTTCTTCGGCATTCCTTATGATGGTCTGCACGCGCTTATCTTCCTCTACTATCTCATCCTGATCCTGGCGCTCGTGACGAACGCCGTGACATTGCGTTTGCGGCGCCTGCCCGTAGGCCGGGCCTGGGAGGCCATGCGCGAGGACCAGATTGCCTGTCGATCCCTCGGCATCAACACGACCCTGACAAAGCTCAGCGCATTTGCCACCGGGGCCATGTTCGGCGGGCTGGCGGGCGCCTTCTTCGCGACACGGCAAGGGTTCGTCAGTCCCGAGAGCTTTACCTTTATCGAGTCCGCGATCATTCTCGCCATCGTTGTCCTTGGCGGGATGGGCAGTCAGCTCGGCGTCGCTATTGCTGCGGTGGTGATGGTGGGTGGCTTCGAAGCCCTGCGCCACACTGAAGGGCTTCAGGCGATCTTTGGCGAAGACTTTGATCCGGCCCTCTATCGTATGCTGCTCTTTGGCATCGCCATGGTTGGTATCATGGTGTGGCGACCGCGCGGACTGGTCTCGGCGCGCGCGCCTACAATCTCGCTGGGGGACGCAGATCGCATCTCCGGCGACCTCGTCAGGCAGGGACGCGGATGAACGAGACCAACGCCAAACCGTGGGATCGCACTCCCCTCCTCCATGTTGAGCATCTGACGATGCGATTTGGCGGGCTCACCGCGGTGGACGATGTCTCCTTCTCCGTTGGCGGCAACGATATCACCGCGCTCATCGGACCCAATGGGGCTGGCAAGACAACCGTCTTCAATTGCATCACGGGGTTCTACAAGCCGACAGAGGGCATGCTCACGCTCAACGGCAGTGATGGAACGCCCTTCTATCTCGAACGGCTCAGCGATCATGAGATCAATGCCCATGCCCGCGTTGCGCGGACATTTCAGAACATCCGTCTGTTTCCCGGCATGACTGTTCTGGAGAATCTGATGGTCGCGCAACACAACGTTCTGTCACGCGCCTCTGGATTTTCTTTCGGGGCCATTCTCGGTCTGGGTCACTTTGCGCGCGCCGAATACGATGCGCTCGATTTTGCTAAATCATGGTTGGAGCGCATTGGACTTCTGTCTCGCGCCGATGACGCTGCTGGAGGGCTTCCTTACGGCGATCAACGGCGCCTGGAGATTGCCCGTGCCATGTGCACGCGCCCGCGCCTTCTGTGTCTCGACGAGCCTGCCGCGGGGCTCAATGCGCGAGAGAGCGAAGCGCTCAGCGCGCTCCTCACGTCGATACGAGACGAAGACGGAACGGCCATCTTCCTAATCGAACACGATATGGGCGTGGTCATGCGCATCTCGAATCATGTGATTGTGCTCGACTACGGGAAGAAGATCGCCGATGGCACGCCCGACGAGGTTCGCAACGACCCGCATGTTGTTGCCGCCTATCTCGGCGTGTCTGACGACGACGCTGCGGCGCTGGAGGCCGGCTCATGAGTGCGTCACCCATCGAGCCTCTTCTTGCACTTGAGAACGTCACGGCGGCCTATGGACGACTTGCCGTGCTGCATGACGTGAACATTGAAATCCAGCCCGGTGAGATCGTCTCACTTATTGGCGCCAACGGTGCAGGCAAATCGACGACGATGATGACGATCTGCGGCAAGCCGCGGGCAAGCCATGGGCGGATCGTCTTCGACGGCCAGGACATCACACAGCGCCCGACCCACGACATTGCGCGACTTGGCATCTGCCAGTCGCCAGAGGGCCGGCGGATTTTCGCGCGTATGACGGTGATGGAAAACTTGCAGATCGGCGCCATCGTCGCGAATGCGCCCGACAGTTTCGACGCGGACGTCGCGCGCGTCTTCGACCTCTTCCCCAGGCTGAAGGACCGCTCAAGCCAACGCGGCGGCACATTGTCGGGCGGGGAGCAGCAAATGCTCGCCATCGCCCGCGCGCTGATGGGGCGCCCCAGGCTGCTGTTGCTCGACGAGCCGTCGCTCGGTCTCGCACCGCTTGTGGTGAAGCAGATCTTCGAGGCGATCAAGGCACTCAACGTGGACGGTTTGACCGTCTTCTTAGTGGAGCAAAATGCCTATCACGCCTTAAAGCTGGCCGACCGGGGTTATGTGATGGTCAATGGACGCATCACCCTAACCGGTACGGGCGATGAACTGCTGGCATCGGAGGATGTCCGTAGCGCCTATCTGGACGGCGCCGCGGCCCCACCAACGGAGTTAGTGGGGTCATGAGCGGCGTGGCACAGACCATCGGCCCTTGGCTCAGTGATGACGGCTTGCGCGTCTTCGTCATCCTGACACTGATCATTGGCGGTGGTGCTGCCTTCCTTGCCGGGCGCGGCCTCGCGCGGGGGTGGCGTCCCCTCTGGCGGCTGTTTTTCTACATGGCACTGCTCGCTGGCGCGGTCCGCTTCTTCGACTACGCGCTCTTCGACGGCAAGCTGCTCTCGGTCTACTATTATGCAGTCACTTACCTGGTTCTGCTGACGGCCGGACTTCTAGGCTTTCGCAGCATGCGGACCACGCAGATGGTCAGGCAGTATTACTGGCTCTACGAGCGTACGAGCCCCCTCACCTGGAAAGATCGGTAGATTGGATGGACCCGTCGCTTGGCGTTCGGGAAACCCGTCACTACCTTAACGGTCGCTAGACATCGATGGGAGACTGGCATGACGCGCTTGACTGGAATGCTCGCACTCGCCGTGGGCGCACTGGTTCTGACGGGATGTGGGAACGAAGACAATCCCGACGTGATCAAGGTTGCCGTCGCCGGTCCCCAAACCGGACAGTACGCTTCGCTCGGCACGCAAATGACGACCGGTGGCGAAACGGCGGTTGCGGATATCAACGCTGCAGGCGGCGTCTTGGGCAAACAACTTGAGCTGCAAGTCGGCGACGATGCCTGCGACCCGAAGCAAGCGGTGGCCATCGCGAACCAAATGGCCGGTGACAATGTCGCCCTCGTGGCAGGTCATTTCTGCTCAGGCTCCTCGATCCCTGCATCGAATGTCTACGCGGAGAGCAATCTCGTCATGATCTCGCCCGCCTCCACGAACCCGGCGCTCACCGACAAGCGCGCTGGGCCAAACATCTACCGCGTTTGTGGCCGCGACGATAAGCAGGGCGAAGTTGCGGGCGGCTATCTCGCTACGCACTTCGGCGACAAGAACATCGGCATTATCGACGACAAGACGGCCTATGGGCGCGGCCTCGCTAATGAGGTCAAAAAGGCCCTGAACGCCGCAGGCGTCCAAGAAGTGTTCCGGGAGTCCATCACGGCGGGCGAGAAGGACTATTCGGCTCTCGTATCGAAGCTGAAACGGGCCGATGTAGATGCGCTGTTCATCGGCGGCTACCACACCGAAGCCGGCTTGATCTTGCGCCAGATGCGCGACCAGGAAATGGATACCGTGCTTATGGGCGGGGACGCCCTTGTCACTCAGGAATACTGGTCGATTACAGGGCCTGCGGGCGCGGGCACGCTGATGACCTTCTCGCCCGACCCCCGAGAGAACCCTGCCGCCGCCGACGTCGTGAACCGGTTGGAAGCTCGAGGCATCTCGCCGGAGGGCTACGTCCTCTATACCTATGCGGCAATCCAGGCCTGGGCTGAAGCGGCGAAGAAAGCGGGGACGACCGATGCCCCCGCCGTCGTGAAGGCACTGAACGAGAGCACGATCAATTCTGTGATCGGCGACTTTCGGTTCGATGAAAAAGGCGATCCGAGCTTGCCGCCCTATGCGGTCTACGTCTGGGCGGACGGCACCTACGAGCAGATCGACGAGAATTCGTAAAGCTCTGGCGCTCGGGTTGCGTCGGCACCCACGCGCTCAGCCGTCTTTCGGCGACGCAGCGGCTGATTTGTCGGCGGCGAACTCGGCTTCGAGTTCTTCCTCGAGACGCACAAGGTCTTCTGGCACAGGCATACCGAAGGCCCGCATCTCATTGAGCTTCTCGCGAACCTGCGCGTAGAGCTCGTGGCGATCCTCAGGCTGGTTTTCCATCTGGTTGATCAGTAGCGCCAGTTCTGCCTTGAGGTCCTCGAATGCCATGAGCTTGTCGCCTTTCTCTTCTTGGGAAGCGGATCGGACCACAAAGCTTCAGGGGCAGCAAGCCCAGAGCACAATCCGTCTGATAGAAACAGAATGGGTTGTGCTCTGGTCTCTTTACGTCGCATCGCCTTCCGCGAAATACCGGGATCCACTTTTTCGCGCGATGCGCAAGGCATGCCCATCCATTGCAGTCTGGCCGTTTCCCTTGCATATTCCCCCTGCAATCCAGCGGTCGGAGGGGAGTCTGCAATGGAAAAGCTGACATTCAGCAAAGTGGTCGGGTTCGTTCTTGCGGCGGCTTTCGCGATTGTAATCGGTGTGTCGACCTGGGCCCTCATGGTCGGGGACTACATGAACACCAATCTCGTCAACGAGCAGACCCAGCATTCTGTGCGCATTGTGGGCTTCGCAGGGTTGCTGGCGGCCTTGGTGGCTTGGTGGTGTCAGCGCTTCGTAGCCCATCGCGGTTTCTTCGTGCGCATGATGTTCGCCCTGTTCATCTTCCTCGTGGCGTTCTGCAGCTTCGGCGGCTTCTTGCGCTTCGCCTATATCCACGCCACCTATCCGAGCCAGGTGGACTGGTCCCTGGGCGGCCTCTACGCCTCCTCTCTCAATGACTTCTACACGTTCCTGCTCGACATGCTGCTTCCGCCACGACTTGGCTTTGTTGGCCTCGCGTTTGGCGCGGCGATCTATATCGCCCTGTTCGGCATCCGAGAGCCTCGGACCGTTGAACTCTAGGACTTGAAGACACTCGGCCCGCGCGCTGCTCTTCCGAGCGACGCCTGGGGCCTGAGAAAGGCCTGATCTCTATGATTCCGCGCTATAGCCGCTCCCAGATGACGGACATCTGGGAGCCCGAGAACAAATTCCGCATCTGGCTGAAGATCGAAGTGACCGCTGCTGAGGCTATGGCGGAGCTCGGACTCATCCCGAAGGAGGCGGCGGAAGCAGCCAAGGAACGCGGCGGGTTTGACATCGACCGCATCGACGAGATCGAGCGGGAGGTGAAGCACGACGTCATCGCGTTTCTGACTTCGGTGGCGGAGCATGTGGGACCTGAAGCCCGCTACCTCCATGCCGGCCTCACCTCATCCGATGTGCTCGATACGTGTTTCAATGTGCAGCTCACCGAAGCGGCGGACATTCTGATTGCCGACCTCGACGCGTTGCTCGCCGCCCTCAAAACCCGCGCGCACGAGCACAAGGACACAATCACGGTGGGCCGCAGCCACGGCATTCATGCGGAGCCCACGACATTCGGCCTGAAGCTTGCCCAAGCCTTTGCGGAATTCGCCCGAAACCGTGAGCGTATGGTCCAGGCCCGCGAAGAAGTCGCCACCTGCGCCATCTCAGGTGCGGTAGGCACATTTGCCCACGTCGATCCCCGCGTGGAGGCCTATGTGGCCGAGAAACTTGGCCTTCGCCCAGAGCCGATCTCCACGCAAGTGATCCCGCGAGACCGCCATGCCGCGTTCTTTGCCACGCTCGCCGTGATTGCTAGCTCCGTGGAGCGGATCGCAACTGAGATCCGCCATCTGCAGCGGACCGAGGTGCTAGAAGCGGAGGAGTTTTTCTCGGCCGGGCAAAAGGGCTCGTCCGCGATGCCCCACAAGCGCAACCCGGTTCTCTCGGAGAACCTAACGGGGCTGGCGCGTATCGTGCGCGGCTATGCAGGACCGGCCATGGAGAACGTGGCCCTATGGCATGAGCGCGATATCTCGCACTCATCGGTCGAGCGCATGATCGGCCCCGATGCCACCGTCACGCTCGACTTCGCCTTGGCGCGCCTGACGGGCGTGATCGAAGGCCTCGTGGTCTATCCGGAGCGCATGCAGGCCAATATGGACCGGCTGGGCGGGCTCATTCATTCACAACGCGTTCTGCTGGCGCTGACCAATGCGGGTGTGTCACGCGAGGACGCCTATCGGCTGGTTCAGCGCAATGCGATGAAGGTCTGGCAGGAGAACAAGGACTTCCTAACGGAGCTTCTGGCCGATGCGGATGTCACGGCGGCGCTGTCGGAAGAGGCGATCCGCGACCAGTTCGATCTCGGCTATCACACCAAGCATGTGGACGACATATTCGGCCGTGTGTTTGGTAGCTGAGGCCCTTCGCGGCTGTCCGATACGGACCCCGTGCCAATCAGCTATTCAGGATCTCTGAGCGCCGCGGCTGCCGCCTGCGTGTTGATATAGCCGATCGGGCTGCTGTCATAGCCCATGGTGCCCCGGAAGATGTGGGGCGTATAGCGATAGCGATCGCGCTCCTGGGCCATCATGAGGAAACGCCGGCGATAGAACTTCTGAGATATGGCCGTATAGGGCGGCATGTCGAAGTACCAATCGGCTTTCGGGTAATGACCCGCCCGGTACGGATAGGCCGGAAAGATCGGCCACACTTCTGGCTCAACCAACTCCGCATAGTCGGCATAACCGAGCGCAAGGCCGCGTTGGCTGGCATAGCCCTTGCGCCCGCGCCAGACCACGCCGCACCAGCCCTCACGGCAGCCTTTGACCTTTACCGGGGAACCCGCTGGCATTGTCGCGATCCGGGCGTAGCCGGTTCCGGGGCCGTCGCGCAGGTTCAGCGCCGTGGCCGTGGTCGCGTCCTTCGCCTGCGCGGCACCTGCTCCCAGCAGAAGCCCAATCAGTCCAGCAAACACCGTTCGGAGTACGCAGCCCATAAATCCCACCCGTTCTGCCCGCGGAGAACGCGAGCCTGAGCCGGCATAGTGGCATAGGACTCTTGGAAATTCAGCCTTCGTCGCAGCCAAAGACCACATTGACCGCCCAGCTGGTGCAAGGATGCAACGGTTTGCGCAGAGACACTGACTTACGAATTCAGTGAGTCCTTTGAAGTGGTTGTCGTGCGTTCCCTAAGTGAACGATTCACCTACAAAGTCCCTCGCAGGGAATGCCATTACCATCGCGATCCAGCGAGTTTTGCCCGCATTCGCTAAGATGGAAGCGCGCTTCGGCGCAACTATCCATCTCCAAGCATGTCTGCTTTGTTCCGCAGCTTCGTGCATCCAAGAGGAGGTTCTGGCCGGTGCGAGCCCCAACACGGCGCTGCAGTGTCTCCTGGTCCTTGCCACATAGCTTTTCGCAGGGAATGCCGTCGCCATCTCGATCGAGCCTGCCAACGTTACACTCCTTCAGGTAATGAAGGGCTTCAGCACAGTCGCGCATCTGCCCACAGGTCTGCTTAGCCTCACAGCCGTTGGCTACAGCGGGCCAGAACAGAACGACGCTTACTCCTGCCCCCAATCCAAAGAGGCACAGTCGTACAATCATTCCGTGATATTAGCAGAATTTCACGCCTTGGGTGAAGCCGCCGCAAGGGTAGAAGCCGCCGCCGCTGCGAGCCAGCCCGTGTCCGTGCCGATAGCCACCACGTCCCAGCCTTCCTTGATGCGGGGCTTGGCGAAGTCGATATCGTTGCAGAAGACCAGCGTCATCACCCCGTGATCGCGGGCCTTGGCGAGGACTTCCTTGCCGGCCTCCAGGACCTCCTTCGCCCAAATATCGATACGGCCGGTCAGGGCCACAGAAAGGTCATTCGGGCCGAAACAGACCATGTCCACGCCTTTGAGGCTGAGGATCGCGTCCAAATCCGAAAGCGCGCCCTTCGTTTCGATTTGAGGGCAAGCGATCGTGAATCGGTTGGCGGTTTTGAAATAGTCGCCCGAGACCCCAATTTTGGCCCGGTACGGACCCCAGCTACGATTGCCGCGCGGCGGGTATTTCACGGCCTGAACGAAGTCCTCAGCCTCTTCAACGTTGTTGATCAGCGGACACATGACCCCTTGGGCGCCTGCATCCAGGGCCCGGCCCACGAGTCCAGGATCGTTATTGGCGACCCGAACGATCGCAGGCAATCCAGCGGCCTTGGCAGCGGTCAGGCAGGCCAGCATCGTGTCGTTGCCACCGGCGCCATGCTGCTGGTCGATAGTGACGCAATCCCACCCTGCATCGCCAATCAACTCGATGGCGAGCGGGTTGTTCATCATCAGCCAGGCGTTGAAGAGCGTCTGCTGCTTCCGCGCGGCGCTTCGGAAAAGATCCTTGGCCATGGTCCCGCTCTGAAAGGCGCTATCGGTCTCGACGAACCGGCAAGACCTTAGGCCTTGGCTTCGGCTTCGATTTGACGCACGGCCTCAACCATCAGGTCGGCCATCGCCCGGCGAATCTGATGATCGGACTGCTCGACGCTCTTGCCGTCGAAATCGCCGCGAATCTTGCGGAAAACGTCCTCCTCGCCCGGCTCCTCGAGGTCGGCTTTCACCACCTCGCGGGCGTAGGTTTGCGCATCATCCCCCGAAAGACCGAGCTTTTCCGCGGCCCACAGGCCCAAAAGCTTGTTCCGGCGGGCGTTGGACTTGAACTGCAGCTCCTCGTCGAGAGCGAATTTCTTCTCGTAGCTCTTTTCGCGATCGTCAAAGCTCGTCATCGGCGCGACCTCCAAAAGCCCCGCCAAGCGCGGAGCACCTTCTCTAAAATTATGGGGGGAAACCCGGCTTTCAAGGGCGGGTGATACCCAAGAAGCCGCCGCAAATCAACAAATCCTGGTAGCTACCGAAAGGCATTGCACGGGTTCCCGGCCCGTTGTACCCCCTTGCCCCATAGGCTAGTCTCGTCACGAGATTTCTATATCGATTCCAGCGATGGCGATTTGAGACGCAACGCGCGGCATGGGGGTGCACCCGTTTCCCGCGCACTCGGCGTTTGACAGTCGTATGCAGCTCTAAGAGGACAAGAAAATGAACCGTCGCCGGCGCGTTTACGAAGGCAAGGCCAAGATTCTCTACGAAGGACCGGAGCCTGGCACGCTCGTTCAGCATTTCAAGGATGACGCAACCGCCTTCAACAATAAGAAACACGACCGTATCGAGGGCAAGGGCGTTCTCAACAACCGTATATCGGAGTACATCTTCGAGCGGCTGAACGAGATTGGCGTGCCGACGCATTTTATGAAGCGCCTGAACATGCGCGAGCAGCTCATCCGCGAGGTCGAGATCATTCCGCTCGAGGTGGTGATCCGCAACGTCGCAGCTGGCTCCCTATCAAAGCGCTTAGGCCTTGAAGAAGGAACCACCCTGCCTCGCTCGATCGTCGAGTTTTATTACAAGGCCGATGAGTTGAACGACCCAATGGTCTCCGAAGAACACATCACGGCCTTCGGCTGGGCGTCTCCACCTGAGCTCGACGACATGATGTCGCTTGCCCTACGCATCAACGACTTCCTGACCGGCCTGTTCCTGGGCGTTGGCATCCGACTTGTGGACTTCAAGATGGAGTTTGGCCGCCTGTGGGAAGGCGATCAGATGCGCATCGTCCTGGCCGATGAGATTTCGCCAGATTGTTGCCGCCTGTGGGACATCGAGACACAGAATAAGCTCGACAAGGACAGGTTCCGGCGCGATCTGGGCGGTCTGGTTGAGGCTTATCAGGAAGTCGCGCGCCGTCTGGGTCTTTTCACGGAGAACCCTGCCGCCGGCGGCAGCGGTCCCGTTCTGGTTCAGTCCAACTAGGCGACGCGCCTCACGCATAAGAGACGAAGAAGGAAGCCATGAAGGCACGCATCACCATCACGCTGAAACCTGGTGTGCTTGATCCGCAAGGCAAAGCCATCGAGGGCGCTTTGCATGCTTTGGGCTTTGGCGGCGTCGAAGGTGTCCGCCAGGGAAAGTTCATCGAGGTCGAGGTCGCGGAGAACGATCCGACCCGCGCGCGCGAAGAGATCGAGCGTATGTGCAAGCAGCTTCTGGCCAACACCATCATTGAGAACTACGCCTATGAGCTCGAGGCGGCGTAACTGGCGCGCCGAGCGCGCGCCCGAGAACTTCTCCAGAAGAAGAGAGGCCCTTCGAGATTCATGAAGGCAAACGTCATCGTTTTTCCAGGCTCGAATTGCGATCGCGATGCGGCCGTGGCTTTGCAGAGCGCCATGAGCGAGGCGGGCAACGTGATGTCTGCGCCGAAGATGGTGTGGCACGGCGACTCGGAGCTGCCTGAGAGTGATTTAATCCTGGTGCCCGGCGGGTTTTCCTACGGCGATTATCTGCGCTCGGGCGCGATGGCGGCGCACTCGCCAATCATGCGTGAGGTCGTGCGGCAGGCGAAGAGCGGCACGCCGGTCCTCGGCATCTGCAACGGCTTCCAGGTCCTCACCGAGGCCGGGCTTCTTCCCGGTGTGCTGATGCGCAACGCCAGTCTGCGTTTCATTTGCAAAGATGTGTATTTGCGCGTTGAGCGCGACGACACGGCTTTCGCTGGCCATTACCAGAAAGACCAGGTGGTGCGCATTCCAATCGCCCATAAGGATGGGTGCTACTTCGCGGATCCCAGCACGATGTATCTCCTTGAGAACGAAGACCGCATCGCATTCCGGTATTGCGAAGAGGATGGCGCGATCACCGAGGCCGCCAACCCCAACGGTTCGTCGGCCAACATTGCCGGCATCTACAACGATACGGGCACCGTGCTTGGCATGATGCCCCATCCCGAGCGGCTTATCGACCCGGCTCTGTACGGCACGGACGGCGCCAAGATGTTCTCCTCGCTCGTGGAGAAACTCCATTGAGCGGGGCTGCGAAAATGGCGCCCGAGACGCCTGCTCTCTCCGAAGAACTGGTTGCCGAACACGGCATCAGCCCGGAGGAGTATGTGCGCCTTCTAGAAGAGCTGGGCCGCGAGCCAACGCTGACGGAATTGGGCGTGTTCTCGGTCATGTGGTCGGAACACTGTTCGTATAAGTCTTCGCGCGTTTGGCTGAAGAAATTGCCCACCTCCGGCCCGCAAGTCATCCAGGGTCCGGGCGAGAACGCGGGCGTGGTCAGCCTGGGAGACGGTCAGGCGGCGGTCTTCAAGATGGAGAGCCACAACCACCCCTCTTACATCGAGCCCTATCAGGGCGCGGCCACAGGCGTTGGCGGCATCATGCGCGATGTCTTCACCATGGGCGCGCGGCCCATCGCCAACATGAACGCGCTCCGGTTTGGCAGCCCCAGCCACCCCAAAACCCGCCACCTCGTCGCTGGCGTTGTGTCTGGCATTGGCGACTACGGCAACTGCATGGGCGTGCCGACCATTGGCGGCGAAACGAATTTCGACCCACGGTACAACGACAACATCCTCGTCAACGCCATGTGCGTGGGCCTTGTCGATGCAAACCGTATCTTCAAGTCCGCCGCGAAGGGCGTTGGCCTGCCCGTCGTCTATGTGGGCTCCAAGACTGGCCGTGATGGTATTCACGGGGCGACCATGGCCTCGGCCGAGTTCGACGAGACCTCCGAAGAGAAACGCCCGACAGTTCAAGTCGGCGACCCTTTTACAGAGAAGCTGCTCGTTGAAGCCTGCCTTGAGCTGATGAACGAGGACGTCATCATCGCCATCCAGGACATGGGTGCAGCCGGACTAACGTCGTCGTCGGTGGAGATGGCCGACAAGGGTGGCGTCGGCATTGATCTCGATCTCGATAAGGTGCCCATGCGCGAAGAAGGCATGACCGCCTATGAGATGCTGCTGTCGGAGAGCCAAGAGCGCATGCTCATGGTGCTGAAGCCAGGGTCCGAACCCGTGGCCGAGCGCATCTTCACAAAGTGGGAGCTTGACTTCGCCGTCATCGGCAAGACGACGGACACGGGCCACTTCGTGGCACGCCATAACGGCACGGTGGAAGCGGACATCCCGCTACCCGCGCTCGCCCATGCGGCACCGGTCTATGAACGCCCTTATGAGAAGCGTGATCCCCTGCCGACAATCGCGGCGAAGGATGTCTCGGCGCCGCCCAGCATCTTGAACGCGCTGGAGCGCCTTATCGGCTCGCCGCATCTTTCGTCGCGCCGCTGGATCTATGAGCAATACGACCACATGGTCATGGCTGACACGGTGCAGCGCCCGGGTGGCGATTCAGGCGTTGTTCGGGTGCACGGAACGCAAAAGGGGCTCGCGGTCTCGTGTGATGTAACGCCCCGCTATTGCGCAGCCGACCCTTATGAGGGCGGCAAACAAGCGGTTGCCGAGTGCTGGCGCAATCTGACCGCAACGGGCGCAAAGCCGCTGGCCATTACGGACTGTTTGAATTTCGGCAACCCGGAGCGCCCGGAGATCATGGGCGATTTCGTCAGTGCGATCGAAGGCATGGCGGAGGCCTGCAAGGTTTTTCATTTCCCCGTCGTGTCGGGCAATGTGTCGCTCTACAACGAGACGAACGGCGTCGCGATCCCACCCACCCCAGCCGTGGGCGGCGTCGGGCTGATCGCGGACATCGCCGAGATGTCGGACATTGCGCTAAAGGCTGACGGGGATGTGATCTTGCTGCTGGGCAAGGAGACTGGCCATCTTGGTCAATCGATCTATATGACAGTGATGGAGGATCGCTTGGAAGGCGCTCCACCGCCTGTCGATCTCGCAAGCGAGCGCGTCATGGGCGACTTGGTGCGCGGGTTTATCAAGTCCGGTACGGTCGATGCGGTTCATGATTGCGGCGATGGCGGCCTGCTCGTAGCGATCGCTGAAATGGCGCTTGCCGGGAAGCGCGGCGTGGCGCTGGAGGCTCCACCCGAAGACATGCCGGCCCATGCGGTCTGGTTCGGTGAAGATCAAGCCCGTTATGTGGTTACGGCAACGCCCGACAAGGTCGATACGATCAAGGATGTGGCTGCCATCTATAACGTGCCTGTCAGAGTGCTCGGGACAGTTAGCGAAGACACGATAACTGTTCCTGGTGAAGCGCCGCTTCCGCTAGGCATGTTGCGTGCGGCCTATGAAGATTGGTTGCCGCGCTTTATGACGCAAGGATAAGATCGCGGTCCGTCGCCAATTGGTGTGGACCCGAGATAGGAGTGACTGAAATGGCGATGGCCGCCACGGACATTGAGCGACTCATTCTTGAGCGCTTTCCTGACGCGAAAATTGAGATTCAAGACCTGGCAGGCGATGGGGACCACTACTCGGCCTCCGTCGTGTCGGAGGAGTTTCGCGGAAAGTCCCGCGTACAGCAGCATCAAATGGTCTATGAAGCCCTTAAGGGTAATATGGGAGATGCGCTCCACGCGCTCGCCCTGAAGACTTCCGCCCCCCCGCAGTAATCGTTCGAGAGAGGACACCAGCCATGACCGATCAGGCCGTCAACGACTGGATCAACAAGAAGATCGCCAACAACGACATTGTGCTTTTCATGAAAGGGACAAAGTCCATGCCGCAATGCGGCTTCTCCATGCAGGTGGCTCAGATTCTGAACCATCTCGGCGTGGAGTTCGAAGATATCAATGTCCTTGAAGACATGAGCGTCCGCGAAGGCATCAAGACCTTTTCCAACTGGCCGACGATTCCCCAGCTCTATGTCAAAGGGGAGTTCGTAGGCGGTTGCGATATCGTGCGCGAGATGTTCGAGGCAGGCGAATTGCAGGACATGCTCAAGGACAAGGGCATCGCCAACAATGCGGATACGCAGACCGCGTAACCCAGCCTGCATGTTTCGACTGGATCATTCGGCCCGGGAGCCTCGGCTCTCGGGTCTTTCATGCTTGCGTCTAGGCCGTCCGTTTCACCAGCAACCCGCTTGATCGGGTTCGCAAAGGGCCTATGCTCGGGACTGTGTAGGTTTTGGCCGAAGCACGGAGGATGTAGTTGTGATCGACTGGGAGCTAAAAGGGGCCGAGTTCGTCAACTGCAACTGCGACTACGGCTGTCCCTGTCAATTCAACGGTCGCCCAACATACGGAGACTGTCGCGCCGTCGGCGCCTACCGCTTCGACGAAGGTCATTTCGGCGATGTCGACCTTAGCGGGCTCAATGTGGTCGGTGTGTTCTCTTGGCCGAACGCCATCCATGAAGGCGATGGGCGCGCCTTCTTAATCATCGACGACAAGGCGAGCGAGGCGCAGCGTAATGCTCTGCTGTCCATTTTTTCCGGCGAGAACACCGAGCCGGGAAAGACCGTCTGGAATGTGTTTGCTGCGACCTTCTCAGAAGTGCTGCCGCCAGAAGTCCGGCCCATCCATATCGACATCGACGTGGAAGAGCGGACTGGCACGGTACGGGTCGATGGGCTGATAGAGATGGCCGGAGAGCCTATCCGAAACCCGGTAACGGGTGAAAAGCACCGGGCGAGAATCGATCTTCCCGACGGCTTTGAGTATTCGATTGCGGAAATGGGCAGCGGATCCTCGACCGCGAAGGGGCCTATCGAGATGACCCTTAAGAACAGCTACGGACAGTTCGCCTATCTCCATCTAACCAACTTGGGCGTTGTCCACCCATAAGGCGACAACACCCCCCCGCATGCTTGAAGCTCTCCTTCGCCGGGAAAATGCCCTTATCGCGGGCGCCTTGGTCGTCCTGATCGTCCTCGCTTGGATTGCCATGTTAGCTGGCGCCGGGACGGGCATGAGCGTGATAGCCATGAGTGGCTGGTGGCTGCCGATGTCGCTGCCAGCCGGAGAGAGCTGGCCCTGGACCCCCTATTACTGGGTGATCGCCTTCGTCATGTGGGCGGTGATGATGGTGGCAATGATGCTGCCCTCCGCCGCGCCCATGGTGCTTCTTTATGGACGGGTGGTCCGGCGCGCCGACGAGCAAGCGGGAACCGCCGATGCGCCGCTTTCAGTCGCCGCATTCGCTGGTGGCTATCTCACCTTATGGATTCTTTTCAGCGCCTTGGCTGTGGTGCTTCAGTTCGTGTTGGAGCGTTCGGGGCTCATGACGATGATGATGAGTTCGCGCAGCGCCGTCCTGTCAGGCACGCTCCTAATTGCAGCCGGGGTGTATCAACTGACCCCGCTCAAGACCGCCTGTCTAAAGCACTGTCGCAATCCTGCGGTCTACCTTGCTGAGCATTGGCGTGCGGGCCCTCGGGGCGCATGGCAGATGGGACTGGCACATGGCGCGTTCTGCGTGGGCTGCTGTGTCGCGCTTATGCTGCTGCTGTTCGTGGGTGGCGTGATGAACCTTGTTTGGATCGCCGGCCTGTCCGTGTTCGTCGCGATCGAGAAACTCGCGCCGTTTGGCGCGGAGCTAGCAAAGGCCGTTGCCATCGTGCTGATTGGCGGCGGTGCGGCGATCATTCTCGCAGGCTGACAAAGCAAAACGGCCTGACACCGGGAAACCCGGCGCAGGCCGCAAAATCGTCTCTGATACCGCTTCGCTTAGCGCGAATAGAATTCGATGACGAGGTTCGGTTCCATCATCACTGGATAAGGAACGTCCGACAGGGCCGGTACACGCGTGAACGTAGCGACCATCTTGCCGTGATCCACATCGACATAGTCTGGCACGTCGCGCTCGGCGCTCTGAACCGCTTCCAGCACGATGCCGAGTTCTTTCGACTTGTCGCGCACCTCGATCACATCCCCTTCTTTCAAGCGATAGGAGGGGATCGTCACGCGGCGGCCATTCACTTTCACATGACCATGCGAAATGAACTGCCGGGCGGCAAAGACCGTCGGCACGAACTTGGCTCGATACACAATCGCATCGAGACGGCGCTCCAGCAGCCCGATCAGGCGCTCGGACGTATCGCCCTTCTGACGAGACGCCTCGTGATAGATGGACTTGAATTGCTTCTCGGTGATATTGCCGTAATAGCCCTTCAGCTTCTGCTTGGCGCGAAGCTGCTGCCCATAATCCGATAGCTTTCCGCGCCGGCGCTGACCGTGTTCGCCAGGTCCGTATTCGCGCTTGTTTTGGGGGCTCTTAGGCCGGCCCCAGATATTCTCGCCAAGCCGGCGGTCGATCTTGTGCTTGGCGTGAATGCGTTTCGTCATTCGTCAAGACTCCAAAGCCAAATCAGGCTTTCCACGGGCGGTGCATGTGCCCGCGTCTGCCGCAAAAACCTATTGATGGTGGTTGATCAGGGGCTGCCAAAATCGTCCGGCAGACCGCACTCGGCCTCTAACGGCCAATCCGAGCCGTTCTGTTACACGGAATGCCGGGAAAATGTCAATTCCGCTGTCGCGGGTTCCGCACCGCAATCCCGGATTTATTGGGCTCCGGCGGAGGCCACATAGGCGTTAATCGCGGCCTCGACCTGCTGCTTGCGCTCTGGTGGACACTCAGGCGCTGGCGGGGCCTTCAATTGCTGGGGCGGCCCTTCCCCTTCCTCCAGCACCTTATCTTGCCATCCGGCTGGGGCTGAGTCGGCCTCAATCGGCACGGCAGCTCTGCCGGCGAAGAAGCTGGTCGCGAAAACATGCAGCGTCTCGATCATCAGGATCTGTTCTTGTGTCAGGTCTGCGTACCGCGTCCGTTCGTCGGCCATCATCTTTTCGAAATTTGCCTTCGCATGCTCCGGCAGGCCGCAGACATCGGCATACGCGGATCGAGTCGCTGCCTGGATGGCGCGTCGCGCTGAATCGATGGGAATCACGAATTTCTTAGGGTCTGACTTGTCTACCTTTACCGGTTTTCCGTCCGGACCCTTGATGTTGTCGGGAAGCAACCAGGACGCATAGGAGGTCATCGTACGGACGCCGCGATCGCTCAAGCCGCCGCTCTTGCTCGGTGCTGGTTGCTTGCTTCGCTGAGTGAGTTCATCCGCGGCGAGAGTCGTCATGCCCGGCTGGCCGTCCGTGGTCTGCGCAGATGCTTCGAACGCGACGCCATACAACGGCAAGAGAACCGAAGCAGCCACAACACCAAACTTCACCCACCCACTTCTCATCAGACGCCCTCTATCTTTTGGCGGAAGCTACCATTATTGAGGCTCATCGCAACAGGAGAAACAGGGCGGAACTGTGGCCACAACGCAGAGCTCTAACCCTTTGAACCTGTTGCCCCACGGGTGAATGCGGAAACGATCCCGCGCCAGGTACGGACATCTTGCTCCGTGCATTCCATGCGATGGAACATGTTCCGGATCGAACGGACCATAGCTGGCCGCTTCTCTGGCGGCCGCAAGAATCCTGCCGCGTCCAAGGCCCCCTCGAGGTGGTCGAAGAGACCAAAAAGTGCAGCACGGCTTGCGGGTACCGTACCTGGCGTGGCCAGTCCTTCCCGCGCGGGTCCATCGAAAGCCGTGACGCGGCCGAGCGCTTCTGCGTTGCCACTCTTCAGCCATTCGTAAGAGAACAGCAGCACAGCCTGTGGCAGGCTGAGCGAAGCCAAGTTTGGATCGACAGGCGCGGTTAGAATCGCGTCCGCCAGGACAATCGAATCGTTGTTGAGGCCGTTTCGTTCGCCCCCGAACATGACGGCGCAGCGCTCGCCCGCCTCCGCCCGATCCCGTATTGTCGACGCCGCCGTCTCGGGGCTGAAAACTGGTTTGACCATTTCGCGAGGACGCGCCGTGGTGGCAACAACGTAGTTGCAGTCGGCCAGTGCCTCCTCGAGCGTATCGAAAACCCGTACCTCCGCCACAATTGGCTCGGCAACCGCCGCAGCGGCCAAGGCCTTGTCGTTCGGCCAACCATCGCGCGGCGTCACGAGCCGCAAATCGCGCAGCCCGAAATTGCCCATGGCGCGGGCGGAGAAGCCAATGTTCTCCCCGAGCTGTGGCTCCACAAGAACGATGGATGGCCCTATTTGACCGCCGCGGTCATTCGTCGGCTTTTCGGCTGTGTCACTTGTTTCCATCATGGCCGGACGATGCTACAGGGAGGCTCTGCTCGCAATGGGTGCCACTGCTTTGCCTTCGAGCCAGGGAAACACCCCATTGAGACACCCCCTATTTTGGAGATTGCCGCGTGGACAAGATCAAGGTTGAGAACCCGATCGCCGATTTGAATGGCGACGAAATGACCCGCGTTATCTGGGACATGATCAAAGACAAGCTCATTGAGCCCTATCTCGACATTGAGCTCGTGCCGTTCGACCTCGGCATCGAGCACAGAGATGCCACCGACGATCAAGTGACGATCGATGCAGCCAACGCAATCAAGGAATTTGGGGTCGGCGTCAAATGCGCCACCATTACGCCTGACGAAGCCCGCGTTGAGGAATTCGGGTTGAAGCGGATGTACCGCTCCCCCAATGGCACGATCCGCAACATTCTTGGTGGCGTGATCTTCCGTGAGCCGATCATCTGCCGAAATGTGCCGCGCCTGGTCCCGGGCTGGACCAAGCCAATTGTGATTGGACGACATGCCTATGGCGATATTTATCGCGCGCAGGATTTCCTTATTCCCGGCAAAGGCAAGCTCTCCATCAAATTTGAGGGCGAAGACGGCGAGGTCATCGAACGCGAAGTCCACGAGTTCGAGGGCTCAGGTGTGGCCCTCGGCATGTTCAACCTCGACAAGTCCATTCGTGATTTCGCACGCGCATCAATGAACTATGGTCTCAATCGCAATATGCCCGTGTATCTGTCGACCAAGAACACGATCCTCAAAGCTTATGATGGGCGCTTCAAGGACCTGTTCGCCGAGGTCTTCGAAACCGAGTTCAAAGAAGCCTTCGACAAGGCCGGGCTTACATACGAACACCGACTGATCGACGACATGGTCGCGGCCGCGCTGAAATGGTCCGGCGGTTACGTTTGGGCCTGCAAGAATTACGATGGCGACGTACAGTCCGACACGGTCGCGCAGGGCTTCGGGTCGCTCGGACTCATGACATCAGTGCTCATGACACCAGATGGCAAGACGGTCCTGGCTGAAGCGGCTCATGGCACGGTCACCCGCCATTTCCGTCAGCACCAGGAAGGGCGCGCGACGTCGACCAATTCTACGGCCTCGATCTTCGCATGGGCTGGTGCTCTCAAGCACCGCGCGAAACTCGACAACAACGAGGCCCTTGCCCGCTTCGCTCAGACCATTGAGACAGTCTCTATTGACACAATCGAGTCTGGCTTCATGACCAAGGACCTGGCCCTGCTGGTTGGTGAGGAGCAGGCATGGCTGTCGACCGAAGGCTTCATCGACAAAATCGCTGAGAACATGGGTGCGGCCATGGCGCGGGACGTAGAGGCTGCTTAGGCTTGGCTCGCGCGCGCCTGACGGGTTACGGCGTCGTCTTACTCTAAGCGCCGCTCCCCAGTCGGTCGGCAATCGCCTCAAGCGCCGCATCGGCCTTTGAGGCATCGGGTCCGCCCGCTTGGGCCATGTCGGGGCGGCCACCGCCGCCCTTGCCGCCAAGAACACCCGCACCGACCCGCACAAGATCAACAGCACTGAGCGACGATGTTAGGTCTTCCGTCACCCCAACGACGATGCCAGCCTTGCCATCGTCGCTCACGCCGACTACGGCCACAATGCCCGACCCGACCTGCTGCTTTGCCTCGTCGACAAGACCACGAAGATCCTTGGGCGCCACACCGTGGACAATGCGCGCCAGAAACTTGGTGCCGCCGACATCTCTTACCGGTACACCCCCGGTGTCACCGCCACCTTCAGGTCGCAGCGCTAATTCGCGCTTAGCATCCGCTAGCTGCCGCTCAAGCTTGCGACGCTCTTCGACAACTGCGGTCAGCCTCTCAAGCATCTCGTCGGGCGGAACCTTGAGAAGCTCCGCCGCGTCGCGAACCCGGGTGTCCTGTGTCGCGAGATACCGCCGCGCCGCCTCGCCGGTCAGCGCCTCGACACGGCGTACGCCGGAGGCCACGGCGCCTTCGCCAATGATCTTCAGAAGGCCGATATCGCCCGTCCGCTGCACATGAGTCCCGCCGCACAGTTCGATGGAATAGGCTTGGCCTGCCTTCTCGCTCTCGGGTGTCACGCCCATGGAAACGACGCGAACCTCATCGCCATACTTTTCACCGAAAAGCGCGAGCGCGCCGCGGGCGATTGCCTCGTCCGGCGTCATGAGATGGGTTTCTACGGCGCTGTTCTGCAAGATCATGGCATTCGTCATGTTCTCGACAGCCGTGACCTCTTCCGCGCTCATGGGTTTCGGATGCGAGAAGTCAAATCTGAGACGGCCCGGCTCTACCAGCGACCCTTTTTGCGCCACGTGTGTTCCGAGGACCTGCCGCAAGGCCTCATGCACAAGATGGGTCGCTGAGTGGTGCGCACGCGTTGATGCGCGGCGTCTGTGATCAACGGACAGTGACACGGTCTGTCCACGCAATAGCTTGCCCTTCTCGACTACCCCCTCATGGAGGAACAAGCCGTGCAGCTTCTTCTGCGTGTCCGAAACCGAGAACATGGTGTCGTTGGCAATCGACAGCTCACCGCGATCTCCGACCTGACCACCGGATTCGGCGTAGAATGGGGTCTGGTTGACGATCACGATGCCTGAATCGCCCTCGTCGAGTTTCTCAACCCGCTCGCCGTTCTTGACAAGCGCAACGATCTCGCCGGAGGCGGCTTCCGTTTCGTAGCCTAGGAACTCAGTTGCGCCGAGTTCCTCCTTGAGCTCGTACCATAGGCTGTCCGTGGCCGCCTCACCCGACCCGGACCAGGACTTTCGCGCCTCGGCGCGCTGCCGCTCCATCGCCGATTGAAAACCCGCCTCGTCCACGCCGATGCTCTTGGCCTTCAGGGCATCTTCCGTCAGATCGTAAGGAAAACCATAGGTGTCATAGAGTTTGAAGGCGACCTCGCCAGGCAACGTATCCCCGGCCGACAACCCCTCGACCGCCTCGTCGAGGAGGCGCAGGCCGCGCTCCAGAGTTTCCCGGAAGCGGGTCTCCTCAAGCTTCAACGTTTCGTCGATCAGTGCCTCACCGCGCTGCAACTCGGGGAAGGCCCGCCCCATCTCGCTGACGAGCGTGGGGACAAGGCGGTGCAGCAAAGGATCTTTCGCACCCAGCATATGCGCGTGGCGCATGGCGCGACGCATGATCCGCCGAAGAACATAGCCGCGGCCTTCATTGGACGGGAGCACGCCATCGGCAATCAAAAATGACGATGCCCGTAAGTGATCGGCAATAATGCGGTGGCTCGGCGCATCGGCACCTTCCGCGGGAACGCCCGTCAGATCCACCGACGCCCCGATCAACGTCTTGAAGAGATCGATCTCGTAGTTGTCGTGGCTTCCCTGCATCACCGCCGCGATGCGTTCGAGGCCCATACCCGTATCGATCGAGGGATGTGGCAGGGCTACGCGTTGACCGTCGTCACCCTGGTCGAACTGCATGAACACAAGGTTCCAGATCTCGACAAACCGGTCCCCGTCCTCCTCGGGCGTCCCCGGCGGACCGCCAGGGAGCTGTGCTCCATGATCGTAGAAAATCTCCGAGCAGGGTCCGCAAGGACCCGTATCACCCATCGACCAAAAGTTATCCGCGCCCGAGATGCGCAGGATCTTGTCGTCTCCAAATCCCGAGATCTTCTTCCAAAGTTCAGCCGCCTCGTCGTCGTCCACGTACACCGTCACAAGGAGCTTCTCCTCCGGCAGTGCAAGCGTCTCCGTCAGAAACGACCAAGCCAACGAGATCGCGCGCTCTTTGAAGTAGTCACCGAACGAGAAATTGCCGAGCATCTCAAAGAAGGTGTGATGCCGCGCGGTAAACCCGACATTGTCCAGATCGTTATGCTTGCCGCCTGCGCGAACGCACTTCTGCGACGACGCGGCCCTCAAGGACCGAGGCTTCTCCTGACCCGTGAATACATCCTTGAAGGGCACCATGCCCGCATTGGTGAACATCAGGGTCGGGTCGTGACGCGGTACTAGGGGAGCCGACGGCTCAACAACATGATCATTGTCAGCAAAGAACTGAAGGAACGCAGAGCGCAGATCATTGACCCGCGACGGAACCTCATGGACCGTCGTTCGCAGCTTCGGCGTACTCTCAGCCGCCGATCCTTTGGCTTCTGCGTTCTTGGCCGGTGCTGACTTGCCCGGTGTCTTTGTCGGTTTTCCCGCGCTCACTTCAGCAGCACCCACCTTGGCGGCAGCTGGACCGAGAAACCGAAGCGACACGCCACCGCATGACGCATCTTACTCTGCCGCGCCCCCTTGGACGCCGAGACCGGCACTCGAATGCCCGCATGTCCGCTGCGAATTGCGACCTAATCAGACGGTCGGACCTTACCCGATTCGGTAGACCCTACCGCCGTCGCCACCCCTCAAGTCGGCCCGATCGGACGAGGTGGCAATGATGGCAGACATAAGGTTTCGCCCCGCACCTGTCCAGAAGTCACAACGAAACCGAGCGCCCCGAGACACTGGGACGCCCGCTTCCACGCTGTATTCAAATTAGTCCCAAGCTGCCGTTAGCCGTAAGGGAACCCTGATAGGGGAACGCGCCCGCGCTACAATGGCCGCGAAGGCCAGTTCTACTGGGCCGACACGCGGCCGGCCCCCGCAGAACTAACCGCGTTTGCTCTTGCGCCCAGCACCAGAAATTGACGCAACGGTCTCAGCCTCGACGGGCGGTGCGTCTTCGTCATCGTCCTTAACCGGTTCGCCATCCAAAATTTGGTCGGCCAGAAGTCCCGCGCTTTGCCGGATGGCAAGCTCGATCCGCTCGGCCATCTCCGGATGCTCTTTCAGGAAGTTTTTGGCGTTCTCACGCCCCTGTCCGATGCGCTCGCTATCGTGGGAAAACCAGGAGCCGGACTTCTCGACGATCCCCGCCTTCACGCCGAGATCGATCAACTCGCCCATCTTCGAGACGCCCTCGCCATACATGATGTCGAACTCGACCTGCTTGAACGGCGGCGCCACCTTGTTCTTGACGACCTTGATCCGGGTTTGGTTGCCGACAACCTCGTCCCGCTCCTTGATGGCGCCAATCCGGCGAATATCGAGCCGAACCGAGGAATAGAACTTCAAGGCGTTCCCGCCGCTGGTGGTCTCAGGGCTTCCAAACATCACACCAATCTTCATGCGGATCTGGTTGATGAAGATCACCATGCAGCGAGACTTGGAGATGGAGCCCGTCAGTTTCCGCAAGGCCTGGCTCATGAGACGTGCTTGAAGGCCCGGTAGCGAGTCGCCCATCTCGCCCTCAAGCTCGGCCTTCGGCGTCAGCGCCGCCACCGAGTCTATAACCAAAACGTCGATGGCGCCGGAACGAACGAGTGTATCTGCGATCTCAAGCGCCTGTTCGCCGGTATCGGGCTGAGAGATCAGGACGTTTTCGAGATCAACCCCAAGCTTGCGCGCATACACCGTGTCGAGGGCGTGCTCCGCATCGACAAAGGCGCAGACCCCACCCTTCTTCTGAGCTTCCGCCACAACATGCAGTGCGAGAGTGGTCTTACCGGACGATTCCGGCCCATAAATCTCGACCACCCGGCCCCGTGGCAAACCGCCAATGCCGAGTGCAATATCGAGCCCAAGGGAACCCGTCGGAATAGCCTCAACCTCGACGGCGGTCTCATTCTGCCCGAGCCGCATAATGGAGCCCTTGCCGCAAGACCGCTCGATCTGGGAGATCGCAGCTTCCAACGCCTTCTCTCTGTCCATATCCCCTCCTGCCTCAACAAGGCGCAGCGCGGCGTTCGACATTGACGAATCTCCTTATTTCACAGCCCTAGGGCTTGCGTAAATGGCGGTGCCCGGCCCAAAAGGCCCTCGTCCACACCCAGTTGGCGTTTGGTGAGCCGAGCTTCTCGTAGAACGAGCAATGTACATGTTTTGTTCTGTGTTCGCAAGATGTTCTTCTGGGCAGAGGGTTGTTTTTCGCGGTTACTGGGGATGGCGCTGCCGCATTCGGGAAATGCACTCCGGAGCGGTCTGTGAATCACTATGATTGAGCGCCGCCTGGGGATGGATCCATAAGCTTGGAGCTTACTCAATGAGCCACGACGTCAAGCGAGGCGCCCTTCAGGACAAGACCTTTGTCCTACTGCTTGTCCTGGTGTCGCTGGCCTTTGCCTGGATCCTCCTGCCCTTCTATAGCGCTGTGCTGTGGGCTGTGATCCTGGCTTTGGTCTTCGCGCCGGTGCAGCGATGGTTTAACGGCCACCTTCCAGGCAAGCGGAACATCGCGGCATTTCTGACGCTGCTCTGCATTGTCGGGATTGTGTTGATCCCCGTGGCGCTCACAGGCGCCTCGATCGTCAGTGAAGCGACGACGATCTACAAGAGTCTCGAGACGGGCGATCTCGACCTCGGTGCGTTTCTCCAGCGCTTTCTCAACGCACTACCGAGCTGGGCCACGGACTTCTTCGCGCGTTTTGGTGTGACGGACGTGGCCGATATTCAGTCGCGCATTATCTCGCTTCTTGCCGAAGGCAGTCAGTTCTTCGCGACGCAAGCTGTCCTCGTCGGACAAGGCACGGCCAACGTGCTGCTGAGCGTCTCGATCATGCTGTATCTGCTCTATTTTCTTCTGCGCGACGGCGGCAAGCTCGCGCAGAAGATCATCCAGGCCGTTCCACTTGCCGACGATTACAAGGGTGCGTTGTTCCAGAAGATCGCCGTCGTCGTGCGCGCGATGGTCAAGGGCACGATCTTAGTCGCGATCGTGCAGGGCTTTCTTGGCGGGCTCATCTTCTGGGCGCTCGGAATCCATGCCCCTGTGCTGTGGGGTGTCGTTATGGCCTTCCTGTCGCTGCTACCCGCGGTCGGGGCGTCGATCGTCTGGTTTCCCGTCGCGGTCTATCTCATTGCCACGGGCGACATCGGCAAAGGTCTGGTGCTTATGGCGTTCGGCGCGGGCGTCATCGGACTGGTGGATAATCTCTTGCGTCCGTATTTGGTGGGGAAGGATACGGCCTTACCAGACTATATTGTCTTGCTGTCGACCCTTGGCGGTATTGCTGTTCTTGGCCTCAATGGCCTTGTGGTCGGTCCCTTGATCGCAGCCCTCTTCATCGCCGTATGGGATATCGCCGCCCGCGCCGAAGTGGACGAAGGGACACCGACGCAACGAAGCGACAACACCGCGGCGGACAAGTCCAAGGCCCCCTGAGTAGCGATTCGGCCTGCAAATAAAGGGCAAAATACACACAGGCACTTTCGCAAAAGTGCAGACAAAGCCGTGCGAATCGGCCATCCCTCAAAGGGTATGAAGAGCCGGAACTGGCTCGGACGGCGAAAAGGGCTTGTTGCAACCGGCTTTTCGAGCGCCGTCCTACTTTTAGGAGCGCTACTCAATGCTGACAAAAACCGCACTCATCCAGACCATTGCCGATCAACTCGACATGACGAAGAAGGACGTCAAGGACGTTCTCGAAACGCTCGCCACGGTTGGCTACAAGGAAATGAAGAAGAACGGCGAGTTCATGCTGCCTGGTTTCGCCAAGTTCGTCGTGACAAAGAAACCGGCCGTTCGGGCGCGCAAGGGCATCAATCCCTTCACTGGCGAAGAGACGATGTTCAAGGCGAAGCCCGCCCGCAAGGTTATCAAGGCGCGCCCTGTGAAGGCTGCCAAGGACGCGGTCTAGAACCACTCGTCCGACTACTGATTTGAGGGGAGTTAGGCGCGCCGTCCTTTTTGGGCAGCGCGCCTTTCTTGTTATTGCCCTACCGCGCTAGCGGCTGCTTGAGCGAGTCTTTGCTTGCGCTACCGGCCTAGCGGCCTACTTGAGCGCGATCACCAAGCCACGCGGATACCGCCCTTGCCGCCGACGCCTTGGTCGTTCTCACCGAAGGTGTAGTCCACTTTGGCGAAGACGGACGTGGTCTGTGAGAAGTTGAACAGGTTCACGCCGCCCGAGATTTCGCCCCAGACATCGTCGAGATCGTCCTGGAAGTTGAATGTGGTGCCGCTGGAGACGAGGCGCGCGCTGTTGTCGTCTGACAGATTGCCCCACAGGCTCGCAATCAGGAACGGCTCCATCATCGTGCCTTCCCAGGCTTGCATCGTGGTGCCCACGCGGCCGCCGATCCGTCCACGGACATTGGCGTCGTCCGAGAAGGACACCCGGTTGCCGCCGGCGCTGAAGCCATCGATATCCGCCCAGGTGACCTCGATCGTCGCCAGCGGCTCGAAGAAGGCCCCGCCGGTGAAGGAGCCGAAGCGGTAGCCTGCGTCGGTTCTGAGACCCACCGTGGTGGCGTCAAGGCTGTCCGGAAAGCCGAAGTTCGGCGTGTTGATCTCATAGAGATGGACGTTGAGCAGTGTATCGACGAATAGGCCGTCCTTGAGATAGGTGGCATACGCCCCAACCTGGCCGCCCGAGAAATCGAACGTATCGGCGAGGCTGTCGTAATCGAGCTTGCCGCCCACAAAGCCGCCG
>JBCDFN010000001.1:0-412026 GCA_039177935.1 Pseudomonadota bacterium | reverse complement strand
TAAGCTAGACATCGCTCCCATGCGGCGCGGCCCCAAAAAGGACGATGACGACGACAAATAGTGGGCACTAGAGCCGTCAAACTGGCCGACACAACGATGCCCGCCCCGACCTGGGCGGGCATTACTCACTGGGCGTCCTCCGCAACCGGCAAACTGGACTTCAGGGTCGCAGAGGCGCGCTAGAACGTGTGGCCCCAGCGCGTGGTCGCCCGCGCCTTGCTGACCTGGCCGGAATTGATCAAAGCCACCACACAGCTCCGCGAGAGGCTACGACCGGCATTGTCCATGCAACGCCGCAAGCCCGGATCCTCGAGCGCGTGGGCCGAGCAATAACGCTTGTAGTCCGCGCGGCAGGCCCCTTTGACGGCGCCGGAATAGGCAAATGCGGCGGACGCAAATGCGACGAACGTCATGCACAAAACCAATGTGGAGAGGTATCTCCCATTCATAGGCAATACTCCGGTTAGCTCGGCACCCTGTGTGACGATTGGGGGGAGCAAAGCACAGGCCGCATGAACCGCCGATGAATAGCCGCGATTGGCGTCAGAAACGTCGAACTCGCGCCACTGTTTTTCGTTATTCTAAGTAATGATTCGTTGGCCCTAACCGACCTGGATACAAGGTGTATCTCCTCCTTGCAGCCATCGTTCTTCTGATTCTCTTTGTGGCATCCTATGGCGGCCCCGAAACGTGGGTCGCGCTTGCTTCATCGACGCTGTCCGTCCTGCTCGTGGCGGGCTGTGCCTTCATGGCCAATGCCCATCGCGCCGGCCCCTATTTCAATGCGCTAGCCGCCGGGTCGCCCGGCCTGCTTCAGGGAGGGATACGAGACCTCGCATTCACGGCCGAACGTACGATCGCCTCTCGCGGCCAGACGCCTCCGCCGCCAATGCGCATTTCAATCGCCCCGGCCCCAGTCGAACCAGCTCCAGCCGCGCCAGCTCCTGTCGCGCCAGTGCCGGACAAGTCCACCGATACCTTTGGCGAGTGGCTCGATCTGAGCTGGCTTGACCCTGTGGGGTGGCTCTCCACGGCTGCAAGCTGGGTCAATCCGTGGCAGTCGTCCGAGACCCAACAGAGCGAAGCTCCCGATGCGGTTCCGCCAACCGCGAGTGTCGTTCGTATCGAAGATCCCGCGCCGCCTGAGCCCGCAGCGCAGGCACAAGAAACTCCGCCGACACAACAAGCGCAGCAGCCACAACAAGCTCCGTTGCCAACGGTCCGCGCGATGATGCAACCCAAAGAGCAAGCACCGGAACCGCAAGCCGCAGACGCGCCTTCCTATCGGATCGTGACCGCGCCCTCGCAGCAAGGAGCACCCGTTGCCGCCTCGCTGCCGGCGAGCACAAGGCCTGCGCAGCAAGGGCCAGCCGTGACTGCCTCGCTGTCGGCGAGCACAACAAACCCTGTAAAATGGCTCGAGGGTGTATCGCCTCCTCCCGGTGTCGAAGGCGTTTTGTTGTCGGGGACGAACGGAGCGAGCGTCGCGCTTGAGAACATTCAAGCGACTGTGAGACCCGATACAGACACGACTTCGCTGGGCACCGGGAACATCAAGCTAAACCTCCGCGTCGAAAGGCCAGACGGCACCGTTGCCCCAGGCGCGGCTATCCCACCCGGCGCACGGTTTCACCTCCAGGCGGAGAATCTGACCAACGAAGACGCTGAGCAGCTTGGGGGCGCCTTCGTGTCCTTTGCCTACTCACAGAGCGGACGGCGCCGCACATCAATCATGTATCTCGAGGACTCGGCCCTGCGTGACGACGCCAGACCTCAATAGACATCAGGCCTCAATAGACATCGGGCCACAATAGCAGCCCGCGTTCTATTGGCTGCTTGCTGGCTCACCAACTTCCCTGGCCTTACGCACGAGCTCATTCAAGGACATCTGGCAGTAAGGGCGGAAGCCTGACTCCCCGCTGCGTTCCAAAATCTTGAAGCTGTCATTCTTGTCGTCGACCGCTTGGCGCTTCAGACGCGTCTTGTTTAGGTTTTTGTCCCGGCCGAAGTAGTACTTCTCAATGACATTGATGGCGGTACTGGCCGTCTCAACATCCTCTCGCGTCAGCTGAGCCTGCCGCGCACATTGCTCAACAATCTCGTATTCGGCGTAATAGTTCTTGAGCGCAACCGACAGGCTGATCGCCGCACTCGCCGGCACTGCGAAACACGTCGCAAATGCCAAAAGCATCCCCCACACGCCGAAATGGCGAGCCACAAGCCGCATCTGTCCGTCTCCTGAAAACGATCTCGATTAGAGCGTCCGTTCGTAACCACATTTCTGCAGCGCAGCAATGACCGCAGAGCAACACTTGCTTGGAATCTTGGGAGTTCCGAATGCGGTAAACCCCCGCGTTGAGAGGGCTCTCGGCACCGTTCGCCCTTTGGAAGACCTTCGACCATCAGTCAACTATCGGTGGCAGAATTATCACAAGAGTTAAAAAACCGATAACGCAGATGCGGATGTGACTCGACCTTACGTCCACCTCCATACCTAATAGTCTTGATCAGTCACCGCAGGGGCCGAATGGGGAGTGGGCCTGCTGCGAGAGACGCTAACGACATAGGAAATAAGTGGTTTTTCCGCGAGACGGGGTCGCATCGTCTAGGGGGTTTGGGGGGAGTTGCGTTGTGAAGAGTAAGCGTTTGAGACGGAACAGCTTGGTCCCGGTCGTTTGTCACGATCGCTCGCCAGGGCTGGAAGCTTGCAAGGAAATTCGCGAGAGCCATCAGCCCAAACAGTCTGCGCAGCGCAGGCTGGCGACGCTCATTGCAGTATTGGCTTCACTTTTCATCAGCAATCTCTTGGCCAACTCTTGGGCAGTCGCCCAAACAGTTCAACCAATCGTTGGTTCCAATACAGACTCCGAGACAAACAGTGACATCTTAACGAATAACGTAAAGCTCAACGCAACACTCGGCACTACCATAGCGCCAGCATTTACAACATTTTTGTTCGATAATCCAACAAACTCATTCAATGACCTTGATCTGATTCAGACGATAGACTTCACTCAGCTTGGCGAGTTAATCAACACGATATCGATCACCAATAGCGGAGAAATTGACCCCGCAATTGGAATACTTGCAGAGATCGATAACTCGGCGCTTGCGCTCAGCAACGTCTTCATCGGCCTGAATGAGAATTCAGGGGGGTGTCTGGGCTGCACTGGCGATGTCACGCAGAGCATAAACGCGTCTCAGGAGAATGCCGTCACAAACCAGATCACAGAGATCAATAGCGGCAATATCATCGCCGACGACTTTGGAATCTTCGCAAATATTGATAACAGCCTTGAGTCGGTGGGAATCTCGAACTTCGCGGATATCACAAACACCAATGCATTCGGTGCGATCATATTCGGCAGCAACGTCACGCAAACGCTGAATTTCGATCAACTCAACACACTTTCGAATGAAATAGAGATCATTAACAGCGGTGAAATCGATCCCAATGTTGGTATTTTTGCCGGGATAACAAATTCAAACTTTTTTGTAATTGAGAACAGCGCGCTGGCCACCAATGCGTACACGGTGCTTGGGGGCTTGGCGGGTGGCGACATTGCGCAAACCATTGATCAAGACCAATCGAACGTCCTTAGCAACGCCATATCACTCAACAATTCAGATGTACTGATTGCCGACGCATTCGGCATCCAAGTCCAGATCGAGAATAAAGACTTCGCGGCGCTCAACAACGACTTCGTCGGAACGAACGTGACCACCTATTTGGGTGGCGGGTATGGAGGCGCCCTAAACCAAGCTCAGGATTTAGCGCAAGGCAATACGCTCTCAAGTGCGATAGACATTACCAACACGGCCAGTATCGACCCGGCTATCGGGATTTTCGCCGGTATCGATAACACTGCGTTCCTCGCATTGAGCAACGCATCGCTCTTGAGTAACACGCAGCTGATTGCGGCGGGAGGCGCAGACGGGGACGTGGATCAGCTCGTTGGTTTGGGGCAAACAAACACGCTCACTAACGCGATCGAGCTGGACAACAGCGACGCCATCTTAGCCGACGACGTGGGCATACTCGGCGTGATCACAAACAGCGAGATTGGAGCACTCAAGAATACATTTCTTGCTTCCAACACCTCCGCGTTTGCTGTCGTCGTAGGCACGACTGCCAACTACATGCAGTCATCTGAAGTCCTCAACTCGAACGTGATTTCAAATGGCGTGAGAATCGATAACTCCGCAAACATTGATGCGGCGACGGGCATTTCAGCAATCGTCACGAACGAAAACATCGAGACGATGCTCAATGCCGGCGGAACGAGCAACACAGTAGGCAATATTAGTCTGTTAGACCTATTAGGCGACGTAAACCAGTTGGCCGATCACAGCCAAACCAACAGGGTCGCTAGCGACATAACGATCGCGAATAACGGGGATATCGATGGTCGAACCGGGATTGAAGCCTTGATTGCCAACAGATCCATCGGGTCCGTCCGGAACGAAATTGGGCACCTGAACACTGTTGGTGACATCGCAATCGTCGCTTCTGCCCCAAGCAACCAAGAGGCACAATCGGATCAAGCCAACAACATCGCCAACGCGATTGCGACTTCAAATGGTGGGAAAATAGACTCAAGCGACGTCGGTATCGATGCGAAGATTGATAACAACAACCTCAGCCTTGAGAACGAAGCTGAACTCTCGAACGTAACCGGCACTCTGAGTTTTGTCGGCGGCAATGTTTCGCAGGCCGCGACAATCTCACAGTCGAACACACTCACGAACCATATCTATGTCGAGAACACCGGTTCCGCTAAGGGTGGCCGGATTGGTATCTCCGCTGAGATTCTCAACTCTGATCTCGTGCTGCAAAACACAGCGACCATCGCGAACGTGGCCGCCGGCACGATCCCAACGCAAAGCGCAACCATCACTCAATCCAATGTGGTGGATAGCAAAATAGAGGTCGTCAATGTCGGCGAGGTTTGGGGCGGCGAGATTGGTATCTACGCCTCGATTCCTCATGAGGAACCGACATTCGCCAACACTGCCGCTGTGACCCAAACCAGCGGGACACCGAACGTGTCTCGAAGCAACTCGGTTACAAGCAGCATCTTGATCGACAATGCTGGATCAATTGGTGCGGACAGTCATTTCGCAATCGATACAGTTGGCGCGAGCACCACGATCTTCAATCGCAGCGGCGGCATCATCACCGGTTTCGTTGACCTGACCAAGAAGGACGATGACTTCTTCAACGAGGCTGGCGGTACATTTGAAGCACGCAAGGAAAGCGATTTCCGGGCGGGCAACGACCTCTTCCGAAACCGGGGCATTGTGCAGACCGCTGACACGCCCTCAGGGAACCAGAATACGTCCTTTGTAAATCTGGAGCGGTTTGAGAATGCGGGTCTGATCTCGATGCAGGATGGCCGCGAGGGGGATTCCTTTAAGGTCTCCAACACGGTCGGCGGAACGGATCTTGAGTTCGTCGCCACGTCGGGTTCTACCCTCGCCGTCGATACCTTCTTGGGGGGCGCTGGCTCTAAGTCAGACACCTTCACGATTGAAGGCGATGTATCAGGAACGACTTCGGTTCAGGTGAACAACACGAACACTGGCCCCGGCACGTTCAACAGCCAGGGTATCCCAGTGGTGTTTGTGACTGGCGACACACCGAGCCCGAACAACTTCGTGCTGGCAAACGGACCAATTGATACGGGCTTTTTCAACTACGATCTGTTCTTCGAGCCAACAGGGTCTGGGCAATGGGAATTCCGTGGCTTTGTGGGCGGCGGAGCCTTTGTATTGCCAAAGCTGCTGACGGCGGCCCAAGATATTTGGCATCAAACGTCCGCAACCTGGTTTGACCGCACAGCCGATTTACGGGTGGCCCTGAACAAGGGCTCCGTCCCAGTCTACGACGATGGAAGCAAGTCGATTGGCGCGCCCCTCGCCGATCCACTGGTCCCCGGGGCTTGGATTAAGGGCGGTGGTTCGCAGCTTGATCGCGATGACTCAGCGACAACCAGAGCATTCGGTCGGAGCTACACATTCGATCTCGATGGAGAGCTGGACACGTTCGACTTTCAGGTTGGCGTTGATACGGGACAGTACGATGTGCTGTCCCAGGGTGACGTTCTGATCTACGGACTGCTCGGCGGGTATGTCGGCGGCAATCTGGACTTTGACGGCGTGTCTAGGTCCTTCAACTTCTCTGGCGGTCAGGTGGGTGCCTATGCCACCTACCTCAACGGCGGTCTCTTCGTAGATACGCTGTTGAATGTACACATTTACGAGATCGACACACCTGATCTCGGCTTCCCGGGTAGCCTCGACGCCACCACTGTCGGCTTGCGGTCCGATACGGGTTATCGCTTTGGGTCCTTCACGAGCGGAGTTTTCTTCGAGCCGCTCGCTACGATCGAGGTTATCTGGGCTGACATTGACGGGTTCAATGTAGGCGGCAATCGCGTGTCCTTCTCTGACGATGCCAATGTCCGCGGTCGGATCGGCGGCCGGGTCGGCACAACCGTCCAAGCTTGGGAAGGCACAACGATGGAGCCTTTCTTGATTGCTAGCCTGTGGGGTAACCTCACCGATGACAACAGTGCGCGCCTCGTTTCGAACGGCTCGACATTCAATTTCGAAGACGACCTCGACGATGTCTGGGGTGAGCTCTCGGCGGGTGTGAACCTGTTCAACTTCGCCGAAACAACTTCGGTCTTTGCAAAGGTGGACTACACCTTCGGCGAGGACGTCCAAGGCATCGGAGGCAAGGGCGGCGTCCGAGTCGCTTGGTAGGGCCTCCTGCGATTGACGCAAATGGCCGCCTGCGCTTGACAGGCTATTTCGAAACGGCCCCGGAACGCTTGAACTTCGATCTTCTCTAAGAACCTGTCGGTGGGCGCTGGCGCCTGTTCGGTATCGCTGCCAATACCAGCCCTGCGAACGCCCCGTCGGTCCAAAAGAGCCCTGCCCGGCCATAAGAAGCTCTCGGCTTCGGGTTGGTTTCGAACGTCGCGAATGCCCGTTGTTGCGTTGTTGCCGCGTTGTACGATCAGTTTCCGACAACAAACGAGTAAGACTCTCCTGGCTATTCACAAACAATGATCACGACAAGTCTGATCGTCTCATGTTTGATCTTTCTGCTCATCGCGATCCGGCAATGGCTGCCGCCTGCTGTGCGCATCTGGCACATCATGGTTGCAGGCGCGATCGGCTTGCTGGTGCTGGGGCAGATCACGCCAGCCAAGGCCTTGGCCGCGATCGACTGGAATGTGATCGCCTATCTGTTCGGCGTCTTCGCTATCGGCGCGGCGCTTTACGACGCGGGCGTGTCCCATCTGGTCGGCCGGCGGATCGCCAGCATGAAATCCCCGAGCGTGGCCTTGGCCGTCGTAATCATCGCCGCCACGATCTGTTCGGCCCTTCTGACCAATGATGCGTCTGCGATCATCGGCACACCAATTATTCTGATGCTCGCCCGCGCGCTACGCCTGCCTGCAGGTCCCCTGCTGATTGCGCTGTGCGCAACAGTCACGGTTGGCAGCATGATCAGCCCGGTGGGAAATCCTCAGAACATCTTGATCGCGACACGCGGCCATTTCGGCAACCCGGTCGCTACGTTCTTGCTGTGGCTCACCGTGCCAACGATCTTATCGCTTGTCGTCGTTTATCTGTGGTCGCGATTTCTCATCTCACGGGATAACCGTGAACCCGCTGAAGAACTCCACGACCTGCCGGAGCCCTCAGCGAATAGCCGCGCCTGGACCGCTTATCTGGGCCTCGGGCTACTGGTGATACTGATTGGCGCGGACAGCGCTCTACAAAGCATGGGAAACGCCGAAGCAATTCCATTCGGTGTGGCGAGTCTCATGGCCTGTGCGCCAATCTTTCTGTTCAGTCCCAATCGCATCACCGTTCTGAAGACGCTCGATTGGTCCACCCTCGCCTTCTTCGTGGCCATGTTCATTGTAACGGGCTCTCTGCTTCAGTCTGGCGCGCTACAAGCGATGCTCGGCGAACGGCAAGCAGACCTGGGCGATTTGCCCGTGATCGCGCTTGTGAGTTTCTGGGCTAGTCAGGTCTTTTCGAACGTACCCGTCGTCGAGATTTATCTGAACCTGGTCAAGGATTGGGAGATCCCCGAGCTGATGATGCTGGCCGGCATCTCAACCCTCGCTGGAAATCTCTTTATCATCAGCGCCGCGAGCAACGTGATTGTTGTTCAGCAGGCGGAGCGCTTCGGCAAAACACCGTTCACCTTCTGGCAGTTTACATTTGGTGTCTTGCCCATCACGATCGCCTCTTTCGCTATTACCTATTTTTGGATCGCTTGGTTTTCCAGCGTGGTATGAATGAACGTCAGATAGTCCGAGGGCACACACAATGACGCCGCCGAGACTCGCGGCGGCAAAGCTGCGCTAATCGAGCATGGAGCGGTCAAGATGCCTCTTGCGCATTGGTCTGTCGGTCAGGCCAACACGGCAACGGAACGCGAGTCGACGGAGTCTGAAGCTTTTGGTTATGCGGCTGGGCTCTTAACGTGGGCGCTCGCGGGTGGCGTTTTCGTTGCCGTCAAGCTCGGGGTTGGCGAGTTGCCGCCTTGGACGTTTTGCTGCTGGCGCGCCGCCTTGGCCGCCCTCGTGTTAACGCCCTTCGTGTGGCCCTACCGCCAAGAGATTGTTGAGTTTCTTCAGAAGCGGGGCTTCGAAGCTTTCGTCATCGGCGCCCTCGGCCTTGGCCTTACCCAGGGCACGATGTTCACGGCTCTGAGCTACACAAGCGCCGTGAACGTCGGAATTATCTTTGCGACAGCGCCCATCATCACGATGCTTCTCTCCCATTTCATTATCCATGAGCGGCTCAATGCATGGCAGTTTCTTGGCTCGGCAATCGCCTTCTCGGGCATCGTGGTCGTGACCGTCCATGGGAGTTTTGCCAAGCTGCTCGGCATTCAGTTTGGGCTCGGCGATCTGCTCGTCGTCATGGCGTCCGTTATGTTCGCCTGCTATTCGGTCCTGTTGAAACGCGCGAAGTTCACGCTAAAGCGACTGCCGCTCCTCGTGATTTTGTTGAGCGCGGGCGCCCTCGCTGACGCGCCCTTCTTCCTTTGGGAGCTCTGGCAAGGTGAGCATGAGAATCTCGGCTTCGTCGGCTACATGACCTTGCTATACACCGTCATTCCGGGCGGTGCCCTGCTCTACCTTTGCTACAATTGGAGCATCGATATTCTCGGTCCCTCGCGCGCAGGCACCTTGGTCTACACCCAAATGATCTTCACGGCGCTCTTCGCTTGGCTCATCCTGGGAGAGGCGATCGAGTGGTACCACTATCTTGGTGCCGGTTTGATCATCGCCGGGGTCGCCTTGGTCACCTGGCTGGGGCCAAAGCCGTCGGCGGCCCCAAAGTAGCGCCAGCGGCGCCAAGCTCTTCCCACGACGCGCCGCTTAATCGCTTGAGATCACCGCGAGCTTGTCACCACAACGACCGCACGGCATGCCTGCTTCCCCTTCTGACTATAGCTATGCGGGAAGTTCGGATCGAAATAGGTCGAGTCGCCTTCGTGAAGCACAATCTCGTCGTCCTCAAATGACAACACCATCGAGCCCCTGATGACATAGATGAGTTCTCCGCCGGAATGACGATGGGGGTCTGTCGGGCTCGCGCCATGCTCAAAGGTCGCGAGGTAAGCATCCATCCGCCGATCCGTGACAGGAAAGTCGAGCGACTCGAACCAAAAGGTTGGACTGGCGCCATCGGTTCGGTTCGGCAAGCGGAGCCGGTCAGCGCGACGCACAACGGCTGCCTTGGGGTTGTATGTCCCTTCCCCGAAGAAGTGATCCAGACCGACGCCAAACACCGTGGCAATGCGCATGAGCGTCTGCAACGTGGGGATCAACTGGCCTGTCTCGATCTTCGACAGAAGCCCCGCCGACATCCCCGTGTGGTCGCCGAGTCGCACCAGACTCAGCTCCTTCTGTTTGCGGAGCCTGCGGATCTTCGGACCGATCTCATAGGTCTCGAGACCCAGCGATTCTGTTGCCGTTTCCATCGCAGCGCCTCCATTTTCACCAGCGATCAAATATCATCCATGAGTTTTTATCTCCATTCAAACTTTTTTGCACATCACGAAAACTTGTGTGGTGTGAGACGGCTCTATGCTTTTCAATTAGGTCAGCGAAAAAAATGCGAGGAATCGGAAGAACCATGAATGAGTGGATCCCGAAGAGATCGATTGGATCGATCCCGCTAAACGGTCTTCGGACCTTCGAGGTCGTGGCAAAATACATGTCGTTGAAGAGAGCTGCCGAGGAGCTGAACGTGACGCCATCGGCTGTAAGCCACCGGCTACGTGTACTCGAACGGATACTGGGCTGTAAGTTGATCCAACGGCATGGCGCGGAAATGCGGCTGACGGAAAATGGTCGCGTACTTGCGCCGGCGCTTGCGGTTGGCTTTGAGACGATAACAACCGCGATCGGGAGTTTGCGACCAGGCTAGGTGGGCTTGCAGACGTCGCGGAAGAGAGGACACGCCATGCGCAGTGCAATGACGACGTCTCTTGTTCGAGGACTGTTCGGCGCGATCGTGGTGGTGGGAACGATGGCTGCGGCACCATCAGAGGCGGCCGAGCGCATCGACGCAGTCTCATCCGCGACCACGCAACAGAATGCTGAATATTCGAAGAGCGCCTGGTTCCAGGAGGCCACTCAAGAAAAGCATAGCGAACCGGCGCCGCCGTCGAAACTCGCCATCATCGCCTGCCGGGTAGAGCCGCAACCTCAGCGAGCCACCAACGCGCAGGGCGTGACAGCGCCCGATTGGCTTTTGCCCTTGGAATGCATGCGGGTGATTGAGACCGTGACCGACGCGGCAGCGATGTCGAATCTGTGGCTGCGCCAGATAACGCCGAACCTGGCTGAACACGGAACTTGCGCGAAGGTTGCCATGGCCTACGCACCCGAGTGGGAAGCCTCCCACAGCAACTGGCTCATCGTGAAGATCGGCTGCCCCACCAAGATCGTGGACGCAGATGGGCGGACGATTGGCTGGCACATGCCCGCCTGCCAAGGCACGCTACCTGGCACCACGTACCCCTTGCGCTGCCGCCTCGACCCCAGCGAAATCTAGATGGGTGATGGCGCGATCCGCGTCGCTGCGCCGTCAAATTCGTCTGCCATTGTCGTCCATCCATTGTCAGGACAGGCCGATGAAACATCGCTACGTCTTTGCGATCCTATCTCTCTTTCTTGCGGCCTCCACCCCAGCGGCGGCGGCAGACGGCGCCGACCAGACCGAAGCCGAGCGAGCAGATCAATCGCGGCATCTTGCGAAGACCTATGGCAAGGGTCTCAAAAGTGCGCTCGTTCGCGCCATGAAGGCAGGCGGTCCTGAAACGGCGATCGCCGTGTGTAACGTGGCGGCACCAGAAATCGCGAAGCGGAACACCGACAGCTCTGGCTGGTCGCTCGGGCGTACGGCTTTGAAGCTTCGGAACCCGGCGAATGCGCCCGACGATTGGGAGCGGTCAGTGCTGCTGCAGTTTGAGGACAAGATTGCTCAAGGCGCCGACGTCGCGGCGCTAGAGCACTACGAAACAACGACCAAAGACGGGAAGCCCCTATTCCGCTACATGAAGGCCATCCCCACCCAGGGGCCATGCCTCACCTGCCATGGCTCGAACGTGAGTCCGTCCGTGAAGGCGAAGATCTCAGAACTTTACCCGAAAGATCAGGCGACCGGTTTTGCCCTCGGTGAGCTGCGTGGCGCCTTCACGATCACACAGCCCGTGCCTTAAGGCCGGCGCTCTCGAACGCCCCTTTTGCCTTTAATTGCGCCGTCATGGCCGGGTTTGACCCGGCCATCCACGTCTCTTGTGCGGTTATCTCAGAAATCGTAGATGCCCGGATCAAGTCCGGGTATGACGATGCTGCGACCTGAAGAATCCCCCTAAAGCGGAATGTTGTCGTGCTTCTTCCAGGGGTTCTCGATGTGCTTATTGCGGAGCATCTGAAGCGCACGGCAGATCCGTGACCGCGTGTTCTGCGGCATGATCACCTCGTCGATAAAGCCCCGCTCGCCGGCCACAAAAGGATTGGCGAAGCGCGCTTGATACTCGTCGATGCGCTTCTGGATTTTCTTTGGGTCGTTAAGCTCCGAGCGATACAGGATCTCCGCTGCACCCTTGGCGCCCATCACAGCGATCTCGGCGGACGGCCACGCATAGTTCACATCGCCTCTGATGTGCTTGGAGCTCATCACGACATAGGCGCCGCCATAGGCCTTACGGGTGATGATGGTGACTTTCGGCACGGTCGCTTCGGCGAAAGCAAAGAGCAGCTTCGCGCCATGCTTGATGAGGCCGCCATATTCCTGATCCGTACCCGGAAGGAAGCCTGGCACGTCCACAAAAGTGATAATCGGGATGGAGAAGCAGTCGCAGAAGCGGACAAACCGCGCCGCTTTGCGGGAGGCGTCGGAATCCAGCACGCCCGCCAGCACCATGGGCTGGTTCGCGACAATGCCGACCGTGCGCCCTTCCATGCGGGCAAAGCCAATGACGATGTTCCGCGCGAACGTTTCCTGCACTTCGAAGAAGTCGCCCTCGTCCACGACCTTCTCGATCAGCTCCTTGATGTCGTAAGGCTTGTTCGGATTGTCGGGAATGAGCGTGTTGAGCGAGATCTCTTCGCGGTCCCAGGGATCGCGGGTGGGCATCTCGGGCACGCCCGAGAGGTTCGATGACGGCAAGAAGTCCATAAGCCGGCGCATCTGCAGCAGTGCCTCGATGTCGTCGTCATAAGCGCCATCAGCGATCGATGATTTGGTGGTGTGGACCGACGCGCCGCCGAGGCTTTCGGCCGTCACCTCTTCCTTGGTGACCGTTTTCACCACGTCGGGGCCGGTGACGAACATGTAGGACGTGTCACGCACCATAAAGATAAAGTCGGTCATGGCCGGCGAATAAACGTCGCCGCCCGCGCACGGACCCATGATCACGCTGATCTGAGGGATAACGCCGGAGGCCTGGACGTTCCGCGTGAACACCTCGCCGTACCCGCCGAGCGCCGCCACGCCTTCCTGAATGCGTGCGCCGCCGGCGTCGAACAAGCCGATGACCGGGGCGCGGTTGCGCAAGGCCATGTCCTGGACCTTGATCATCTTGTTGGCATGGGCCGCCGATAGCGAGCCGCCAAACACGGTGAAGTCCTTGGCAATCACATAGACCACGCGGCCGTTGATCGTGCCCCAGCCGGTGACGACGCCATCGCCCGGCACTTTGTTGTCCGCCATGCCGAAATCGGCGCAGCGGTGCTCCACATACATGTCGAACTCTTCGAAGGAGTTGTCATCGAGAAGAAGCTGGAGGCGCTCCCGCGCGGTCAGCTTGCCGCGCTTATGCTGGGCGTCGATACGTTTCTCGCCCCCGCCCATCCGGGCCTTGGCACGGCGGATTTCCAGCTCTTCGATCACTTCTTTCATTCGGAAAACTCCCCCAACGGCCCTCGCGACGCGGCCGCAGTCAGCATGACACTTTGCCACTATTCCAGTTCGGCATGGTCCATAGCATGGGCGGAAAGCCACGCAAATGGGCAAGACGAGAGGTGCTCATCGGAATCCCACCCAATCTCTGAAGGCCCTGACTCATTCTCTCAGCTGGGCCCGCCCAACCGATTCAAAGGATTCAGGAAAGGGCCAGCAGCCGGGCGGCCGCATCGAAGTCGTTTTTCCGGTTTTTCCGGCGCGCCATGGCCTCTGAGTCCTCGCCCCACTGGCTGATCTGCCAGTCCTCATCCACGTGGGCGGCCTCCCAAGCGGCCTCTGGAGAGAGCTCCCCCCGAGCCACGGCCAGAGGCAGGAGGGCCGACCCCGTCAGCGTGGTCATGACATGGAGAGCGGCCAGTTTCAGGGCGTCCAGTGGCTCGAACTCGGCCCGAAGCGCCGTGAGCGAGGTTTCCGGCTGGGGCACATGCATGACACCCTCTGCAAGGCTGAAAGGCGCCCCGAGCGACCCTGCGGCCCAGGAGAGCACAGGATCCCAAGCCTCGGCCTGGAGGGCGAGAAGCCCGTCCGGGCCACTCGCCCGGTAGCACAGGAGGTCTGAGCCCGCATGGGCCAAAATGTCGTCGATCACGGCCCCCTCCTGCCCAACCACGCCATCAATCGCTGAGTTCACGAGCTTGGTCAGCGGCATCGTGTGGGGGTCGATCGTCTCCCCTTGGGCCCGCCATTCATCCGCAACGGCCTGCGCCAAGGCTTCACTTGGAACCGCCAGCGGCGCCTTGCCGGGCGTCCGCACGGGACGCCCATCCAGGAAGATCCCAGCCTTGCCGCCTTCATCCGCAACGGTCACGTCTTTGTAGAACCGCTTCGGGAGACTCGGCTTTTCGAAACCGACGGCGACCGTCTTGCTCTTGTCGTTCTGCTGTTCGCTCACAGTGTCATCCTGGGAGGCAGGCCTGCGCCGCGGCTACCCGCACGAGACACCACCAATGTCATCGTCATCGTCCGCCTCGCCGCCCTTTGGCGAGAAGCCGAAGGCTTCGAAGGCCGCCTCCATGTGAGGCGGCAGCGGCGCGGTCACATCGACGATACCCTCGCCGCTTGGATGGGGAAAGCTGATGCGCCGCGCATGCAGATGCAAGCGCCGCTCGATCCCCTCGGGCAGCTCGATTTCACTTGGATACTTCGTGTCGCCGAGTATGGGATGGCCGAGAATGGCCATGTGGGCCCGCAGCTGATGCTGACGCCCCGTTACGGGCTTCAGCGACATCAGCGCCACCTGCCGCGCGGCCCGGTCGATCACCGCGTAATGTGTCACAGCTGACTGGGCCTTTTCCTGCTCGCCGGGGCGCGCTTTGCGCACGCGCTCCCCGTCTTGGGTCTGCGCCTTCACCAGGGCCGCGTCGATCTTGCCTTGAGGCGGCTTGGGCACGCCGTGCACCAGCGCCCAGTAGATCTTCCGTACGGAGCGGGTCTGAAAAGCCTTCCCGAGCTTGGCCGCCACACTGCGCTTCTTCGCGACCACCAGCACGCCTGATGTGTCGCGATCCAAACGATGGACCAGGCGGGGCCGCGTCTCAGGGCCGTTGCCTAGGCCCTCAAGAAGCCGGTCGATATGCAGCGGGGTCTTGGTGCCGCCTTGAACCGCCAATCCCGATGGCTTGTTGAGGAGCAGGAGATCGTTGTCCTCATAGAGCGTAATCGACTTCAGGAAGGTGCGATCCGCCTTGGAGAGCGGCTTTGCCTCGCCGCGCGGCGGCGGCGCATCGGGCAGCGGCGGCACGCGCACGCTCTGGCCGGCCTCAAGCCGCGTGTTGGCTTTGACCCGCCCGCCGTCGACACGCACCTGACCCGTGCGCAGGAGCTTTTCGAGGCGACCATGAGGCACTTGCGCGTAGTGGGTCTTGAACCAGCGATCCAAGCGCATGCCGTCTTCGTCATCGGCAACGCTTCGGTTTTCGACGGGAGCCATCGCTAGAGCGCCCGAACCAGCACCAGGCCCGCGAACAGGGCCGCGACAGAAACAAAAATCGACGCGGCGAAATAGAGGCCCGCGCTCAGATAATCGTTTCGGGCAAGGAGGTTGGCGAAGTCGGCGGAGAAAGACGAGAACGTCGTGAAGCCGCCCAATACGCCAAGCGCCAAGAACGCGCGCAGGTCTTGATGCACCGTCCACCGCAACGCCATGAGTTCGATCAGGACGCCCATCAGGAAGCACCCCAAGATATTGGCCGTGAGTGTCCCCCAAGGAAAATTGAAGCCCAAGAGGCGACCCATACCGAGCCCAAGAAGGTAGCGCGCCGAAGCCCCGATTGCCCCGCCCGCCGCCACGCTCAAGAGTGTACTCACCTAAGCCTCCCCCGCCCGATCGCGACGGATCGATGCCCAGCGTTCCAGCCGCTTCTTAATCTCAGCCTCATAGCCCCGCCCGGTCGGCGCGTAGAACTGCTGCCGGTCCATGGCGTCCGGGAAATAGTCTTGCCCAGAGAAGCCTTCGACCTCGTTGTGGTCGTAAGCGTATCCTTCCCCATAGCCTTCCTGCGCCATGAGCTTTGTCGGTGCATTCAGAATGTGTTTCGGTGGCAGCAAGGACCCGCTCTCCTTCGCCGCGCGTGTCGAGGCGTTGAAGGCCATATAGGCGGCATTCGATTTCGGCGCCGTCGCGAGATAAACCGTCGCCTGAGCAAGAGCGAGTTCGCCCTCGGGCGATCCCAAGAAATCATAGGCGTCCTTGGCTGCGTTTGCCTGCAGCAGCGCCGCTGGGTCCGCCATGCCGATATCCTCAACGGCGATACGCACCAGACGCCGCGCGATGTAAAGCGGGTCCTCGCCGCCGGCAAACATGCGCGCGAGCCAATAGAGCGCCGCATCCGGATCTGACCCCCGCACCGATTTATGCAGTGCACTGATGAGGTTGTAATGGCCGTCTTGACCTTTGTCGTAAATCGGCGCGCGGCGTTGCACGAGTTCAGCAAGCCCGGACCGGTCCACGATTGTCTGCGAGCCCGCCGGCACGGCCAAAAACACATCCTCGGCGAGATTGATGAGACCGCGGCCATCGCCGTCCGCCATGGATATCAGGGTCTGCCGCGCGTCCGCGTCCAGAGGCAGTTTCCGTCCCTCATGGGTCTCGGCCCGCTGTAGCAAGCCCTTAAGCGCTTCCTCACTCAGACGCTTAAACGTCAGCACACTGGCGCGCGACAGAAGCGCGGAGTTGAGCTCAAACGACGGGTTCTCCGTCGTCGCGCCCACCAGCACGATCGTGCCGTCCTCCATATGCGGCAGAAACGCATCCTGCTGCGATCGGTTAAAGCGATGTATCTCGTCGATGAAGAGCAACGTGCCTCGACCCGCCTCGCGCTTGGCCTTGGCGGCGTCGAATAACTTGCGCAGATCGGCCACGCCCGACTGGATCGCCGAGAGCTGTTCGAAATGGAGATCGGTAACCTCCGCCAGCAGCCGAGCGACGGTCGTCTTGCCGGTCCCAGGCGGACCCCAGAAGATCACGGACGTCAGACGCCCTGCGCGGACCATGCGGCCGAGCAGCCCTTCCCCGAGCAGGTGATCCTGCCCAATGACCTCATCCAGTGTTTGGGGGCGCAATTGATCGGCCAGCGGACGCGGCGCGCTATCGGCAAGTCCTGCCGCCTCGAACAGGTTTGCCGCGCCTTTCGCCGCCCCGCCCGCCATGAATCAGCCCCTTACCGTGAGATCGAAGACCTTGCCGCCCCGTTCGATAGCAAGGCGCCAGCGTGGAGCCCGAATCTGAAGTAGGACCGACAACTGCTTCACGGATTCAACTTTCTGATCGTTGATACCGACGAGAATATCGCCCGTGCGCAGGCCGAGCCGGCCCGCGTTAGACCGCCGCTCGACTTGCATAACAACGACGCCCGTCGCACCGTCGTCGTTCAGTCCCAACTCAACACTCACGGCCGGTGAAAGATTGGCGACCCGGCTGCCCGCAAACGGGTGTGGGCCTGTCAGGTCACGTTCATCACGCGGCGGATCTTCGATCGGATTAATAGTCGCCATTGTCGCGCGAAACCGCTTGCCGTCGCGGTGCAGACCGAGCTCTACCGTGTTGCCGACGCCTTTGGTCACAAACCGGTATTCCAGCGCTTCCGGATCCTGAATCTCTTTTCCGTCGAAGCTCACGATCACATCGCCAACTTCCAGCCCTGCGGTTCTGGCGGGCCCTTGCTCGTGCACCCGAGTCACCATTGCGCCAGCGGGCCGGTCGAGACCAAGCGATTGGGCTAGATCAGAGGTGAGTGGCTGTAGCGATGCGCCGAGCCATGGCCGCTGGACTTTGCCGCCTTTGAGCGCGGACTGAACGACCACCTGCACCATGTTGGAAGGAATCGCAAAACCGATCCCATGCGACCCGCCGCTCTTTGAGAAGATCGCCGTATTGATGCCAACCAGACGCCCGTCCATGTCGACAAGAGCACCACCGGAGTTGCCCGGGTTGATGGCAGCGTCCGTCTGAATGAAAAACTGATAGTCCGAGATTCCGACCTTCGTGCGCGCCAGCGCCGACACGATACCGCTCGTGACAGTCTGCCCGACGCCGAAGGGATCGCCAATCGCAAGCACAAGGTCACCCACCTCAAGCCCGTCGGAATTGGCGAACTGGATCGCTGGGAATTCCTCCCCCGCGGCGTCCAGCCGAAGTACGGCAAGATCGGTTTGCTCGTCCTTGAGGATGAGCGTGGCATCAAACTGACGTCCGTCACTCAGGGCAACCTTGATCTCCGATTCCGCGCCACCGCGAATGACGTGATAGTTCGTTACCACCACTCCCGTGCCATCGACGATCACGCCGGAACCAAGCGAATTCTGGACCCGCTCCCGCGGAACGCCAAATTGTTGGCCAAAGAAGCGCCTGAAGATCGGGTCATTGAAGAGGGGCGATACGGACTGTTTGATTTTGTGGCGCACATAGACGTTCACGACTGTTGGCGCCGCCCGCTTCACAACGGGCGAGAAGGATTGCTTGATCGCCGCCTCGCTCTTGGGAACGACCCTGGTAACCACCTCATCTTGCGCATGGGCGGCACCGGAAAGTCCGAGCCCAACCATCATGGCGACAAGGGGAAGGCTGCCAAATCTCCGCAGCAAAATGTCCAAACCTGTCATCATTTGCTCTGCTAATGAGTTTTAAGAAGATGGAACGCGCACCTGGGAGAGTGCAAGGCCGATCATCCGTCTTCCAAGGAAAACAGGCCTTCTTACGGCGAACGGCAATACAATCACCTGCTGGCCGGAGGGCAATCCGCACTGTCCATAGAGGATCCGTGTCGGTTGCCACCAGACACTTTTGAACTATCATGCCACGCCAGTGAAGACCTTTACTGGCATTAAATCATTTGGAATTGGAGAGAAACGCATGCGTATCGTCAAGACAGGGTTCGCGGTCCTCGCCGCCACGGTTGCCTTCAGCGCCGCAACACACGCTGCGGAGGTCAAAAAGCAAGTTGAGGCTCCTGGCACGCCTGAGAGCGTTTGGGCCATGGTTGGCGACTTCTGCGCAGTCAAAGATTGGCATCCGGCCGTCGCTGACTGCGAGCAGTTTGAAGAGGGCGGAGAGACCTTCCGGACGCTGACGCTCGGCGACGGTGGCAAGATCAAGGAAAAGCTGACCGACACTGGCAAGACCAGCTACAGCTACGACATCATTGAAAGCCCCCTGCCAGTGAAGAACTATTCCGCGACGTTCGAAGTCAATGACGACGACGACGAAAACACGGTCGAGATCGAGTGGGAAGCCAAGTTCGATCCCGCCGATGGTGTCGACGAGGCTAAGGCCGTCGAAGTCATCAGCGGCATCTTCGACGCCGGCGTCACGAGCGTTCGCGATAAGGCCAAAGCAGCCAACTAGGCTCAACACCCCTCAGTGAGGCAGCGCGCACTGTTTAGCGCTCACGACGAACAAAAGGCGCATCGCCAAGCGGTGCGCCTTTTTCATTTCGGCAAAGCCAGAATACTTGAGGTGAGTCTATTCGGGGCTCTACGCAGCGACGGGTTCGCCCTCGTCCTCGATTTCTTGCGTCGGACCGGAGTCCTGACCACGCGCCTCTTCGTCGCGATCAACCAATTCAATCACCGCCATTGGAGCGGAATCGCCAAAGCGGAACCCAGCCTTTAGCACGCGCGTGTATCCGCCCTTACGTTCCGCATAACGCGGGCCCAATGTCTCAAACAGCTTCGCCACCATGTCGTCATCGCGAATACGCGCGAAAGCCTGACGGCGTGCATGAAGATCGCCACGCTTGGCAAGGGTGATGAGCTGGTCGGCCACGCGACGCAGTTCCTTCGCCTTGGGCAAGGTCGTCACGATCTGCTCGTGCTTGATAAGCGCGGAGGCCATGTTGGCGAACAACGCACTGCGATGCGTCGATGTCCGGTTCAGCTTCCGGCCTGCCTTGCGGTGTCGCATAGACTTATCCTCTTTCGAAGCGCGTCATGCCGCTCGTTCGAACGGCCTCGCGGCTAGTAATGATCCTCGAAGCGCTTCGCCAGCTCTTCGATGTTTTCCGGCGGCCAATCCGGAACATCCATCCCGAGATGAAGGCCCATGGAGGCCAGGACTTCCTTGATTTCGTTCAGCGACTTCCGGCCAAAATTCGGCGTACGGAGCATTTCCGCTTCCGTCTTCTGGATCAAGTCACCGATATAGACGATGTTGTCGTTCTTCAGGCAGTTCGCGGAGCGAACCGAGAGCTCCAACTCGTCGACCTTCTTCAGAAGCGCCGCGTTGAACACCAACTCCGGCTGCTGCTGGAACGTCTGCTCCTTCTTCGGCTCTTCGAAGTTCACGAAGACCGAAAGCTGATCCTGAATAATGCGCGCGGCGAGAGCAATCGTATCGTCGGGACGAACCGAGCCGTCCGTCTCGATGTTCATGGTCAGCTTATCGTAGTCGAGGATCTGACCCTCACGCGTATTTTCCACGCGATAGGACACCTTCCGGACCGGGCTGAAAAGCGAGTCCACCGGAATGAAGCCGATCGGTGCATCATCGGGACGATTCCGTTCGGCCGGGACGTAGCCCTTGCCGGAGGCAGACGTAAACTCCATGTGGATTGCAGCGCCCTCGTCGAGCGTGCAAATCACATGATCCGGGTTGAGGATTTCAACCTCGGATCCGCCCTGAATGTCACCGGCCGTCGCAATGCCAGGGCCTTCCTTCTGAAGCACCATGCGCTTCACGCCCTCAGAATGCTGATTGACGGCGATTTCCTTGATGTTCAGAACGATGTTCGTCACGTCCTCACGGACACCCGGGATGGACGAGAACTCATGCAGCACACCGTCGATATGGACGGACGTGATGGCTGAGCCCTGAAGAGAAGACAGAAGCACGCGACGAAGGGCATTGCCGAGCGTTAGACCAAAGCCGCGCTCGAGCGGTTCGGCGACAATCGTCGCGTACCGAGCCGGATCACGGCCAGGGGTGACGTTGAGCTTGGTGGGCTTGATGAGATCTTGCCAGTTCTTTTGCAGCACCGGTGTCGCCCTTTCTTGATCATTTTGCGGAGCCTGGGGCTCCTGAATGCGAATGTCGTCGTCCAGCATCGTGTGTCAGGTTGCCTCTTCGTCTTAGACGCGGCGGCGCTTGCGCGGCCGACAACCATTGTGTGGGATCGGCGTAACGTCGCGAATGGAAATGATGTTAAAGCCCGACGCCTGAAGAGCGCGCAAAGCAGACTCACGGCCCGAACCGGGACCACGAACCTCGATCTCCAGATTCTTCATGCCATGCTCAGAGGCCTTCTTGCCGGCATCCTCCGCCGCGACTTGCGCCGCGTATGGCGTCGACTTTCGCGATCCTTTGAAGCCCATGGCGCCAGCCGACGACCAGGAAATAGCGTTTCCTTGTGCGTCGGTGATCGTGATCATGGTGTTATTGAAGCTCGCATGCACATGAGCCACACCGGAGGTGATGTTCTTGCGTTCCCGGCGCCGTACCCGTGCTTTTTCCTTAGCCATGCTCTATTCCCGCGAATTCCAGTAAGCAGCGGCCAAAGCATCGCAATGGAGCCTGCCGCGCTGTCTTGGCGTCTTTACTTCTTCTTGCCTGCGATTGGCTTCGCCGGCCCTTTGCGCGTGCGCGCGTTGGTGTGCGTCCGTTGGCCGTGGACCGGCAAACCGCGACGATGCCGCAGGCCGCGGTAGCAACCAAGATCCATGAGGCGCTTGATATTCATCGACACTTCACGCCGAAGGTCGCCCTCGACCACATAGTCACGGTCGATGGTCTCGCGAATCTGAATGACCTCGGACTCGGTGAGTTCATTCACGCGCCGCTCGGTTGGAATAGAAACCTTGTGACAGATTTCCTTGGCGAAAGCATCGCCAATCCCATGGATGTAGGTCAGCGCGATTTCGACCCGCTTGTTGGTCGGAATGTTCACGCCTGCAATTCGGGCCACGTCGTCGCCTCCTCACTCAGCGCGCTCTAACGCACTGAAATTAAACCAAATTACCCTATTGAAACACAACAAGACCGACCGCGGACAGGCATCGCCCCCGGGTCCGGTCAGTCCATCAAGCCATGGAACGGCTCTATGTAGCGATTCCGCTTGACAAGGTCAACTGGCCGGAAGCCCCGAAAACCGTAGTTTTGAGCCTATTCTCCGTCCAACGCCTGATCTATCTCCTTCTGAACTGTCGCAATATCGGCCATACCATCGACGGCTCTGACCTTACCTTGTTCCGTGTAATAGCCGACCAGCGGCTTTGTCTGTGCGTGATAAGCCTTGAGCCGCTCGCGAACGACTTCCTCCGTATCGTCCTTCCGACGATTGAACTCAGTCGCGCCGCAGCGGTCGCAAACGCCTTCGACCTTGGGCTTCTTGAAAAGCGTGTGGTAGCCTTCACCACAACTTTCGCAAGTATAACGCCCCGTGATCCGGCCGACGAGGGCTTCGTCGTCCACGTCGATCACAACAACCCGGTCAACCGCGTTCCCGCGGGACTTGAGAAGATCATCCAAGGCCTCGGCTTGCGCGATGGTGCGTGGAAAGCCGTCGAGAATGAAGCCGCTTCCGCCATCCTCTTCATCCATGCGCTCGGAAATCAATCCGATCACGAGGTCGTCGGGCACCAACTCCCCGCGCTCCATGATCTCCCCTGCCTGCTGGCCGAGCTTGGTGCCAGCCGCCACAGCAGCCCGCAGCATATCGCCGGTTGAGAGCTGCACGAGACCGCGCATGTCCTGCAGCCGTTTGGCCTGCGTGCCCTTGCCCGCGCCCGGCGCGCCCAGCATCACCAAGTTCATCGACGGCGTCCTCTCAGCTTCGCCTTCTTGATGAGGCCTTCATATTGATGGGCCAGTAGGTGGCTTTGTACTTGAGCCACGGTGTCCATCGTCACGCTCACAACAATAAGCAGCGACGTACCGCCGAAGTAGAAGGGAACACCCCATTCAGCGATGAGAATTTCAGGAAGCACACAGACGGCGGCCAAGTAGATGGCGCCGACAACGGTAATCCGCGTCAGCACGTAGTCGATATACTCAGCTGTACGCTCGCCAGGCCGGATGCCGGGCAGGAAGCCGCCGTACTTCTTGAGGTTGTCGGCCGTGTCCTTGGGATTGAAAACGATCGCCGTGTAGAAGAAGGCGAAGAAAACAATGAGCGAGACGTAGATCAGGATGTAGAGCGGCTGACCGCGGCCCAGCATCGCTGTGATCGTGTTTAGCCACTCTGGCCCCTGGCCCGCAGAGAAGTTCGCGACCGTGATTGGAAGCAGCAAGAGCGATGAGGCAAAGATCGGCGGAATGACGCCGGCCGTGTTGAGCTTCAGCGGCAGATGTGACGCATCGCCTTGGAACATCTTGTTGCCGACTTGCCGCTTCGGATACTGCACCAGCAAGCGTCTCTGCGCGCGCTCCATGAAGACGATGAAGCCAATCACGATGGCGCCAAAAACGAACAGAGCGATAATCAGGCCAACAGACAAAGCGCCCTGACGGCCAAGTTCCAAAGTTCCGATCAAAGCCGAGGGCAGCTCAGCAACGATGCCGGCATAGATGATAAGCGAGATCCCGTTGCCGACGCCGCGCGCGGTGATCTGCTCACCAAGCCACATCAGGAAGATCGTGCCGCCAACCAAGGTGATGACGGTCGTGATCCGGAAGAACCAGCCCGGGTCGGTCACGATATTGCCCGCACCTTCAAGACCAACGGCAATACCGTAGCCCTGCAGCGCCGCCAAAAGCACCGTACCGTAGCGGGTGTATTGGTTGATCTGACGGCGTCCTTGCTCGCCCTCTTTCTTGAGTTGCTCGAGGGTCGGCGAAACGGTCGTCAGGAGCTGAATGATAATCGATGCCGAGATATACGGCATGATGTTGAGCGCGAAGATCGCCATGCGTCCGACAGCGCCGCCAGAGAACATGTTGAACATGCCGAGAATGCCGGACTGCTGCTGCCGAAAGACGTCGGCAAGCGCCTCCGGGTTGATTCCCGGAATCGGAATGTAGGTTCCAAGCCGGTAGATCACGAGCGCGACCAACGTGAACAAGATTCGCTTCTTGAGCTCGTCAGCCTTCGCAAAGGCCGCGAAGTTCAAGTTGGCAGCGAGCTGTTCTGCGGCAGAAGCCATTTGCGCTCTTTCCTTCTGCAGGACGGTCAGGCGGCCTTAACCCGAAGGTGCTCCGTCTTCGTCCTGGAATTGCCCTACTCGGACGTTTTGTCCTTGGCTGCAGATTTCTTCGCTGCCGCCTTCTTAGGAGCGGATTTCTTAGTTGCCGCCTTCTTTGCGGCCTTTTTCGGGGCGCCCTCGCCTTCGGCCTTAACCGACCGCTTCGGCATCGGAGTCAACGCGACCGTGCCGCCCGCCGCTTCGACGGCCTTGACGGCGCCGCCTGATGCACCGGTTAGCTCAAACGTCACTTTCGCCTTCAGCTCGCCACGGCCTAGCAGACGGACCCCATCGCGCGCGCGTCGGATCACGCCAGCCTCGACCAGCGCCTCAACGGTCACAGGCTTGGAGGCATCCAGCTTCTTATCGTCAATTGCCGTCTGGATACGGCCGACATTGACCTCGTTGAAGTCCTTGGCGAACTTATTATTGAAGCCACGCTTCGGCAGGCGCATATGGATCGGCATCTGGCCGCCTTCGAAGCCTTTGATGGCTACGCCCGAGCGTGACTTCTGACCCTTTTGGCCACGACCGGACGTTTTGCCAAGGCCAGAGCCGAGACCGCGCCCAACACGCTTCTTCGATGTTGTCGCGCCGGGAAGGTCGCGAAGATCGTTCAGTCGCATCTTATCTACCTTTAAGCTCCGGCCTCGTCCTCGACGATGCGCACCAAGTGGCTGACCTTGGCCACCATGCCACGCACTTGCGGGCTGTCGACCAGCGTCCGCCGCTTATGCATTTTGTTCAGGCCGAGCCCGATCAGGGTCGCGCGCTGGTCGCTGGGGCGACGGATCGGACTCCCAATCTGTTCCACAACGATCGTCTTCTTGTTCTCGGCCATGTTCTTTCAACCTTGACTATGGGCCTTTAGGCCTGCGCCTCGGCACCATCGCCCGCCTGATCGCGGCGGCGCGACACGATTTCACTTACCTTCTTCCCACGCCGTGCTGCCACACCGCGGGGGCTGTCTTCATGGCGCAACGCATCGAAGGTCGCACGCACCATGTTGTAGGGGTTCGAACTGCCGAGCGACTTCGCGACCACATCCTGGATGCCAAGCGTCTCGAACACGGCACGCATCGGACCACCCGCGATGATGCCCGTTCCAGGAGGCGCCGCACGCAGGATCACCTTGCCCGCGCCATGCCGGCCGCGCACATCGTGATGCAGGGTACGGCCCTCACGCAGCGGCACCTTTACAAGGTTGCGCTTCGCTGATTCCGTTGCCTTGCGGATTGCCTCCGGGACTTCGCGCGCCTTGCCATGGCCAAATCCGACCCGGCCTTTCTGGTCGCCCACAACGACCAGCGCGGCAAAGCCAAAACGACGTCCGCCCTTCACCACCTTTGCGACGCGGTTGATGTGAACGAGCTTGTCGACGAATTCGTTGTCGCGATCGTCGCGGTCGCGATCTCTACCTTGCGGGCCTCGTGCCACGGTCGATCCTTTCCGAATACCCTAGAAGTTCAGGCCCGCCTCGCGGGCCGCGTCTGCAAGCGCTTTAATGCGCCCATGATAGATGTAAGAGCCACGGTCGAAGATCACGTCCTTGACGCCCACCTTGACTGCCCGTTCAGCGACAAGCTTGCCAACGGCCTCCGCCGCTGCCGTGTCGCTTCCCTTGGGTAGCGCGCCCTTGAGATCCTTATCGAGGCTCGACGCGAAGGCCAGTGTCTTGCCCGCGCGATCGTCAATCACCTGCGCATAGATGTGCTTCGAGGAACGGAATACCGACAGACGCGCACGTCCGTTGGCTGCCCGCTTCAGCGAATGCCGTACTCGGCGCGCACGCCGCACAGTGCTGTTGTTCACCGTACCCATCTTCTTATCCCGCTACTTCTTCTTGCCTTCCTTACGGAAAATGTACTCGCCGGCATACTTCACGCCCTTGCCCTTATAGGGCTCCGGCGGACGGTAACGGCGAATCTCTGCGGCCACCTGGCCGACCAGCTGCTTGTCTATGCCACTCACCACAATCTCGGTCGGCTTCGGACACTTGATCTCAATCCCCTTTGGGATCTCGAAGTCTACGTCATGGCTGAAGCCAAGCTGCAGCTGAAGGGTCTGCCCCTTCATGGCCGCGCGATAGCCGACACCGTTGATCTCAAGCGTCTTCGAAAAGCCTTCGGTCACGCCCGTCACAAGGTTCGCAACAAGCGTGCGCGACATACCCCACATTGCGCGTGAGGTCTTGTCGTCCTCCCGCATGCCGATCTCAATCCCGTCATCACCCATCTTGGCGATGATCTGGTCGACCAGCACGTGGCTGAGCTCACCCTTTGGTCCCTTGACCTTGATTTCCTGCCCGTCCACCGAGGCTATTACGCCGCCAGGGATTGGGACTGCTTTCTTGCCGATGCGCGACATTGTTCAAACCTTCGCTTCACATAGCTCCGCTAGAATACGCTGCAGAGAATCTCGCCACCGACATTCTCGTTGCGCGCCCGTGAATCCGACATGACGCCCTTTGGCGTCGAAAGAATGGACACACCTAGACCGTTCGCAACGGTCGGCAAATTCTTGACCGAGGAGTAAACGCGCCGGCCGGGCGTGGACACGCGCTTGATGTCCTTGATCACCGGCTCGCCGTCGAAATACTTGAGCTCAATCTCGAACTCAGACTTGCCCCCGTCGTAATCGACGCGCGCATAGCCACGGATATAACCCTCGTCAGCCAGCACATCGAGCACGCGCTCGCGTAGCTTCGAGGTCGGCGTTGAAACTGTCGTCTTGCGCCGCATCTGCGCATTGCGGATGCGGGTCAGCATATCGCCAAGAGGATCGTTGATGCTCATCGAAGTCCTTACCAGCTCGACTTAACCATGCCAGGGATCAGCCCGTTGCTTGCAAGATCGCGCAACGCAATGCGCGACATGCGAAGCTTGCGGTAGTACCCGCGCGGCCGCCCGGTGAGATCACAACGGTTGTGAATACGTGTCGGCGAGGCGTTGCGCGGAATCTCCGCCAGCTTCAGCCGCGCTGCAAAACGCTCTTCGGCCGGAAGCGACTCATCCTTGGAAATCGCCTTAAGGCGCGCCCGGCGCGCCTCGTATTTCTTAGCAAGGCGGCGGCGTTTCTTGTCCCGCTCGATCATGCTCGTCTTAGCCATTCAATCCTCCTGTCGTAGCCAGCCCGTGCTTAGCTACGGAACGGAAAGTTCAAACCCTTCAAAAGTGCGCGTGCTTCGTCGTCGTTTTGCGCTGTCGTGCACACGATAATGTCCATGCCGAGCACGTCTTCGACCTTGTCGTAGTCGATCTCGGGAAAAACGATGTGCTCTTTCAGGCCCATCGAATAGTTGCCGCGCCCGTCGAAGCTCTTGGGATTCAGTCCGCGGAAGTCGCGAACGCGCGGAAGCGCGATGTTCACGAGCCGGTCGACAAACTCATACATCCGGTTCTTGCGAAGCGTGACCTTCACGCCCACCGGCATGCCCTCGCGAAGCTTGAAGCCGGCGATCGACTTGCGCGCCTTCGTGATCACCGGACGTTGACCGGCAATGAGGCCAAGGTCATTCGCTGCCGACTTGACCTTCTTCGAGTCGTTCACGGCTTCGCCAACGCCAATGTTCAGCACCACCTTCTCGAGGCGGGGAATTTGCATGACGTTCTGGAAAGAGAACTCCTTCAAGAGGTCTCCCCTGATGACGTCGTTGTACTGCTGCTTCAGCCGCGGTGTGTATACCTGCTCAGCCATCGATGACCTCGCCCGAACGCTTAGCGAAACGCACCTTGCGTCCGTCCTTTAGAAACTTGTACCCAACGCGCGTCGGTTCCCCGTCTTTGGGATCCTCAAGCGCGAGATTCGAAATATGGATCGGGGCTTCCTTGGTGATGATGCCCCCTTCCTGGTTTGCCGTCTGACGCTGGTGGCGGCGAATTTGCGCCACGCCTTGAACAATGGCCCGGTTCTCGGACGGAATGACCTTCAGGACTTCGCCCTTCTTGCCCTTATCCTTGCCCGTGAGGACCACGACGTGGTCACCCTTCTTGATCTTCAAGCCCGCCATAATCACAGCACCTCCGGAGCAAGCGACACGATCTTCATGTGCTTCTTCGCCCGCAGCTCGCGCGTTACAGGGCCGAAGATACGTGTACCGACCGGCTCACCCTGCGCATTGACCAAGACCGCCGCATTGCGATCAAACCGGATCAGCGAGCCATCCTGACGGCGCACGCCCGTGGCGGTACGCACGATCACCGCTTTCATCACCTGACCCTTTTTCACGCGGCCGCGCGGAATCGCTTCCTTGACGCTGACCACGATGGTGTCGCCGATTGAGGCGTACTTACGCTTCGACCCACCCAGCACTTTGATGCACTGCACACGCTTTGCGCCTGAGTTGTCGGCGACATCGAGATTGGTCTGCATCTGAATCATGGCATTCGCCCTTACTTGAGCCTTCAACGAGGCCCTTCATTATCCGCTTTAAGTGGCCGCCTGCTCGCGCGGCAGAACCACCCAACATTTTTGCTTCGACATTGGCGCGCACTCCTCGATCGACACCTTCTCGCCGACCTTGAACTCATTGTTCTCGTCGTGAGCGTGGTAGTTTTTGGAGCGGCGAACCACCTTATGAAAACGAGGATGCGTGAAACGACGCTCGACCTTGACCACAACGGTCTTGTCGTTCTTGTCGCTCACCACGGTCCCAATCAAAACGCGTTTCGGCATTGTCTCTACCTTTAAGCCTTCGCAGCGGCGCTCTTCTCGCGCGCAATCGTCTTGACGCGCGCAATATCGCGACGCACCTGCCGAACCCGCGCCGTATTCTCAAGCTGCCCGGAAGCCGCCTGGAAACGCAGGTTGAACTGCTCTTTCTTCAGTTTGACCAACTCATCATTGAGCTGATCGATCGTCATATCGTTCACCTGGCTCGCTTTCATCGCTTAGCCCTCGATGCGCGCGACGACGCGCGTCTTAATCGGCAGCTTCGCCGCCGCCAACCGGAGCGCCTCGCGCGCAACTGGCTCGCCAACGCCATCGATCTCAAACATGATCCGGCCCGGCTTAACTTTGGCCGCCCAGAACTCTGGCGTGCCCTTGCCCTTACCCATGCGGACTTCCGTCGGCTTCTTCGACACCGGCACGTCCGGGCAGAGGCGGATCCAAACGCGGCCAGCACGCTACCACTGACGTGTCATCGCGCGGCGCGCAGCCTCGATCTGCCGGGCAGTAACCCGCGCCGGCTCCTGAGCCTTCAGCCCAAAAGTGCCGAAGTTCAGCGAAGATCCGCCTTTGGCCGCGCCTTTGATGCGGCCCTTCTGCATCTTGCGGAACTTTGTGCGTTTCGGTGACAGCATTTTACTTACGTCCTGCCCTTAGCCTTGCGCCCTGGCGGAATCGCGCCGACCACCAGAGCGTCCACCTTCTTGCGCCTCAAGGGCTTTGTTCTCCTGGGCCATGGGGTCGTGCTCCATGATCTCGCCCTTGAAGATCCAAACCTTGATGCCGATGATTCCATAAGCCGTGCGCCCAAGCGCCGTGCCGTAGTCGATATTGGCGCGCAGCGTGTGCAACGGCACACGGCCTTCGCGGTACCACTCCATGCGTGCGATTTCAGCGCCGCCCAGACGGCCCGCACAATTGATACGGATGCCGAGCGCGCCCATGCGGGTTGCCGACTGCACCGCGCGCTTCATGGCCCGGCGAAACGCAACACGCCGCTCGAGCTGCTGGGCGATGCCCTCGGCCACGAGAGTCGCATCGATCTCGGGCTTCCGAACTTCCACAATATTCAGGTGGACCTCGGAGTCGGTCATCGTCGCGAGCTCTTTGCGGAGCGTCTCGATGTCGGCGCCCTTCTTGCCGATCAGAATGCCCGGACGTGCGGTGTACACCGTAACGCGGCACTTCTTATGCGGACGCTCGACGACCACCTTCGAGATACCGGCCTGCTTGCGCGTCTTGAGGATGTGCTTGCGCATCTTGATGTCTTCGTGCAGCAGGTCTGCATATTCACCACGCGAAGCAAACCAGCGCGAATCCCAAGTGCGGTTTACACCGAGCCTAAGCCCGATCGGGTTGACTTTCTGTCCCATCAAGCAGGCTCCTCAACTTGGCGCACGACCACGGTCATTTGCGAAAACGGCTTCAAAATCCGAGCCGCCCGGCCGCGTGCGCGCGCCTGAATGCGCTTCATCACAATGTTCTTGCCGACATAGGCTTCCGACACGACCAACGCATCCACGTCGAGATCGTGATTGTTCTCTGCATTCGCGATCGCCGACTCCAACGTCTTCTTGACGTCCTTGGCGATGCGCTTGCGCGAGAAGGTGAGATCGGCAAGTGCACGATCGACCTTCTTGCCCCGGATGAGCTGAGCGACAAGGTTCAGCTTCTGTGGGCTCACGCGGATCAGGCGTGTAACGGCCTTCGCCTCATTGTCCTTGAGCGTGCGCTCTCTCTGCGGCTTGCCCATGACTACTTGCCCTTCTTCGCTCTCTTGTCGGCGGCATGACCGTAGTAAGTCCGCGTCGGCGAGAACTCGCCGAACTTGTGACCCACCATGTCTTCCGTCACCAGCACCGGAACGTGCTTCTGTCCGTTATGGACACCAAAGGTCAGCCCCACGAATTGCGGGAGGATCGTCGAGCGGCGCGACCACATCTTGATAACGGCGTTGGACCCACTCTCGCGCGCCTTCTCCGCCTTCTTCAAAAGATAGCCGTCGACAAACGGGCCTTTCCAAATCGAACGTGCCACGTCTTATCCCTTCTTCTTCTTCAGATGGCGGCTGCGCAAGATGTACTTGTCGCTCGCCTTGTTGGTGCGCGTCCGCTTGCCCTTGGTGGATTTACCCCAAGGTGTGACCGGATGCCGGCCACCAGACGTCCGCCCTTCACCACCGCCATGCGGATGATCGATCGGGTTCATGGCCACGCCGCGAACCACGGGCTTACGGCCCTTCCAACGGCTACGGCCAGCCTTGGACAACGACACATTCGCGTTGTCCGGGTTCGAGACCGCACCCACCGTCGCCATGCAGGCGGCGGGAACCATGCGTGTCTCGCCAGAATTCAGTCGCAGGATCGCATAGCCGGAGTCGCGGCCAACGAGCTGCACATAGGCGCCGGCGGCACGCGCAATCTGTCCGCCCTTGCCCTGCTTCATCTCCACGTTGTGGACGATGGTGCCGATTGGCATGTTAGCCAGCGGCATCGCGTTGCCCGGCTTCACGTCGACCTTGTCGTCGGCGATCACCTTGTCGCCCGGCGCCAGACGCTGCGGGGCCAAGATGTAAGACAACTCGCCATCGTCATACTTGATCAGCGCGATAAAAGCTGTGCGGTTCGGATCGTACTCAAGCCGCTCGACAGTCGCCGCAATGCCCTTCTTCGTCCGCTTGAAGTCGACCTTGCGATACGTGCGCTTGTGACCGCCGCCACGATGCCAGATCGAGACGCGCCCCGTATTGTTCCGGCCACCGGACTTGTTCAAGCCCTCAGTGAGCGGCTTGACCGGCTTGCCCTTCCACAGATGACTGCGGTCCACGAGCACCAGCTGACGCTGGCTCGGCGTGGTTGGTTTGAATTTCTTCAACGCCATCGCGCTAAATCCCTGTCGTCACGTCGATCTTGTCGCCTTCGGCGAGCCTGACGACGGCCTTCTTCGTGTCCTTCTGAGTGCCTTTGATGCCTCGGAAGAACTTGGTTTTGCCTTTGCGGGTGAGCGTGTTCACCGTCAGAACCTTGACGCCGAATAGCTTCTCCACAGCATCCTTGATCTGCGGCTTGGTCGCGTCGAGACGAACCTTGAACACCACCTGATTTGATTCCGACGCATCACTCGATTTCTCGGTGATCACCGGCGATAAAATCACGTCGTATGCTTGAAGCGCACTCATTTGAACCGAGCCTCCAGCGCTTCAAGCGCAGCCTTAGTCAGCACGAGCTTTTCGTGCCGCAGAATGTCGTAAACGTTGATCCCTTGGATCGGCAGCACATCCACATGCGGGATGTTGCGCGCCGCCAGTGCGAAGTTCGTCTGTACCTCAACGCCATCCACTATCAACGCGGACGCAACCCCGAGCTTTTCAAACCTCGTCTTCAGCGCTTTCGTCTTGGTGTCCTTCACATCGCAAGAATCCAACACGATAAGCTCCTCAGCCTTCGCCTTGGACGACAGCGCATGCTTCAGGGCTAGCGCGCGAACCTTCTTCGGAAGATCGAAGGCAAAGCTGCGCGGCTTAGGACCAAAGGCCTTGCCGCCGCCACGGAAGATACCCGGCTTGGCGCTGCCATGACGCGCACGGCCCGTGCCCTTCTGCCGAAACATCTTCGCGGTCGTCGCCGTGATCTCCGAACGGTCTCGGGTTGCGACCGTACCCGCGCGGCGCTTGGCGAGCTGGTAGCGCACCATCCGGTGCAGCAAGTCGGCGCGCGGCTCAAGCCCGAACACATCCTCGGACAATTCCACGGTTCCCGCCTTCTTGGCGTCGAGCGTTGTTACATCCGCTTTCATTACGCGTTCTCTCCGCCCTCTACCGGCTTGGCCTCGCCAGCCTCGGCCGGAGCCTCCGCTGCGGCTTCCGTCGCCGCTGTTTCCTTCGCTGGCGCCAGATCCTCGGCGCTCTTTCGGATTGCACCCGGAACCGGCGCGCCATCGGGCAGTGTCCGCTTGACCGCATCGCGCAGGAGTACCCATCCGCCCTTGGCGCCAGGAACAGCGCCACGGATCATGATGAGGCCGCGCTCGGCGTCCGTCTTCACCACGCGCAGATTCTGCGTCGTGACGCTGACGTCACCCATGTGGCCCGCCATTTTCTTGCCTTTGAACACCTTGCCCGGATCCTGGCACTGACCCGTCGAACCAAGACTACGGTGATTGATTGAAACGCCGTGGCTGGCCCGAAGACCGCCGAAGCCGTGACGCTTCATGCCGCCCGCAAAGCCTTTACCGATCGACGTGCCCGACGCATCGACGAACTGGCCCTCAACGAAGTGGTCAGCCGTAATCTCCGCGCCCACATCGATCATGTTCTCGGGGCTCACCCGGAACTCAGCGACCTTGCGCTTGGGCTCAACATTGGCCACGGCGAAGCCGCCGCGCTGAGCACGCGTCAAACGCTTAACTTTGGCACGGCCGGCGCCAAGCTGAACGGCGGTGTAGCCGTTCTTCTCCGCGGTCCGTTGACCAACGACCTGGCAGTTTTCCAGACGCAGCACCGTCACCGGGATGTGCTCCCCCGCATCGGTGAAAATCCGGGTCATGCCGACCTTTTGCGCGATAACACCTGATCGCATCGAACTAATTCCTTGCCTCGTCCAGCAACCGGTTAAAGCTTGATCTCAACATCCACGCCGGCAGCGAGGTCGAGCTTCATCAAAGCATCGACCGTCTGCGGTGTCGGATCGACAATGTCGAGCAGCCGCTTGTGGGTCCGCATCTCGAACTGCTCGCGGCTTTTCTTGTCGATATGCGGCGAACGGTTCACGGTGAACTTCTCAATACGGGTCGGCAGCGGGATGGGCCCGCGAACTTCCGCACCCGTACGCTTCGCCGTGTTGACGATTTCCTTTGTCGACGCATCAAGAATGCGATGGTCGAAGGCTTTCAGCCTGATTCTTATGTTCTGGCTCTGCATCTCGACGGCCTTAATGTTAGAAAAACGCGCCGCCTCTGAAGTTGGGCGGCGCGCTCTTCAATTCCCCTTACTCGATGATCGACGACACCACGCCGGCGCCGACGGTGCGGCCACCCTCACGGATAGCGAAGCGGAGCTTCTCTTCCATGGCGATCGGCACGATCAACTCAACGGTCATGGCTACATTGTCGCCCGGCATCACCATCTCGGTGCCTTCCGGCAGCTCGACCACACCCGTCACGTCGGTCGTGCGGAAGTAGAACTGCGGACGGTAGTTGCCGAAGAACGGCGTATGGCGGCCACCCTCTTCCTTGGTGAGGATGTAGGCCTCTGCCTTGAACTTCGTGTGCGGTGTCACCGAGCCCGGCTTGGCCAGAACCTGGCCACGCTCCACGCCCTCGCGATCAACACCACGAAGCAGGCAACCAACGTTATCGCCAGCCTCGCCCTGATCGAGCAGCTTACGGAACATCTCAACGCCCGTAACGGTCGTCTTGGTCGTGGGCTTGATACCAACGATCTCGACTTCCTCGCCAACCTTGACGACGCCACGCTCGACACGGCCCGTCACAACGGTACCGCGACCGGAGATCGAGAACACGTCCTCGATCGGCATCAGGAAGGGCTGATCCTTCGGACGGTCGGGCTGCGGGATGTACTCATCGACAGCCTTCATCAGCTCCATAATGGCCTTCTGGCCAATTTCCGGGTTGCTGTCCTCGATCGCGGCAAGAGCGGACCCTTTAACGATCGGGATATCGTCGCCCGGGAACTCGTACTTCGAGAGAAGCTCGCGGACTTCGAGCTCAACAAGGTCCAGAAGCTCTTCGTCGTCGACCTGGTCGACCTTGTTCAGGAAAACGACCAGCGCCGGCACACCAACCTGACGCGCAAGCAGGATGTGCTCACGGGTCTGCGGCATCGGACCATCCGCGGCGGACACGACCAGAATAGCGCCGTCCATCTGAGCAGCGCCTGTGATCATGTTCTTCACGTAGTCGGCGTGACCTGGGCAGTCCACGTGAGCGTAGTGACGATTGTCGGTCTCGTACTCCACATGCGCCGTGGAAATCGTGATGCCGCGGGCCTTCTCTTCAGGCGCCTTATCAATCTCATCGTAGGCCGTGAACTCGGCACCGCCGGTCTCAGCCAATGTCTTGGTGATCGCAGCGGTCAGGGTTGTTTTACCGTGATCGACGTGACCAATCGTACCGATGTTACAATGCGGCTTTGAACGGTCGAATTTCTCTTTAGCCATCGTGGCTCTCCATTCCTCTCACCAAAAATCTAGATCTCAACGCCCAATCTCTTAGGCGAACTTTGCCTGCACCTCTTCAGCCACCGCCTGCGGAACCTGCGAATAGCTGTCGAACTGCATCGTGAACTGCGCCCGTCCCTGACTCATGGAACGCAGCGTGTTCACATAACCAAACATGTTGGCTAGCGGGACCATGGCGTTAATGACCGTCGCGTTGCCCCGAGGCTCCTGACCTCGGACTTGACCGCGGCGGCTCGTAAGATCGCCAATGATACCTCCCACATATTCTTCCGGCGTCACCACTTCAACCTTCATCATTGGCTCAAGCAGTTTCGGCGAAGCCTTTTGGGCTGCTTCACGGAAGGCCGCGCGGGAGGCGATCTCGAACGCCATGACGGACGAGTCGACGTCATGCGACGCGCCGTCAACCAACGTGCACTTTACGTCAAGGATCGGGAAGCCGGCGAGGATCCCTGCGTCGATGACGCTCCGAACGCCCTTTTCGACACCGGGGATAAACTCCTTCGGCACATTACCACCGACGACCTTGTTCTCGAAGATGAAGCCATCGCCCGCTTCCGCTGGCTCGATCTCCATCTTAACGCGCGCGAACTGGCCGGAACCGCCAGTCTGCTTCTTATGGGTGTAGTCAACATCCGCCGGCTTGGTGAGCGTCTCACGATACGCAACCTGCGGAGCACCTACATTCGCCTCGACCTTGAATTCACGCTTCATGCGATCAACAAGGATGTCGAGGTGAAGTTCACCCATGCCCTTAATGATGGTCTGACCGGACTCATGATCGACCGTCACGCGGAAGGACGGATCTTCCTGCGCAAGGCAGTTGAGCGCCACACCAAGCTTTTCCTGGTCGCCCTTGGTCTTGGGCTCCACCGCAACCTCGATCACGGGATCAGGAAACTCCATTCGCTCGAGGATCACCGGCTTTGTCGGATCGCAAAGCGTGTCCCCGGTCGTCGTGTCCTTCAGGCCCGCAATAGCAACGATGTCGCCGGCATAGGCTTCCTTGATGTCTTCACGGTCATTGGAGTGCATCAGCAGCATACGGCCGATCCGCTCCTTCTTCTCCTTCACCGTGTTGGTGAGGGTCTGGCCGGACTCCACCTTCCCCGAATAAACACGGCAGAAGGTGAGCGAACCCACAAACGGGTCATTCATGATCTTAAAGGCCAGAATTGACAACGGTGCATCGTCGGACGCCGGACGATCGACCTCTTCTTCTGTCTTGACGTCAATGGCCTTGATCGCCGGCACGTCAAGCGGAGACGGAAGGTAGTCAACCACAGCATCGAGAAGCGGCTGCACACCCTTGTTCTTGAACGCGGAACCACACAGCACCGGGATAAACTCAAGACCGCAAGTGCCTTTACGGATCAGCTCCTTCAACTTCTCCTCGGAGATTTCCTCACCCTCGAGATAGGCCTCCATCGCAGCCTCGTCGACTTCGACGGCCTGCTCGATGAGCGCATCGCGGTATTCCTGAGCCTTTTCCTGAAGGTCGGCCGGGATGTCCTCGTCATGGAAGGTAGCGCCAAGAGACTCATCATCCCAAATGACTGCCTTCATGCGGACGAGGTCGACAATACCAGCGAAATCCGACTCCGAACCGATCGGCAACTGAATGACCAGAGGGTTAGCGCCAAGGCGCTCCTTGATCGTCTCAAGCGACATAAAGAAGTCGGCACCGATCTTGTCCATCTTATTGACGAAGATCATGCGCGGCACTTCGTACTTGTCGGCCTGACGCCAAACCGTCTCGGTCTGCGGCTCTACACCCTGGTTAGCATCGAGTAGCGCAACCGCGCCGTCGAGCACGCGCAAGGACCGCTCAACCTCAATGGTGAAGTCCACGTGGCCGGGCGTGTCGATAATATTGATGCGCTTGTTGTTCCAGAACGCGGTTGTCGCAGCCGACGTAATGGTAATGCCGCGTTCCTGTTCCTGCTCCATCCAGTCCATGGTGGCCGCGCCATCATGCACTTCGCCAATTTTGTGGCTCTTACCGGTGTAGTACAGCACGCGCTCTGTCGTGGTGGTCTTACCGGCATCGATATGCGCCATGATACCGATGTTGCGGTAGTCCTTAAGCGGCGTCTTGCGGGTCATCGTTCGAGTTCCTTGAGACGGTTACCAGCGATAGTGCGAGAAGGCGCGGTTGGCCTCGGCCATCCGGTGCGTGTCTTCGCGCTTCTTAACGGCCGATCCGCGATTGTTCACGGCATCGAGAAGTTCACCCGACAGCCGCTCGACCATCGTGTTCTCGTTGCGGCCGCGGGCAGCGGCGATAATCCAACGAATGGCAAGGGCCTGGCGGCGGTCGACGCGCACCTCGACAGGGACCTGATAGGTTGCGCCGCCAACACGGCGGGAACGCACCTCGATTGCCGGCATAACGTTCTGCAAAGCCTGATGGAACAGTTCGATCGGGTTCTGCTTGACCTTCTCTTCCATCTGGTCGAGCGCGCCATAAACGATCCGCTCGGCGGCAGACTTCTTGCCGTCCAGCATGATGGAGTTCATGAACTTGGTGAGCACCTGATCCCCGAACTTGGGATCGGGAATGATCTCCCGCTTATCAGCTTTGTGCCGCCTGGACATATCGCTTCAATCCGTTCCTTAAAAACCAAAAAAGCGCCCCACTACTTGGGCCGCTTGGCTCCGTATTTCGAGCGCCGCTGACGACGGGCGCTAACGCCTTGCGTGTCGAGTACGCCGCGAATGATGTGGTAGCGCACGCCTGGAAGATCCTTCACACGGCCGCCACGGATCATCACCACGGAGTGCTCCTGGAGATTGTGACCCTCACCTGGGATGTAGCTCGTCACTTCCTGCTGGTTGGTCAGGCGCACGCGAGCGACCTTCCGGAGAGCCGAGTTCGGCTTCTTCGGTGTCGTGGTGTAAACGCGGGTGCAAACCCCCCGCTTCTGCGGGCAGGCCTGCATGGCCGGCACCTTGTTGCGCTTCACCGGAACCTTGCGCGGCTTCCGGATCAATTGCTGAATCGTTGGCATAGCAGCCCTAGCGTCCAATCATTTGCGACGGCGAAACCGCCTCATTCATCCCTGGGCAATCACGCCCAAAACCATGTAGGCGACCACGCCCATTACCGAGCTGCGCGGATTGCCCAAAACACAAGAGCTGAAGCTGCGAGTCATACCTCGCGTTCTTCAGCGCCTAATGCAGAGGATCTTGAGGGAATCCCCCAAGATCATGACCCCGATTTGATCCCGGTTAGTCCGGCAGCGTCTAACCCGCGCCCACGGGGATTAGCTCCCAATAGGCATCCTTTCGGTGGGCTACCGCCTGCCGCTAAAAGTGGCCGCGTTGTATCAGGCCATTTCTCGAAACGTCAAGGGTACAAGCACCTGAAATCGAGGGCCAAGCACCGTTTTTTGCCGGTTTTGCCGCTTGGCCCCCCATATCTTCCATTGGCCTTAGGCCGAAGCACCGTCAGAGGCGTCCTCTGGCACTGCCTCAACCTCCGCGTCATCCTCAGGGACAGCCTCACCGGCCGTCGCTAGAGCCTCCTGCGCCGAGCGCTGACGCTCCTCAAGAATGAGCTCGTCACGATGCGTGGCGATCCGGTTGAGGCGCGAAAGCATGCCACCCGTACCGGCCGGAATGAGCCGTCCGACAATGACATTCTCCTTAAGGCCTTCCAGCGTATCCTTCTTCCCATTGACCGCCGCATCCGTGAGGACGCGTGTAGTCTCCTGGACCGAGGCCGCCGAAATGAACGACCGGGTCTGAAGGCTCGCCTTCGTAATACCAAGCAGAACGTGCTGGCCTTCGGCCTTCTTGCCACCGGCTGCTTCCACCGCCAGGTTGGCATCTTCGAAGTCGATGCGGTCGACCTGCTCGCCCTTCAGGAACTCGGAATCGCCAGGATCGTCGATCTCGATCTTCTTAAGCATCTGGCTGACGATCACTTCAATATGCTTGTCGTTGATCGGCACGCCTTGGAGCCGGTAGACCTCCTGAATCTCATTCACGAGATAGTTGGCCAACTCCTCGACACCCTTAATGGCCAGGATATCGTGCGGTGCTGGGTGCCCATCGAGCAGGTACTCGCCCTTCTCGATCCGATCGCCCTCCTGCACCGTCAAATGGCGACCCTTGGGGATCAGGAACTCCACCGGATCGGCGCCGTCCTCGTCGGGTACGATGCTGATCCGCCGCTTGTTCTTGTAGTCGCGACCAAGCTGCACGATACCCGAGACCTCGGCGATGATCGCGTGATCCTTCGGACGCCGTGCCTCGAACAGCTCGGCAACACGCGGCAGACCACCCGTAATATCGCGAGTCTTAGCGCTTTCCATCGGGATACGGGCCAACACGTCGCCGGCCTTCACATCACTGCCCGACTCGACCGACAAGACCGCATCCACCGGCAGCAGGTAGCGGGCATCGCCACCACGCGAGAGCTTGCCGATTTCGCCCTTCTTGTCCTTGATCGACATGGCTGGCCGAAGATCGACGCCACGCGGCGACGCACGCCAGTCGATGATCACGCTATTGGTGATACCGGTCGACTCGTCGCGCTGCTCCGACATGGAGACGCCCTCGACCAAATCCTCAAACTCGACCTTACCCTCGATCTCGGTGAGGATCGGCCGCGTGTAGGGATCCCACTCGGCGAGACGATCGCCCCGCTTGACCTTGTCGCCCTCGTCGACACGCAAATGCGTACCGTAAGGCAGGCGATGGGTCGCGAGCTCTGTCCCTTCGTCGTCCACAATCACGATGGCCGTGTTCCGGCTCATGACCATGTGGCGCCCTTGAGAGTCTTCAACGACATTGCGCTGCTTGATCTTCACGGTACCGTCGTAAGCCGACTCGAGCGAAGACTGGTCCACCACTTTCGAGCTAGCGATACCGCCCAAGTGGAACGTTCGCATCGTAAGCTGCGTACCAGGTTCACCAATCGACTGCGCGGCGATAACACCCACAGCCTCGCCCATATTCACAGGCGTGCCCCGGGCCAAATCGCGGCCGTAGCACTTGGCGCAGATGCCATTGCGGGTTTCGCACGTCAGCGCCGAACGCACACGAATCTCTTGGACGCGCGCATTCTCAATGGCGTCGACATGCTCTTCCTCAATCAACTCACCCCGCTCAACGAGCACATCACCCGTCGCAGGGTTTCTGACCTGATCGGCCGCCGTCCGGCCCAGCACGCGCTGGCCAAGCGAGACGGTGACTTCACCAGCATCGAGGATCGGACGAACGGTAATACCGCCCTCGGTGCCGCAATCGTCTTCGGTCACGATGCAGTCCTGCGCCACGTCGACGAGACGACGCGTCAGGTAACCGGAGTTCGCCGTCTTCAAGGCGGTATCGGCAAGACCCTTGCGGGCGCCGTGCGTGGAGTTGAAGTACTCCATCACGGTCAAGCCTTCCTTGAAGTTCGAGATAATCGGCGTCTCGATAATCTCACCCGACGGCTTGGTCATCAGACCGCGCATCCCGGCGAGCTGCTTCATCTGGGCCGGCGACCCACGTGCCCCTGAGTGAGACATCATGTAGATCTAGTTGATCGGCTTTTCGCGGCCGGTCTCCTCGTCGACTTGTACCGAGGAAATGCGCTTCATCATTTCCTTCGCGACGAGTTCCGTACACTCCGTCCAGGTATCGACAACCTTGTTGTACTTCTCGCCACGGGTGATCAGACCGTCATTGTACTGTTGCTCATACTCGCGTACGAGCTCGGTCGTCTTGTGGATGATGTCGTCCTTGGTCTCGGGGATCACCATGTCGTCCTTGCCGAACGAGATGCCGGCCTGGCACGCATAGCGGAACCCAAGCCCCATGATCTTGTCGCAGAAGATGACTGTCTCCTTTTGACCGCAGTGGCGGTAAACGACATCGATCATCTTGGAGATCGCCTTCTTCGTCAGAAGCTGATTGACGAAGTCGAAGCTAACTTCCGCCCGGCGCGGCAACAGCTCGCCAAGTAGCATGCGGCCCGGTGTCGTGTCGTAGATATACGCGACCCAATTGCCGTTCTCGTCCTTGGTGATGTAGCGGCCCTTGACCTTCGCGTGCAGCGTCACGGCGCCTGAATCAAGCGCGTGATGGATCTCAGCAACATCGCCAAAGATCATGCCCTCGCCTGGCTCATTGTCCATGACGAGCGACAGGTAGTACAGCCCAAGCACGATGTCCTGGGACGGCACAATGATCGGCGAACCGTTGGCCGGATGCAGGATGTTGTTGGTAGACATCATCAGCACACGCGCTTCCAGCTGCGCCTCAAGCGACAGCGGAACGTGCACGGCCATCTGGTCGCCGTCGAAGTCGGCATTAAACGCCGCGCAGACCAGCGGATGCAGCTGGATGGCCTTCCCTTCGATGAGCTTCGGCTCAAAGGCCTGAATGCCCAAACGGTGCAGAGTCGGAGCACGGTTCAGCATGACCGGGTGCTCGCGGATCACCTCATCGAGGATATCCCAAACTTCGGGCTTCTCCTTCTCCACAAGCTTCTTGGCTTGCTTTACGGTCGAAGCATGACCTTTCGCGTCCAGCCGCGAATAGATGAACGGCTTGAACAGCTCGAGCGCCATCTTCTTCGGCAGACCACACTGATGCAGCATCAGATCGGGGCCGACCACGATAACCGAACGGCCCGAATAGTCGACACGCTTGCCGAGTAGGTTCTGGCGGAACCGGCCCTGCTTACCTTTGAGCATGTCGGCAAGCGACTTCAGCGGACGCTTGTTGGCGCCCGTGATGACGCGGCCGCGGCGGCCATTATCGAACAGCGCGTCGACAGCCTCCTGCAGCATGCGCTTCTCATTCCGGATGATGATATCCGGCGCACGCAGCTCCATCAGCCGCTTCAGACGGTTGTTCCGGTTGATGACACGGCGGTAGAGGTCGTTCAGATCCGATGTGGCGAACCGGCCGCCATCGAGCGGCACGAGCGGGCGCAGCTCCGGCGGAATGACCGGTACGACCGTGAGAATCATCCACTCTGGCCGGTTGCCCGATTGGATAAAGGCCTCAACCACCTTCAGACGCTTGGCCAGCTTCTTCGGCTTCAGCTCAGTTGTCGCCTCAGCAATCTCGACACGGAGGTCCGCCGCGATCTTCTCGAGATCGAGCCCCTTGAGCAGCTCACGGATCGCCTCAGCGCCGATACCGGCCGTAAAGGAGTCCTCGCCGAAATCGTCCTGCGCCTGCATGTACTCTTCTTCGGACAGCAGCTGCAGCGGCTTGAGCGAGGTGAGGCCCGGCTCCAACACAATGTAGTTCTCGAAGTACAGGACGCGCTCAAGGTCCTTCAGCGTCATATCCAGGAGAAGACCGATCCGAGACGGGAGCGACTTCAAGAACCAGATATGGGCGACAGGCGCTGCGAGCTCGATATGGCCCATGCGCTCGCGGCGCACCTTGGCCAGCGTGACTTCGACGCCGCACTTCTCGCAGATAACGCCCTTGTACTTCATGCGCTTGTACTTCCCGCACAAGCATTCGTAGTCCTTCACCGGACCGAAAATGCGCGCGCAGAACAGGCCGTCCCGCTCGGGCTTGAACGTCCGGTAGTTGATCGTCTCAGGCTTCTTGATCTCCCCGTATGACCACGACAGGATCTTTTCCGGGCTCGCAATGCCGATCTGGATCTGATCGAAATTCTGCTGCGGAGTCTGCGGGTTGAACAGGTTCGCGAGATCTTGGTTCATTCTGCTTGTCTCCAAATGGGCGGGGCCGCCGCCCTTCGGTTGTCTACAACTGGTCCGTTTCGAAGCCGCTGGGCTTCACACCTACTCCGCAGCCGGCTTGGGCAACTGCATGGCTTGCGGTTGCGCTTCATCCGGCTTCGGCTGAACCAGTTCGACGTTCAGTCCCAATGCACGCATTTCCTTGACGAGCACGTTGAACGATTCCGGGATACCGGCCTCAAACGTATCATCGCCCCGAACGATTGCTTCGTAGACCTTGGTGCGGCCCGCGACATCGTCCGACTTCACGGTCAGCATTTCCTGAAGCGTGTACGCAGCGCCGTAAGCCTCGAGCGCCCACACCTCCATTTCACCGAACCGCTGGCCACCAAACTGCGCCTTACCGCCCAACGGCTGCTGGGTCACCAGGCTGTAAGGACCGATCGAACGGGCATGAATCTTGTCGTCCACAAGGTGATGCAGCTTCAGCATATAGATGTAGCCGACAGTCACCTTACGTTCGAAAGGCTCGCCGGAACGGCCGTCATATAGTGTCACCTGGCCGGATGGGTCGTAGCCTGCGACTTCGAGGAGATCCGAAACGTCGGCTTCATGCGCACCATCGAAAACCGGCGTTGCAACCGGAACGCCTCGAGCAAGGCTCTCGCTGACTTGGATCAACTGATCATCCGCCAAGCCCGTAACAGCTTTGTCGGAGCCATAGATTGTCTTCAACAGATCCTTCACCGGCTTCTGCTTGCTGGTCTCGTAATACTCCTCAAGAGCCTGGCCGATCTTCTCGCCAAGCCCACGACAGGCCCAGCCCAGATGGGTCTCGAGAATCTGACCGACATTCATTCGGCTCGGCACGCCGAGCGGATTCAGCACGATATCAACGGCCTGACCGTCTTCGAGATAAGGCATGTCTTCGACGGGCACGATCTGTGAGATCACGCCCTTGTTGCCGTGACGGCCAGCCATCTTGTCACCCGGCTGGATCTTACGCTTCACGGCGACAAAGACCTTGACCATCTTCATGACGCCCGGCGGCAGCTCATCGCCGCGCTGCAGCTTGTCGACCTTATCGACGAAGCGTTGCTCAAGGCGCTTCTTGGCTTCATCGTACTGACGGCCGATGGCCTCGACCTCGCTCATCGCCTTCTCATTCTTGAGCGCGATTTCCCACCACTGGCTGCGCGGGATATCATCCAGCATCGCCTCGGTGAGCTTGGCGTCCTTCTTGACTGCCTTCGGTCCCTTGGCGACGATCTTGTGGAGCAGCACGTCGCGTAGGCGCGTGTAGACGTTGCGATCCAGGATCGCCATTTCGTCGTCGCGGTCCTTCGCAAGACGCTCGATCTCCTCCCGCTCAATCGCCATCGCGCGCTCGTCTTTCTCGATGCCGTGGCGGTTGAACACCCGAACTTCGACGACCGTTCCCGCCACACCCGGCGGCAACTTCAGCGAGGTGTCGCGCACGTCGGACGCCTTTTCGCCGAAGATCGCGCGCAGGAGCTTCTCTTCCGGGGTCATCGGGCTTTCGCCCTTTGGCGTGATCTTGCCGACAAGGATGTCGCCCGGCTGCACTTCGGCGCCGATATAGACGATGCCCGCTTCGTCGAGGTTCTTCAGAGCCTCTTCGGAGACGTTTGGAATGTCGCGCGTGATTTCCTCCGGTCCGAGCTTGGTGTCGCGCGCCATGACCTCGAACTCTTCGATATGGATCGAGGTGAAGACGTCATCACGTACGACGCGCTCGGAGATAAGGATAGAATCCTCGAAGTTGTAGCCCATCCACGGCATGAAGGCGACGAGCACGTTCTTACCGAGCGCAAGCTCACCAAGGTCGGTCGACGGCCCGTCAGCGATGATCTCGCCGACCTGAATGGCATCGCCCACACGCACCAGCGGCCGCTGGTTGATGCAGGTGTTTTGGTTCGAACGCTGGAACTTGCGCAGGTTATAGATGTCGACGCCCGACTTCGATGGGTCGGTCTCTTCCGTCGCCCGGATAACGATACGGGTCGCGTCGACCTGATCGACCACGCCGGTCCGGCGCGCACTAATAGCGGCGCCTGAGTCGCGCGCCACGACGGATTCCATGCCGGTACCCACCAGCGGCGCTTCCGCCATGAGCAAGGGCACAGCCTGACGCTGCATGTTCGAGCCCATGAGAGCGCGGTTCGCATCGTCGTTCTCAAGGAATGGGATCAGCGCCGCTGCAACCGACACGAGCTGCTTGGGCGACACGTCGATGAGATCCACACGTTCCCGCGGGTACAGCTCAACGTCGCCCGCGTGACGGCAGACAATAAGATCCTCTTCGAAGCTGCCATCGTTCTTCAGCGCCGCGTTCGCCTGGGCGATGATGTAGCGGGCCTCTTCCATGGCGGACAGGTACACGACCTCGTCCGTGACTTTGCCCTTCACCACGCGCCGGTACGGGCTCTCGATGAAGCCGTACTTGTTCACCCGCGCGAAGGTGGCGAGCGAGTTGATCAGGCCGATATTCGGACCTTCCGGCGTCTCGATGGGGCAGATCCGGCCATAGTGCGTCGGATGGACGTCGCGCACCTCGAACCCTGCACGCTCGCGGGTTAGACCGCCCGGCCCAAGCGCTGACAAGCGTCGCTTGTGGGTGATCTCGGAAAGCGGGTTCGTCTGGTCCATGAACTGCGACAGCTGCGACGACCCGAAGAACTCACGCACGGCAGCAGCCGCGGGCTTCGCGTTGATGAGGTCTTGGGGCATGACCGTATCGATATCGACAGAGCTCATACGCTCCTTGATCGCGCGTTCCATGCGCAACAGGCCGACCCGGTACTGGTTCTCCATCAGCTCACCGACCGAACGTACACGCCGGTTACCGAGATGGTCGATGTCGTCGATTTCGCCCTTACCGTCGCGCAGGCCCACGAGAGTCTTAATGACCGCAAGGATGTCCTCCTTACGCAGCGTGCGCATCGTGTCGGGCGCATCGAGATCGAGGCGCATGTTCATCTTCACACGCCCGACCGAGGAGAGGTCGTAGCGTTCGGCGTCGAAGAAGATGCCGTTGAATAGGTTTTGTGCGGCTTCGGGGGTCGGCGGCTCACCTGGGCGCATCACCCGGTAAACATCGAGCAGCGCCTCGTCCGTGTTGGAGTTCTTATCGACCGCAAGTGTGTTGCGGATGAAGGCGCCCACGTTGACGTGGTCGATGTCGAGAATTGGGATCTCTTTGAGCTTGAGCTCCTTCAGAGTCTCCAGCAGCTTCTCGTCGATCTCCTCTCCAGCCTCGCCATAAATCTCGCCAGACTCCATATTCATGATGTCCTCGGCGAGATACCGGCCAAACAGATCCTCGTCCTGGACCAACAGCTCCTTCAGACCTTCCTCGGAAAGCTTCCGCGCCAGGCGCGCTGTGATCTTGCGACCAGCCTCGATGGCGACCTTGCCGGTCTTCGCATCGACGAGATCCGTGGACGGCTTGATGCCGCGCATCCGCTCCGCATTGAACGGCATCTTCCAGCCATTCTTCGCCGCCTTCAGCGTGATCCGATCGTAGAACGTGGACAAAATCTCTTCGTCATCTAGGCCCAACGCATAAAGCAGCGTTGTCACCGGCAGCTTACGGCGCCGGTCGATGCGGACGTGAACGATGTCTTTGGCGTCAAACTCAAAGTCGAGCCAGGATCCGCGATAGGGAATGATGCGCGCCGCGAACAGGAGCTTGCCTGAAGAATGCGTCTTGCCACGATCGTGGTCGAAAAACACACCTGGCGACCGGTGCATCTGCGAGACGATCACGCGCTCAGTGCCATTGATGACGAACGTTCCGTTCGACGTCATCAGCGGCATGTCGCCCATGTAAACGTCCTGCTCCTTGATGTCCTTCACAGAGCGCGCGCCGGTTTCTTCGTTCACATCGAAAACGATGAGACGCAGCGTAACCTTCAGCGGCGCTGCATAAGTCATGTCGCGCTGCTGGCACTCTTCAACGTCGTATTTCGGCGCTTCGAATGCATAGCGCACAAACTCCAGCTGAGCCCGCTCGCCGAAGTCCTTGATCGGAAACACAGAACGAAACACGGACTGCAGCCCCTCGTCCCCGCGGCCGCCTTCCGGCTCTTCCACCATGAGGAACTGATCGTAAGACTGCTTCTGAACCTCGATGAGGTTCGGCATCTCGGCCACTTCCGTGATGTGGCCGAAGAATTTCCGATATCGCTTGTGACCGTTCGTTTGCGCCATGTGGTCCTCTCAAAGCTCGCCGCGACCGCTCTCCTCAACCCCCGCCTGGGCGGAAACTCAGGGGAACTGTCACGTCACACGAATACAGATGGGTTAGAAGCCTAGGCCGACCCTATTAAATGGGGACTTTCCAGGCTTCCTTCAACCCAAGCTTCAACTCAAGTCTACTTGAGCTCGACGGACGCACCGGCGTCCTCAAGCTGCTTCTTGATCTTCTCGGCCTCGTCCTTGGCAACGCCTTCCTTGACCGGCTTCGGCGCACCTTCGACCAGGTCCTTGGCCTCCTTAAGGCCGAGGCTGGTAATTGCGCGCACTTCCTTGATGACGTTGATTTTCTTGTCGCCTGCACCGGTGAGAACGACGTCGAATTCGTCCTTCTCCTCGGCCGCGCCCGCGTCGCCGCCAGCGCCGCCAGCAACCGCGGCCACAGCAACCGGCGCTGCGGCGGACACGCCCCACTTCTCCTCGAGAATCTTGGCCAGCTCGGCCGCTTCGAGCACTGTCAGGCTCGAAAGATCGTCTGCAATTTTCTGAAGATCTGCCATTTCGTTATCCTCGTACGTTCAACTCTTGTGTTTGGATGTATGTCGTCAAAGGCCTACGCTGCGTCCTTCGAACCATAGGCGCTGAAGACCCGCGCGAGCTGTGAGGCAGGTGCGCTGACCGTACGGGCGATCTTGCCCGCCGGCGCCTGAAGCAGACCCACCAGCTTTCCACGCAATTCATCGAGCGACGGCAAGTCCGCTAGCGAACTCACCCCCTTGGCATCGAGAACCGTGGCGCCCATCGCACCGCCGAGGATCACGAATTTCTCGTTTCCCTTGGCGAATTTGACAGCCACCTTCGGCGCCGCAATCGGGTCATCGGAATAGGCGAGGCAAGTCGGCCCTGCCATGAGATCCGAAATCCCCTGGGCGTCGGTTCCTTCCAGCGCGAGCTTTACGAGTCTGTTCTTCGCCACCTTGACCGAACCGCCAGCTTCTCTCATGTCGCTGCGCAGCTTAGTCATTTCGGACACCGAAAGACCCGCATAGTGAGCCACGACGACCACGCCGGTATTGGCGAAGACATCGCTAAGCGCCGATACAACTTCGCGCTTTTCAGCTCTTTCCATGCTCACTCCGTTCTTTCAAACCCGCGAAGGCGCTGCCAAAGAGCAAGAGCCGTAGCGGGCTTAGGCCACACTGAGCCACGACACTTGCGGGATACGGCAAGGAAGCCGCCCCGCGATCCGTCGCGGCGCTCTGTTGCCTGTCCCGCTCGTTCACGCAAAAACGCGCGTGAGCCACATACGAGGTTCAACCGATCTTCCGGGTTTGGCATCGCCCTTTCGGACATCCCAAACCCCTCGAAACGTTTGTCTCCCGTCTCATGCAGGCCCCTCAAAGTGAATTCGGGAGCTTAAGCGGTTTCCCACACCTGCAATCTCGGACAGGTTTGGACCGCGCGGCGAACCGCTCGGCCCTTCGGGACAACGCGTCCCGAAACTCTTTTGACTAAGCGCCGCCGAAACTAGCGGGCTCAATCTTCACGCCAGGCCCCATGGTGGAGGTCACGGCAATCTTCTTCACGAAGGTTCCCTTTGCACCGGACGGCTTGGCCTTGATCACTGCATTGGCGAAGGCGCGAATATTATCGGCCAGCGCTTCCTCGCTAAAGCTTGCCTTGCCGACGCCGGCGTGAATGACACCAGCTTTCTCGACACGAAACTCGACGGCGCCACCCTTGGCCGCCTGCACGGCCGCGGCGACATCCGTGGTCACGGTGCCGACTTTCGGATTCGGCATCAGACCACGCGGGCCTAGCACCTTACCGAGGCGGCCAACGAGCGGCATCATGTCAGGCGTGGCAATGCAACGGTCGAAATCGATCGTACCCTTCTGCACCTGCTCGACGAGATCCTCAGCGCCAACGACCTCTGCACCGGCCTTCTTGGCTTCCTCGGCCTTGTCACCCTTGGCAAACACGCCGACGCGAACCTTGCGCCCCGAACCATGGGGCAATTGGCACACGCCACGCACCATTTGGTCCGCATGACGCGGATCGACGCCAAGGTTCATGGCGACTTCCACCGTCTCGTCAAACTTGGCTTTCGCGGCGCCCTTGACCAGCTTGACCGCCTCTTCGACGCCATAGAGCTTGTCGTTGTCGACCGTATCGGCCGCAGCGCGAAACCTCTTACCGGGCTTGCTCATGATCTCTACTCCTGAACCTCAAGACCCATCGAGCGGGCGGACCCAGCGATGATCTTCATCGCCTGCTCGACAGAGTTGGCATTCAAATCCTGCATCTTCGTCTCGGCGATCTCGCGCAGCTGATCCTGCGTGACTTTGCCAGCAACAGCGCGGCCAGGTTCTTTAGAGCCGCTCTTGGTCTTCGCGGCCTTCTTCAGCAGATAAGATGCCGGCGGCGTCTTCGTCTCGAAGGTGAACGAACGATCCGAATAGACCGTAATCACCGTCGGGATCGGAGACCCGGGCTCGATCTTCTGCGTCGCCGCATTGAAGGTCTTGCAGAACTCCTGAATGTTCACGCCGCGCTGACCAAGCGCCGGCCCGATCGGCGGCGAGGGATTCGCCTGCCCTGCCGGCACCTGCAGCTTAATGTAACCGTCAATCTTCTTCGCCATCCCAGTACGTCCTGCGTTTCACGTTTCGCGCGCTTTCGACAACCGGCGCGCTCGTTAGAGTTTTTCCACCTGCGCGTATTCAAGTTCCACCGGCGTTGCCCGGCCGAAGATCGAAACCGCAACCTTGAGCCGCGCCCGCTCTTCATCCACCTCTTCCACGAGGCCGTTGAAGGACGCGAAGGGACCATCGGCAACACGCACCTGCTCGCCGATTTCGAAGGTCACGGAGGGCTTCGGCCGCTCCACACCTTCCTGAACCTGCTGGAGGATGCGGCCCGCCTCCTCCTCAGTGATCGGAATGGGCTTATTGTCCGTGCCCAAGAAGCCGGTCACTTTCGGCGTATCCTTGATGAGATGGTAGGTCTCGTCACTGAGCTCCATCTTCACAAGCACATAACCCGGAAAGAACTTTCGCTCCGACGCCACCTTCCGGCCACGCCGCATTTCCACAACCTCTTCCATCGGGACAAGCACTTCGGCGAATTGCTCTCCGAGCCCCGCGGAGTCGGCCCGCTCCTTGATGGACTCGGCAACCTTTCGCTCGAAGTTCGAGTAGGCGTGGACGATGTACCAGCGCATAGTCATCGGACTAAAGCTTCGACCTCCTAGAAAAACCTGATGCCGAGAATCAACTGGACGATATTGCCGAGCACCCAGTCGACACCGAGAAAGAAGATGGCCGCGATGATCGACATGATGACCACCATGATCGTGGTGATGATCGTCTCGCGGCGGGTCGGCCAGGTGACTTTCGACACCTCGGTGCGCACCTGCTGAAGAAACTCAAATGGATTTGTTCTCGCCATCTCTGTTCTTAACTCACAGGGCCCCTTCGCCCTGCCTCGCGTTTCAACCCAGTCTTGCGCGCTCTTTGCTGCCGCTACCCCGTTTCTCCGCGTGGCAGGAGTGGAGGGACTCGAACCCCCAACCCCCGGTTTTGGAGACCGGTGCTCTAGCCAGTTGAGCTACACTCCTATCGTCCTCGTCGTCCTAAAACCAAATTCAACAATCAAACCAATAGGCTCAGTGCCTAAGCTATGGAGCGGGTGAAGGGAATCGAACCCTCATCGTCAGCTTGGAAGGCTGCTGCTCTACCATTGAGCTACACCCGCGACCGTCATCCTCTGGCTCCACAGAGCGGTGGTGGAGGGGGTTGGATTCGAACCAACGTAGGCATAGCCAACGGGTTTACAGCCCGTCCCCTTTAGCCACTCGGGCACCCCTCCATAAATCAAGAGCGTCAGATGGAATGACTGGTGATTTTAACCAAGCAAAAACACCCCGCCGTCGGCCGGCAGGGTCCGCAATAGCCGCTGTTTATGAGTAGCCAGGCGGTCCCTGTCAACTGTAAATCAGGAGCGAGAGCCTGGAATCCTTGGGATTTATGCTAGGGCTTTACCCGACCCCCGATTATCTCAGCGGAAAGTCCGTCGACTATGGCTCAACAAAAAACACGGCAGCCCAAATCCGCTAGCCGTCGCGGAGCGCATCGGAGCCGGAAACCGTCAAGAAATCGCGATTCTGACCGGGTTCAGCTCTTCGGCATCCACGCTGTTGAGGCGGCCCTTACCAATGAGAAGCGCCCCGTTTACGCGATGCAGGCGACGGAGAACGCCGCATTCAAGCTTGCGCCGCTCATCGCCAAGCGCGGCCTAGAACCGGACCGCGTGCTGCCGAAGGCTCTCGACCGACAACTTGGGGCCGACACGGTTCATCAAGGCGTTCTTCTTGAAGCCGGGCCACTCGATTCGCTGACCCTTGAAGACCTGGACTTGTCCGGCACGGTTCTGGTGCTGGACCAGGTCACGGACCCCCACAATGTGGGAGCGGCTCTCCGATCGGCAGCAGCTTTTGGCGCCAAAGGGCTGGTCATGACCCAGCGGCACAGCCCTCCCCTCGGCGGCGTGCTGGCAAAGTCCGCAAGCGGCGCTCTCGACCTTGTTCCGATCGTGCAGGTTCGGAACCTGGCTGAAGCATTGACGGAACTCGGAGATAGCGGGGTAACCCGGTTGGGCATGGCGGAGGAGGCCGATGCTGCGCTGGAAGCAGTGCAACTCACCTACCCGCTTGCCATAGTGCTCGGAGCCGAAGGCCGGGGCTTGCGGCAATTGACGCGCGAACACTGTGACATGCTCTGCCGAATCTCCACCGCGAACGCCCTGGCGAGCCTAAACGTCTCCAATGCGGCGGCAATTGCTCTTCATTGGGCTCAAGTGAAAGGGGCTTAGAGCCAGACGAACGAAAGGGGGACGGCGCTCTCACACCTTCCCCCTCGCGTCCGGGAATCAACCAGTACGCACTGGAAGCTCGAAATCTCTAGCCGCAAAAGCGGCGGCCAAACGAGTCGTACCAACAGTTTCGGCGCCAATAGCAATTGCCTGGGCCAAGGTTGCAGCTACCGCCATAAGCGGGCTGGGTGTAGTTGGCGTAGTAGTTTGGTGACCGATAGAAATAGGCCCTTGGCCCCGGCGCGCGGCATGGCGCAACACAAGGCGCAGCCGGTGCGACCACGGCTGGCCGGGCGGCACACGGCGCCACACAAGGGGCTGCGCCAATACGCGCCCGGCGCCAGCCCCGCCGAAGCGGAATCGGCTGAGGCGTTGGCACGAGCACTTGGGCGCTACAGCCATGAGCTGCCGCGCAGCCTCCCGCCTCGGCCTCTGGCGCGGATGCCAGGCTTAAGCCGACGGCCACGACCGCGGCGAAAACGGCAGTCATCAGGATTTTCATTTTGGTACTCCACTCGGAACTTACGGAGCAGCCGCGCCTGGCCTCGGGGAGACGACGCGACTGACAGACCTGAACGTATGTGAGCCAAGTATCGTTAAAGTTAATTCTATGAAATTAAGAGAAGAAAAATCATTGAGACAAGTTTAAAACCTGCCCCAAAACGATACAATAGTGCAACTTGTAATAAAGTTTCGTCGAAAATACAGGGAAAGACTTTGCGAAGTCGCCGTCTACGGCGCTACTTCATCGCGCGGTCGACCCACGCGTTCCCTGAACCGCCGCCCGTATCGGAATAATGAAAATAGGGCTCACAGCGGGGGAAGTCTTCACCGGCTGTGGTGTAAGGCCTATAAAACCACCAATAGTTGCGATCGAGGCAGTGAGCTTCCGTAACCCGCTTCATATGTCCAAAGCCGAACAGGCCACGGCTCGTGATGATCTCAACCTGCTCGCCGGCCTGCGCCAGACCGCTGGGTGCAACCGCAAGAGCCGCAAGCAAGCTCGCGCCAAGCGCAAACGCGTACCCCAATTTGAACCCGGCCATGCTTGTCGTCCCTCTTGTGCCCTTAAGAGGCACCCCCATTAAGATTTCGGACTCTAAACGAAGCGAAAGGTCCCGGCAATCGAGGGAGTGCGCCGATTGCGCAACAGTCACGCAAGAAATGTGTGGTCATGGTATACCCGAACAGTTGCACAGGGGCCCGCGCCACAGAACCGCGGCACACGTCAAACGTTTTTGAAGGAGTATCCTCACATGGCGACCCAGCAGACCGAGACGGAAGAACTCGCCAAGCAGATCGAGGCCATCCGCGCCGAGATGCAGAACATTAGCGCGACCATGGGGCGCATCGCCGAAAAGGGCATGCACCAGGCCCAGGACAAGGCTTTGGAAACGAAGGAAACTGCCGAGGAAGCAATCAAGCAGAACCCTCTGCAGGCTATCGCGATTGCAGCCGGGCTCGGCCTCCTCATCGGCATCCTGACTCGCCGCTAGGAGAACTCCATGCTGCGGCTCGCGCTTTCGCTGGTCTCCTCATTGCAGACCGGGGCTCGGATCAAGCAGTCGGTCGAACAGTCCGTTCGACGGGCCGTGATCGTTGTGGCTGCTATCGTGGTCCTTCTCTTCGCCATCGCGTTCGGCCTCGTGGCCGGCTACCAGGCGTTGCTTCTCTATGACTTCACGCCGCTTGGCGCCGCAGGGCTGATCGCCGGCCTTTTGGCCGTGACCGGCGTCGTTCTTCTGCTGATAGGTTTGCACAAGCCGCGACCGAACCAACCAGACTTTGTGAATGCCCCCGCTGAAGGCTTGGCCATGGTCGACCAGAGCGTCAACAAGGCCATGAATCAGGTCGGGCCTTTGACTCTGCTCGTCGTCGCATTCGCAGCGGGCCTGCTTGCAAGCCGGCGCCGCTAGCGGCCCCAGGGCAACGCCGGGCCGCGATAGCGGTGCCACAATCTCTCAGCACAAGAGCTCTCATGCCGTCTTGAGGCGCGATCTGACCACTTTCGCTTCCTTTTGGGACATCATTTAAGGCTCTCTTAACCATAAGCGCTGCAACTTCAGGGTACCAAACGGTATCCATGAAGGGGCGAGGCTAAGAGATGACGTTCAGGAGCCTAGGGCTTGCACTGCTGGCTTCGGCCGGTTTGGCAAACGCGGCAAACGCGCAGGCTGTCAACGAGACATACGGCCCGCTGGAAAATGCCGTGGAAGTCCCCCGCCCTTATGCCATCCCTCTTCCCCCGAACGCCAATGCGCGTCCCCAATGGGAAGTTGGCACACGCTATTGGTGGAGCGAGGGATCAACCCGCTTCGATATCGACTCGGCGCGTCTGGCCCCTGATTTCTATGGCAGCCCCACCTCAACACTCACTTATGATGGCGTGACGGGGAACGCACTTGAGTTCTTCATGTCGACGCGCAACGAGTCTGGCACCTTCTTCAAGGGCTTCGTCGGTGGTGGCTGGCTTGGCGGCGGCAGCCTTGACGACGAAGACTTCTTCACCGGTCAGGTGAAGTTCTCCGACACCTATAGCGAGATCGACGGTGAAGGCTCCGTGTACTTTACCTTGGACCTCGGCCAGGACATTGACGTTGGCTATAGCGGCAACCTCATTGTCAGCCCCTTCGTCGGCTTCAACTTCTGGCAGGAATCGATGAACGCCTATGGCGCGCGCTGCAATCGGGACGACGTCGACGGTCTTTATTGTGGTGACCCTGGCACCCTCGTCTTGCCCTTCACCTCAGAGGTCATCAACAACAAGTCCATGTGGTCGTCCGTACGACTGGGCACCGAAGTCACGGCATATCTGTTTGACCGCGTTTCCTTCCGCGGCGACGCCGCGATTCTCCCAGTCGCCTATCTTGTCAATGAGGACAGCCACCATTACCGCCGCGATCTCGGCCGGACGCCAAACATCGAGCACGAAGGCACTGGATGGGGCTACCAGCTCGAGGGTGAGGTTAAGGTCGACGTGACTGACAATTGGACACTCGGTGCCGGCGTCCGCTACTGGTATGCGGAGACGGGCGGTGTCGTCGACTTCGTCAATACAGGCAGCCCCGAAGTTGACCTCGAGGATTTCGAGACCGAACGCTTGGGCGTCTTCGGTAGTGTCTCTTACCGCTTCAGCACATTCTAGATGCGCTTCCTAGACGCGCTTCCGGTCGACAAAGCGCACCTCGTTGCGCTTCGGACTTGAAGATGCGCTACGTTAGGCGTTAGAAGCGCAAATCATCGCAAGACGTGCCGGCTTAGCTCAGTTGGTAGAGCGGCTGATTTGTAATCAGTAGGTCGCGGGTTCGACTCCTGCAGCCGGCACCACTCCTCTTTTTGCGAGACGATCAGAATCGCGGAGCATGACGATGAAGACGATCCTTACCCTCGCTGCCTGCCTTGCCGCCGCCGCCGCACTCGCCCTCGCCCCGACCAACACCGCGACTGCACAAGACGGCTCGACCGGCGACGATGTGTGGGAGTCGTTCATGCAGGATGTCGAGCGTGACAAGGCCGACCGTGAGCGGTGCTCCAACCTAAGCAATGCCGTCTCACCGCAAGAGCAGCACGACGCCTGCACCCGACTTATTGAAGGCGCTCCCAACGAGAACGACCTGGTGGGCACCTATTACGTCAATAGAGCCACAGTCCACGGGAACCCCACCGCGCAGTGCAAGGACGTCACCAAGGGCGTTGAGATTATCGAACGGGAAAACCCAAGGATCTTCGGCGGAGGTTTTCTGGAGTCGGCCAAGCGGCTGCAGAATGCCGCTTGCAACTAGCCCGCTTCCTCCACCATGCGGCGTGCCCATAGCTAGATGGCATGGCCGAAATGACCTTGGCCCCATGCGAGCCAGCGATCGAGAGCCTCCACGGCAGCTCTGGAATGCGCACTCATCTTGAGCGCACCTGTGTCGCGCGGCGCGAACCACTGCATCGCCTGGCCCTCGCCGAGGACCAGCACGCTGCCATCGTAAGCTTCGAGGAAGATGTGTTGCGTATAGGCACGGCCTTCGGTGCTAAAGGGCTGGCTCATCCAGTGATGGGGCGATTTGAGCCTATAGGACAGCTCCTCGTAGGCCTCGCGAATAGCCGCTTCCGCGAACGTTTCGCCCGGTTCAACGCCGCCGCCGAAGAACGACCAGCTGCTTGGGAACGTTGGCGCGTCGTCTGTACGGTGCTGCAACAATATCCTGCGCCGATCGTCGTAGAGAATGACGGCCGAGAGCGCAGCGGAGTCTGGCGTGAAGATCATAGCGCTATTCAGCGCCTATCGGCATCGTCGTCAACGCACCTCGAAATGCAAGCAGAGCATCTCGACAGAAAGGTCGCTCACAAAGCCGCGCCATAAGACAATGCGGTCGCAAGAGCCGTTTGCCTCGTGACTACTCTTCTATGACCTTGACGTTGTTTGCCTTGATACCGTCCTCGAACTCCGAGTCGCTCACGCGCAGCGTACCTTCGCCCGAGCCTCTCTGATCGACCCTCAGGCCCGTTTCCTCGCCATCATCGTTGCCGGATGTCCTGGATCTGTCGACCGTGACGGTTAGCGCGCCTTCATCGATCTGCCTGAAGTCAGCACCATACCCGCCATTGTCCCGTGAAGTGAGCTTCGACAAGAGCGCAGAGAGATTGCCCTCTCCACTCTCGACAATTTTTAGTCCGTCATCGGTGTTGCCCGTGGCCTCGACATTCCAAATGCCGAGCTTGAGATTGCCCTCGTCTTCTTCACCGAAATCGAGACCCTCATCGTCGTTACCCTTGATGGACGAATCCACAATCAGCGCCCAAAGATCGCCAGGGCCTGCCTCGTCAATGTCGAAACCGTCATCGAAGTCGAGGCTGATTTCATACTCCTTGACCGAGCCGGACTCGTAGAGTTCGACGTCTCGCTCAAAACATCCATCATCAGGAGATCCGGTCACGGCGGGAGGCACATCGGCTTCCTTGAACTCGCCATCTTCAAACTTGCCTTCCGCGTCCGAGGGCAGAAAGCTCTTCAGAATCTCGGGGTCGCAGTATTCGCCATTGTCATCGAAACGGGTATCGACTGCCGTAGCGAACACACTGCCCTCTTGACCTTCGTCCAGCTCGATACCGTCAGCGCCGGCGTTCGTGAACGCGGAGTCCTTGGCGTAAAAGAGAATATCTCCGGGCCCTCTTTCGTCGACACGCAAGCCGTCAGCATCGAAGTGGCCGTTGCCCACATCATCGATTTTCACATCGTTCAACCGAACGAGAATCGAAGCGTCGGACCCATTGCCCGCACCGCCGCGGCCCGCACCACAGTTGTCCACAATGTCGCAATCCGAGATTAGCACGCCGTAATCGGCGAAGCCGGAGATATCGACGTCGTCGAGAATGAAGGAAACGACACCGGTTTGGTCGTCGCGCACGTCAACGAATATGGCTTTGCCCGTGCCACCCTGATTTTCGATGCTGAAGTTGCCGGGGCCTTCAAGGTTGAGTTCAATCAAGGTCAGGTCGGCTCCTTGACTAATGTTGAGCAGTGTCGTGTCCACGCTCGTCTTGATAGTCTGCCCTTTGCCGTGGATCGCAAGCGGCCCCGTACCTGCGTAGGTCAGCGTTGAACCAACTTCGATATCACCATCGGTCGCGATCAGAATTTGTGTAAGGCTGTCCGACTTGGCCGCCGTTTCCAGCGCTGCACGCAATGTCCCTTCACCGCTATCTTCAGCACTGGTGACCAGGAGAGGAACGTCAGCAACCGCAGAAAAGCCAGAAAAGGCCGCCATAGCGGCGGCGAGAGCAAGAGTCGAAAGACCGTTCAGCGCGTGTTTCACGTTGGGTTCCTCGATGCCATGGCGATAGCCTGCAAAAAAGTATTCGTAGCCATGATTTGCGATGCTTTTGCAACAGTGTAAGTCGCGATGCGGAAACAGATTTACGCTGCTGCCTGGCATTGCAGAATGGGTTTCTCATCCAGTAGCGGTGACCCTATGATGGCCTCGGCTTGTGTGGCAAGCCGTCTGCGGCTCGAAGGGCCCAGCAGGGACGAGTTCGAAAGTTGAGGGGTATGGGGTGGCGCGTTGCATGATACGGATTGGCTTGGTTTTGCTTGGACTCGTGTTTCTGGGCGACATGTTTGCGGACAACGCGGCGTTTGCGCAGACTGCAACGACACCGTTCCAATCTCTGAGGCCCACGCAGTCAGCCTGCACCGCGGGAAGTCAGTCCGTTCGCGTTTGCAGTAATGGCCTGCAATCCTGCAACGACGTTTGCGCCGCACAGGCCCTATCCGCGAACTCTCAGATCGCGGGCTGCGAGACAGCCTGCTGCAATCGCTTCAATGTTTGTGTCCAAATGCGAAACTGCGGCGCCCTAAGGATCGACTGCAACTAGTTGCGCGCCACTTACCGACCAAGATCTGCCGACCAAGATCCGCCGACCAAGATCCGCCGACCAAGATCTGCGCGCTAGGAACCGCCGGCTTGCGCCGCGACCTCATTGAGTTGCGCTTTCAGCATTTCCGGATCGAGGTACTGAATGATGGATCGCTCCGTACCGTCTGCGCTGTAGCGAATCTTGAGCAACAAACCGCCATAAGATTCGAAGAATTCTTCGACGGAGATTCCATTTTCACTTCCCATGGCCTCTGGCGGAAACTGGAAGCTGAGGCGGAATGCGTCGCCGGGAGGAACGGCGGCAATGCGGCTCGGTTCCGACGCGTCGGCGGGCTGCGCTGCCGCGACAACATCGAGCACCAGATCGGGTCGCTTCACGTCGGGACTCAAGGTGGCGCCCAAGTCCGTCAGGGTCTCATCGGAGTTGTTGGTCCCCGTTATGGAGATACCGTTGATCAGGAATGACTGAGGCGAGCCCGAAAGGGTAAAGACGGCCCGTTCCTGCAACGGAAGCGCGGGTTGATCGAATGCCCAGGATATCTTTGAGAAGGTTTCGTCCGAAGGCTCTGCGGCGATCACAGGCTCAGATGTAGACCGCAACAAAAAGCCGCCCCCGATAAGGAGGCCGCCAATAACGAGCAAAACGGCACCGGCGACTATCATCATCTCACTGAAACCGACTCCCCTCTTCTGCGCCCAGTCCGTACCCCGCGCGAGCATTGCCTCCTGGGAACGAACAGCCGCAGCCGCACTCGATTGTGCCAATACCCCTGCGCGCGCGGCCTGTTTGCGAAACCAGATCGAACCGGCCGAAGCATGCCTCCGGACAACCTGCGCGAAACCAACTGCACGATTGTTGGCGCTTTGACCCAACGACGACACGCCAGCCATTCCCGCTGCAACGCTAGAGGCGATGCCGACCGGTATGGCCAAGCTAGATCCAAGACCGTTGGAAACAAGACCCTTGGAAAAGAAGCTTGGGTCGCCCGCCTTTGCGCCGGCGTCCAGCACATAATCATCCGCCGAGGACTTCAAGTCCGCGGACCACGGCTCGTTCGCGGGCTGACCGAAGAGCATTGTGCCGTCGGGGTGCGGTCCGTAGCTCTCAAAGACATGGACTGACGCGGTATGTCCAGGAGCTGGCACGTCATCATTGACCGTCTGAGACGCGCGCTCGTCCGATAAGATCGCCAAAGGCGCTCGCGCCTCTCGATCGGTCGATGGCGCTTGAGTGCGCGGTACCGCAGCCCGAACGCGCGCGAAATGCTGTACCTCATGGCCGAGCCGCGCAATGTGAATAAAGAGCCTTGAAGGAATGGCGGCAGCACGCGACGCTATCGCGGTAAGCGCGTGCAAGAGTCCTTGCGCGCCCGTTGCACCAAGCTTGACCGCCCTTGATGCAACCACTGACGCCCTGGATGCAGCCACAGTTGCTCGTGTCGACACGCCGTCGCGCGTTGCGGCGGCAAGAGCTGCAGCGCTGTCGCCCGTTGAGACCAATCCATCGCCGAGCGCACGCCCGCCGCTGCCGAGCGCATCGCCAGCCTGACGCGAGACCTTTCCTGCTTTTGCCGCAACAGCTTGAGAGCCTGCTGACAACGCCTCGCCGCCAGCGCGGACTGAGGCCGTTGCTCTTGAGCCGCTCCACGCTGCCCCCGCTGCGATCCCCGCCCCGGCCCCGCGAGCGGCTAGTCCGACTTTGTTTCCAGCATGACGGGCACCCTGCACGAGGCCCTGGCCTGCGGTCCCCAAGGCATGTCGGAGACTGCGCACCGTCGCTGACAGCCCATGCAGTATCCCGCGGGATATCGATGACACCGCGCCCGCAAAGCCCCGCCAAATGGCGATGACCCCGCGCGATATGGATCCGGTGACGAGGCGGAAGCCAGAGACGACTTTGCCGGCTCCAAACCCAACCCATGAGCGAACAAAGACAAAGAGATCGATGAATGCATCACGGATCGCCTGGACCGCGCGCCGCCGCACCAGGCGACGATGACGGCGGACCCGGTCTTTCTTGGCGCTCGCGGCCCGAAGGTCCTTTTGCCGTTGAAGCCACCTCTCATGACGGTCTCTACCTCGCTCGACGGCAGCAGTCTGAGTCTCAAGCCAGCGCTGATGGTCTGTTAGGTCTTCCTTTGCGCTGGACAAGAGCGCGTCCGAACGCGCGGCCGTATCCTTCGCCGCGGCAAGCGAAGCTGCCAGGGCCGCGGACTCTTGTTCGTCCGCGTCATCGTCCAAGCTCGACCAGGCGCGTCGCTTTCTCATTGGACTGCCCAATGCGATATCCCCCAATAGACTCTTGGCCAGGTCCCCACGATTGACCAGGCCATTGTGCACAATGCGCCCCGCACCAGACCACAAACCTCGATAGGCAACAGAGTCTACTATACGTAGGCGTTCGGCGCTCACCACACGTCATGAGGCCAAACGCCAATATCCCCAAGGCGGAACGAAAACGCGCCGCACGGCTCACCCACAAAAACTGCGCGATATCGAGCGTTCTCATTTACCGCCAAGCTCACCTTAGCGATCATCGCCACAACGGCCAATAGCAGTCTATCACCGTATGCTCGGGATTATGGCGTAAGAGGCCGGAATGACACAGTCGTGCCTACTGCTCGTTGAGCCCGCCAAGAACACGATCAAAATCGCGGGCCTTCTGATAGTCGATCTCCACCTGGGCGGCGCGTTTCGTCGCTAGCTGTTGGCGGCAAGTCTCATAGGCTGGCTCACCGGGCTTCGTGTTGGCGCTCCTGCACTTCGCGTCGTCCTCTGCCTTCGCGGCCTGTTCTTTTGCCAGGCGGCCCGCCTCGATATCGCTGCGCGAGGCGCAGGCCGAGAGCGATATGGCCAGGGACGTCAGTGTTACCAAGACTAGAACAGGTCTTATCATCACCGGTTGCTTGACCCCCAAACATGGCGTCGTCAAGGTCAAAGCCCCGTGATCGAAACGATACTGCCTTGAGTCTGCCTGGTTGAGCGCTTAGTTCCGGGGCGGGGGTACACGAGAACCAAACGACTAAGCCGGAGAAATCGTGATCCTGTCCCGCCAGCACCGTATCAGCCTCACCTGCGTATCCCTGCTTTCCGCTCTTTTCCTATTCGCACCGCTGCTGTTTGCACCTTTAGGGCCCGCCATCGCGGACAGCATGCAGACCGCCGAAAAAGCGGTCTCTAAGCCCGAAAAAAAGGAATCCTCGCAAGAAACCGGCTCATCGCCAGCGGGCGAGGCTGCGAGTAATAAGGACTCTGCTGAGAAAAAGGAAAAGGACGACGCAACCGAAGGCGCCAAGGCCGTCGAGGGTCGTCTAAGGCTACCGCCCAACGTTACCACGCAGCACGTCCTCAAGCAGAACGGCTTGGAAATTCCGTATACGGCTGTTGCCGGCACGATCAAGCCACAGGATAGCGAGGGCAAGCCGGAAGCCGAGATCTTCTATGTCTCGTATACGACGAATCCAACCGACCCGGACCGGCCCATCACCTTCGTCTTCAACGGCGGCCCTGGCGCCGCCTCAACGTACCTCCATCTCGGCACCATGGGACCAAAAGTGGTCGACACGACCGAGGAAGGCGCGCTCACCGGACCGCCCGCCAAGCTAATCCCGAACGATGCGAGCTGGCTAGATTTCACAGACCTCGTGTTCGTCGACCCCGTTGGGACAGGCTTTAGCGGCCCTGCCGGCGACAAGAGCGGTAAAGACTTCTGGGGCGTCAACCAAGACGCCGAGTCCCTGGCGGACTTTATTCGGCTTTACCTCAATGAAACGGATCGCTTGGGATCGCCCGTCTTCCTCGCAGGGGAAAGCTACGGCGGTTTTCGTGTTGCCGTGCTGGCGCGGAAACTTCAGCGCAAAGGAAGCGTGTCCCCAAGTGGCCTTGTGTTGATCTCACCAGCCCTAGAGTTCTCGATGCTCCGGGGTGAAGACTACGACCCCCTCCCATGGGCGCTACAACTGCCGGCTTATGCTGCAGTCAAACTTGAGAGCGAGGGCACCACCACGCGAGAGGGACTCGCAGCCGCGCTGAAAGATGTCGAAGAGTACGCGATGACCGACTACCTGGTAGCCCTTGCCTCGGGAACCAAGAAGGGCGGCAAGACCGCCAGCGCACGCGTGGCGGACATTACAGGGCTTCCTCTGGCTAAGGTGCAACGCTATTTCGCCCGGGTCCCACAGTCATTGTTCGTGAAAGAATTCGATCGGGAAAATGGTCAAGTCCTGAGCCTCTATGACGGAAGTGTTGCTGGGCCCGATCCACACCCGTCGAGTTCTTGGCCACGTGGCCCCGACCCGGTTCTCGATGCCACCGTGCCTTTGTGGTCATCAGCCTTCGTGCGGTATGTAACCGAGGATCTCGGCTACAAGACCGATGAAGAGTTCAGACTGCTCAACCGCAAAATCAGTGGTCGGTGGGATTACGGGACAAGCGAAACAAAACAGGGTTATGCCGGAGCCCTGGACGACATCCAGGACGCACGGGCCGCAAATCGAAACCTCGAAGTACTGATCGCAAGTGGGTACACCGATCTCATCACGCCCTATACGGTGCCGGCGTATCTCGTTGGGCAGTTGCCGCCCCTCAAGGGGGCCAACCCAATAGAGCTGCGAAATTATGCGGGCGGCCATATGCTTTATTTGAGGGCGCCGTCCCGGCGGGACTTCAAGCAAGATGCTCAAGCGATGTATACGCGGGCACTCAGCAAAAAAGGGTCCTAGTCATCTGTTGAGAGTGCGGCTTTCCCACGCGACGGTCGGCGAAGCCACTGTTTCTTGCAAAACCCCACGAGGGCGCTGAGCGCGACCAAGCCGATCACGACGATTGCTAGAGTGTCGGAGCCGAATGCGACCAATTGCTGACCGGCCGCAACCACTAGAAGCGTATACGGCAGCAGCGCGGCGAAACTGGCGAGGCAGAAGCGCCACGCGCTGAGCGCGGTGATCCCGGCCACATAGCTCAGTGCATCCATGTTGAGCCCTGGAATGAGCCTGCACAAAAACACCGCCAGCATCAGCTGCGACTGAGGCGTGCTCTCATCAAGAAGCCACCGGCCGAACCGCGTTTGCTCGACCCGAGCTAGCCAGCCGCGCCGTTCGACGAACTCACGGCCAAGATGCCTCCCGATAAAAAAGCCGACGAGCGCCCCTAGCTGCGCGCCGATCAGAATATAGAGAGTCCCAAGAACCACGCCCTCCGTTGCGCCCGCCGCGAGCAAAAGCGGCGATGTCGGAACGATGCCAATAAGGCTTGCAAGGAACCGCAATACGACGATGGCAACGGGGCCGAAAACGCCAAGCGACGGCAGGCTGCGTTCAAGCTCGAAATCCATAAGGGTCACGGCTCCAGCCGGGCTCGCGACGTCCAGGATTGCCAGGATGCAACCGCCGGCAAAGGCCTTTGGAATCGTTCGATGAAACCCTCGCATGACGCACCCGTCCGTACGGTAGATTTATAACCGAAGAACGACACTCTGAGGTGCTTTAAGAGCTTCGATCACGCGTTAAACCATCCAACGCATACCGTACCCGGAGCTTATTAAAATGCGGAAATGTCCAGTTAGAACGGTTCTGCCCTCTTGCGAACGCCTTTTTTTTGTGGTCCACGGGCTGTCCACGAGATCGGCGACTTTGAGGATTGGTAATGTCTCTTAGAGATTGCACAGGCCATATGCGCGCGCCATTAGCCATCGGGATGCTTGGCGTCGTCGTTTTGGCGTTCGGCTTTGTCGGGCTTGCACACGCGCAAAAGGCGGCAGAATCGAATGCGGCAGATGACCAAGCGACGAACGCTCCAGCTTGGAGTGAGTTTCACTATCCCGAGCGCGGCTTTGTCGTCTCCTTTCCCGGCGTCGGTGAGAAACCCAAGGCCGAGAGCACGCCTGTTCCGGGGCAAAACCCGCTGCTGCAGCATCAGTACAAAGTCGAGGCCGGCAAGGACACTGTCTACAGCGTTGTCGTATTCGAGTACCCCGAGGGACGCGCTCCAAACCCGCCCAAGAAGGAGTACTTCGAGAAGGTCGTAACGGCTTATGCGACGGGCAGTGACACGAAGCTACGCCGTCAGACGCCCCTCAAGATCGACAGGCGTCCCGGTTTCGAAGCGAAGGCAGAAGACGGCAAGGGCAAGCTCAACCACCTTGTGACGATGGTGGCCAACGGGGACCGTGTTTACATGTTGATTTCCGCTGGCCCAAAGAAACACGCCACGAGCGAGGATGCCTTGCGTTTTCGGGACAGCTTTCGGTTGCTTGGCGGACCGCCGCCGCCTACTTCGCCAAAGAAGGACGGTTGACGTTCGCGCCTGACCGATAAGGCGCCACATCTCATGCGATTCTTTAGACAGGCTTCGTCCGCAGATTATCGAAGAAGCGTTGGCGCCTGGCTGAAGGCGACGAGGTGAAGAGACCGACGACCAGAGTGACCAAGAAGCCCACGGGCACTGCGAACACGGCGGCCAACGAGCCTTGTACGCCAAACCAGTTTGCAATTGGCCTCACTGCGGCCTGCCATTCCGCCAGTGCGGCGGCCTGCGCGGCTTCACCGTTCGCCGCGTAGTAGTCAAGGCGCAAGGCCTCGAAGCTTGCCGCCTGGGCCGCTGTCGCATCCGAAAACAGGCTAGACGACTCGTAGAACACGATCGGGATCAGGTGTGGCGCAATCATGTAGTAGAGGCAGACCAAGAGCCCTGCGACCATGCCGGCCACGGCCGCATCGCTGCCGAGCCGCTTCCACCAGATCCCCAGCACCAACACCGGCAGAAGAGTGCTCGCAGCGAGCGACAGGGCTGTTGCAGCCGCCAACACCGTTTCTTCAGGTCTGAGTAGAGCGGCTGCAACGGCTAGTGCCGCAAGCAGGACCACAGAGAGGCGCGCCACGAGAAGCTGCCGGCTCACGGGTGCATTCGGCGCGGCGCTCTTGAAGTAGAGGTCGTGAGCGATCGTGCTCGCCATCGACAGACAGAGCGCGGCCCCCGTCGCCAAGAGAGCCGAGACAGCCGCCACCACGAGAACGGCCTGGGCGATCATCGAGAGCACATCGCCCACGGCCAAAGCGGCAGGCTCGTAGAGCGCGGCCAGAGCGGGCAGAGCGGCACAAAGGAGAAGAAGGAATATCGGAGCCCCCAGGAACGACAAGCGCGCATCAACCATGTCCGGCGCGGTGAAGCTCCGCATCAGGAGAAACGGCAATGCCGCGAAGCCGGTCGCGAGACAAAAGAAAAGCGCGAGCGAATTTATCGGGCTTGTCTGGGCGAAAAGTTGCCAAGGCAAGGATGGGATCACCTCATCGACAAGAAGCGAGTCGAGCGCGGCGATTGACCCCGTTTGCCAGATTACAGTGCCGATGGCGACAAGCCCGGCCAGCAGCATCACCACATAGTAGGCGAGCTGCGATAGACTGAGTGACCGCATGCCACCAAGCAGCGTCGCCACCAGAATAAAGACCACGCCAGCCGTTATGCCAATCCAGACCGGCAGCGCGAGCGTTGCCTGCCCTAGGAGGCCAAATCCGAGCAGCACGGCGGCCAATGCCGGGAACGAACACAAGATGACAGCAAAGACACCGAGCGGACGCATCGTCTCGGCATTGAATCTCTCGGCTAGGAAGTCCGGCAACGTGTAGCCGCCGAAGCCGCGCAGATAGGGCGCGATCAACAGGCCTGCCAGAACAAGACCAACCCCCGCCCCCAACAACAAGACCAGCATGCCTTGCCAGGCGAAATCGATTGCGCCAGCCCCACCCACGAAGACGAGCACCGCCATGGCGGATGCTGCGATCGCCATTGCGTTGAACAGAGCGGGGACGAGACGGCTTGCGGCAAAGTAATCGGCGAGCGGACGGGTCATACGCACCAGCCCGGCCCGCGCAAAGAACAAGGCCGCCATCAGGAGAGAAAGCTGAGTACTTAGCGTTTGGGGCCTCCCTTCCGCCGGGGCGGTTCTAACGGTTCAGCTCGCGCCGGCGCCGCATCTCGCAGCAAGGCGCCAAACTGCTCAAATTCCGCCTTGCGAGGCGAACTCTTTCGCCAGACCAGACCGATCTCTCGTTTGGGCTCGGGCGCTGCGAAGCGCAAGAGGCGAATATGGTCACTTGGGTGAACCTCGATCGCCGCCGCCATCTCCGGCAGCAACGTGACGCCATAGCCGTTTGCGACCATCTGCATGATTGTCGTGAGGCTGGAGGCGCCAAAGCTCTGGCGCAAGTCTGGCGTCATCATTTGGCAGTAAGACAAAGCCTGATCCCGGAGACAGTGCCCCTCCTCCAGCAGCAGCAGCCGGTCCTCTGCTAGCATGCCCTGGTCCGCCGTCGCGATACCCGCGTTACCCTGCGTGGCCTTTGTCGCAAGAACAAACGGGTCGTCGAACAAGAACTGGGTCTCCACGGCAGGATCGTCAATCGGCAACGCGACGAGAATAACGTCGAGGTCGCCGCTTACAAGCTCGCGGACGAGTGTTTCCGTAACTGTCTCGCGCAGGCGCAAAGATAGGTTCGGAAAGTGGGCCTGCAGGGCCGGCAACGCAGCGGGCAGCAGATAGGGAGCAATGGACGGAATTGCGCCCAGGTTCAGGACGCCGGTAAGAGGCCCTTCCTGACCCTTGGCATAGTCCACCAGATCCCGAACCGAGGCGAGAATGTGCCGGGCCCGCCCGGCGATTTCCTCCCCCTTGTCGGTGAGCTCCACGCCCGATTTGCGGCGTTCTACCAATTTGAGGTTCAGTTCGTCCTCAAGATCCTTGATCTGCATGCTTAGCGCGGGCTGGCTGACCGCACAGTCCCTGGCCGCCTGACCGAAATGGCGCGTGCGCGCGAGCGCTTCCAAGTAGCGTAACTGTCGGAAAGACACCATTTGCGATAACGATAGGTTATGAACTCGGCTGTGACACCAGACGTCCCCTTATCACGCGCCGAAGGAGCACGCCATTTGAGACAGCACGCAATGGAATGGCCACGGCTCTTCACGTAGACTTCGGAAGCCGCTGGAATTTGGGCACAAATCGCCGGGTTCAGATGTTCTTAATCCGCATTCAAGCCCTTGTTCATGAAGCGGGCGTAGATTTTTCGAGGATTCTCACCATTTATCTGGGAGATACCGTGCTGAGGCACCACTTAGAAGTGCCGAACTCTAAATACTTCAAGCCTGGAAACCCCATGAGGAAATAGGCCCGTGACCAAGATTCTAAGTCCCGACGAGCTCGAGGCAGAGTTGCGCGCCATCGGCGCCACGCAATATCACGACAAGCACCCGTTTCATAAGCTCTTGCACGGCGGCGAGCTAAACAAAGGCCAGGTGCAAGCTTGGGCGCTCAACCGCTATTGCTACCAGTCAGCGGTGCCGCGCAAAGACGCGGCCCTGATGAGCCGCTGTCACGACCGCGAGCTGCGGCGGGAGTGGATTCACCGCATCACAGATCATGATGGCGAAGGCAAGGAAGAAGGCGGGATCGCACGCTGGCTCGTGCTGACCGACGGCCTTGGGCTTGACCGCGATTACGTCATCTCTCGGAAAGGCGCCCTGCCCGAGACAATATTCGCCGTCGAGGCCTATGTGAACTTCGTGCGCGACAAGACACTGGTTGAGGCGGTGGCATCCTCCCTGACCGAACTCTTCGCGCCGAGCATTCACAAACAGCGTATCTCGGGCATGCTCGAAAACTACGACTTCATCAGCGACGAGGTGATGGCATACTTCAAGCGCCGCCTAACCCAGGCGCCGCGCGATGCCAACTTTGCGCTCGAGTACTGCAAGCAAAACGCCCGGACCCCCGAGGCGCAGCAAGGCGTGCTCGACGCGCTCCGCTTCAAGACACATGTCTTATGGGCGCAGCTCGATGCCCTGTACCTCGCTTATGTGGACCCAGGGATGATCCCGCCCGGCGCCTTCGTTCCGGATGCGGACTAATGGCCGCGGTCAAGCAGCCCAGCCGGCTTGTGGTCAACGGGACCACCAAGCCGTCAATGCCGCGCTACCTGAAACTGCGTCACGACCCAGGTCGCGACCGCTGGGTGCTGCTTGCGCCGGAACGGATTCTCACACCTGATGCGATTGCCGTTACGGTCCTGAAACTGTGTGATGGCGAGCGCACGGTGGAGGACATCGCTACGAAACTGGCCGAGGAGTATTCCGCACCTGTCGACGTCATAACCGCCGATGTGGTCGAGCTGCTCCAGGATTTGGCCGACAAAGGATACATCAAAGGATAACGCGATGACCGACGACCTAAAGATTGACGGACATGTCGACGCGATTGCCGTCGACGACGAGCCGACGACTGGCGTCATCGGCGACACGGAGGAGTCCAAGATACTATGCGCCGTCGCGCCGGTGGGCCTGCTCGCGGAGCTGACCCATCGTTGCCCGCTGCAATGCCCATATTGTTCGAACCCCGTTGAGCTGGAAAGCGTCAAGAATGAGCTGACCACGGAGGAGTGGTGCTCTGTGATGACGCAGGCCGGTGAAATGGGCATCCTGCAGGTGCATCTGTCGGGTGGCGAGCCTACCGCGCGCCGGGACCTCGAAGACATCGTGAAGGCCGCCGCGGACGCAGGCCTCTACAGCAACCTGATCACGGCCGCTGTCAATGTGAAGCGCGAGCGGCTGGAGAAGCTGCAAGAGCTCGGTCTCGATCACGTTCAAGTTTCCGTGCAAGACGTTGACGCGGCAGGAGCGGAGAACATCGGTGCGTTCAAGAACGCGCTTCCGAAGAAGCTTGAGTTTGCGCGCTGGGTCACTGAGCTTGAGATGCCACTGACCATCAACGCCCCGATCCATCGCCATAACATCCATAACGTCCCGCGTTACATCGATACGGCGGTGGAGCTTGGCGCGCAGCGTATCGAGATCGCCCACGCGCAGTATTACGGTTGGGCCTTCCTCAATAGAGCCGCTCTGATCCCAACCTACGAGGAGACAATTGCCTCGATCGAGTATGTAGAAGCTGCGCGCAAGCGCCTGAAGGGCGTGCTGACCATCGACATGGTGGTTCCGGACTATTACGCGAAGCGGCCCAAGCCCTGCATGGGCGGTTGGGGCAAAGGCTTCATGAACATCACGCCCGCTGGCAAGGTCCTGCCCTGCCATGCGGCTGAGAGCATCCCAGAGCTCGAATTCGACAACGTACGGGACAAGAAGCTTCTCGACATCTGGATGGACTCCGATGCGTTCAACGCCTTCCGGGGCACGGACTGGATGAGAGAGCCCTGCAAGTCTTGCGCGTTTAAGGAAGTCGACTTCGGCGGATGCCGTTGCCAGGCCATGGCGATCAGCAAGGACCCGCGCAATACCGATCCCGCGTGCTCGCTCTCGCCCTATCACACCGAGATGGTGAAGGTCGCGAAAGAGGAGGCCGCGAAGCCCTCAACCGCGTTCGTCTACCGCAACACACGCAACGCAGCGAAGGTCGGCAAAACCCATAGCGATGCTCTTGAGCCGGCGGAGTAGCCGGTCCGCGCTACTCGGTCGAAACAACAGACCCAAGAGTAAGGCGCTCCATGCGGGGCGCCTTTCTTTTTAGCGCAGCCGACGTTGTGGGTTATGCCACGCAATCGCGCCCATCAAGCCGGTGCTTTCAGAGTGTCCGAAGACGCCTGCGGCGCGTCGCCGAGCAGCGTGAGATAGGCATGGGCGAAACTCAGCTTACTGAGCAAGAACACTAAGTCGAGAAAAATCCACTTTAGAGTTTGACTGGCAAATACGACCACTGTGCCTTCCAGCGCTAACTCTCCCCAATAGAATACAAGCATGCCTGCAACAAAAGAGACAAACGCCCAGAAGACGACCATGCAGAGTAGAGATCCGCGATTTCCTTTGGTCATGCGGATACTCGCCTTCAAGGCCTTAATCGGCCCGAGGTTCTGGTCGATCACGAGGAAACCCGGAAAAGCAAGAAACACCCTGGTGGCGATGTATGGGACAAGCATCGCGGCAAACCAGACAAAGCCCCAGTCCGTCGCATTCATGATCTCAGCGGGGGTCCAATCGATTGTATCGAACACGATAACGGGGAACAAATAGGTCGCACTCGATAGCGGACTCCAACCGATAAAGTGAAACACGATAAGCCACGGCAAGAGGTCCATCGTGTAGTTGTACTCTGTTTCCCATGCGGAAAAGAGCGCGGCAACAACCGAAATACCACTGAGTTCTGCGAGCCACCACACAATCCAAACGATGGCAAACGACCAGTAGAGACGAGGCCGAAAGAGCGCCCTAAGCCGGCCCGCGTCCAACCCGCCACAAACATGTAGGCAAAACAAAACCACGCCCATGTAAATGAGGATCCCGGTGGCCTCGTAGAGGACCCTGCGCCACCACGCAAAGGGGTAGAGCGGGAAATCCGTAACATAGTCGATGTGTTCAATAACTCTGGATGGCAGCTCGTACCCAACTGAGATCACCAGTGCGGCGGTCAAAAACAAAGCCGGACGTTGCATGAACATCGTCCAGCTCGATTGAATTGCCGCCGTCGGTGAGAACCGCATAGGCGCAACCTAACGCAACCTGTAGTGGCAACATAGCGGAAATCGGGTGCGCGTTTTTGGTGGGCCATTATTGGCCAAAACTAGGTTGCCTGAAGCGGAACCGGTTGCGCGCTTCTTGAGAGCTGTCTGTAGGCATGCGCGAACGCAAGACCGCCCACGGCAATCAAGACCAGCATGCCGATGCCCACCAAGACGCCGCAAAACCAGAACATCGGAGAGGCCCACTCGGTCAGACTCTCGTTCTGGATGAGCAGAACCACTGCCAAGGCTAGGGCACCTAACACCAGCACGGCAAAGACAACCCAGATCAGCAAGCACAGAAGGAACAACGCGAAGACTCGCCAACGCTGACCACTAGAAATACGCGCGCTTTCCTTCATGGCCTCAATAGGGCCGAGGCCTTTGTCGATCACAACGAAGGGCGAGAAGCAAAACAGCACGAGAGCGATGACGCCCGGGACAAATAGAATCATCGCGCCAAGAACAACCGAGACGGCAGTCAACGCGGAGACCGCGAGAAACGACCAATAGGGGTGAGGTGCCCATATCGCGGAAAGCTTCGCGGCACGCACATTGTCTTGGGCTGAAAGGTAAAGGGCAACCGCTCCCATACTGACATAGTTGGTCAAAGCCCAATCCGTCAGATCGCCGGGCACCGTCCACTCAACTGAACCCTTTTCGAGCTCACCCGGCTCCGACCACAAGCGCACAATCTTTGCGAAAAAGTCCTCATAGACAAGATAGCCGATCCACGGGAATTGCTCAGATAAGCCAATGGTCGCCATGTCGGCGAAGCCGCTCGAGACCGCAGCGACCATTGACATCGCTATTAGGATCACCGCAGCGCCTGCGAAGAACAATGGCCGCTTCGCCAGCGTTACGCAGCCGAACCAGATCGAGCCTGTGGGTGAGAACCGCATAAGCGCAATCTAAAAACAACCTGTAATTGTGTCTAGGCATCAATTGGAAAAGTTCGGTCTCACCCGCCTTCGCTTCAAAGCGGTCGCTCGGATACAGCCTCAGGCCGCGAGACGCGCGTCGTCCAACGCAACCGGTTCCACACCGCCCGAGAGCTGACGGTAGACGTTGGCGCTAGCGATTCCCAACAAGCATCCGATCGTCAGATAACCGGCAATAGCAACGATGGCACCAAGGATGCTGCCACCAACGTAACCAAGGACCGATTGTCCAATGAAGATCGTCACAAGAAACGCGCCTGCCCAAACACCCGCTGTGAGCAGACACAGCGCAAAGAAGCCCAATATCCTCCAACGGTTCCCTCTCGTAAGCGCCAAACTTTCCCTTAGAGACTGAATCGGGCCCAGTTTCCGGTCCATGACCACAAATGCCCAAGGAAAGAAGAGCACTGCTCCGATGACAGCGGCTACGCTTGTCAAAATCGAAACCCAAATCGTAGCTTTCAACGGTAGAGTTGAAGCTGCAGCCATTAGTACCTGTGCAAGAACGATCATCAGTATCAGAGCCCCCACAAAAATCAGATACCCCCCCAGAAACGTCCAAAAGGGGTTCGGTTGCCACAAGTCTGACAGGCCAACCGTCTCTGGCTTGTCGTGGGCAGCCAACAAAAAGCCCGTCGTGCACATGGCGATGAGTACCGATACAATCGCGTTTAGGACGTGCCTGAGCACGACGCCGAAATCCAATAAGCCGATAAGCGGATTGAGGCTGCCGGATTCCGATTGATCGAGTGCCTTCGCCAAGTCGGGAGGACCGGTGATGAGGAACGCGCCAATGGCCAGGGCGAAACCAACAACGCAGGTCACTACTGCAAGGATGATCATCGCGCCAATGAAGAAGACGGGGCGCTTTTTGAACGTGTCCCAGCCATATCCAATTGCCGCCGTCGCTGAGAGCTTCATGTCCCTGTAACCCCTAATTGCTTTTTTGTTGAGCATCAACCTAGAGGCATCCGCCTTCACAAACAAAGCTTTTCTACGAAAAGTTGAGAAGCGGGAGGACCGGACCGATACGCCCATGCCTTGGGCGCTAAGCCAACAGCGAGTGGCATCCAGAGTTTCGGAGTGCGGGCGCGACTCCCCACAGCCTGTCGCGGTCCAGAAGAGAATTGCGTGAGACGCAGCCTTTTGCGTGAGACGCAGCCTCAGGCCGCAAGCCGCGCTTCCGCTGCCTCGATGCGGTCGGGAGTCCCCGACAGAAGGCGGTAAGCGTGGGCCGTGGCAAGTCCCACAATTGGCAGAGCCACGAGAAGCCCAACGCCAAGCGCCAAGACGCCGACAATTAGGATCAGTATCGTGAGGAGGAAGAACCAGAACAAGGGCAACCGATTTCCCTTGGTCATCTCCACGCTTCTCTTCAGCGCCTGGAGCGGCCCCATTCCGCGGTCCACGACCAGGAAGTTCGAGAACATGAAAAGGACCAAGGCGATCAGCCCAGGGATGATCAGCAGCACGAAGCCAAGGCTCACCGACAGCGATGTTAGAAGCGCGGTGGCGAAGAACTTCCAGTAGTCCTTAGGATGCCAAAACGCTGAATAGTCGACGCCACCGAGATCGTCGTGGGATTCCAAGAAGAAGGCAACGGCGCCGATGAGAATCAACGCGCCGATCGCGAGATTGACGAGATTGGCCACGAGGGTCGGCTCCTCGAGCGTACCGCCCGTGAGGGTATTGACCCCGTTCGTGATTCCGACATTGAGAATGTGCAGCACCACCAGAATGGCGACCGCGCCCACGAAGAACCATGGGCGCTTCTTGAACGTCTCCCAACCAAACTGAATCGCAGACAGCGGCGAGAAGGTCATGAGCGCACGCTAACATCGTTGCACGGCAATACCCAGAACCATGGATCGATGTCACAAAAGATCAGTGGACGCTTTAGTGCCTCTGCCCGGCGGTCTTTTCCGCCAACTAGCTTTCCAGCCGCGCATCGGGCTGTTGGATCTGCGCCGGTGCGCCCGAGAGCAGCCGATAGGCATACGCAAAGGCGAGCCCCACGATTGGCACAGCGACCAACAGTCCCACGCCAAGCGCCAGCACACCGACAAAGATGATCAGCATGCACAGTAAAATGAAGCCGAAGAGCGACCAGCGATTGCCCTTGGTCATCTCCATGCTCGCCTTCAACGCATCGATTGGGCCGAGGCCCCGATCAATCACGAGGAACGTGGAAAACATGAAGAGCACCATGGCAATAAGGCCGGGTACAATCAGAAGCAGAAGGCCGATACCGACGGCCAATGAGGCGAGAACGGATGTTCCGAAGAACTTCCAATAAGGGCTTGGGTGCCACAAGGTCGCGAAATCAACCCCATCGGGATTGTCATGGGCAGCGAGGAAAAAAGCCGTCATACCCATACTGATCAGCACACCCAGGAGATAGCTGACGAGATTACCAAGAAGCGTCGGCTCGTCGTACGACCCGCCCGTGGCGCTATCGACCGCGCCGCTCAGTATACCGACGGCGATATTCGCAACGGCCACAATCACCGTCGCCCCTATGAAGAACCAGGGACGCTTTTTGAATGTGTCCCAGCCGAACTTTATTGCGTCACTAGGTGAGAATTGCATAGGACCAACCTATCAATTGAGCGGGGCTAGCCGAAAATGGAGCGCGATTCCCCCCAAAAGTCCACAGATACCTGTCCGGGATGAAGTTACATCAACACTTGCCGGATTATCCTGCTCGCGTTTCCAACTTGCCATCTCCCAATTGCCATTTGTACCATGCCCAAAACGCGCTCGACCGTCCCTCGAGGAGCCGCCGGCAAAGGGTCGACTGGGCCGTGGAGGAAGCAGATGTCCGGCGCGCAAGGTCTCAACATGTGTCTTGGCAAGCTTTCGCAATGTCTCTCCCGTTTGGGTGTTGTCGGCGCGGTCCTCTTCTTCGCCCTCATGACGAATCCAGTTGCAGCCGCCGACAAGAAGGAGGGCTCGCAAAAACGCGAAGGCGGCATCGCAGTTAAGCTTCCCCAGTCCCCGCCACTGATGCCCATCGACATCGGCTATCTCCGCGAAGACGTGGAACGACCGACTCCTGCGTCCCGCTTGGACATCGAACCGGAGAATGCGGGTATCGCCGGTGCGGAGATGGGCGTCAAAGAGAACAACGCTGGCGGTAGGTTCAGGGGCCACCTTTACGGGCTCAGCGTCGAGACAGCCAAGTCGCCAGACGAAGCCGTGGATGCGCTCAAGAAGCTCTATGACTCCGGTCATAACTACATCGTCGTCGATGCTTCCGCCCCCACCCTTCTGAAGCTCTCCGATTGGGCTAAGGACAAGGAGATTCTTCTTTTCAACATCCGCGCCGAGGATGTGTCCTTGCGCCAGGAAAATTGCCGCGCGAACATCATGCATGTGGTCCCAGACCGGTACATGCTTGCAGACGCTCTCGCGCAATACCTCGTCAAAATGGAGTGGACGGATTGGCTTGTTGTGCACGGGTCAACGGATGCGGACGTTGCTTATCTGGATGCGGTGAAGCGTGCAGCCAAGAGATTTGGCGGCAACATCGTTGATGTCCGCGAGTATGTTGACGTATCCGGCGGCCGCCGTGATGGCGTCGGCCCGATCCCGCCAGCAGCGCCCCATAAGGAAGCAAATGCAGATAAGGCCGCCTTCGCGGTGGCTGACTATGACGTCATCGTAGTGGCTGATGAGGGCCAGCTTTTTGGTCCGTTGATGCCTTATCGCGGTGGCGGCAAGCCTCGGATTGTCGCCGGCACCACAGGCCTCATGGCGACCACCTGGAGCCGTGGGCACGAGAAGTGGGGCGCCAAGCAGGCCAACAATAACTTCCAGAAAACCAATAAGCGTCTGAAGCTGCCGATCGACCATATGGCCTATGTAGCAACACGGACAATCGGCGAAGCGGTGACCCGCAAGCCGAAGAACGATTTCGACACGGTCTCGGAGTTTATACGCGGCCCGGACCTTCAGCTTGCTCCGTTCAAGGGCCGCAAACAGCAATTCCGCCCTTGGGACGGGCAGTTCCGCCAGCCAATCCTCATTGCAACCGAGCAAGTTCCGGTTTCCGTATCGCCGCAGAGGGGTTTTCCCCACGCGAGTCATCCAGAGATCGAAGTTGATACGCTCGGTATCGATGAACCGGAGAGCGTCTGCAAGATGTAGCGCTCTTTACTGGTTTGCGGCAGCCGTGCTCCCCTTAGCCGCCACAACTTGTCCTTCCTGATCAAGCACCGGGACATGATAGTCCTTGAGGATCGCTGTGATCTCGTCCGCGCTCTCAGCCAGAACCTTGTTCACCTGATGCTTGAACTGAGGTTCATTGGGACGAACCCCAAGCGTGATGCCATAGATCGTCGCCGGCCCCGCCTGTTCCTTTATCAACGGGACGACCGTCAACGGCGTGTCCGAGAGCGCGGCGTAGTAACCACCGATCGGCCCCCACAGCAGGGCTGCATCCAGCTTCCCCGAAACGATCTGCTTGATCATGTCTTGCGCGACTGTGGCCTGACTCTCTCCTGAGCGCACGTCGAAGGACTTAGCGTTCTCGGACAGACCTCGCATCGTGAGGATGCTAGCCGGCGGCGTATGCGCCACAAACCCGATGCGCTTGGATTTGAGCCGCGGGTCCGACAATGCGACCACATCCTTGAGGTCCGCATCATCGGCGCGCGTGATAACAACATAGGATGTGTAGTAGTAGGGATTGGTGTCTTCGATGAGCCCTGTTCCTTGCGCGTATCCCATCACGAGATCGCAGGCGTTTTCACCGAACGTATTTGGGATATAGCCAGTGCTCTCCGGGAACCAGGTGTAGACGAGCTTACGGTCCAACCGGTCGGCGATGAGCTTGGCCAACTTGTTCTCAAACCCTCCGCCATCACGCAACGAGAACGGCATGTTTCCGGGGTCGGCGCATACACGAAGTACGGATGCGTCTTCCGCCTGAGCTTGGCTCGTGCAGCACGTCAGCACGACAGTCGCCACGGCAGCAGCCACTCGAAATGCCCTGCACCCCGAAACAAGCCTTTGCATCACTGCCATATGACTTTGGCTCAAGGCCGCTCCTCTGCCGCTAATCGCCATCCAGCTGTTCCATTCGAGCGAGAGCGCGGGCATTGCGCTCCTACCCGCATGTTAGGACCTATGAGACCTTCTTGCACGAACCCGGCATTCTTTCGACAGAGGCTCAGCGGTCGAGCCCGGCGCACTTGCGGATATTGTCGACGCGTTCCACCCCCGTGGGGTAGTGGGCGCCCGTCGGCTTGTCGCCAAACGCTGCCATCGCAGCCGACCCGGCATCGATCCCGTCTTGCTGCTGCCGCTCGCGCAGCAGCCGAACGGCACAACAATCCGCTTCAAGCTCCAACTGCCGCAGTTGCGGTCCAATAAAGTAGAACGCCTGCGGCCCAAGCTCGTCCCGCCCCTCCTTAGCCCTGGCAACATGGCCGAGCGTGTGATGGCAGCACTCATGCGCCAATAGGAACTGACCGTAGCTCGGTTTGTCGCGCAAGGTCGAGCCGTTGACGATAATCACGGGCCGTCCCCTGCGGTCCGTTAGCGACGAGGCTTCTTCCCGAAGGCCGCGCAGCTTGTAGGTCGTGACGCTGCAATAAGGGTTTTCGACCTCGGGCAGGAACCGTCCTCCCTTCGCGGTGGACGGCGTCTGACAAGCGAGCCAGATGACGAGCGCAGCGGCGATCGCGACGGCCAACGCGAATGGCTGCCGCAGCAAAGCGGATTTCTCAAAGGCGAGCCCAGCTCCCCCCAGACCGAGCAGCCGGCCTACCGGCCTCCTAATTGGGCACATCTGGACCATGTTAACGGAAACGGGCGGCACGCACGATAAACACTGCGTTATTGGCTATCTGGCGGATCATTGAACGATAACGGCTATCGCCCCATATACGGATCACCCCAAAAACCGCCGATTGGCGGATCCTCACCCCCCGGAGGACCTCAACATGATGACAGAAATGCTGAAACAACTGAGCCTTTCCGTTTTTGGTCTCGCGCTTGGCGTGGCCGTGCTTGTCGCCAACACCGACACGGCCGTGGCCGACCGCAAGAAGGGCCATTGGGTCGATGGCTCACCGCGTTACACCAATGAAGTCACCGTGAAAAAGCGGAAGTACCGCAATGCACAGACTTCGGAGCAGAGGTTCCTGAACGGCCTCAACACCGAAACGGAAGCCGTTTGGCGCAATCTCCGCCCTAACAGGTTCTCGAACTAACCACTGATGAAGCGCCCCGATTTGGGGCGTTTCTCATTTTGGACCCCCGCTCTCTACCCGGTCGCGGCAATTGACAGGCCCGTGTCAACCGATAGGGTCTGGCCGCTTCGGGCCCCTAGCCCGGCCAAAAAAGACGGAAAAAGAGCGGGATGGGTCCACGTTTTCTGTACAGCCTCATCGTTGGGGCCGTAATCTTAGCGTCGCTGGCGCTCCGCGTCTGGGACCCCGCTCCCGTTGCGCGTCTCCGGTCTATTGTCTTCGACTCCTACCAGCGTCTTGCCCCTCTCAAGTTCGACCCCGAGACGCCTGTGCGGATTGTCGATATCGACGAAGAATCGCTTCGACGCCTCGGTCAATGGCCATGGCCACGGACAATCCTGAGCGACTTGCTCGCCAAGATGCGCGATGCAGGGGCCGCCACAATCGGCTTCGATATGGTCTTCCCCGAACCAGACCGCATGTCGCCTTCCAATGTAGTGAGGTTCTGGCCTCAGTCGGAGCAACTCACCCAGCTCAAAGTTGAGCTCGACGAGATTCCCTCCAACGATGAAATCTTTGCTGAGGCCATCGGCACCGCCCCTGTAGTGATGGGCTTCATTGCCTCACCAACTAGTCAAGCAGGGCTGCCCGAGATTAAATCCGGCCTCTCCTACGGTGGCGACGACCCCCGGCTGTTCGCACCCTACTATCCTGGCGCGACGTCCAGCCTGACTATCCTTCAGACCCCATCCATCGGTGCGGGGGCGCTCAACTGGGTTCCCGAACACGACCAGATCATCCGGCGCATGCCCATCTTGGTCACACTCGACGAAACGCTCTACCCGTCCTTTTCCGCCGACCTCTTGCGTGTCGCCCAGGGTGCATCGACCTACATCGTCAAATCGTCAGGCGCGAGCGGTGAAAGAGCTTTTGGCGAACAGACCGGCATCGTGAAGGTGCGCGTTGGCGACTTTGAAATTCCAACCGATGCCAACGGACAAATGTGGCTCCACTTCTCACCGCAAACTCGGGATCGCTATCTGCCAGCCTGGAAGATTCTAAACGGCGAGCTCGGCGAACAGGAGATGGCCGGGAGGATTCTACTGGTGGGGACTAGTGCGGCCGGCCTGTTAGACCTTCGCGCGACACCTCTCGAAGCGTCGGTTCCCGGTGTCGAATTGCACGCGCAAGCCGTAGAGCAGATCATCCGCGGTGACTATCTCCTACGGCCCGACTTTGCGACGCCGTTGGAACTTCTCTACATCCTCGTTCTCGGTCTCATCATCGCCGTTCTCATCTACCGTGCAGGAGCGCTCGGCAGCGCCGTTCTCGGCGGGCTCGCCGTAGGTTTTGTCGTGTGGCTCTCCTGGCACGCGTTTAACAGCTGGGGCTGGCTGGTCGACCCGGTCTACGCGACGATCGCGCTAACCGCGATTTATCTCACCGGTTCGTCCTTCGTCTTCCTGCGGACCGAACGCGAACGCAACCGCGTACGGCATGCCTTCTCTCACTACATGGCGCCTGCACTCGTCGAACAGTTGGCCGACGAGCCCGATCGGCTGAAACTAGGCGGGGAGAATCGCGATATGACGCTTCTCTTCAGCGACGTTCGGGGCTTTACGACCATTTCGGAAGGCCTTGACGCCGAAGAACTCACCCGCTTTCTCAACGAGCTCTTCACGCCACTCAGCAACATCGTTCTCGATGAAAAAGGTACGATCGACAAATACATGGGCGATGCCTTGATGGCGTTTTGGAACGCACCACTGGATGACCCGAGACACCCAAGTCATGCTTGCGCCGCTGCGCTCCGAATGGTCGATGAGATGGCGATCTTGAACGAACGCTGGCGGAAGGCTGCCGAAGACTCCGGGCGAACCTATAAGCCCGTGAAACTCGGTATCGGACTGAACACGGGCGTTTGCTGCGTGGGCAATCTCGGTTCGGAAACCCGGTTCGACTATTCGGTGATCGGCGACAATGTGAATGTCGCCTCTCGGCTTGAAGGGCAGTCAAAAACCTACGGCCTCGAGATCATTGCGGGCGAAGAGACAGCAACTCGTGCATCCGACTTCGCTTTCCTCGAGCTTGACCTCCTCAAGGTCAAGGGCAAGACCGAAGCGACCCGTATTTTTGGCTTGTTAGGTGACGACGTAGTCCGGCAAAGCAGTGACTTCGTAGACCTTACAACCAAACAACAGGCCTTCTTGTCCAAGTACCGCCAAAGGGACTGGGATGAAGCAGAAGCGCTTCTAAAACAGTGCGAAGCCTTGGGAGGTGAGAAACTAGCTGGCCTTTACGCGCTCTATCGCGACCGCATAACAGACTTTCGCTCGAACCCACCCCCGAAGGATTGGGACGGTACTGCGCGAGCAACCTCGAAATAGCCAATTCAACAATCGGGGCAGAAAGAGCCCAAAGACGAACGACGACATGCCTGACATTGCCATACTTTGCCTCGCAGCGATCGCCATCCTGATGGTCAAGCACACCGCTGCGGACTTCTTCCTTCAAACCCCCTACCAGTATTGCAACAAGGGGAAATACGGTCACCCAGGTGGGTTCCTCCACGCGGCCATACACGTTGCGCTGACACCACTTGTCTACCTGGTACTCGTGCCCGCCTCTGCGCTGCTGGTGCTAGGCATTGCGCTGGGTGAGTTTGTCATTCACTACCATGTGGACTGGGCTAAGGAGCAACTCGGCCGCCGATTAGAGCTCACGCCGCAGACCGCAACCTATTGGCATGCCTTAGGCGTGGATCAGCTCCTGCACGGTGTAACCTATGTTGGAATTGTTGCGGTGCTCGTTTGGATGATGGGTTGAGAACGAACAAGGCGCCAACACAGTCGATCACGCCCGCGCTTTTCGATCAGTGCATTCTGGGTGAGACCCCGACACCCATAACCACATCGTGCACTGCTCATTGACGGACAAACGCAATGTCTCGATGATGGGGCGGCGCAAGCACACAGGGGGCTCTGATTTCCGATGGCTGAGAACTGCCGAAACTGCGGCGCGCCCTTGCGCCCTGACGACAAGTTTTGCAGCGCTTGCGGGACGGAGGTCGACGCTTCGCTGGAACTCACCGAGGGCGCGCAAACGGTGGCGCGGCAGCCTAGCCGGGCGCGTGATCTTCTGGTGTTTCTTGTTTTAGCGGCAATCAGCACGCTTCTCGCGGACTTCATCGAGTTTCAGCTCGCCCCTAAAGCAGCATGGGATATCCAATCACCCATCGCGCTCTTCTTCGTCTACGCATGTCTAGCGCTGGGTATTTTCGTTATTCTCTCCGTACTTTATTGGCGCCTCCTGGGCGACGCGGCATCTGGCTACTTTCGTCGAGATTTAGCGGTGAGGATTGCGTGTCTCCTCTTAGGCATGTCGATAATGTTCTACGTTCCCATCACGCGCGCGCTTTATCAGTGGACGGACCCGCAAGGCCCCATCTGGTATCAGTTCGACCTTCTGGTCGCTCTGCTGTCGACAGTGTTTTTTGGGCTCTATCTCGCGCTCGCCAGGGGGAACAGGGACTGAGCGCTCTAATGCAGTGCCGAGATTTCTCGGTTGGCGAATTCCAGCCGGTCCGACAAAAGCCGGATGATGAGCTTGTGTAGCGCGGCCGCGGCCGCCGGGTCTTCGTCCTGCATCTTGTCGAAGGATTCGCGCGTGAGGATGTAGACGACGCTCGCTTCTTCTGCGACCACGTTCGCACCACGGGGCACATCGCGATAGAATCCCATCTCACCCACGACCGTATGGCCGAGCATGCGCCGCAGGCGAATAGACCGTCCGTATTCACCCGTAATCGTAATCGCGACGCATCCCGACGCCTGGAAGACGACGCTGTCGGATGGCTCGCCTTGCCGGAACAACACAACACCGCTGTCCAGCTCTCGCCGCGTCATATAGGGCTCGACACGGTCGAAGGATATGTCACCGCCAAGTTCGTTCTGCAGCCACGACTCGAATGTGTGTGACGAAGCCTCGCCAACCTCATGATACAGCAGCACCATGTCCTCGCACCACTCGACGGCTTCGTTACGTGTCGGAAACGCCTGGTGGGGCCGATCCGAACCAAAAAAGCCGGCGCCTAGGAATGCGGCATGCATGGAATCGCTCAGCCCACTGAAGACAAGTGTGACGTCGCGCTCCTCGCAATAGTTGCGTAGCTTGACGAGGCTCAGCACCGCGGACGTGTCGAGGCCTTGCACGGCGCTAAAGTCGAGAACGATGTAGCCGACTGGCTTTTCGGTTTGCCCCTCGATCTCCCGCCGGATGCGCTCGAAGAGCCCGTTCGAAGAACCGAAAAAGATGAAGCCAGAGAGCCAGAACACATGGACGCGCTTGCCTTCCGACTGAAGAAGACGTGTCTGTTCCGGCGAACGATCAACACTGCTCGATAGCTCATAACGCGTCAGGTGACGCCGGATCACACCAATTCGGCTGTAGGACAAAGCAAAGAGCAGGCAAGCACCAATGACGCCCAGCACGACGCCAACGAGATAGCCAAAGTAAAGGATGACCAGCGCAATCGCGATTGCAAGCGCCAAGTCCGTACGAGAACGCTGCGCCGGGGAGTGCACGAGCGCTTCGATCAAAATCATAGTGCCGAGATAGGCCAGCATGCCGCCAAGAATTGCCTTTGGCACAAAGCTGCCGATGTCCGCGCCAGCAAACAGCACCAAGCCGCAGACGATCGCAACCGAGACGCCACTGATACGCGTGACTGCACCCGCCTGCTGCAACAAAAGGCTGTTGTTGAGCGACAGGTTCCCTGCCACGCCGCCAAGGCCCGATGCGAGGACATTAGCCAAGCCGTTAGTGCGGAACTCCTTGTCGAGATCCGCCGATTTCTGACGGGCGACCTCCAGGCTAGAGACGTCAAGCAACATAGAGATCGCGGTCACGCCGCAGACGGCGCCGATTTCCGCACTGCTCAGCGCCATGACGCCCCAATCAATGTCATGGGTGGCGATGGCTTCGATAGGCCACCAAAGCTGTAAGGCGCCAACTGCTGCCAAGTACCAATCGGCCTGGGTCTCCGGATCGCTCACGAGCCACAGCAAGATTACGTTCAGCACAACAAGGAAGATGAGAAAAGCGATCGGTAGCGTCAGATAGTCGTCCATCCAGCGCTTGAGCAAAACGATGAACAAGGCAAACGCGAGCCCGACAGCGATCTGCGGTGCAAAGCGCATGTCGGCCATGACGGCCCAACTCGACGGTGACAAGGTGAGGTTGCTGCCCGTTATAACCTCAACGCCGCCGGTGATAAGCAGAAAGCCGGACGCGGCCAAGAAGCCGCCGATTACGGGAAAGGGAACGAAGCGCAGCCACTGGCCTAGCTTCAACCCGCCAAGCCCAAAGAGAACGACGCCTGTGAGAAACGTGCTGACCGTGATGGCGACCATCACGTTGATGATCATCGTTTCGGTATCGGCGCCTTTCGCGGCAAGCCCTGCGGCCACCGTGGTCGCCAAAACGCTCATAACGGCGACGGCCGGCGTGTCGGGTCCGGCGTCGGCCGGTACGAGCGTCGTCGTTAGTGCAACCACCACGCCGGTCACCATGGTACCCATGATGAGCGCCGCTAGTCCCAATGGAAAACCGGCGGCAATAGAGCCCTGGAAAATCAGCGCGCTAAAGGAGATGCAGTAGGCGATGTTGACGATCGCCGAGATCGTCCCCGCCATAGCATCACGCCCAAGCGTTGCAGCGTCGATGTTGTGCGGGCGCTTGGGCGCCAGATTATCCAGTAAAGACAAAAGCGTATCGGGGATTCATGGGGTTGAATGGTGACCGATCATGGCGGGGCAATACGACAATGCAAGAAAAAACGCCGTCGGCCTCGCTTTCTGCGGCACAAAAGCGTTGGGGCCAAGGCCTCAAGGTGACCGCTACCGGATCAGCTCAGAAGTTGGACAACTCTGGCCGTGTGGCCGGCTGCCCCTAGGCCGTGGGCGGAAGCACGTCGCCACGCCGGCGCCGTGTAGCAGGGCTTGCCTTGCCTGTGCCCTTGTACTGTGGGTTCCAGCGCGCGGCATCGAGCCCGGTTTCCACCGTCCACTTCCCGACTCGGGTGGGGTAGAGCACCGCCTTTGATAGGAGGCCGTTGAACGCAAATCGCGGCACGACCGCAAAACCCAGCTGGCTAAGGTGCCCCCGCATGCGCTTGCCATCGTTGAGCGTGAAGCCCCATTCCTGCAAATGACAGCTCAAGGTGACGAAACCCACATTCGCCGCGTCCCGCTCCCGCGCGAACATGCCTTCGCTAAAGAAGGCTCGCCCTACCGAAAGCCCAAAAAGGCCGCCAGCGAGACGTCCACTTCGGTCCCAAGCCTCGACCGAATGCGCATAGCCGGCTTTGTGGAGTGCCAGAAAGGCCTCGGCGACGGCCGGCTCGGGAGCGCAGCCGCGAAGCACTGCCGCGAAATCTGAATCGAAGGTCACACCGTAAGCTTGGGTGTTGAGCAACCGCCAGACGCGTTGGGAGATCCTTACATTCTCAGGAAACGAAACGGCGCGTTCGGCCGGTGCCCACCACTTGTTCTCCTGCGGGTAGAGCCCTTTCGCATAAGCCGCGACCATGGTCGGCACGTCGAGCGATTGGCAGCGTCCGACCAAGCCTTCCGGATGTGGGAGCGCCTTCTCAGGATCCGGCAGGCGTGGGCCAAATCCCACAAATTGTTTTGCAAGCAATACCAGTGCTGCGGGCTTGCTGTAGAGCCCGGATGACACAAGGCTGTTTGAGACCTGCTTGAGGACACTCTGTCTCGGAGACACGGGCAACTCCAACGCAATACTCAATGACCCGGCAGTGGCTTACGCACGCCACTACTTCTCGCGCCAACCTTGCCCGCAAAGGATTCCTAAGGCGTTAACGGCCGCCTGCAGCGAGGAAACGGTGGTTTTCGAGGGGATCTAAAGTCGTCCAACGTGCCTACTTCGCACCCGATCGACAGCTTTTAGCCAGCCCGCATAGCGCGCCTCGCGGTCGGCCTCGGCCATCTTCGGCTCAAAGCGCTGATAAGGTTTCCACGTCCTCGCCAATGCCGCGTCGTCTCCGTAAACGCCCACCGCCTGGCCTGCGAAATAGGCCGCGCCAAGCGCTGTCGTTTCGGGTATGGGCGCCACCTCGACTGGCTCACCAAGGATGTCGGCCAGCCGCTGCATGGCCCAGCCATTGGCCGTCATCCCACCGTCAACCCGTAGGATATCGGACTTGCCGATTCCGGCATCCGCCATGTCGCGGCGCATGGCAGTCAGCAGATCGCGCGTCTGGAAGGCCACGGACTCGAGGCCGGCGGCGACGATGTCGGCCTTGTTGGAGGCCCGTGACAATCCGACGATTGCCCCGCGTGCACCCGCGTCCCAAAACGGCGCTCCAAGGCCCTGGAACGCCGGCACCAGATAGACGCCGCTATCCGGGTTCGCCTCCTTTGCAAGGTCCTCACTTTCGGATGCCTCCGCAATGAGGCCCAAACTGTCGCGAAGCCATTGGATCGTGGCGCCAGCCATAAAGATCGACCCCTCCAAGGCGTACGTCCGTGCACCATCTAACTGCCAGAGTATTGTCGACAGCATACGGTTGATCGATTTGGTCTCCCGGGTTCCTGTGTTGGCGACGACAAAGCACCCCGTGCCGTAGGTCGCCTTGATCATACCGGGTTGGACGCATGCCTGACCCTTCGCCGCTGCCTGTTGATCACCCGCAGCGCCGCGAATTGGCAACACCGCACCAAACGCTTCCTGGCGCGTCTCGCCGAGATCTCCTCGATTGTCGCGCACTTCCGGTAATGTGGCTCCGGGAATGCCGAGACGTTCGAGAAGCTTCTGGTCCCACTGGCCGTTGCGAATATCGAAGAGCATAGTGCGGGCCGCATTCGTCGCATCGGTGACATGGAGCGCTCCGCCCGTAAGCTTGTAGAGCAGGAAACTGTCGATGGTCCCAAAGCAGATCTCGTTGCGCTCAGCCTTCTCACGAAGCCCCGGTACATTCGTCAGTAGCCAGGCCATTTTCGTCGCGGAGAAATAGGGGTCAATCAGGAGGCCTGTGACCTCCGTGACATGCGCGCTCCACCCTTCCTTCATGAGTTCTGCACAGAGCGGCGCCGTGCGGCGGTCTTGCCAGACAATGGCATTGTGCAACGGCTCGCCGGTCGCGCGATCCCAAACCACGGTGGTCTCGCGCTGATTGGTGATGCCGAGCGCAGCGATATTCGCGGCGCCCACCTGGCCGACCACTGCGCGGCAAACCTCACAAACGGAAGTCCAAATTTCGTTGGGATCGTGTTCAACCCAACCAGGCTCGGGGAAATGTTGCTTGAGCGACCGCGCGGCTGATGCTCCCGGGCGCCCTGCCCCATCGAAGACGATGGCTCGTGTACTCGTTGTTCCTTGATCGATCCCCAGTACGTGCCCCATGCCGCGCCCCCGCTAAACTTTGCCTTTTTGCGTTTCTTGGACGATCCAATCACAGTACTCGGCGCTTCCTCCTTGCGTCGGTAGGACCAGCAGGGCTGGTACATCGTATGGATGCAGCCGCTTAACTTCGGCCATAACCTGTTCTTGTAGCCGCGCACGGGTTTTGATGATCATCGCCACCTCCTCGGCCGTCTCCTGTGCACCCTCCCACTCGTAGATCGAGACCATGCCAGGGAAGACATTGACGCATGCAGCAAGCCGTGCATCGACCAGCGCCCCGCCAATCCGCTTGGCGTCATCGAGATTGGGAAAAGTCGAATAGATCACCACCGGTAAATCGGTATCGTCCATGATCACTCCCTAGCCGCCCTTCTTTGAGAGCTCTTAGTCACTGTCACATGTTGGGCAACTCAGAGATACTGATAAGAGATACTGATTAGAGTCACCATAGTAAGAGATACTTGCACGACGCCAACACCACAGCTTTAGTGTGGCCTCCGTCAATGGTGATAGGAAACACAGCCCACCTGTTATGGCCGATTATGAGAAGATCGCTTTTGTGGCCAGCGAAACGCGCGACGCCGGCGACGCCTATGCCGCCCTCGTCAAGCGGTACGGTACCGTCAAGCCGCAAGAGGCGGATGCGATCGTTGCGTTAGGCGGCGATGGCCTGATGCTTCAGACAATGCATGACCATCTCCACAGCCGCATTCCGATATATGGGATGAACCGCGGTTCGGTTGGCTTCCTACTCAACGACTACAGAGAGAACCAGCTGAAAGAGCGTTTGGCAGCGGCGGAGATAACGGTGATCCATCCCCTCCGCATGACTGTTCGAGACGAGAACGGGAAGGACCACGATGCCTTGGCCATCAACGAGGTATCGCTGTTTCGGCAGATTCATCAGGCGGCTAAGCTGAAAATTGGTGTCGACGGCACAACGCGGATGGGGGAACTGATCTGCGACGGCGTGCTCGTGGCGACCCCCGCCGGCAGCACGGCTTACAATCTCTCGGCCCATGGCCCGATTTTGCCGATTACCGCGCCGCTCTTGGCCCTCACGCCGATTAGTCCCTTCAGGCCTCGGCGATGGCGGGGTGCACTCCTACCCAATGATGCGCGCGTCTCGATCGAGGTTTTGGAGCCGGAGAAGCGGCCGGTTAGTGCCGTGGCCGACCACACCGAGTTCCGAAATGTGGTGTCCGTTGAGATCGCTGAAGCAAGCCAGGTCGACATCTTCATGATGTTCGATCCAGGCCATACGCTCGCCGAACGCATCCTCGCCGAGCAGTTTGGCTACTGAGAACTACCAAGCTCGAACACTTCGTCGATCACCGCATAATCGCGGTATCCGAGCCGGGCGATCGGCCGCAGCTTCGTGATGTCGACGCGGCCGTCGATGAGAGCCTCGTCGTCGATATAGACGCCGACAACTTGGCCCAAGACGATGGCGTGGCTGCCCGGTTCGCCGTCCGCACCCGGGAGCTGTATCGTGCGCCAGTATTTGCACTCAAAGGCGACCGGAGACTCGGCGACCCGAGGCGGCGCAACGATCGCTGATGGCGCGGGACTAAGACCAGCCAACGCCATTTCATCCACATGTGGGTCCACGTGCTTCGATGTGCGGCTCATGGCCTCGCGCAGATCGTAGGTCGCGAGAGAACAAACGAATTCGCCAGTCTCCTCTGCGTTACGCAGGCTGTCCTTACGACCACTTGAGGAAAACATCACAAAGTGCGGGTTCGTCGAGACCGCATTGAAAAAACTGTATGGCGCCAAGTTCACCACGCGATTTGTGTCAAGCGTGGAGATCCACCCAATAGGACGGGGGCTGACCAGCGCCATAAACGGGTCGCGTTCCAGTCCATGCGTATTGGAAACAGCATCGTAGAACATGAAGTTCACCGTAAAGCCCGCTTTAGCCAAATCAACACCGAGCCGCAATCAGACCACGACGGCAGAAACGCTATTGGCCCTTCCAAGCCGACACGATCTCTTCTAACGCTGGTCGCGGCCTCTCTTGCGGCTGAACTGACGGGGTACCGATGTAAATAAAGCCTGCGACACGTTCGTTGTCCGCCAAACCAAGTGCCCGACGGACCCCGGCGCTATAGGCGCACCATTCCGTAATCCAGTTGACCCCAAATCCGAGTGCGCTGGCCGCCACGACCAGGTTTTGGCAAGCGGCGCCCGCTGAGAGAATCTGCTCCCATTCCGGCACTGGCGACGGCACCGTCACCCGGGAGACCGCAGCAATTACCAGCGGTGCGCGCATAAATCGCTTAGTCTCCATTTCTAGGCGAACGGCACTCGGCTCTTGTTCCTCCGCACGGCAGGCGTCTGCTAGGACGTTTCCGAAAGCCTCTCGGGCCTCATCTTGAAAGAGAACAAACCGCCAAGGCACCAGCTTCTTGTGGTCGGGGACTCGGGTCGCTGCAGTCAAGATTTGTTCGAGTTGTGCCGAATCTGGCCCCGGTTCACGAAGGGCGTTGGCCGATACAGAACGGCGAGTAAGCAGATGTTGGATGGTGGGTTTGGACATTGTATACGCTGAATTGTCTAAGCCGCAGATGCATATCGCGAAACGGCAGCGCTAACAATGCGGCCAATAAGACGCGAGCCATAGGAGCGACTTTCCAAAAATCGGCCTTATTCCGCGTCAATCTACGAGTGCGGGGCGCCGACAAAGCCTATACTAGATCGGCGTAGGGCAGAGAGTTCTGGAAGAGAATCGCTATGCGGGGACAGGTCCTGGCGGCACGAAAGCTATTGCTTTTGTCCGTTCTTGTCTTCGGCGCCGCACCAGCGGCGGCGGAAGACCTTGTCGCGCCTGCACTACAATCTACCATAATCGTCGTCGACGGCTCCCAGAGCATGAATGAGACGATTGGCCCCAAACAAAAAATGAACAGTGTGCGTAGCGCCTTGTCCAGGTCGATCGCCATTCAAGGCGACAGGCGCCCCATGGGGCTTGTCGCGTTCGGTCACCGCAAAGCTTCCGACTGTTCGGATATCGAAGGCTTAGCCCAGCCTGGCACGCTAAAGGGCGCCACCGCCCAGGCTTTGCTCGACAAGATTCAGCCCGCCGGCGAAGCGCCCATTGCCGCGGCGGTCGAGGCCGCGACCAAGTTGGGCACACCCGGTCAACCACTCAACGTCATTCTGGTCTCCGACGGTCACGACAGTTGCAAGGCCGACCCTTGCGCTGCGGCCCAGACACTCAAGCAACAACACGGAGATCTTCGTATCCACGTAGTTGGTTTGAGCGCGGAGCCACAAGCCGTCGAACCACTCGCCTGCATGGCTGCATCAACAGGCGGCAAATTCGTCGCCGCAACAAACGAAGCCGGCTTCGAAGTTGCGCTTGGCGCCGTGTTCGCGGCCATCGATGCACCCGCCGCACGGCCCGCGGCAATGTTGCCGCAGATGCCGCCAAGAACCTCGGCCGCCCCGGCCAAGTCCCGCACAATCGCGCCGGGCGCATCTGCCGTATCGAAGTCCGGCGGCCCAAATACTGTAAACACCGCCGAGAGCATTATCGAGGTTCTCCCACCAGAGCCCGTTCCTGAGCCGCCTGCCCAACCCGTCCCGGTCTCGTTCCATGCTCAAGCCACGGAGGGGGGAGCACGCCTGCGATCAGGGCTCATATGGAGAGTCTTCAACGCCCAGGCCAATGACGAGGGTGGTTTCGAACTCATCAGCACACACCGCGAAGCCGCTCCATCAATGACCTTGCTACCGGGCGAATACCTCGTGAACGCGGCCTATGGGCTGTCCAACCTGACCAAGAAGGTCAAGGTCGACAGTGCCAATACGAACAACGAGACATTCGTACTCAATACAGGTGGCCTGATGGTCAGAGCTGTGCTCGCCAACGGTCAAGAATGCCCCGAGGGAGAGGTCGAGTTCGAGATTCAGTCCGATGAACGCGACCAGTTCGGCAAGCGCGAAACGATACTTGCCGACGCAAAGCCCAAGAAAGTCGTTCGCCTCAACGCCGGCGCTTATCACATCAAGAGCCTCTACGGTGATGCGAACGCCAATGTGGGCGTCGACGTTACCATCGAACCCGGCCGCATTACGCAGGCGACGATCAAGCACACCGGTGCGAAAATCACGTTTCGTCTTGTCCAGAGCCGCGGTGGCGAAGCCCTGACCGACACGAAGTGGCAAATCCTGACATCCGCGGGCGATACGGTGAAGTCCGCCGTCGGCGCGCTCCCGACGCATATCCTCGCGGCCGGCAACTATGCCGTCATCGCCGAAAACGGCGGCAAGTCCTACTCGCGCAAGTTCGTCATCGAACCCGGGAACGACAAGCAGATCGAGGTCGCGATCGAAGACGGTCCCACATCGGCCAAAGAACTGCAGGTCTTGTTGGAACCTCCCGAGGCGCCGCGCCCCGGGACCAGCGGCTATGCTGGCCCACCGCCAGCTGGCGCATTCGGTGTCGACGGGTTCTCAAATCCCGCCGATCCGAACGGCCCGTTGCTGAACCCTGGCGCTCTGCTTCGACCTTCGCGCTAGCAAGCCTCACGGGAAGCGCTCATCACCCGAAAGCCGATGGGCCTACGCTGCTCTTGCGGCGTCGGCCTCCAGCTTCACGTCGGGTGCGATGGCTTCCGCACCAATCATCGCGATCGCATCGTCAAGGCTCATGACCTCTTGCTTCTGCGACCCAAGCCGGCGAACGGACACCGTCCCCTGCTCTGCCTCGCGCTTGCCGGCCACGAGGATGATCGGCACCTTGGCCACGGAGTGCTCCCGGACTTTGTAGTTGATCTTCTCGTTGCGAAGATCGGCCTCCGCCCGGAAGCCAGCGGCCTTCAGCCGTTCCAGCACCATCTCCGCATAATCGTTCGCGTCGGAGACAATCGTCGCCACCACGGCCTGTACCGGGGCAAGCCACAACGGAAGATGGCCCGCATGGTGCTCGATGAGAATGCCCGTAAAGCGCTCAAGCGAGCCGAACATCGCGCGATGAATCATAACCGGGACCGTCTTCTCGCCATCGGCACCGATGTAGTAGGCCCCTAGCCGCTCCGGCATGTTTAGATCCACCTGAATGGTTCCACACTGCCAATCGCGTCCGATAGCATCACGAAGGACGTATTCCAGTTTGGGCCCGTAAAAGGCGCCCTCGCCCGGGTTAAGCTCATAGGTCAGCCCTGCAGCCTCAACCGCACGCTTCAACGCCGCTTCCGCCTTGTCCCACACCTCATCTTCGCCCACACGCTTTTCGGGCCGATCGGAGAACTTGATGCGTACATCGTCAAAGCCAAAGTCGCGATAGATGGAGAGCATCTGCTCATTGAGCTTCACACACTCCTCCGTAATCTGATCTTCCGTGCAAAAGATGTGGGCATCATCTTGGGTGAAGTGCCGAACGCGGAGCAGACCGTGCAGCGCACCGGACGGTTCGTAGCGATGCACCTTGCCGAACTCAGCCATGCGCAAAGGAAGGTCGCGGTAGCTCTTCAAGCCGTTCTTGAAGATCTGCACATGGCCCGGACAGTTCATCGGCTTACAGCAAAACACCCGGTCGTCTGGCGTCTCTGCGATGTACATGTTCTCTTGGAATTTCTCCCAATGGCCCGACGCCTCCCAAAGAGTCCGTTCCATCATGTCGGGCGAATTCACTTCCATGTAGCCCCAGTCCTGTTGGCGCCTGCGCATGTAGCCGATCAGCGACTGAAACAGTGACCAGCCTTTGGCATGCCAGAACACCGCGCCAGGCGCCTCTTCCTGGAAGTGAAACAGGTCCATCTCTCGGCCCAGCCGACGATGATCGCGCTTCTCAGCCTCTTCCAACATGTGGAGATAGGCTTTGAGATCCTCTTCGGTCGCCCAGGCCGTGCCGTAGATGCGCTGGAGCATCGGATTGTTGCTATCGCCCCGCCAATACGCGCCGGCGATCTTCTGCAGCTTGAAGGCCCTACCGATCTTACCCGTGGACGTCATGTGCGGTCCGCGGCACAAATCAAACCATTCGCGCTGCGAATAGATCTTGATGTCGTCGCCTTCAGGAATCGCGTCGATGAGCTCGACTTTGTAGTCCTCGCCCATCTCGGCGAACATTTTCTTCGCCGCCTCGCGCTCCATCAGCTCGTACGAAAATGGCGAGTCTCGCTGGATAATCTCGCGCATCTTCTTCTCGATCTTCGGCAGGTCCTCCGGCGTGAACGGCTCGTCGCGCGCGAAGTCGTAGTAGAAACCGTTCTCGATCACGGGGCCGATGGTCACTTGCGTTCCGGGATAGAGTTCTTGGACCGCCTCAGCCATCACATGGGCTGCGTCATGCCGGATCAGTTCCAGCGCTTCCGGGTCCGTCCGCGTCACGATACGGATCGCCGCATCGGCCTCGATGGGATCGTACAGGTCTCGCACCGTGCTATCGATCACCATCGCCACGGCCTTCTTTGCCAGCGACTTCGAAATCGAGGCTGCAACGTCGACGCCCGTGACTCCAGATTCGAAGTCGCGCGCGGAACCATCAGGAAACTTTAGGGAAATCATAGTGGCTCTCCTCTCACTCCTGCGTACCGGCGCAGGTAAGATGGCATTGTCAGATAGGCGGCGGGTTTTAACGGGAATCGCGGCCCAAGTCACCCGCGTTGTCACACGTATTTAGGGGCTGGGGCTTCAGATGCCAGCGCCCATAACGCCATGGCGCCAAGAGGTGCCGCTCGGCACGGATATCGGGCACAGGATCGTGCCCATGGCTGCCCCAAGGATGGCACCGACACAACCGCGCCAGCGTCAGCCATCCGCCCTTCCAAGCACCGTTGAGCTCAATGGCCTCCCGCGCATAATCGGAGCACGTGGGAAGGTGACGGCAGTGCGCACCAACGAGCCCCGAGAAGGTGTAGCGGTAAGCCATGATCGGGGCGAGCATGACCGCCTTCGCGATACGTTTGCCGACAGTCTCCGCCATGGTCATCATCCGCAGCCCAGCCCTAAATCGCCGGCTGGCCTGAGTTTGCCAGCTGGGTTTCAATCTGCCCGATCGCATCTTCGACGGCATCAAACACGAGGAGCGTGGACGGTTGCCGGGCCTTGTAGTCGCGCACGGACTCCAGCAGCGCCAAGTCTTCCCAGCGGCCATCGGGCGGCGGTCCGCCCCGCTTCAACATCGCCCGCATCGCGGCACTAACAGCGCGCAACTCCGCTGCCGTCGAGCCGATAATCTCGCGGCCCATAACAGAAGCGGCAGTCTGGCCGAGAAGACACGCTCTTACCGTCTGCCCGTAATCGGTAACGACATCGCCATCCATCGCCAGGTCGACTTCGACCGTGCTGCCGCAGAGCTTCGAATGGGCTCTTGCCGTCGCTTGGGGCAAAGCCAAGCGCTCAGTCCGGGGGATCGCCGCGGCCAAGGTCAGCAGCCTGTCGCTGTAAATGTCCTCTGGCCGGGTCATGAAAATCCTTGTGCAAGAGCCGCTTGCGTCGCGACGAACCGAACCGTGGCTTGCAGGCCGAAGCTACTCACTATATATGCTCCAGAGTTCTGATGTTCTATACGCGCCTTGACGCGGTGACGCACCATGCGTCGGTCATCTTGAACGGTCTTTCTCATCGAAAGAAGATCAAGTGCTTAGTTAACTGGAAGGATCCGCCACGCCATGGCCACGAAGACCGAGAACCGCCCAAGCGGCAAACTCTATGCAGGCATCGAGATTGGCAAGGGCCCGCAGATCACGCGCCCGTCGCGCGAAGAAGCCGAGCGGGCCGTGCGGACCCTGATCGCCTATGCTGGCGATGATCCGGAGCGCGAAGGCCTTCGCGATACACCAAAGCGCGTTGTTGGGGCCTATGACGAGTTCTTCGCCGGATACAAGGAAGACCCGATCGAGGTTCTGTCGCGCACGTTCGACGATGTGGGCGGGTACGACGACATCGTGATGCTGCGCGATATCGAGCTCAACTCGCATTGTGAGCATCATATGGTTCCCTTTATCGGCAAGGCACACATCGCCTACTTCCCGACGGACCGGGTCGTGGGCCTGTCAAAGCTCGCGCGCGTGGTGGAAGTATTCGGACGCCGCCTGCAAACACAAGAGACCATGACGGCGCAGATTGCCGAGACAATCGATCGGGTCCTGAAGCCGAAGGGCGTTGCGGTGATGATCGAAGCCGTTCATCAGTGCATGTCGATGCGTGGTGTCCGCAAGCCGGGTGTTGACACCATCACCACGCAATTCACAGGCGTGTTCAAAGAAAACCAGGCTCAACAGAACCGGTTCATGCAGCTGGCGGATAGTCGCGGACGCTCGTAAGAGCAAACTCACCGCGACACTTAGTATAGAGATTGCGGTGACCCATACTCCCCGATTTCCCACGCTCGACGACAAGAACGCGTTGGAGGACGGCGATACCTTCGCGCCTGTCTTCGATGCGCACGGTCTCCTGCCGGTCATCGTGACCGGGGAGGAGACCGGCGAAGTCTTGATGTTCGCCTACATGAATGAAGAAGCCTTGGCCCGCACGATTGAAACAGGCGAAGCCTATTTCTGGTCGCGGTCCCGAAAAGCGCTTTGGCACAAGGGCGAAACGAGCGGGAATAAGCTGCACGTGGTCGAGATCCGCACAGATTGTGACCAGGATGTCCTGTGGCTCACGGCTCAGATGACCGGGGCCGGTGCCTGCTGCCACACGGGCCGCATCTCATGCTTCTATCGCAGCCTGCCCTTCGGCCCAGATGCTGGACAGAAACTCGAAATGGTCCATCGAGATCGCCACTTCGACCCAGCAGCGGTGTACGGCGACCCCTCGCCCAAAACGAAGCTTTAAAACACGCACGATACTGTTCTAATTGAAATGCGCCGCGAGTCGCGGACAGCGCCAGCTTGGCCTAGGTCTTGCGACGCAAATCTATCGGCGTTAGAGCGGTTCATTGCGGGACTCAAATGTCCCGTAAGAGGCTTTGAGAATGGGAAGACCAATTGTCGGTTTAGCGCTTGGGGGCGGCTCCGCCCGCGGATGGGCGCATATCGGCGTTCTGAACACCTTGATCGCAGCCGGGCTTGAGCCCGATGTCGTCGCCGGCACCTCTATCGGCGCCGTGGCGGGTGCCTGTTTTGTGACGGGTACTCTCGAACGTCTTGAGGAGTTCGCAAGAAGCCTCACACCCCGGCGCATTTTCGGCTTTTTGGATTTCAATCTCGCCGGGTCCGGGCTCATCACGGGGCAACGCCTGTCGAGCGAACTGGAAGATCACCTCAAAGGTCTCAGAATTGAAAACCTTGACCCGCGTTTCGTTGCCGTCGCGACAGAGCTCGGGACTGGACACGAAGTCTGGCTAAACAAGGGTGACCTCGTAACAGCGCTCAATGCGTCCTTCGCGTTGCCGGGCATCTTCAAGCCCATTCAAATCAACGACCAGTGGATGATCGACGGCGCGTTGGTAAATCCGGTTCCCGTCTCTGTCTGTCGAGCCCTCGGAGCCCGTATCGTGATCGCGGTCAACGTAACAAGCGATCCATTCGGCAAGGCCGGGGTGATCCATGACCATGCCTCCTTCAGCGAACCGCCGGATATGGATGTACCGGCAATTCAACCCAACGCCGATGCCGAGAAAGATTCCGGCGCGTTGCGGTTGCTGCATCGACAGTTGTTTGGCCGTGGCAAGGGTGCCCCAGGAATTTCCTCGGTGATGATGGACGCGATCAACATCACACAAGACCGGATCGCGCGGTCCCGCCTGGCTGGTGACCCGCCCGATATCACCATCAACCCGAAGACCGGCAGCATAGCGCTATTCGATTTCCATCGGGCCGACGAAGCAATCACACTCGGCGCAAAGGCGGCCGAAGCGCAGCTGGACGAAATCCGCCATGTGCTTAAGGCTGTCGCAGCCTAAGCGAAGTCAAAGCACCCGCCCTGTCTGAATCCGAAGTGTGCTCGTCAGCCTGTCGCGATGTATTCGCGCATAGCTGCGGCTTCCATCTCAGCCTCCGCGATCCGCATTCGGACCACATCGCCGATTGACACAAGGCCGACCAGACGGCCCCGCTCGATGACAGGCATATGGCGGAAGCGATGGGCGGTCATTTCGCCCATCAGTTGGTCCGTGGTATCTGCTTCCCGGCAGCTCACGACCGACTTGGTCATACACACCTCGACTGGTTCGTCCATCACCGACGTACCCGCCCGGGCAAGCTCCTGGACGATGTCTCTTTCCGAGACAATACCGGCTACGTTGCCATCGTCGTCGACAATCACAATACAACCGATCTTGTGCTCGCCGAGCAGCCGGGCGATGTCCAACAGTTTGGTGCTCGGGGCCGCGGTTAGCACGTCCCTGCCCTTGAGCTTCAGAATTGCTGCGACATTCATAGGTTGTTCCTCCCAGCCTGGACCCGTAAGTCCCGGTTTCCCCCATTGTGTCGGCAAGTTGGGAGACGTGCAAGCCGTCAGCGAAACACCGGAAAAATCAAGGTGTTTACCGAAGCTGCGAGACGTCCGACGTCGGCCTTTTTTCATCAAAGTACCCAAAGGTCAGCAAGCCGCAAAGAAAGCCGCCTATATGGGCTTCCCAAGCAACCTCGCTATTGGGTCCCGTCCCAAATGAGGTTCCGCTAATTCCAAAATAGATATTCAGGCCAAGCCAGAACAGAATGAAACCTACCACCCGCCCGTTCCGAAGCGTCTCATTGAGGGACGCCAGCGGCACTGTCGCAAAGTCGGGAGGCGGACCATGGGGGCAGCCGCGCGCGCTGAAAATAAACCGCAGGGCCGCAGCCATCTGTCCCGATATGGCAGCGGATGCCCCAACCATGGGAGTAATTGCGCCCCAATATAGGACAAGGTGGGTCAGTGCGCCGACGACCCCACAAAGCACAGAGAACTTGAAGAAGCCGCCCAACGTGACACGGCGGGCGACGGCGGTCCCGAACGCCAGCATCCACAAGACATTGATGGTCAGATGCAGCCAACCGCCATGGACCACCATATAGGTGACGAATGATGTGACAGCCGCGATGTATCCGCCGGGCAGCTCGGCCGCAGCCCCAGCGTAACGGGCTGGAATCATTGCCAAACTTAGAAGAATCCCAAGTCCCTCTTGTGGCGGGAGCACACTGAGGACCAGCTGCATTGCGATCATTGCACCTGCTGACAAGGTCACCGCGCGCGGCACATTCAAGATCGGCTCTCTCGCCGGCATCTGAAGCTCCCTGAGATCCAACGTTGCGGTCAACGCTGGCAACCTTAACAGCAGGCCCCGTTGGCCTGGGTCCGGCTCTGCCAAGCCATTGGCACGCTCTCTGCTTCGTTGAAGCCAATCGCTCCGTCTCTCTCGCGTCCCGCAGTCGCGGGAGCCGGCGGCGCGAAACCCTAGCGTTCCGATTTGAAACTTGTCGAGTACCCGATGCAGCAAGCGACCACCGCGAAGCTTTACGCGTATTGGAACGCGATCCGCAACGGTCGGATCGCGCCGCAACGCTTCGAAGTTGATCCGGGGAGGATCTCCGCCCTGCTACGCGAGACCTTCATTGCTGAATACTGCGGATTTTTCGCCTTCAAGTTTCGCCTGGCCGGGACCGAGGTCTGCCAACATTTCGGCCGAGAATTGCGCGGTCTCGACCTTCTGAGCTTATGGTCGCTCGAGGATCGCCGCTCGGTGTTCGCAACGCTTGAAAGCGTTGTTAGTCACGGCGCGGTTGGCCACGGGACGTTTATTGGCATCACGAACAACAATCGCGAGGCCGCATTCGAGTTCGTGTTCTTGCCTTTGATCCATTCGGGCACGACCATCAATCGGATATTGGGAGCCCTGACACCAATCGACCGGCCATTCTGGATTGGCGCTGAGCCCATCGTGGCACTTGAGCTCCGGGACATCGGCTTACTTTGGCCCGATGGCGCTGCGCAGATCAGCGCAAACGGCAACGCCCAAGCAGCTCTTGAAGCCCGGAAAAACTTCCGCGTTGTGCAGGGCGGCTTGTCGCGCTAGCGCACACAGGCCCAAATAGAGAGATCCACTGCGCAACACAACTTCTAGGAAGCAGGCTTAGCCATTCCTTAATGCCTCGACGGCTACAAAAGGGCGCACTATGGAGAAAACCTAGCGAAGGCCACAGCTCCCGAGCGCCGCATGACCATTTCGACGATCGCAGAACCCAGCCACGACCAAATGCCCGAGCAGGCCAAGCACCACGTCGATCGGCCAAAGCTCCTTGAGGAACGTCGTCGTTTCAAGCGTGTTGATGTTTCGCTGAAGGGGCGCTTCATGGTCGAGGACACCCAAGAGTATCAATGCGAAGTGTTCAATATGTCACCTGGCGGGATGGCACTTTGGGCGCCCTACTCGCCGCGTGTGGGCGAAAGGATCATTTCCTACATCGAGCAGATGGGTGGCTTGGACGGTCGGGTAGCCAGAACCTTCGAAGGTGGTTTCGCCGTCGAATTCAAGATCAGTGCCCGTAAACGCGAGCGCATCGCCAACGTCTTGACGTGGTACAACAGCGGCGACCACAAGGTCGAGGCGCGCGTGCACGAGCGCTTTATCCCGCGCATCCCAGAACAGAAATTGATCCTACCGTCTGGCACGGTCCATGACTGCCGCGTAATCGACGTATCGCTGAGTGGCGCCTCGATCGCAATTCAGCTGAGGCCCGATATCGATTCCCTGGTGGTGCTGGCCCGGCATCGCGGCAGAGTGGTCCGTCACCATGACGAAGGCTTCGCGATTGAATTCGTTGAAGTCCAGGATCCCGACAACCTGGCCCGTACGTTCGGCTAACAAGACCCAAGATTAGCCTTTCTCAATTCTTTCGCCGCAGCCTGGCGCGCCTCGTAGCCGCGAGGTGAAAAACGTTATATATCTCAGATACTAAGCCGTCTGCGCAAGCCGTTCCTAAAAGGCTGGGTAACCAAGCCTATTCAGTTTTGGGTAGGCGCCGCTAAAAAACCCCTACCAACAAGCGTTCAAAGCGCAGTCTTTCCTTATCCGGATCGCAAATTGTTCCTGCAATAGTTCTCCCTAACAACAGGGGGGCAAAATGAAACAATTTGTTCTAGGGGCAGCTTTTCTTATGTTTATTTCTTCGTTGCCGGCAGACGCAACGAATAAGCATGCCATTTCACTTAAGACATCATCCGAATCTCAGCAGATGAGCTTCATGCAATCGTTCGGCGAAACCTTGCCGCCCATCGGCTATGTGAACTTTTGCCGTACACGCTCGGCCGAGTGCCGTCCTTCGCGCCGGTTCACTGACCGGGTCCATCTCACCCGGGCGCGCGCGGTCGAACTCCGGAAGGTCAATACCGCCGTCAACAATGCAATCGCGCCTGTCACCGACATGGACCTTTACGGTGAGGTCGAACGATGGACATACCCGGCCAAGAAAGGCGACTGCGAGGACTATGTCCTGCTGAAGCGCCGCATACTGATCCAGCGGGGTTGGCCGGAGACGGCTCTGCTTATCACAGTGGTGAGAGATGAGAGCAGCGAAGGCCATGCCGTTCTGACCGTGCGGACGGATCGCGGCGACTTCGTTCTCGACAACAAAGTGAACCAGGTGAAGGCCTGGGCTGAAACGCCGTACACGTTCGTGAAGCAGCAATCGGCCCGCAATCCACTGGTCTGGATCTCGCTGCTGCCGCCCGATCTGACGCCTCAGCCTGCGATGTCCGCCTCGAACATAGAAAGATAGCAGCGTTTTGCCTCCCGCATCCCCTCAGCGGGAGGCAACTAAGGGCCCGGTGACTGTCCCCCACAGATCCCCAATACGCTGGGCCTTTTTCCTTGAGCCGGTTCTCCTTCCCCTAGGAGGCCGGCTCCTTCTTTTTTGGCCGCCTAGACGGACAGGATGACGTCGATCAGCAAACAACCGATCAAAAGGCTCCAGCAGGTTGCGATGCCGGCAGCGAGCCAGAACCATGTCTGCGAGCGCTTTTCGAAGATCATGCCCCGCCAAGCGTTCCGCATAAGGATTTCGGGACCCGTAATGACGCGCAGCACCACGCTACCAACCGCAGCCGCGAAGGACCGGTGCTCGACCAAGAACCGCATCGGTTGCCCGGAGATGAGTTGCACGAAGCTCGACAACACACCAGCCGTCACGAACCCGACGGCGACGATATAGGCAAACAACAGCGCTTCGTTCATCGCAGACCCCAAGCAGCACCGAGCCCATTGCGCATCTCGGTGAGACGCACCTTAGCTACAGACCCGCTTGGGGTGAGCTTTAAACTTAACAAGTGGTTAACGACTGGCCCATGGTCGGCCACGCAGAGCTACTGGAGATCGAAATCTAGAATTGCCATTTGAAACTGGTAGGCCGTGTCGTCGGGATCCTCGTCATCCCGAAACAAGATTCCAATGAACTCATCGCCGATATAAACCTCGGCTGAGTCGTCCTTTTGAGGCCGCTGCCGAACCTCGATGTCTCCTAACCGAAAGGTCTTCTTGAGGTAGCCTTCTAGCTTCAGGATTTCGTCACGTGTCACGACACTTGCCCTCTTAAGAACGTTACAATTCGTCGTCGCCGAGGTGCACATCCTCACCCGGGACAAACTGATCCATGGTCAGTGCCGGTTCCGGGCATGTGTTCTCACCGATATCTCGGGCAGGAACGCCTGCCACCGTGCGGCGATCCGGAACATCCTTAAGGACCACGCTGCCAGCGGCGATCAGTGCGCAATCACCCACCTTGATATTGCCGAGGATCTTGGCGCCCGCGCCGATCATCACGCCACAACCGACTTTCGGATGACGGTCGCCGTGCTCGTTCCCCGAACCCCCGAGCGTCACACCATGCAGCAGCGAGCAATTGTTGCCCACAACGGCGGTCTCGCCGATCACGATACCGGTCGCATGGTCAATCATGATCCCGCGGCCGATGCGCGCTGCCGGATGAATATCCACTTGTAGGAGGCGCGAGATCACGCTCTGGAAGTAGAGAGCCAGATCCTTACGGCCCGCGTTCCACAGCCGGTGTCCCACGCGATGTGTCTGCAAGGCATGATAGCCCTTAAAGTAGATCAAAGGCTCAATCAGCCGGTCGCAAGCTGGATCGCGTTGAATCCAAGCCATGGCGTCCGCGCGGAATTCCTCTCCCAGGGTGGGGTCCTGATCGAGAATCTCATGGAATGTCTTATGGACCAGTCCGGAGTCGAGCGCCGCATGCTGTAGACGCTGTGCCAGACGGTGCACCACCGCGTCCTCGAAGCGGGCATGGCTGAGAATCGAGGCGTACAAGAACCCACCTAACGCAGGCTCGGCCGTGCTGACCTGTTCAGCCTCGCGCCGCACTTGGTTCCAAACCGGATCCCAACTCTCGACTTTAGACTGTGCCGCTACCGCTGGCTTGTTCATGGCTCACCTCTTCGGAGCTCAGCTCAGTTGAGCCCCCCTAGCAGGTACGTCTGGATTCGTCTAGCGCGCTTACCTTAATTGGCAAACCGATCATTCAGGGACGGGACGCCAAAAACGCCAAGACGCCCTCTTTGAACTGTTTATCACCGACGGCTTTCATGTGATCGCGCCCGGCTATGTCTAGGAACTGGGCATTGGGGATCAATTCCGCAAGCGCCGCCCCGGAGCCACCGATCACATCTTTACTACCGACGGCCACGAGCACCGGAACCGTAAGTTCACCGAGTTTTTCGCGAGGAACCTTCTCTCGCGGGCCGCGCATACACGCCGCCAACGCGTTCAAGTCGCTCTTCGTCTGCTCTGCGAAGAGACGAAAGCTGCGCGCCGTATCGTTGGTCACGTCTTCTAGCTTAGGCGCTTCGAGCGCCGCCGCCAAAGGTCCAGAGCCGACCATGCCCCGAACCATATTGATCCCAAGACCTCCGAAGACGATGCTGCGGACTCGATCTGGATGGGCAAAAGCGAGAAACGCCGCGATCCGCGCGCCCATAGAATAACCCATTACGTCGACGCGTCCGATCCCGAGATGATCCAAGAGACGAATTGCGTCCTCAGCCATTTCCGGCGCACCGTACCGCGCCGGATCGTAAAGCTTGTCGCTCTGCCCATGGCCCCGATTGTCGAGCGCAATGACGCGGCGGCCATCCTGCGTCAACGTGCGCACCCAGTGCGGGTCGGCCCAATTGGTCGCAACGTTGGACGCAAAGCCATGAATCAGAAGGATCGGCTCGCCCTCACCCTCATCCAAATAGGCAATCTCCACGCCATCGGAATCGAAACTCTGCATTCTTTGATCTACCGCTTGGTATCAAGGATCATTATGCTGGCGCCATCGTCCTTCAACTATAGGCGAACGGAACACCATGGCCGAGACGTTGGTACCGCATCTTGTGAACGACCTAGGCGTCAGCCGAATAAAGATTGGCGTCAAGGAGTTCCTGTGCATGGGTGCCTCCCCACCCCAGGACCACCCTCACGTCTATCTCGACATGGGCAACGACAACGAGATCGTTTGTCCTTATTGCTCGACTCTCTACATTTACGATCCGTCTCTCGCGCCGACTGAGAGCGATCCTCCTGGATGCGTCTATATGGCGACGGCGCCTGCAGGTGCTCCAGCTGCTTAAGACGACCCCTCAATGACGACTCACCGGCCCGTCCTGATTGCCGGAGGCGGTATCGGCGGGCTCGCCACTGCGGTCGCGCTGGATCGCCAGGACATTGAGACACACATCCTCGAGCGCTCAAGCTTTACCGAGGAAAGCGGTGCCGGCATTCAGCTTGGACCCAATGCGACCCGCATTCTTCGGCAGCTTGGCGTGCTCGATGCCCTCGAACCGCGGACATTCCGGCCCGAAGCCATTTGGCTGTTCGATGGCCGGAATGGAGAAAAGCTAGCGACAGTCCCGCTTGGAAATGTCGCCGAAGAACGGTATGGCGCGCCCTACGTCACCGCTCACCGCGCCGACCTTCATGAGGCGCTTCGACTAGCCGCGTCCGACGCTCCGCATGTCGCACTGACATCCAATGCCACGGTGACCGGCATCATCGAGGACGAAGGCGTTAGTGTCACGGGTCCCGACGGCACGACATGGCGGGGGTCGGCTCTAATTGGGGCAGACGGCATTTGGTCCACGGTTCGACGCTGGGTCGCGCCGGCTGCAACCCCAGCCTTCACGGGCGCCACCGCCTTTCGCAGCCTCTTACCGCGCGACTCACTGCCCGAGCCCTTCTCCGCACCCATTGTCGGCCTATGGCTTGGTCCACGCACCCATCTCGTTCACTACCCCGTGCGTGGCGGCGCGGCTGTCAACGTTGTCGCGGTCACAGAGGCCGGCGAGAAAGAAGAGGGCTGGAACAACGCGGTCGACAAGCAAACCGTGCTCGCCAACTTCGCGCGCTGGAACCGAACGCCAATCGACCTGCTTGAAGCGGCGCCCGCGTGGCGCGCGTGGTCGCTCTTGGCTCTACCAGCCCTCCCCGCATGGTCGCGAGGCCGGACAGCGCTCTTGGGCGATGCAGCCCATCCGGTTCTCCCCTATCTGGCACAAGGCGCCGGGCTTGCAATAGAAGATGCAGTCACGCTCGCCGACCGCCTTCGACAGAGCCGCGCCGAGCCGACGCAGGCCTTTGCCGCCTATGAATCGATCCGCCGGCCCCGGGCGACGCGCGTCCAGCGTGTTTCGAAGCGCCTAGGCCGGGTCTATCACCTGGGAGATAGTGTTTTCAGCGACTTTGTTCGGATCTCGCGCAACGCAGTTCTCAAGTTAAGGGACGAGGAAGCCACCTTGCGCGGCTTCGATTGGCTCTATGGCCAATCACACCAAGGCAGCTAGAGAGGGTCCGGTTTCGAGCGACTTTCTGCCTTGATCCGTCTATGTTTGGGTGACATCAAACAAACCTCAAACGGCCGTCTCCCCCGACGGGACCAATCGCATTTTGCCTGAATCCCGGTAACCTCACGCATGCTTCTTGCCCTTGCCACACTCACGCCGTTCCTCGGCGCGGTTGTTCCGCTGCTGACGGATCGCCTGGGGCGTGACATCTGCGCTCTTGCAACCGGTGCGGTCACCCTCACCGCTCTCATCCTCGTCATGTCACACGCACCCGCCGTCTATAGCGGTGAGGTTGTGACCTGGAGCGTGCCTTGGGTACCAGCGATCGGGCTGTCGTTTTCCTTCTTCGCGGACGGTCTAGGGCTATTTTTCGCCGGACTGATTCTGGGGATCGGGCTGCTCATCATTCTCTATGCCCGGTACTATCTGAGCTCGAAGGATTCGCTCAGCCTGCTCTACTTCTACCTGCTGCTGTTTCAAGGCGCGATGGTCGGCATCGTGCTGAGCGACAACATCCTTCTATTGATCGTTTTCTGGGAGCTGACCAGCCTCTCCTCATTCTTGCTCATCGGCTATTGGAGGCATCTGCCGGAATCGCGGCAAGGCGCGCGGATGGCGCTGGTCGTCACCGGCGGCGGAGGCCTGGCGCTTATCGCCGGCATGCTGATCCTCGGTCACATCGCAGGCAGCTACGAGATCACCGAGATCCTGCAGCGCGGCGAAGCTGTTCGGTCTTCACCTTTGTTCCTGCCCGCTCTTTGCCTGATCCTGCTCGGAGCTTTTACGAAGTCGGCGCAGTTCCCGTTCCATTTCTGGCTGCCCCACGCCATGGCCGCGCCGACACCGGTTTCGGCCTATCTGCATTCCGCAACCATGGTGAAGGCAGGGCTCTTCTTGATGGCACGGCTCTGGCCCGTATTTTCACCATCGGAGGCATGGTTCCTCATTGTCGCGCCGGTGGGCCTGATCACAATGCTGATCGCGGCCTGGATCGCGCTGTTCCGAAACGATCTGAAAGCGCTCCTCGCCTACTCAACGGTCAGCCATCTCGGCCTCACGACAATGCTCCTAGGCTTCGCCACGCCGATGGCCGTGATCGCTGCCGTGTTTCACATCCTGAACCACGCCACGTTCAAAGCGGCACTCTTCATGAGCGCTGGCATCGTCGATCACGAAACGGGTACGCGTGACATCCGTCGTCTGGGTGGGCTGATGATGTTGATGCCGATCACGGCAACACTGACCTTCATCGCCGCAGCCTCGATGGCCGGCGTCCCCTTCTTCAATGGCTTCCTCTCCAAAGAGATGATGCTTGAGGAAGCCTCGCACACCGCAATTGGCGGACACCCTTGGGTCATTCCCTTCCTGGTGACACTGGCCGCGCTAATCTCCGCTGCCTATTCCTATCGCCTTGCGATCAGCACGTTCCTCGGCCCGGTTCGTGACGATTATCCGAAGAAGCCTCACGACCCGCCTATTGGCATGTGGCTGCCGGTAGCCATCCTGGCGGTCCTTGTCATCGCGATCGGCATTTTCCCGGCACAAACGGCGGGCGCTATCGTCGAGCGCACGGCGCTCGCTGTCGTCGGTGAACCTCTGCCCAAATACTATCTCGCGCTCTGGCATGGTTTCACGCCGGCCCTACTCATGAGCGTGATTGCACTTGTCGGCGGCGCGCTGCTGTTCTGGTGCTACAACGCCGCCAATCAGCTGCGGCTTGTCTTTGCGAGCATGGATGCGAAGAGCGTCTTTGACGCGACAATCTCTGGCCTCGTGCGCGGAGCGCGCAGTGCGATCGAAGCAACACACAACGGTTCCTTCTCGCGATACGCGGGCATCATCTTGGTAACGATCGTTATCGTTGGGGCAGCCGCCTTCTTCGATGCACCATATGGAGCAGGAACGCGGCAGGTCATTCCAGGCACGTTCCCCGCAACTGCGGCGTGGGTTGTGCTCGGAGCATTGTGCATCTCCTTGCTTTTCTGGCACCAGAATAGGCTGCTGTCGTTGATCTTCACCAGCGGCGTCGGCTTGATCGCCGCATTGTTTTTTCTGCAGTTCTCCGCGCCCGACCTATCCTTGACGCAGATCTCGGTCGACATCGTCACGACGATCTTGCTGCTCCTCGCGCTCAATCTCGTCCCGCAAACATCGCCCCAAGAAACGAGCACAGGCGGGCGCTTTGCCCGTGGCTTCGTTGCTTCGGCTGTCGGATTTGGCGTTGCGGCTCTTGCCTACGCGGTCATGACCCGCGACTTCCAGTCTATCTCGGACTATCACCTCGCCGAGTCCAAACCTGGCGGCGGCGGAACCAACGTCGTCAATGTGATCCTCGTCGACTTCCGTGGCTTCGATACATATGGCGAGATTATCGTTCTCGGCATCGCCGCCATCACCATCTTTGCGCTGCTCGACAACGCCCTGCGGGGAGCGGCTGCGCGAACGCTCGCAAACATCCGAAGCGACCGTGTACAGAGCGTCAATGCGCATCCACTGATTCTTGTCGTTGCGACCAGGGTCCTCTTCCCGCTTGCGCTCGTCGTGGCCGCGTTTGTCTTCCTGCGGGGGCATAATGAACCTGGCGGCGGCTTCGTCTCAGGTCTCGTGGTCGCAATCGCTCTGATCATGCAGTACATCGCGAGCGGGTATAACTGGGCGGCGGAACGCATGCGCCTGGACAGTCATGTGCTCATTGGAGCGGGCGTGCTGATCGCTGGCCTAACCGGGGTCGTGTCATTGATGTTCGGCTGGCCGTTCCTCACCAGCACCTACACTTATGTTGAGCTTCCGCTGGTCGGAGAGTTTGAAGTGGCCTCGGCGATGGCTTTCGATCTCGGTGTCTTCCTCGCCGTGGTTGGCGTTGTCATGCTCTCGCTCGCCCAGATATCGCGGGTCGAAGCCCGTGCTGAGCCAGAAGCGGTTCCCGAAGGCCCGATGGACGTACCTTTGGAGGACGGACAGGTCGTTAGCTCGAGAAGTTCCCGCAGCTCTGAAGGCAAGGAGAGCTGACGTGGAACTCATTGTCGCCAGCGCAATCGGTCTGATGACGGCAGCAGGGGTCTACCTGATCTTGCAACAACGAACATTTCCAATCGTTGTCGGGCTGACTCTGCTCTCCTACGCGATCAACATTTTCCTATTCACGTCGGGCCGGCTCGTCATCAACGAACCACCGATCATCACGGGCGCCAATAGCTACGCCGATCCACTGCCCCAAGCGCTTGTCCTAACGGCCATCGTCATCTCATTTGGCATGACGGCCCTCATCGTGGTTCTGGCTATTCGCGGCTTCCTTGAGACCGCAACGGACCGGGCAGACCTCCCAGAGGATGACTTCCCAGACGAGACGGAGACCGGCTCATGACGGTTTCGCAGCTCGCCACGAACTGGATTATTGCGCCAACGATACTGCCCGCGATCACCGCCGCCATTCTGATACTCATGCGGCAGCGCGATATCGAAGTGCAGCGGCTCCTCTCTGTTGTTTCGACCTTGATTCTGCTGGGCGTCGCGCTGTTTCTCTATGATCGCGTAAGCGACGGCGTGCCCCAGGCTTATCGGTTAGGTGCCTGGCCAGCGCCCTTTGGCATTGTGCTCGTCATCGACCGGCTCTCCGCGACCATGCTCGTGCTGACGGCAGCTCTTGCGCTCGCCGTCCTGCTCTACGCGATCGCCGGCTGGGACCGACGCGGACGCCACTTCCATGCCCTGTTTCATTTTCAGCTGCTCGGCCTGAATGGCGCCTTCCTGACGGGCGACCTATTCAACCTTTTCGTTTTCTTCGAGGTGATGCTTATCGCTTCGTACGGGCTCATGCTCCATGGCGGTGGCGCCAAGCGGCTCCGTGCGGGCTTTCAATATGTCGCCATCAATCTGATTGCCTCGTCCTTGTTCCTGGTTGCTGTCGGTTTGATCTATGGCGTGACCGGTACGCTCAATTTTGCGGACCTTGCCGTCAAGGCGCGGGCCGTGGCGGAGAGCGACCAGGCGCTCCTGCAGACCGGCGCAATACTGCTTTTGCTGGTCTTCGCAATAAAAGCTGCTTTCGTGCCCCTGCATTGGTGGCTTCCTGCGACCTATGCGGCTGCCTCGGCGCCCGTCGCCGCTCTCTTTGCGATTATGACGAAGGTCGGTGCTTACGCCATCATCCGCATTTTTGGGACGGTGTTTGGCGATGGCACGGAAGCCGAGCACTTGGGCGCGGTGGTCGCTCCGTGGGTGGTGCCGGCTGCGCTTGTTACGCTCGCCGTCGGAACCGCCGGCCTCCTTGGAACCAGAAGGCTACTGAACTTCGCCGCCTTTAGCATCGTGGCCTCTATGGGCACGCTTCTGGTCGCCATTGGACAATTCAGCATCGATGGGCTCACAGCGGCACTTTACTACCTCATCCACAGCACCATTGCGGGTGCTGCGCTCTTCCTGATTGTGGACCTGATCACCGCACGGCGCACCGTCAAGCTCGATGCTCTGGTCCCTGGGAATCCCATCAGCCAAGCCGCCATTCTCGGCACGCTGTTTTTCCTCGTGGCCATTGCTGTCGTGGGGCTGCCGCCGCTCTCAGGTTTCATCGGCAAGCTGATGGTCCTCGACGCGACGTACGGAGTCCCGCGCGCATGGCTGATTTGGGCCACGATCCTGGTGACATCTCTCATGATGACGATCGCATTCGCCCGCGCTGGCAGCACCGTCTTCTGGAAGACTGAAGGGCAGACCACGGGTCCTGGCTGGGAAACCGCGGCAATTACACCTATGGTCGTTGTCGGGCTGCTTGTTGGTGCAAGCCTGATGCTTGCCGTCTTTGCCGGACCCGCCGTCAAGGCGCTCCAAGCAACCGCGGAGCAAGCGCTCGACACGCAGGCCTATGTTCGCGCGGTACTCGGCAGCAGGGAGAACACGGAACCAGCGCGGCCGATTACTGAACCGGCGGCTGAGGCGGAGGTCACGCCTGTGCCGCCGCAAGACGGCGCGGGAGACTGACGATGTTTGGAAACTTGGTTCCTCATCCCCTGCTGACGTTGCTGATTGTGGTCGTTTGGATTCTACTGAACGGAATCTCATGGGGGGCGGCGGTGCTGGGCCTATTCCTTGGCGTCGTTGTGCCCAAGCTCACCAGCGCGTTTTGGCCTGACCGCCCTCTCGTTAAAAATCCACTTACCATTATTGAGTATGCACTGATCGTCCTTTGGGACATTGTCATTGCCAATTTCCAAGTCGCCTATCTGATCTTGTTCCGCCGCGGAGACGATCTGCACTCACAGTTCGTTACGGTGCCACTCGACCTGAGAACACCCGAAGCGATCTCCGCGCTCGCCGGAACGATCACTATGACGCCCGGTACGGTGAGCGCTACTCTGAGCGCCGACGGGCGTGCCCTGCTTGTTCACTGCCTTGAGACGGACGACCCTGAAGGAACCGTCTCCCACATCAAGACGCGCTACGAAACCAGACTGCAAAGGATCTTCGAGAGATGATCGAAACTGCCTGTGCCATTGCTCTTGTCGCCATCAGCGCGGCCATGCTGCTGTGTCTCTATCGAGCGCTCGTTGGACCTGACATGCCCACCCGGATTCTCGCCCTCGACACCCTAACGATCAACGCGATTGGGCTGGTCGTCCTAGCTGGAGTCTATTGGGGTACAGAACTCTATTTCGAGGTTGCATTGCTGTTTGCAATGGTCGGCTTCCTAACCACCGTCGCGTATTGCAAGTACATCTTGCGCGGCAACGTGATGGAGTAGCTTCATGCCCGATTTCGGTGACATCGCGGTTGCAAGCCTGATTTGCCTCGGAGCCTTTTTCCTCTTCGTCGGCTCGCTTGGTCTTGCGAAACTGCCCGACCTAATGCGGCGGCTGCACGGGCCCACAAAGGCAACGACGCTTGGCATCGGCGCCATGCTGATAGCCTCAATGCTCTACTTCCTTTTGTACGGTGATGAATTCTCCATCCAAGAGCTACTGATCACGACGTTCTTATTCCTGACAGCACCTGTCACGGCCCTTATGGTCGCGAAGGCCCATCTCTTACTCGACAAGGGCGAGCGCAAGAACCTGCCGCCGACGGGCCGAGATGTGGATTGGTCCGTCTACGACGCACCGCGGAAAACCCAGCGCTCGGAAAATGGCCCAATCTAAGGGTAACCAACGCTAGCGATGCAGCCGAATTGACGGCTGTCGGACGACAACTAGGAACAAAGGACTTCCACCATGTTTATCGCCATGAACCGTTTCAAAGTACTCAAAGGCGCAGAGAACGACTTCGAGCAAGTTTGGCTGTCCCGCGAGACCCATCTTGAAGAGGTTCCGGGTTTCTTAGAGTTTCACCTCCTCAAGGGGCCCGAGCGAGACGATCACGTTCTCTATGCTTCGCACAGCATCTGGCAGTCACAAGACGCTTTTGAGGGCTGGACTCGCTCCGAGGCTTTCCGCAAAGCCCATGCGCGCGCGGGCGAAGGAAAGCCGCTCTATCAGGGTCATCCCGAGTTCGAGGGCTTTACGACCCTTCAGAAGGTGAGCGCTAAGGATTCGGCGCTCTAAAGCCTAACTAAGATTCGCGTCAACTGCCGGCATCGCTCTCCCCCAGCCTCATCTCAACGCGGCTCGTGAGTCGGCTGCTGTGACACCCTTGATTGACCGAGTGGCGCCAGGACGTCTTCAGACGAACGAACTGGGCAACCATAACCCGTTGATATATATGAGTAATAGGAAGGAGACGGTCTCGACACCGAACTTAGGGTTGCACTTTATGCGATAAACCATACTATATTGCACGTAGAGGATGCATCGCCTGTCGTGTTGATTTGGGGAGCAAACCAGTGGCCGTACTGCGCACCGCAACGGGAGTGCCAACCATGAAGGTCATCGCCGCGACGCTCGGCGCCACTTTCTCGGCCCTGATGTTATGGGTGCTGAAGGATGGCGCTGGTTTGAGCATCAGCGAGGGGACACAAGTCACGATCACGTCGCTCGCGACCTTTGTGGCTGGTTACGCGATACCGCCCGCCCCGCGCGACGCCGTTGCTCTCAAACAGTCAGATCCGCACAACTGAGGGCTTGACCACCAATTGCAGTCCGCCCTCAGTCATTCCTAAGCAGAGAATACGCCTCGCGCTATCCAAACGCTCCGACAGCACGACGTCGCCTTAGCCCTCGCCACCGACCCTGCGCTTCCAACCGCAGTCTACGACCCGGTATATCCATATAGGGGATCCACCCCATACAACGAATGCACGGGCCTGAGTACGTTCCTTCTCAGTTCTGGCGATCAAGCCAGCGCACACAACCTGAACCCACGAAGGAACACATCATGACCAAGATTGCTCAGACTACGAACAAGTTTTCTTTTCTCTCGAAGTTTGCTTTCCTGATCCTTGCCGGCTTCATGTTCGCCAATATCGCGAACCCAGTCCCGGCCTATGCCACCAACGTGCAGCAGTGCTATAACAACGGTAAGGCCGAAGGCCTCCGCGATGGCTACACGGACGGCTTCAAGGGCGCCTATCGCGCCTCCTACAACGATACCATCTCCGGCGTCGGCGCCCTCACTACGGGCAGCCAAGCCTGCAGCAATGCCTACTCAAAGGGCTACGCTGTCGGCTACCCCCAGGGCTACAAGAACGGTGAGCGTGAAGGCAAATCTCAGGGCAAAGAAGATGCCCAAGGCTGGAAAGACGACTTGCGCGAGCGGATGCGCCAGTGCATGCAGACGGGCCAGAACTGCCCCTAAACTAAAGACAAACCCGAACTGCTGATTTGGCCCTCTAAGACAAACAATGTCTTAGGGGGCCAATCCACGTTTTCCCGATACCATGCCGCAACTCCCCGCCAACTCCGGAGCACCAATTATGTTGAGATCCTTGATCGCCTGCATCGTCCTCTTTGGCGCCGCGTCGCCATCCTTTGCAACCACCGGCCCCGGCTGTCTCTACATTGTCAATGTCGCCGACGACGATGTCTTGAATATGCGCGCCAGCGCCTCGTCCAAAGCGCCGATCGTCGACACAATCCCAAACAAGGGTCAGGGCGTCTTGCGTCTCGAAGGCAAATGTGTACCGCTCGACCGACCCTGGGGCAGCCGCTGGTGTCCAATCAAGCGCTTCAGCGGCGACGCGATCACCAAGGGCTGGGTGAAGGCCCGGTTCGTGCGCGATACGGACTGCCCCTAAGCTATCGCTAGTATCTGTCCGAAGCACTGAAGCAGAAATGGACGCGTGACAAAGGTCATAGGCTACCGAGCCATCGACGGTTCCAGATTTGGGGGCACCGTTCTAACTCCTGGAACATTCCGCCTTACTTCACACCAAGGCGAGGAAGGGTCAATCGGAGGCTGACCCGTTTACGTCGTTCTCATTCTGGCAGATTCCCGCTAGATTCAGCTAGGTACGCAGAGAAGGAGTCTTACCATGCTCAGATTCGCAACGATTCTAGGCGTTACTCTCGCTGTCATTTTCTGTTCCAGCGCGCCGGTTTCAGCTGTTGATACGGCCACGGCCCTAAGGGTCCTTGACCCCGACAACGACGGCACAATCGACATGAAGGAGGCGATCAGGGGCGCCAAAAGGGTGTTCAAGGCGATTAATCCCGATAACGACCGGACGCTGGACTCCGCGGAACTCAGAGGACGTCTCAGTGCGGCTGGCCTTAGGGCAGCCGACCCGGACAACGACGGGACTTTGAACTGGAGAGAGTACAAGGCGCTCGTCAAAGCGATGTTCAGAGCAGCTAATCCCGACATGGACGGGACGATTGATCTTCGAGAGCTAAGCTCTCCAGCGGGTCAGCGATTGCTGAAGCTCATTTATCTCTAGATCCTATGCGGCAAGGGCACGGGCTGACCAAGGGTCCCCGTGCCCTTGTTGTGTTTGCATGCACACGGCGACAAACGCAATTACTTGCAAAGCTCCGAATCCACCGCACCCCACAAAGCAGCCTAAGACATGACAACCAACACGCCCGTTACATCGCTGAACGCCCAGCGCTACGCCGAGACATTCGCGGTGTTTGTTTCGCGCTCCCACGAGTACCCAGCGATGATCCAACGGCTTGTGGACGTGGCGGAGACGCTTCCACCAGAGTTCTCCTGCCTGGATATCGGCGCCGGCACTGGCATGGTGGTCCGCGATTGGCTCACCCGGACGCGCCGCAGGCCCGGTCTTTACTTTGCAATCGAGCCCAATCCCACCCACACGTCAGCACTTCGGCAAAGCCTGTCACAGCTGAGCGTCGACGCTGAACTCGACGAAGCGGATTTCCATCCCGACTACGCGATCTCAGGCACCTACGATTTGGTGCTGTTCTCTCATTCGCTCTACTGGATGCCGGATCCTGTTGCCTGCGTTCGGCATGCCCGCAACGCCTTGAAGCCAGATGGCAAAATCATCGCCTTTCTGCAGGGTCCCTTTGGCGACCACCCCATGTACCACCTGTTCAACCCACATTTTGAACGGGACCGCCCTCCTGGGCCCAACCATGGCTTCTCAAGCGCGGAGCTGGTGGTTGGGCTTCGTCGGCAGGGCATCGAGCCGTCGGTCGCTTATGACCCCACGCCTCATGACCTGACCGGCCTATTCGACCGCGGCAACGAGGCCGAAAGAGATGAGTATCTCTCGTTCTGTCTTCAGATCGAATTCAAGAACTTGCACGAGCCCTGGAAATCCGACGTGTTGGCCTACGTCCAAGCCGCCTGCTTTACGCATGAGGGACGCCTGCATTGGCTAGCGCCGAATGCCACGGTCACGATTTCGGGGTAGTTAAGCGCTAAGGTCCATAGTCCCTAGAGCCCAAACACCCCCTATCGCAACGCGGCAATCGCGCCGCCGTGATCGCGTCACAAAATGGCTGCGCTGATGGCGTTCAATAAGAGCTTGGTATGCTCGGCGCTTGAGACTCCGCCACGCGCGGGAAGTCCGCCATGCTGGATAGGCGGCTATGGGCCAATACACAGTTGCCCAATTGAACCAGTTCCGCACCACGAGCCGATGCTCGGCCTGTGTGCACTATAGCGGCTGCGCGCTGTGGCTTTCTCTACTGCTCATGAATGAGGAGCAGAGCCATCCGGGCCTCGATGTGATCGTGCCAGACATTGCAAAGCCGTGCCCCATGTTCTTCCCGCGAATCCCGCTGCCTCCCGCAAATGCTCAGGCAACGCATCGTCCCGGACAAAGTCACGAACCGCGCTCCAAGCACTAGGCCGGTCGCAATACGGGAGACGAGCGAACACGTGTGGGCCCTATGGACGGATCCCCATGAGGCAGGATGCCCACACCTCCAGCCTATCGGTGCCGCGCCAGCGACAATCGTGCACATAGGACTGGACCGCGATGACCAATGCAGCCGCAACCAAGGCCGCCGAAAAACTCTTCATGAGCTCCTCCGCGTAAGTGCCACCCCGACTGGTGTAAGCCTAGACAAGTTCTGACTGAAGCATACCTTATTGTATGGTTGAGCTGAACAAACCGTAAACAAACGCCGCGCAGGCCGCAGGTCTGGATCGCTTTCACTTTGGGGAGGAGGCGCAACTGGGTCGGCTCACGGACCGCCGCTTGGCTGCTGGTGCGGACGGCGGGGGTCGAACCCGCACGGGGGTTACCCCCCTCAGGATTTTAAGTCCTGTGTGTCTACCAATTCCACCACGTCCGCACGGCGAGCGGGGCACCGGGCCCGCCGCCAGGGCTGGTTCGTCCAGAAGACGAACCGCCCTTTAAAGCAAAGCCCCTACTAACCGTTGTGGCCAGGTTTGTCTAAGGGCGCGGAGCTTTAGAAGCCTGTTACGAGGGCTTCTTTTTGGCCGCCGCTTTATCTTTAGCGGGGGCGTCTCCAGAAGATTGGTCTTTAGGTGGATCTTCGGGCGACTCGTCACCAGGCGGCCGATCCTCTGGGGCTTTGTCCTTCGAAGATTTCTTCGCCCCAGAAGACTTGTTCGCGCCCTTTGCATCGCCCTCGTCCTTCGCAAGATCTTTCTCGGCGGTGTCGCCCGATGCACCCTTGTCCTCCGGCGCCTGCTCGTCTTCAGATGCCTTTGTCGCGCCCGGCTCTTCTTCAGCCTCCGGCTTGTCTTTTGCCTCTGGCTCTTCCTTGGCCTCTGGTTCTTCCTTGGCCTCTGGTTCTTCCTTCGCCTCTGGTTCTTCCTTCGGCTTGTCTGCCTCCTCCTGCTTCTCCTCCACAGGCTGCGGCTTCGTCTCGGTCTCCAAGCTTGCGCGCATCAACAGGAAGAGCACGACCGCGTTGAGCAGATGCCAAATGAAGTGCGTGCCGGTATGCCGGTCTTCGACAACCACGCTCTCGCACAAGGCCATATCCAGGGACCGCAACAGGATCGAACCCGCAAAGACGAGCGTCGCTGCAAGCAGATAGGGCGCGGCCTTATGGCGCCGTTCCGCCACCAACATGCTGACAACGATGAGCACGCCCAGTGCCGGCAAGTAACCCACGCTGCCGTTCATGCATGACTTGGCTTCGTCTGGCGCCATGCCGGCGAAGCCGACGCCGCCCTCCCAGCATTGGACTTGCGTGGCCGCAGCAATAAGCCCTGCAAAGATCACAACGAGAAAGACCGTCCAACCTGGCGGCACATTGAGGAAGCGGTTCAGAGCGAAGCCAAAATAGACCAGCATGAACAGGCCAATGGGGATGACATCGGCAAGCGCTGTGCCCCGGTCCGCATAGACATGAAATGCGGTACTGCCGAAGCAGATCGCGAAAACGAGCGCTATGAACAGATAGTGGTCGGCGCTGCGCTGCTCTGGCGGCCGCCACAAGACGAGCTGCCAAAAGAAGAGTGCGGCTAAGAAGAAGCCTGCGTTGGAAATGGCGTTGATGGGTTCAGCCCAAAGGGCCTCGTTGGTTCCCCGTTCGCAATAGATAAAGACGCGCTCGCCTAACGTCATGGTCTTTTTCCTTTCGTCCCGTCACTCCAGGAAAGAGGCCCTCCCTTCGGCAATCAGCGCACCGCCGACAGCACACGCTCGCAACCAAACGCGCGCCGTTCTGTTGTGTTCTCAGCAGCACCCTCATCTCTATGATAACCGGGAAAGTGCCGCGCTGTCAGCGCTGTCATGAAAATGACGAAGCTTAAACGGCTCGGATGCGTGCCCACGATCGCGGGCCTCCCCTAGCCTTTTGCTTTTTGGAGAGAAATCCGGATGCTCAGCTCTTTGAGCTGTTCTGGCGACACGTCAGACGGGGCGCCCATCAGTAGATCTTCCGCCTGCTGATTCATTGGGAACATCACCACTTCGCGCAAATTCTCCTCGCCACAGAGCAGCATGACCATGCGGTCGATACCCGGCGCGATGCCGCCATGGGGTGGTGCCCCGTATTGCAGCGCGCGAAGCATGCCCCCAAAGCGGGCCTCCAGCTCTTCCTTAGGATAGCCGGCAATCGCGAAGGCCTTCTCCATGATCTCGGGCTTATGGTTTCGGATTGCGCCTGAGGAAAGTTCAACGCCGTTGCATACGAGGTCGTACTGGTAGGCCAGAACTTCCTCCGGCTCCATTGCGTTGAGCGCTTCGAGCCCGCCTTGCGGCATGGAGAAGGGATTATGGGAGAAGTCGATCTTCTTCTCGTCCTCGTTCCACTCAAACATGGGGAAGTCGACGATCCAGCAAAAGTCGAAGCGGCCTTCGGCAATGAGTTTCAGTTCCTCGCCGATCTTGGTGCGCGCCCGCGCGGCGAAATCTACAAAGTCCTTTGGCAGACCAGCGACGAAGAATACGGCATCGCCATCACCCAAGCCCAACTGGTCGCGGATTGCCGTGGTGCGCTCGGGGCCGATATTCTTCGCGACAGGACCAGCCCCCTCGCCGTCACGGAAAAAGATGTAGCCAAGACCTGGCTGGCCTTCGCCTTGAGCCCAAGAATTCATCCGGTCGCACACGGCACGGCTACCGCCCGTCTTTCCGGGTATCGCCCAAACGCGCGCGTTCTCGTCCTTTTCAATCATGCCCGCAAAGACTTTGAAGCCCGAACCTCTGAAGTGGTCGGTTACGTCTTCCATCTCAATCGGGTTACGTAGATCCGGCTTGTCCGTGCCGTATTTGTGCATCGCCTCTTTGTAGGGGATGCGTGGGAATTCTTGCGTGACCGGCTGCCCATCCCCGAATTGCTCGAACAGACCGCGAATGATCGGCTCAACCGTCTCGAAGATGTCCTCTTGCGTAACGAAGCTCATCTCGAGGTCGAGTTGGTAGAACTCGCCCGGCGACCGGTCCGCGCGCGCGTCTTCGTCGCGGAAGCACGGCGCGATCTGAAAATAACGGTCGAAGCCCGCCATCATGATGAGCTGCTTGAACTGCTGCGGCGCCTGCGGCAGCGCGTAGAACTTGCCGGGATGAACGCGGGACGGCACGAGATAGTCGCGTGCCCCTTCGGGCGATGAGGCCGTCAAGATCGGCGTCTGAAACTCGAAAAAGCCGGCGTCACGCATGCGCTCGCGGATCGAGGATATGATCTCGGCGCGCTTCATGACATTGGCATGGAGCGTCTCGCGGCGCAGATCCAAGAAGCGGTAACGCAGCCGCGTCTCCTCGGGATACTCAGGCTCACCGAACACCGGCAGTGGCAGCTCGGCCGACTCTGACAGAACCTCCAGATCAGAAACGCGGACCTCCACCTCACCCGTGGGCAGGTTCGGATTCACCGTGTCGTCGGAGCGCGCCACAACGGCCCCATCCACACGGACCACCCATTCCGGCTTCAATGCCTCGACCGTTGCAAAGACTGGAGAATCCGGGTCGGCGACAATCTGCGTGATGCCGTAATGGTCCCTCAAATCAATGAACAGCAGCCCGCCATGGTCACGGATGCGATGCACCCATCCCGACAGGCGAACAGTGGTACCGACATCGGCGCTGCGAAGCGCGCCGCAAGTGTGAGTGCGAAATGCGTGCATGGCTCAATAATCTGTGGCGGAGGAACGAATGTACCGCGGAGGCTCCCGCCTCGGGAGCGAGCGGAACACCGCACGGGATGGCTCCTCTTGTCAAGGCGGAGGCGCTGCTTTCCCAGACCTCTCTGCCCCTGAGCCGCGCCGTCCGCAAAGCCCCAGAATTAGTTCCCGAGAATTAGTTCTCTTGGCCAGGCACCGTTCCTTGGGCTATATCCGCCATCCATGCATCTCATCACAACCACAGAAGACCTCGAGGCGGCTTGCGCCGAACTCGCAAAGGCTCCGTTTGTTACCGTCGATACGGAATTCATGCGCGAGCAGACTTTTTGGCCGCGTCTGTGCCTCATTCAGATCGCAGGCGGCGATACCGAGGTCCTGATTGATAGTCTGGCGCCGGACATCGACCTCGCCCCGTTCTTCGACTTGATGGTCAACCAGGATGTCCTGAAAGTCTTTCACTCTGCGCGCCAAGATATTGAAATCGTTCACCATATGGCGGGCGTCGTACCTCACCCGATATTCGACACTCAAGTCGCGGCAATGGTCTGCGGCTTCGGCGAAGCCGTCAGTTACGCCATGCTGGTCAAGCGCCTGCTTGGCCGAAATCTCGATAAGAGCTCCCGCTTCACCGACTGGAGCCGCCGTCCGCTCTCCGAGCGCCAACTCACCTATGCCTTGGGCGACGTGACACATCTGCGTGACCTTTTTCCCAAGCTCAAGGCCCAGCTCGACAAATCCGAGCGGGCGAGCTGGCTCAACGAGGAAATGGCGGTCCTGACCGATCCTGCCACCTACGAGCTGCATCCGGAGCATGCTTGGCGGCGTCTCAAAATGCGGATCAAGACTCAGAAGGCCCTCGCAGTGCTCATGGAGTTGGCGGCCTGGCGCGAGCGCGAGGCCCAGAGCCAGGATGTTCCGCGCTCACGCGTCCTGAAGGACGAAGCGCTCTACGACATCGCTGGCCAGGCGCCGCGCACCGTCGAAGACCTTGGGGGCTTACGCTCGCTACACAATGGGTTTGCGCGGTCGGCCCGCGGGCGCGCCGTCTTAGAAGCTGTAGCGCGCGGGCTCGAGCGCGATCCGACAACCGTGCCCCCGCTTCAACGTGGCGAACCGATGCCGCCCGAAGCGCAAGCGGTGATGGACCTGCTACGCGTCATGCTCAAGGCGACGGCTGGACGCCATGGTGTGGCGCCGAAGCTGATCGCGACATCTGACGAACTGGAACAGATCGCCCGCTCGAATGACGCGGACACGCCTGCATTGCGCGGCTGGCGCCGCAAGTTATTCGGTGAGGACGCATTGGCGCTTAAGCGCGGTGAGCTATCGCTGACAATCCGCAAAGGGGCCGTGACCGTGTTACCGGCGGAAGAACCAGAAGACGGCGCCTAGCAGCAGCGCAACAATGAACGCCGTGGTGAACGGCACATAGAAATAGAAGCTGCCGAGGTCCACGACGATGTCGCCCGGCAAACGGCCGAGCCCGTACTGTACGCTCGCCATGGTGAGCAAAATCACCAGCAGCACATAGAAGACAACAACCCCAGGGGAGCGCATGGAGCTAACCCCGCCGCCGCTGTTCGATGCGTAAGCGCACCGTGGCCCGCACATCCGGCGGGAGCTCCTCGACGGCTTCCACCATGCCACGCAGTTCCGCGCGCAAACCGTGGATTTGATCGATTAGGCTCAACAAGACCGGAACGTCGTCCACCTGAAATCCCATCTCGTCCTCGAGATTGCAGATCAGCGTCGCGCGGGCGATATCGGCCTCTGAATAGCTGGGATCTCCGCCGTCTTCGGGCTTGATCAGCCCCTGGGAGACAAACACCCGCAAGCGCGTCACGGTAAGACGTGACACGCGCGCGACGACGTCCTCCTCGGTCAGCATCATGCTTGCTCCTTCATCGTCCGCCGCGGGTCGTAAGCGTGGGTCTTTTTCCACTCCTTGATGAAAGCCTTGAGATCATCGTCGATCTTGTCGGGCATAGCCACGACGAGCTTCACAAGCTGATCGCCCTTGCCCTTTATGCCCCGCCCCTTCAACCGTAGCGTCTGTCCGGAACTGGCGCCGGCCGGCACGGTCATCGCGACCTTGCCTCCAATGGTTGGGATCTCCACCTTGCCGCCGAGCACAGCCTCATCGAGGCTGATCGGCAGTTCCACCACGATGTCGTTGCCCTCACGCTTGAAGACATCGTGGGGCATGACGCCGACCTCGACCAGCGCATCTCCTGGCGGTCCCTCTCCAAGGCCTGGATGCCCTTTGCCCTTGAGGCGCAGCACCTGACCTTCGTTAACACCCGGCGGGATGGTCACATCCAGCGTACTGCCGTCAGGGAGCGTGATGCGCGTCTTGGTGCCATTGACGGCATCGAGGAACGGAATGTTGAGGTGATACTGGGCATCCTGGCCGGGCATGGAGAACCGAGCGCCGCCACGCGCACCACGTCCGCCCATCCCCGCACCCCGGCCGAACATGTCGCCGAAGATGTCACTGAAATCGCCCATGTCTTCGTAGCCGGCCGAGGAGTGGTAACGCGCGCCGCCAGGGCCGTCGGCATACTCGCGGTAGTACCGGGCCTCCGGGCGCTCCTGACCGCTGGCATCGATTTCGCCTCGGTCGTACTGCCCGCGCTTGTCCTCGTCGTTGAGGATCGAATACGCGTGGGAGATTTCCTTGAACTTCTCCTCGGCGACCGTGTCGCCCGGATTGAGGTCCGGGTGCAGCTTCTTAGCGAGCTTGCGGTAAGCCTTGGTGATGTCGTCAGCGCTCGCGGTCTTCGCAACGCCTAGAACGGAGTAGAGATCCTCTGCCATCGTTTTCTTAACTGTGAGCTTGGCTGTGTGCCGTTTTAGGGCCTGTGTGGTGACAAAACTTGTGGGGTGTCGGAAAGATGAGATCGAGGGCAGTGCGGCGCCCCCATCCCGCCCGCTTATCCCTTCGCTTACAGTGATTTAGGGATTGCTACCTCATTCGGCAAGTTTGGGCTCATCGATCCAGGGGCCCGATCAACCGGTAGCAAGTTGAAACGACGCCCCTGTCCGAATCTCAGGCTCGCAATCCAACAGGTTGCACAACGTCTTGAAACGGCGGCTAACGCGCTCCCCTTCGAGATCAGCGTACGGCTCGGGCAACGTCCAGATCAGCCTGTCGCCTTCGTAAGTGAGAGGTGTATGCGGCAACACACCGGGCATGGCCGCCGACACCATGTGCGCGACGCGGAACGAAACTCCAAGGATCTTCGCGCGCCTCAATGCGTCCTTATCAACAAGCTCAACGAGACCCTGGCTCAGCTCGTCGCTCACAACACCCTCGTTCCGGTAGTACGCGGTCAAAGCCAGAAACGCACGGCCCGGGTGGTCAACCCCAACGAGGTCCCCGTTCACGATGAGATTGAGGCTCTGGGCGCCGCGATAGTCGGGATGAGCCCGCCAGCCAATATCAGACAGGAGGCACGCCGCGTGGCGCAGCCGTGTCTGTTCTGGTGTCTCGACCGGCCCTGGCACCCTGAAAAGGCCATCTGTCCAGGCGAGCAGCTCGTTTGCGTTTTCAACAGACCGGCCCCGCTGAACAGCGAGTGTGTGGCACGCCTCGATGAGTGGGTCCTTGGCACGCTCCTCGGCGCTGAGCAGGCTGTAGAGCAGACCCTCACGAATGCCAAAAACCGACGTCACGATGGACCTCGGTTTCATCTGCTTAATGAGACGTTCGAGCACCAGCGCACCGTAGGGCAACGTCTCGCGCCGGGCGCTGGAGATATCTCGAAGGCCTGGCATGTCATCGTCGAGCTTGGCGTGCAGCGAACCGGCGAACTTCAGCGCATCCTGAGCATCCATCCGGTAGTTGTGCATGACGCGCAAAGGATAATCGGTCTGGGCCATATGCAGGCGTGCGACAGCCCGCCAGGTCCCGCCGATGGCATAGAAGTCACGCCCGCGTCCCTTTTCGAGCCAGTCGACCTTCGAGAATTCGGAATCGATAACCTCGCGTGCCTTTTTCAGGTTGCCGCCAGAGACATCAATCAGCCGAAGCCCGCCAAGCGGTAGGGTCAGCGCATCGGACAACCGCCCGCCTCGGACATCCACGAGTTCCAAGCTCCCACCCCCGAGATCACCAACAAATCCGTCGGCGGCATAGATGCCAGAGACAACACCAAGCGCGGCAAGCTCAGCCTCCATCGTCCCAGATAGAACCGTAACCCGCGTTCCTAAGACCTCCTCGGCCTTGGCAATGAAATCCGGACCGTTCTCAGCGTCGCGCGCGGCAGCGGTAGCGATGACCTCGGTCCGATGCACATTGAGCTGAGCAATCAGTGCTCGAAATCGCCGAAGCGCCCGCAAGGCGCGGGCCACGCCGGCAGGCTCGAGGCTCCCGGTGGTCGCGATCGTCCGGCCCAAACCGCACAGTATCTTCTCGTTGAATAACGGAGCAGGCGCGTGAGTGGCGCTGTCGTAGACGATCAGCCGCACCGAATTCGAGCCGATATCAACCACCGCGACCGGCGCGCGTTTCTTCCTCGCAGCCATGGTGAGAGACTAGAGCGTCTCGTCGACCCGCGTAAAGCGCGGAGGCATGTTTTCCGGTAGAGAAGTGCCCCGTCCCGAGAGGCTGGGGTTGGTCATGAAGTAATTTTGGGCGCAGAACGGCTCTTCGCCCTCCTCAACATTAATCCGTAAAGAGTTCCCGTCGGGCAGAACACGCCAGCTCTGAAGATTGTCCTTCAGATTGGCCACCATGATCTGATCGAGGATCTGCTCGTGCACGGTAGGATTCTTTATCGGCGTCATCGCTTCGACCCGCCTATTCAGGTTGCGGGGCATCATATCCGCAGAGCTGATATAGACCGCCGCCTTTCGATGCGGCAGTCCATGGCCTGCGCCAAAGCAATAAATGCGGGAATGCTCCAGGAAACGCCCAACAATACTCTTAACCTGGATGTTCTCCGATAGACCCGGAACGCCAGGTCGCAGGCAGCAGATTCCTCGGCAGACGAGATCGATCTCAACGCCGGCTTGGCTCGCCTCGTAGAGCGAATCGATGATCTCCGGGTCCACGAGAGAGTTCATCTTCATCCAGATGGCCGCGGGCCGGCCAGCCTTGGCGTGATACATTTCCTCTCGGACATGATCGAGAATGCGAGCGCGGATGCCCCCCGGAGAGACTGTCATGGACTCAAGCTCCGCTGGCTCCGCATAGCCCGTCACATAGTTGAAGATGCGCGATAGATCGTTGCCGATCGAGCGGTCGGCTGTGAAGTAGGACAGGTCCGTGTAAATCTTCGCCGTAACCTGGTGATAGTTGCCGGTACCCACATGGCAGTAGGTTGCCAGCTCACCCCGTTCACGGCGGACGATCAGGCTGAGCTTGGCGTGAGTCTTCAGCTCGATGAAGCCATAAACCACCTGGACGCCGGCACTTTCCAAATCGCGGGCCCACTTGATGTTGGCTTCTTCATCGAAGCGGGCCTTTAGCTCAACAACCGCCGTCACAGACTTACCGGCTTCAGCAGCTTCCTTTAGCGCCTCAATGATGGGCGAGGTCTTGCTGGTCCGGTAGAGCGTCCACTTGATCGCGACGACATCCGGATCGGCCGCCGCTTGCTTCAGGAACTGAAGGACCACGTCAAAGGACTCATAGGGGTGATGGACCACGATGTCCTTCTTGGCGACAGCCGCGAAGCAATCGCCGTGGTGCTCGCGAATGCGCTCGGGGAACCGGCTCACATAGGGCGCAAACTTGAGGTCGGGCCGATCAGAAACAATGAGCTGGTCCGTGTCGGTGAGCCCAATAAGCCCCTTCTGCACAAAACTCTCGCGTTCAGTAACCTTCAGCTCCTGCATGACGAAGCGTTGCAGCCTCGACGGCATTGTCGCTTCCATCTCAAGCCGGATGACCGAACCCCGCTTCCGTCGCTTCAGCGCGGACTCAAAGACGCGCACAAGATCTTCCGCCTCTTCCTGGACCTCGATATCGCTGTCGCGCACGACCCGAAAGGCACCTTGGCTTCGGACGCGATAGCCCGGGAAGAGCCGAGACACGAAGATGCCGACGACCGTCTCCAGCCGGACGAAGCGAATGCCCGAACTCTCGTCGGACTGCGGCAAGCGGATGAACCGATCGAGCTGGGAAGGAATCGGCAGCAACGCGTGCATCGTGCGGAAAGAGCCTTCGCGCACCAGTTCCAGGCCCAAGGTGAACCCGAAATTCGGGATGAAGGGGAATGGATGGGCCGGATCCACGGCGATCGGGGTCAGGACCGGAAAGATCAGATTGAGGAAGTGGTCTTCGAGCCAGTCGCGTTCCGAACTCGTGAGTTGGTCCGAGCTTAGGACGTGGATACCAGCCTCTCCGAGAAGCGCCTCAAGACTAACCCAACTCTCTTGCTGGCTGGCCGTAAGATCGGCAACGGAGCGATTGATGCGGTCAAGCTGCTGGGCTGGCGTCAATCCGTCCTGGCTGGGCGTTTCGATGCCAGCCACCATTTGCGCGCGAAGCCCGGCCACGCGGACCATATAGAACTCATCGAGATTGTTGGCGGAAATCGACAGAAAACGAAGGCGCTCCAGCAAAGGATGGCGTTCGTTCTCCGCCTCCTCCATCACGCGCTTGTTGAAGTTCAGCCAGGACAGCTCGCGATTGAAGTAGCGGCTCGGACCATAGGCCGCGATTCGGGCAACTGCGCCTTCCGGCTCTATCGCTTCCGGAATGTTCATCGATATCCTCTTGAAACTGCGAGCATTGCTGGCCCGCCCGACTTCCACGCTAGAGCGATGATGCTAAACCAACAAGTGTATCACCAGCGTAACGGTAAACGTCAAACAGAGCGCCCTACTCCTTTGTCGCAGTACGCTCCAGCGCCTCCGCAACAACTTGCCGGCTGATCTTCCGGCCCGAGCGCAACGCCTCGCGGTCCACCGCGTCGACCGCCGCTGCCGCGGCCTCCAGCGACCGGTCAATCCTGACCGCCAGGAACTCGAGCACCCTTGGCTCGATTGTGAGCTGACGGTCCGAGAAGTGCTTCAGCATGACCGTGCGCAGGAGAGCCTCGTCAGGGGCGCCGATCTCCGTGACCGGAAGGGCGCTCAGACGAGACACCACGTCCGGCAAGGCGAAAGGCCAACGGGTCGGGCTGATGCGGCCCGTAAGCAGGACCGAGAAGCGCTTCTCTACGGCAAGGTTGAGGAGATGGAACAGCGTTTGCGCGTCGAACCCGGCCCGGTCGGCATCCTCCACAGCAAGCGAGGCTCCGGGCGCCCGCGCATCAAGCGATGCCACATCCATCGTCGCAGGGTCCAAGGCTTCCGCGCCGGAGCGTTCCCGCCAAACTCTGACAAGATGGGTCTTTCCGCTGGCGGGCGGGCCGACGAGCGCCTGAACAGGCGGCTGCCAATCAGGCCAAGCGTCAACCATCCGCACCGCTGCGAGATTACAATCGCTGACGAGAAAGTCCTCCGCACCCAACGCCGTCCGGTGCGGCAGATCGAACGCAAGCTGCCCTGGGCTCACGGTGTCCTCACCTCGGGGCGCGAAGCGCCATTACCGCTCTTCGCCTTTACCGCAGGCGCCTCATGGCGCCGAGCAGTCGTTTGCGCATGGCGCCCGGGTTCTGGCAAGTCCGGCTCGTAGCTCATCATATGCCGAAGCCAACCAGAGAAGTAGACGATGGCCGAAAGGACAGTAAGCCCGCCCGTGATCCAGATCAGTATGCTGACGAGACCTCCAAGCCCGAGGCCGAGCCCAAGCTGGGCGAGCACCAACCCCGCCAACGCGATCTGAGTGAATGTATTGATCTTGCTGACCGCGAGCGGTTTGACCTCGACCGGCCGCCACATCATCCAGGCCAAAAGCACCGCGCCGACGATAAGAACATCACGGCTGACCACAACAATCACGAGCCACACAGGCAAATGGCCGGAAAGCCCCAAAGCCACATAGATCGCGACGAGCAAGGCCTTGTCGGCGATGGGATCGAGATAGGCACCGAGTTCCGTACGCCAGCCATAGCGCTTGGCGAGAAAACCATCGGCGGCGTCGGAAATGCCTGCCAGCATGAAGACCACAAACGCGCTGAAAAAGTCCTGGTCAATGATCAACCATATCAGAAGCGGGACCGACACGATCCGCGCGAAGGTCAGCGTATTGGGGATATTCACAGGCGCCTCTCCCAAGCGTCTTTGTGTTTTTGTCGCTGTTTCCCGCCCGGAGACTATCAGACTGGGCGGCGTCCGCAGCCGATTTTACGGGGACACTTGTACGTGCCTCTCGCGAACACGCCTCACGGTGTAGACGCTCGCATCACAAGCGCACCATCTCGCTGATATAGCGCAATACCGTTCTGCGCGAGCAAGGCCTGCAATTGGGCGGCGGAACCGTCGAAGTCGAAGACAACCTCTGCTGCGCGCGCGGACCTGGAGACGACCTCAAAGCCGCGCAAGTCCTCGACCCGCTGAAGCCCAAAACGAATCTGCTGCCAATCCCTTAGGGTCGGGAACTCAATAACCGCGCTAACCCGGCCCAGCGCGTCGAGTTCAGACGCAGCGGCCTCGTCCGGATAGAGAGAACCGCGCCCATAGCGCGTCGCTACGCTCTCCTCGAATCCAGGATCGAGACGTTGCTGCCAACGCCGTTCGAGTGTTCGAAGCCCCAGCTGCGCGGCTCTGTTCTGAGTCGTTTGAGGATCGAGGCGTTCTACGGAACTGGTGAGGGCAACGTTCACTTCGCCGGCCGCGTCCGTACCCACAAGCTGGAGTCGGAATAGGCCATCGGCGGCCTCACCCACGGCAACCACGAGGCCGCCATAGCCATAGACGCTGCGCAACGACGCATAGGCGTCCGGGTCGCCCGCGATGAGAGACCTGACCGTTTGTGTATCGAGATTGTCGCGTGGTGCGACGAGGGTGGCCGGGGCAACACCATTCTTGAGGTCCAATCGCTCCCACGCCGCCTGCCACGCGTCGGTCGCGTCCTTGGCGACGCGATCGCCCTTGAGCATGACGGGTAGGATCGAGATGGACGATGCCTGACTCTCGACATAGGGAATGGAGCGGTGGCGCAAGAACTGCCGGACCGCGTCGGGATAGAAGCGCACACCAAGCACGCCGACATAGCGCGTAGCTGATGTTTTCTCATTTTGTATGGCGACGCCCGCCACGAGCCCCTCGATCTCTCTGTGAGAGAACGCCGGAAGCGTGGATTGCATGCTGAGGGGCACGAGCCGCGTGAGAAGTGTCCGCAGCGCCCTGACCTCTGCCTCCGCCATGCCCTTCTCCCGCGCGACAACGGCGTCCATCGCGGTGACGTCCACGTGGACCTGGGCAACATTGTAGAGATTGGTGGCAAGGGCCGGGCTAAGCCCCACGAGCAAGAACGAGCCAAGCAGCACAAGGCGAATCAATCTGGCAAAGTTGGCTGCCAACTGCTTGAAACCTTTAGCCGTCTTAAGCGCCATCTGCTGCACCGCTTCTCGTGCCGGAACTGCTTCCCCTTACGCCACAAAGAGAGGATGAACGCGTAGACTTTTCCCCGCCGCCGAGTCTTGCCTCCGGCCATTTGGCCTGCCAAGAGTGTACCGGCAGAACGCGAGAACTTGCACCCCGGCTGAGGGCGAGTTCAAGGTCACAAGTTCCATTCAACAACGACATGCCCCGCCCGGCCGCCGTGTCCAAAACCGAAAAGTCCATGCCAGAAGACAAGCCGCTGACCTATCGCGAGGCTGGTGTCGACATCGATGCCGGAAATGCCCTTGTCGACGCGATCGGTCCACTCGCTGGCAGAACAAAACGCGCCGGTGTACTCGGCAATCTCGGCGGCTTTGGCGGACTCTTCGACTTAGCGGCTTGCGGCTACCAGGACCCTGTGCTCGTAGCTGCGACCGATGGCGTCGGCACCAAGCTGAAGCTTGCGATCGATACGGGCTTGCACGGCGGGATTGGCATCGACCTGGTGGCCATGTGCGTCAACGACCTTGTCGTTCAAGGCGCTGAACCGCTCTTCTTCCTCGATTACTTCGCGACCGGGAAGTTAGAGGTAGATGTCGCCGCCGAGGTCGTCGCAAGCATCGCCGAGGGATGCCAACAGGCTGGCGCTGCGCTGATCGGAGGGGAGACTGCCGAGATGCCGGGCATGTACGGGGATGGCGATTACGACCTCGCGGGCTTCGCTGTCGGCGCCGTCGAACGGAACGCGATCCTTCCGCGAACGGACCTTGTGGCCGGCGACGTGCTGATGGGCCTGCCCTCCTCGGGCGTTCACGCGAATGGCTTCTCCCTCGTGCGCCGCGTGGTGGCGGAGAGCGGCCTTGGCTGGGAGGAGCCAGCGCCGTTCGACCCAAGTGCCAAACTGGGCGAAAGCCTCCTCGCCCCAACCCGCATCTATGTCCGCCAAGTTCTTGATACGATTCGCGAGAATCCCGGTGCCGTGAAGGCGCTGTGTCACATCACGGGCGGTGGTTTGATCGACAATCTGCCGCGCATTCTGCCGAAGACTCTCTCGGCGAGGATCGACATCGATGCCATCGAGATGCCTGCCGTCTTCTCCTGGCTTCAAACCGAAGCGCGGCTCGATGCCCATGAGATGTTTCGAACCTTCAACTGCGGTGTCGGCATGGTCGTCGCCGTATCGGCCGAAGACGCAAAGCGTGTCTCCGCCAGCCTCGGTGCGGAAGCGCAGGTCATCGGCACGCTCGCCGAACGGGGCGATGGTGCGGCGGTCGTACTGGATAGCGGGATACTCTCGGCATGACTGCGAAGCGCCGCGTTGGCGTTCTGATATCCGGCCGCGGCAGCAATCTGCAATCGCTTATCGATGCGGCGAAAGATCCGGCCTATCCCGCCGAGCTCGTACTCGTGATCTCAAATGTGCCGGACGTGCAAGGTCTTGAGCGCGCCGAGGCGGCGGGCATTCCCACCAACACGATAAACCATAGAGACTTCGGCTCGCGTGAAGCCTTCGAGGACGCACTACACGATGCGCTAAGCGAAGCGAATGTGGAGCTCCTTTGCAATGCGGGCTTCATGCGTCTTCTGACGGAGGGCTTCGTATCGCGCTGGCTGAACCGACATCTCAACATCCATCCCTCCCTGCTGCCCGCCTTCAAAGGTCTCGGTACCCACGCGCGTGTGCTTGAGTCCGGCGCTCAAATCACCGGATGCACGGTTCACTTTGTGCGGGCGGCCATGGACGACGGCCCAATCGTAGCCCAGGCAGCCGTTCCCGTACTTTCGGATGATACGGAAGAGAGCCTTGCGGCCAGGGTGCTCACCGCCGAACACCGCCTTTACCCGCACGCGTTGCGTCTCGTGGCATCGGGCCTCGTTACTGTGGATCGCGAGCAGGCTTTGGGCCTGCCAGGCGGCAGGGGAGAGCGTGCCCTTTTTTCGCCGCCACTACCGGACAAGTCTTGAGCCAACGTTCGAAATTCAGGAAAAATGGGACCGCGGCGCCCGTAAACCTTGACGCACCGCAAGACTATGCGGCGCAAGGGCCCGTAGACAATGTTGACAGGCGGATGCTAGGAACAAGATCTATTCAGTCGATCTCCGCAACAACGATTCAGCGCGCAGAAGTTCTGCAAAGCGAACGTTGTCTGAGACCCGGTGCTGATCTTGCGGATTGGCTTCAAGCCCTATCAGGCAAATGGGGCCCAATGGGAATATTCGGCCCAACAATAAGAGGGATGGCGTAAATGGCGGACATGACGGTCGCCTACTCTGCGTCGCACGGCCTTGGCGAAGAAGACAGCATCTGGTTTTCGCTGTCGGCACTCCTGAACCAAGAGAACCCAATGCAGGTTCTCATGGCGCTGTGCGAGAAATACAAGGGCGTCCTGCCTGTCAATCTCAAGAACCAGCGGATCGTGCTCCTCAGCGAACCTGAGCATGCCGAGCGCGTCCTCGTCACGAATGCCGACAATTACACCAAGTACTTTGATGGGCTTCGTCCTGTTTTCGGCCGCAGCATGATCACCATTGACGGTGCGCTATGGCAGAAGATCCGTGTGCCGCAGCAGGCTGCCTTCCATCCAAAGATGTTTGAAGAGTACTTCCCTTATCTGATGTCCGCGATCGACGCGAAAATGGACCGCTGGCAAAAAATCGCGGCCTCCGGCGAGACCGTGGAGATGGTGGAAGAGACCTGGACTATGGCTGCTGACATGGTTTGCCGGGCGCTGTTCGACCGCGAGATGCCGTTCAACCCACATTTCGTCTTCAAGCAGGTCAAGACCTATACGGACGTGATGAACCACAAGACCGTACGCTTAAAGAGTGTGCGCGGCGAGCTTGAGGAGATCACGGATGAGGATCCAGCCAAGGCCATGGAGGTTTGGCATTCGGTGCCGGACACGGTCATCAGCGCCAATGAGATCGATCACCGCGACCAGACGCTTCTTACGATGATTAGAGAGGCGGAGGCTGATCCAGAATTCCCTGAGTTCGACCACCGCCAAGTCATCGATGAGATGAAGCAATATCTCTGGGCAGGTACGGAGACGACAGCGCTAACGCTTGCCTGGTCGCTCTATCTTCTCTCCCAGCACCCCGAGGCTATGGAGCGCGTCCGCGAAGAGGCCCGCGAAGTATGTGGCGACGGTAACCCTGAATGGAGGCAGGTTCAGCAGCTGACATACACACGGCAAGTCATTCAAGAGACAATGCGTATCTTCCCGCCAATCTGGGGCTTGATCCGCGTTGCCGAAAATGATGACGAGATCGCTGGGCACAAAATTCGCGCGGGCGACAAAGTCTCGGTTCTGACCTATGTGGCCCATCACAGTCCGAAATGGTGGGAAGAACCAGAAAAGTTCGACCCGGACCGCTTCTCGCGGGAGCGCTCCAAGAAGCGGCAGAAATACTCCTACCTGCCATTCGCCGCCGGAAAGCGCGCCTGTATAGGCGGCGCTCTCTCGCAGATCGAAAACACGCTGGCGCTGGTCCAGCTTCTGCGGCGGTTCACACCCGAATACGTGGGGCCCACCCCTGCGAAGATCCGCGCAACCGTAACGCTTTGCCCTCAAGGCGGCCTACCGTTCCGCATTCGTGAACTAAGCTAGACTGACCGCGCGCGCGATCGGGCAACCAGAATCCGCTCGGCACGCGAGGGCCGCTCACGGTCTAACGGATAGCTACAGCTTAGTTGGAGCGCCAAGTCGAACGGCACTCAGCCGACGATCTCGCTTTTTTTGAAGAGAAGATCGATTTCGCGCTTGGCACTCTCGGGGCTATCGGAACCGTGCACGGAGTTGCGCTCCAGGTTCACGGCGAAGTCCTTCCGGATTGTCCCCGGGTCGGCATCGGCAGGATTCGTCGCACCCATGACCGAGCGGTTGCGCTTGATTGCGTCCTCGCCCTCAAGCACCTGAACCACGATGGGGCCGGAAATCATGAACTGAACCAGATCATCGAAAAAGGGACGCTTCTTGTGCATCTCGTAGAATTCTTCGGCCTGCTTCTTTTTCCACCAAACACGCTTCTGCGCGACGATCCGGAGGCCAGCACCCTCCAGGCGCGCTGCAATCAGTCCGGTAATGTTGCGCTCCGTCGCGTCGGGCTTGATGATCGAGAGCGTACGTTCGATGGCCATTGCCTAAAGTCCTTCTAGTCTCTCATTCTTCGGTATTTTCCAGATCTCGGCGGGGCTTATAGCCATCGGTGATGAAAGCCACAAGGCGCGAACGCAAAATCAATGGGTGTGTGATATGAAAACCCCAGATGCGTCGCCCCAATAACGCAACGAGGACAACGCGATGCTCTATGCCACGATAAAGGTTCTCCTGACGAGCGTGCTCGTGGTCGCAGTCTCCGAGACGGCCAAGAGAAGTGCGCTTTTCGGTGCCGTAATCGCCTCGGTACCGCTCACCTCGGTCCTGGCCATGATTTGGCTTTACGTCGACACAGGGGACACGGAGAAGATCGCTCGCCTGTCTCATGGGATCTTCTGGCTGGTGCTGCCCTCGCTCGTTCTATTTCTAACCCTGCCAATTCTCCTGCGTATTGGACTGGGTTTCTATGTGAGCCTTGGTGCCTCGACCGCTCTGACCGTCGGCGCCTATTTCGCCATGCTGTACGTCCTGGGGCTCGCCGGAATCGAGATCTAGAAGCCCGCTCCAATCACGCCTTCTGCTGCCAACGCCCGTTGTCGTCCTGCTGCCAATAGCTGACTTCAAGACCGCGGTCCTTTGCTACAGCCCAAGTCTCCCGGGCTCGCGCCACGGCATCGGGGTCACGCCCATCGAAGATGTGGACCACGCGCGCGTAGTCTCCGAGGTCCTCTAAAGCCGCGCCATCGACTAAGAAGCGGACGGCCGCGCCGTTGGGATTGCCATCGGAGTCGGTGAGATAAACAGGCTGCTCTGCTGGCGTACCGTCGGCGTCAGCACCATGGGGCAGGAAACTATCCTCCCGGTATGTCCAGAGCAGTGTGTTGAGTGCTTCAACCCGTTCGCCGCTCGTCGCCTGAACAGCAGCCCGCCACCCCCGCTCCAAAGAGCGCTCCAGCAACGCCGGCAGGACTTGCTCCAGCGTGCGGCTCTCTAGGTGATAGAAGAACACTTCGGGGCTGCCACTCATCACGACGTGACCTTTACGACTCGACGTTCACAACTTGGCCTTCACGACTTAGCCTTCACGACTTGGCCTTCACGACTTGGCCTTCACATAGGGGTTCTTGCCCTTTCGCAGGTTGAACCGAATTGGCACGCCCGGCAAATCGAAGGCCTCTCGCAGACCATTGACGAGATAGCGGACATAGGAGTCCGGCAAGGCCTTGGGCTGGGAGCAGAAGGCGACGAACGTCGGCGGCCGCGCATTGGCCTGGGTCATGTAGCGCAGCCTCAAGCGGCGCCCCGCCACGGCCGGCGGCGTATGCGCATCAACCATGGCCGCCAGCCAGTCGTTGAGTGCGGCCGTGGGTAGGCGCTTGTTCCAGACGATCTCGGCTGCGAGCACAGCATCCATCAGCCTGTCGACGCCCTTACCGCTTTGAGCGGAGAGCGTGACCAGGGACACACCTTTGACCTGCGGCAGCAAACGCTGGCACATCTCACGAAGCTCGGCGAGCCGCGCCCGCTTGTCTTCTACGAGATCCCATTTGTTGACGGCGATGACGAGCGCCCGCCCTTCGCGCACGATCAGATCCGCAATCTGCAGATCCTGCTTCTCGAATGGCTTCTGTGCGTCGAGTAGCACCACCACCACCTCGGCGAACTTTATTGCCCGAAGCGTATCGCCAACCGACAACACCTCTGCACGCGCCTCGATCCGCACCTTCCGACGGAGACCGGCCGTGTCGAACACGCGGAGGCGCCGCCCGTCCCACTCAATCTCCGAGGCAATAGCATCACGCGTGATCCCGGCTTCAGGGCCCGTGATCATGCGATCCTCGCCAAGCAGTGCATTGACAAGGGTGGACTTGCCGACATTGGGCCGCCCGGCAATTGCGATCCGCAAAGGGTAGACTCCGGCTTCGTCCGGCTCGCCTTCGTCGGCTATACCGTCTTCTCCTGCCTCGCTTTGAGCGTTGCGGTACGCATCGGCGATTGCCTCGGTGATATCGCCTACTCCTAGACCGTGTTCGGCCGACATCGCCAGCGGTTCGCCAAGGCCCAAGGAGAAGGCTTCGTAGAAGCCGGGCTCGGCAGCCCGCCCCTCTGACTTGTTGGCCGCGACGACCACGGACTTTCCGTGTTTTCGAACAATATCGCCGAAGATTTCATCCGCAGGCGTCACACCCGCACGGGCATCTATCACAAAGACGACGATATCCGCCTGCTCGATAGCGGCCTCCGTCTGAAGCCGCATGCGCGCAGCGAGGCCCTCATCGCCGGTCTCCAGCCCCGCAGTATCGATCAAGGTGATCGGAACACCCTCGATCTCGACATCTGCTTCGCGCCGATCGCGCGTCAGGCCGGGCTGATCGTCGACGAGCGCCAGCTTCTTGCCCACGAGTCGATTGAACAGCGTGGATTTGCCGACATTAGGACGTCCTACAATGGCGACTGTGAAGGGCATGGCTGAGCGGTCGCTGAATCCGTTGTTTCAAACGAAGGAGCACGAAGGATGGAGTTCGCGCAAGTCGTGCTCGCCAGGACCACTGCGCCCGATGCGCGCGCAATAGACGCTAGTTTGTTGTCGCCTCGTTGGCGTTCGTCCCGTCGGGCTTCGCGTCGTCCTTCTCAGGGCTCTCGGCGGTAGACCCGCCTCCCCCCGCCGTTTGACTGATGATCAGGGCAAGGATCACATTGGCGCGGTCGCGCATGTTGCGAGGTGTTCCGGCATCCACAAGCAGAGCACCAAATTGATCTTCGGCGGCGCGTAAGTCATCGTTTTGATAAGCGGAAAGCCCCAAGAGTTCCTTGGCGGAGAAACGCCAAGCGCTGTTGCCGTTCGCCAGCGCATCAAGGCGCGTTTGCATTTCCGAATAATCGGCGTCGTCGAGTCTCAGCGCCGCAGCCTGCAAGGTGGCAAGTCCCTTCAAGATCCCATCGACGCGGCGATCCTTGGCTAGTGCGTCATAGGCTTCGACAGCCTTATCTATGTCGCCGGCCTTGGCATGGCTCGACGCAAGCTGGAACCGCGACAGAATGCTGTAACCGGACGGCCCATCTTTGACCAATTCCTCGAAGGCCTGTGTCGCCTGTTCCTGGTCGTTGGCATTCTTGAGAGCTATCGCCGCCGTAAAGGCATCGCCCGCTGTCTCGGCCGCACTCTTCTCGAGATACTTCCAGATATTGTAAGCTGCGGCGCCCACCACCAGCGCCAGCGCTAGGCCGATCACATAGATCCCAAACTTATCCCAAAGCCGCTTGTACCGCTCCTGGCGAACCGCCTCGTCGACTTCGCGAATGAAACTGTTGTCAGTCATGGGGTTAAGAGCTCTTTCAGCTTTATGGTTCGGCGCTAGGGCGCGTCTTTGCGAACCTGGTGCGGAGGCGCATTGGACACCAGGCCTAACCCCCGCCGTATAGTGAAGGCCGCCAGTTCGCGCAAGACTGAATGCCGCCGACGGCCCTTCGCGCTGAGACGGTTCGCGAGGAGCTTCTCGGCGTTAACTCGCTGATATATTGAATTTTTTCAGTGCTTCGGGCACCTCTTCCAGCGTGGAGTAGGTATGCTCCTCCGCAGGAAAGGCGCGAGCGCGCACATCTTGCGCATAAGCCTTGACGGCACCTTCAACGGCGCTCCGAAGGTCGGCATACTCTTTGACGAATTTCGGAACTCGGGGCGCAAGACCGAGCATGTCCTCAAGTACAAGAACCTGCCCGTCGCATTCAGCGGAGGCCCCAATTCCTATAGTCGGGATCGGCACGTCCCGCGTGATCCGCGCGGCGAGCGCCTCCGCTACAGCCTCTATCACCACGGAGAATGCGCCTGCTTCTGCGACAGCCTTGGCATCCTCCTCAAACTTCGCCCAATCAGCGCGCCGACGCCCGCGCGCCGCGAATCCGCCGAGCTGATTGACCGACTGAGGAGTCATGCCGATATGGCCCATCACGGGAATACCCCGTGCGCTCAAATAGGCGATGGTCTCCGCCATCTGCACGCCGCCTTCGAGCTTTACAGCGCCGCAACCGGTTTCTTTCAGGATGCGCGCCGCGCTCCGAAAGGCGAGCGCTGGACTCTCTTCGTAAGAGCCAAACGGCATATCAACGACAACAAGCGCACGGCTCGACCCGCGCATAACAGCCTGAGCATGTGCGATCATCAGATCGAGCGGAACCGGTACAGTCGTGTCCAAACCGTGCATCACCATGCCGAGGGAATCGCCCACCATGAGAATGTCCACATGAGGGTCGACCAACGCCGCCGTTTGCGCGTGATAGGCAGTCAGCACGACGATGGGTTCGCAGCCCTTGCGTGCAGCGATTTCGGGCGCAGTGATGCGCTTGATGGTGCTTTGGTGTGACACGGGCCTTCTCAACCTCGCGAATTACAATCGTGAGCGCGTCTTATGCCAGAATTTTTCGGATTTGTGCAGTGCAAAACACCAATCTTGGCCCAGAGGTATCCCTAGGCGTAGGGCCGCGCGTTGACCAAGAGCTGGCGCTTGGCACAAAGCTCTAAATAGGCAACACGACTTTGCCGATAAGCAGCGGGTGCAGCCAAATCAGGAAAATCAGGTAGAGCGCGATACCCAGGATGACTGCGATAACATCATTACGCGGGCTGCCGGGCCCTGGTGTTTCGATCAGTTCGGTAGGCTGACGATGTTTGAGCGCGATACGGTCATAAACCGCATACGCCAGGAACGAGCCAAACAGGATGATGCCCACCAGATCGCCATTAGAAATGAGATGCGCAAATGCCCAGGTCTTAATCGCGGCCAGCATCGGGTGCTTCACGGCCTTCTTGATCCGCCCCGGCACATAGGCCGCCACGAGGAATACAAAGGCCGGCACCATCAGCAGCAGCGCCAGGTGTCGTGTCCAAACGGGAGGCGTCCAAACTGGAATATACGGAGCGTTCGCGTAACCGTAGATGAGCAGAACAAAGCCTAGGATTGACGCGATAGAGAAGAACGCCTTGTAGCCGTTCTCGCCGAGCTTATCGACAAGCGCCTGTCGCGCGCCCTGAAATGCCGGCAGCAGATGGATGCCAAGAAAAACAACGATGCCGATGATAAGCAGCACCATACCCAACCTCCCTCAATCTCGCGGGGACCCTATCACGCGGAAAGCTGTGACGCGATGTGACGCGGCGACTGGTTCACCCTGATCTGCAGATCGGCAAAGGTCGCGGCGGGCGGCTCGGAAGGGACTTTCTGTACTTCGCGATGATCGGTTCCAGCTTTTCTTTCGTCCAGAACCTTGGCGAGCCGATTTCGCGCAAACATCTCGCGTTCCAATAGACCCCGGCACTCGACAGGCTCTTACCCGCCTTCACCGCCTGGCGTACCGCATCGATATCGCGCGACTCCGGATAAATATAGACCGTAGACGGACGATATTTTATCATGTCCACGATAACTTCTGAGACCTCGGGGGTCCAACTCGTGCAGCCGTTGCTGCGACCGGAACTATAATTCAGCAGCCTGCCATAGGGCACATAGCCCTTATCGTTCGCATACGGGCTCTTGGGCCGCTTGCGTAAGCACATGCCCCGCAACATCACGGCCGAATGACCTCCAATTGCGCGTTCGCGTGCGTTCGCCGTATCGCCCTCGCCCTCGAACTGTATAAACGCGCGCACGAGTGGCACCGACTTACCCTTTGTCCGATAGTAGCCCTTGAAGGAGGTACGCGTTTCGGCGGTCACATAGCCGCCGCCAGTCGTGAGCTTTGATCCTTCCGCATTGCCGAAGTTCTTTGCACAGCGCTTGCCATTCGCAAAGTTGGCGCCAGGCAACCGGCGTCCATTGCCGTATCCTGATGAGACGGCGCGGAAGGACATATCGTGTTCGCAAATGATGTAGAACCGGCGCGCCACGCCGCCGCTGCGCGCAACGCTCGGCTGGGTCGCATCCATTGCGAAGTAGCACGGGTTCTTGGCCGCACCCTCAACAACCTTCTGCATGTAATAGGCGCGCGCGCGTTGCAGAACGATCTCAGGAATTTGGCCGTCGCCTACTCCTACATGCTTCTCCAGCCATGGTGGAACAGCAGCGAAATGCTCTTCGCTAAACGCACGCGAAGCGTCGGAGCAAACCACCATGACGGCAGCGCCCATAATAGCCAGCACACTGACAACTCTCGAGTGGAGAGGAATCAATCGCACGAGCGTAAATCTCCCCCGTTTCTCTTGCTTCGATCAATTCTGCCCAGAAAAGCGCCACCATTGCGGCGTTTCGCAGGCGCGAATCAGACATGCAAGACAACCAAGGCTAATCATACAAGATTACTGCTCCGCGTAACCCCCATGCTAGGCGTCACAACTGATTCGAGTAGATATGTATCGCGCCCCCAAGCACGCCAAGCTCTAGGCAAGCGCGCATGTCAGCGTATTTCTTGCGGACTTCGACGAAGAAATCGAGCGAGCGCGAGGCAGTGAGTGCATCCCTGTTATCGTCCATGCGCTCGAGGAAGCGGCGATACCAGGCGGCATACTCGTTATCGAGATTGATGATAGCGGTGCACGCCCATCCCTGGCGCTCAGGCGCTTGGCGCATGTCCGTCATCGTGTGCACGCTACGCGGCAGGCAGTCGGCTTTTGCGAGCTCAGCAGCGTCGTAGGCAACATAGTCGAACACGGCCACCCGCGCATTGGCCTTGGCAACCGCCCTGAACGCGGCAAAGCAAGCATCCAAGTCCGCACAGGCGTAGAGCGCGTTGAAGGCGTAGATGACGTCAATCTTCGGCAAGCTCAGGGCGTCGAGCTGAGTGATGTCGCCCGGAATAAACTGCGAGTCCTGATAACGCGTGTTGGCGTAGCTCATGGCCTCCGCATCAAGATCAACCCCGACAACCACGGCGCCCGTCTTTTTACCGATGGCGTCCGCGGTCGCCCCAAGGCCACAGCCCGCGTCGAGCACCGTCTGATGTGGCTCGGGCCGAACGTGGGACAGAACGAGATCGATCGCCTCGTCCTCTCCGGGGTGGGCGAAGTCGCTCCCTCGAATCTGTGCAAGGAAAGACTTGTTCTCAAAACTGTTCATCGTGCCCATGGCCTGACTCTACCAGCGGGGCTCGCGTGACGCCAAGCCGCGTCAATTCTCACTCGCCCCAAACATGAGAGGTGGTAAGCTTCCCCATCATGCCTGAACTGGTCAAATTCATCGCCAAGCAGTACGCGATCGGCATCGTTACGGTGACGCTATTCGCCGTAGGGCTTCTCATGACAGACGCCTTCGGCCTTGGAACGCTCGTGCAGGGGGACATGGCGCCTGTCACAACAGCCCTGATTTTCATTGTTTTCGGCGTGATTTTGCTGTCGCCATTGATGGTCGGGACCGCGATCTTCCTAGCGAGCAACGACCCGGACGACGAGCGTTAAAGCCCAAACAACGCTGCTACCTTAGCGCGCGGAACCCACAACAGTCTTACAGAGCGGCAAGTCGGCCAGCGTTCGCGCCTTTCCAGACCGGCGCTTCTTCGCGCGCTCGATAAGCGCCGGCTCGAGCTTCTCGCGCGGCCAGAAATTTGGCTCGCCGATTTCCTTCAAGCAGGACGCATTCCAGTATGCCCCGACGCGCGACGGCGACTTCCCAGCGCGAATTGCGCGCCCAACAGCGACAATGTCTCTGGACTCTGGATAAATATAGACCGCTGTCGGACCCCTCTTGGTGATCGCCAGGATCTCTGCGTCCGCCTCTCTCGGCCAGCTGGTGCAGCCGCTCGAACGTCCGGCGCTGTAATTGATGAGCTTGCCAAAGGGCACATACCCGCTTTTGTCGGCGTGCTTGCTCGAAGGCATCTTCATCCGGCATTGCCAACGCACAATCGCGGCCGAATGGCCACCAATGGCGCGCGCCCGCGCGTTCGCTGTGTCGCCCTCGCCTGTGAATTGGACGAAGGACCGCACGAGTGGTTCGTACCCATCCTTGCTACTGTAGTAGCCCTTAAATGAGGTGCGGGTTTCAGCCGTCAGATAGCCGCCGCCGGTGGTCAAATGGGAGTTGCGCGCATTCGAAAAGTTCTTAGCGCAGCGCGCATTGTTGGAGACGTCGGCGAGGCCTTCAAAATTGCGCCCGGCGCCATGGCCAGAGGCGAATGCCCGGAACGTCCTGTTGTTCTCGCAGATCAAATAGAAGCGCCTTGCGCCCGCGCCCGGACGCGTTGCGTCAAAGGCGAAGTAACAGGGATTCTTCGTCTTCCTGGCGCGCAGCTTTGACTGGTGATAGTCGCGAGCGCGTTTCAAGACGGTCGCGGAGATCTTCCCTTCGCTGTCGCCAATGTGCGGATTCAACCACGCTGGCACGCCCGGAATGATGGGACGCGCAGGCGCTATCTGAACCGCAGGCTGCGGCACATAGGTGGGCCGAATCGCTGGCGCGGGCTGCGTGGCAGGCGCGACCCGGTAGGGTGGCGCCGCGATCGGCGCGTTGGGCACGGGCATCACGGGTGACGGTGCCAGAGCGGCGGGCGCGTATCGCGGGGTGGCCGCCACCTGTGGAGCGGGCGCCGCTCGCTTTATGGGTACGGCCTGCTGCATGGGCGCGACTTGCTGCATGGGCGCGACTTGCTGCATGGGTGCGGCTTGCTGCATGGGTGCAGCTTGCGGCACAGGTGCGGCCTGAACGTCCGGCACATAGCGCGAGCCTGGCAGGACCCGCGTCTTCGGGACGACCGTGACCGCGGCGGGATTGGGCGGTGGTGGCGCGGCATGCCATGGCAGGGTCTGCGCGGCCGCAGGGCCCGAGGCGTGGCCGGCAGCGAGCAACAGCGCGGCGAGGCTAAGCCCCACCCTGGCGGCCCGGCTTCCCAGCTGACATGCCCCTTGAGACGTCTCTTGCACGAGACCCGCTCCCTTTAGACGCAGGACGCGCCCGCCAAAACGCCGGCCAGGCTGGCCAAAAGCCGCACCCAGACACACGCAAGACGGGTCATTCCCGCAAAATATCTCCCATTTGAGACGTTACGGCGGCGGGGGTTAATCGCCCGTGAACTCAAGGCGGGGCCGCTTTCGCCGCCCCACATGCCCTCTTTCGTCATCGCCCGGCACCAGTGTTCGGCTCCGCCAGCCCGAGTACAGGCTTGTTCCGGCAATGACGCGTCGGAACGTTGAGGCAACGTTGCGGCGATTCGCTTGAAGCCGTAGCAAAGCCAAAGGTAAACTGAAAATCGATAGGAGCCGCGGATCAACTGCGGACCAAGAGAGATGGAAGGGTTACATGAGCTGGAAGGCATCCGCCTTTGTGCTGGGAGCTGGTCTACTGGGGCTTGGCTTGATGACAGGCGTGGCGGTTTCGGAAGAGCCGCGCGTTTCGTTCCCCGCCGACTACAAAACCACGTTTGAGAACTATCTGAGCCTCGACCGCGTGCAGAATCCCGACCAGATCATTCGGCTCTATGCAAACGACATCGCGTTGAAAGCCGCGCGCGAAGGCAAAGAGCTGCCGAACGGCTCGGTCCTTGTCGGCGAAGTCTACAAGGCGAAGAAAGACGTCGAAGGCAATATCGTCGAAAGCAGCCTTGGACGGCGCGTGCGCGACAAGTTCGCGGCCGTCGCCGTCATGGAAAAGGGCGAAGGCTGGGGCGAGAAATATCCCGTCGGCCTCAAGAATGGCGACTGGGACTTCGCCATCTTCTCACCGGACGGCAAGCCGCTGAACAAAGACCTCAACACCTGCCGCTCGTGCCACGCGCCCATGGCGGCCACGCAGTACCTCTTCTCGCTAGAGCATATTGGGCAGTGAATTTGAAATTGATTGGTGAAAAGTACTTGCGGCAGATCACCATGGTCGTCGGTGACGCTCAGTGAGCAGATATTGATTGTGCCCAGGCAGTGATCGGCGGCGGCGGTCGTTCTTGTTTGGCTCTATGACTGGCTCATGGGTCACTTCCCCATGAGCCAGCTGAGCGCTTTGGCCCAGCAGTGGCAACGTCTCAGCGATTAGTCACCGTTTCCCTGTTCCGTTACACCGAGCGTCTCCGCTGCGGCGATTAGGCTGTCACGAAGCTTATAGGTCGCATCGGAGATAGCCTTCCGCTCACCAATGCGAACCTTGCTATAGGGCGTTAGTGCCTCCCCTGGACCCGTCTCATACGGCTCAAGCACGGCCCGGAACGACTTGTAGGCGTCCTTCACGGCTTGGTCGCGATCGGGCGCCTTTTTTGCTACGAGCACCGCAAAAGGTTCGTACTGGCTGTTGATACCGATGATGTTGGAGCGAAAAATCAACATGGACTGATCCGACCACGTCTCTTCTTCACTGGAGATCTTCTTGCTGCCGATCTCTTCGGCCAAGCCAATCATGCCCTCAAAATGGGTTTGCGGGCTATATCGTTCTGGCTCTCCTAGTTCCTTGTGCAGTTTCTGGGCGCTCTTCGCCAGTTTGTCGGCATACTTGCCGGCCATGTCCAGATCATCGTCGCGGAACAATAGATACTCGATCTTATGGAATCCCCGGAAGTCATCGGACGTTTCGCCGCCATCGAACGAATACGGCCGGGCATCGATATCAGTATCGCTGTCCTCGAAATTGCCCGCAAGCGTTTCGATTTCCTCATAGGGCGGACGTGAATCGACATAGGCCCGTTGGGCTGCCTGCAAGTCGCCCGAAGCGATCGCCTTGCGCAACGCATCAACCATTTCGATCTGCTTTTCGTTGCGCTGCTTGAAATAGGCAACGCCCTTAAGGGCAGCTTGGTTGAGATCATCGTTCTGTGCGGCGTGCGCTCGCCCGATAATCGAAGGCATCGCGGGCATGCCCGCGAGCAAGACAGGACCAGCCGTGGCGGCCGCACTTGCCGCCATCGCCTGCTTGAACATCATTCTTCGTGTGATTTTCTTTGACACTAAACTCTCCTCTTTTTTTCACTTCAACGAACCTGACGGCTCGTCAGAATTGACTGACTTGGATCAGGCTGCGTGCAACCCGATAGAAGCAGTCAAGAAGCTTTAGAAGCGCCTTGTTCCAACGTCAACGTGTGCTGGTTGAGACAAATGCGCCGAACTCTCTGAACAAATTTGCTGAACAAAACCGAACAGTAACGGCCCGAGCTAGCGCGGACATACGACGATGTTGCGAAATCGAACTCAGCAACGCGCTCAGGGCGGCGCACAAAGTCCAAGCAGCACCGTAAAGCGCCTCCAACGGCTCGGTCCGTGTGGGTTGGCTAAAGGTGCGAAGACCTCGCCAACTGCCGCGCCGACGATGCTCCCATGTCAGCGATGCGATACCTTTTATCGCTACAGCATATGGAGCAGTAGCGGCGCGGAGAGCTGCCCATGACGATTGATGCGCATGTCCATCTTTGGGAGGCGGGCTCGCTGCAAACCCAGTGGATGGACAAGCCACCCTATCGCGGCGATCCAAAGTGGCAGCCCTTGCGCGCAAGCTTCAGGCCGGAGGACCTGCAAGCGCTCATGGAGGCCAACAGCATTGACGGCGCGGTTCTTGTCGAAGCCGTCGATGACCTCAAAGAGACGGGCGCCCTCCTAGAGATCGCCCGTGCGCACGATTGGGTGGCGGGTGTCGTGGGCTGGCTGCCGCTGGCGGACGCAAACGCCTTAGAGGCGGCGCTCGACCGGGTTGGCGATAACGCGGCCCTGGTTGGTGCCCGGCATCTGATCAATACCGAACCGGACCCAGACTGGGTGTTGCAGGACACCGTCATTGCCGGGCTCAACCGGATCACGCAAGGCGATCTCAGCTTCGACTATATCGGCCTTTCCTTGGACCATCTCGAACGGGTGCCGCGCCTGGCCGATGCCTGTCCCGCGCTGACGATCGTTCTCGATCATCTCAACAACCCGCCGATTGCCGAAGGTGCCTTTGAGCCTTGGGCCGATCTGTTGGGAAAGGCCGCGGAACGGCCCAACGTGGTGGGCAAGATTTCGGGACTGGAAATGTGCTGCCGCTGGGGCGACTGGACGCCCGAGGACTGGCGCCCTTACGTCGATCATGCGCTCGCCTGTTTCGGCCCAGACAGGTTGATGCTGGGCAGCAACTGGCCAGTCTCGACGCTGTCCGGCGGTTACGCGCAAGTTTGGTCCGCGCACCGCGCGTGGCTGTCGGGCCTGTCCGAGACAGAACAAACGGCCATCGCCTCCGCGACAGCCGGCCGTGTCTACGCACGCAACGAGTTATCGCGCGACGGCGCATGATGGCTTCGTGTGTGGGCGCCTCGGGGCCGAGCCCCCCTACTCCCACTCGATGGTCCCGGGTGGTTTTGACGTGATGTCGTAGACCACGCGGTTGATGCCACGCACTTCGTTGATAATGCGCGTGGCGGTGCGGCCGAGGAAGTCGTGGGAGAAGTCGAAATAGTCCGCCGTCATCCCATCTGTTGATGTAACGGCGCGCAAGCCGCAGACGAAATCGTACGTGCGGGCATCCCCCATGACGCCCACGGTGCGCACGGGCAGCAGTACGGCGAACGCTTGCCAGATCTCATCGTAAAGCCCGGCGTTTCGGATCTCTTCCAGATAGATGGCGTCGGCAGCGCGCAGGATATCCAGCTTCTCGTGGGTGATGTCGCCGGGAATGCGGATGGCGAGCCCCGGCCCCGGGAAGGGGTGCCGCCCCACAAAGGTCTCCGGGAGGCCGAGTTCGCGGCCGAGCTTGCGCACTTCGTCCTTGAAGAGCATGCGCAAGGGCTCAACCAGTTCGAGCTTCATGTCTTCGGGGAGCCCGCCCACATTGTGGTGGGACTTGATGGTGACGGAGGGCCCGCCCGTCGCGGAGATGCTCTCGATCACATCCGGGTAGAGCGTGCCTTGGGCGAGGAACTTCGCATCGCCGACCTTCTCGGATTCCTCCTCGAAGACCTCGACGAACAGTCCGCCGATGATCTTGCGCTTGGTCTCCGGATCGCTGACGCCTTCGAGCGCGGTTAGGAAGCGTTCGGATGCATCCACATGCACGAGCGGAATGTTGTAGTGCCCGCGGAACAGATCGACGACCTGTTTGCCTTCGTCTTTGCGGAGCAGGCCATGGTCCACGAAGATGCAGGTGAGCTGATCGCCAATGGCCTCGTGGATCAGGATCGCGGCGACGGAGGAGTCCACGCCGCCCGAGAGCCCGCAAATCACTTTGCCGTCGCCAACCTGGTCGCGAACGCGCTGCACTTCCGCCGCGCGGAACTGGGCCATGCTCCAGTCGCCGGAACAGCCGCCTATGTCGCGCACGAAGGTCTGGATGATCGCGGCGCCTTTCGGCGTATGCACCACTTCCGGGTGGAACTGCACGCCATAGAGCTTGCGGGCGTCGTCGGCGATGGCGGCAAAGGGCGCGCCCGTGGAGACACCCACGGCGCGAAAGCCATCCGGCAGCGCGGTGACCCGGTCGCCGTGGCTCATCCAGACTTGCGCCTTCTCGCCTTGCTCAAAGACCCCGTCGAACAGCGCCGTGTCGCCCACGACCTCCAGCTCGGCGCGGCCGAATTCGCGCTCATGGCCCGCTTCCACCTGGCCTCCCAGCGCCGCCACCATGGCCTGTTCGCCGTAGCAGATGCCGAGCACGGGCACGCCGGCGGCAAAGATCGCGTCCGGGGCTTGGGGCGTGCCGCTCTCATGCACCGAGGCCGGCCCGCCAGAGAGGATGATGGCTTTCGGGCGCGCAGCGCCAAGCGCTGCCTCCGCCTTGTCGAAGGGCACGATCTCCGAATAGACGCCCGCTTCGCGCACCCGCCGCGCGATCAGCTGGGTCACCTGGCTGCCGAAATCGACGATCAGCACCCAGTCTTCGGTGCCTTCCAAAGGCTCTTGATGTGAGATGTTTTGATCCATGGGGGCCATATTCACTGCTAATGGCCGCTCGTTATAGCAGGAGTCTCTTGGAGGACAGGGGTTCGATCAGGGTTACCCAGCGTTTTCGGCTCGGAGACCCCTCGCTTTGCCTTTATGAAGGGGTGGTGCACGAGTTGGGGGGATAGACCTAATGGACGAGCAAGAGCAGCGCGAGATCGAGGAGCAGCTCAAGGAGAAGATCGCCTCCTATCACGAGGCCGCCCTGCTCTTCACCGCGGTCACGGCGGGCCTGCCCGATCTTCTGAACGTCGAGCCGCGTGACCCCGAAAAGCTGGCCGACGATCTTGGGCTGAAAACCGAACCCTTGCGGCGCGTCCTGCGCGGGCTAGTGGCGATGAGACTATGCGAAGAGTTGGACGACGGCCGATTTGCGCTGACGCCCGCCGCTAAGTGCCTCACCTATGGCAACCCGTCCAATCTCAGCGAAAAAGCCTTTGTCGCCGTGGGCCAATACTGGATGCCCTGGATGTCGATGATGTACTCCTTGCGCACCGGCGAACCCTCGCTCCCCTTCGCCCTCAACAAGACGATGGCCGATTGGCGCGGTGCGAAGTCGGACGAAGGCCGGTTCTTCTTCCGCTATGTGGCTAAGGAGGAGCTGGCAAACCCTGGCGGTCTTCGCGAGGCGCTTGGGGACCTGCCGAAGGGCGCGGTCATCGCCAGCCTCGGTAGTGGTTATGGCGCTTGGCTGGCCGATGTGCTCAACTGCGACGACACACTCAAAGGCATCGTCTTCGACGCAGCCCCGGTCCTCGACGATGCGATGCGGTTGTTCGGCGTGCTGGGACTGGCTGAGCGCATCGAGTTCCTGCCTGGCGATATCCGCGCGGATGCCCCGCCAGAAGCCGATGTCCATGTCCTGAAGAGCGTGTTGCAGCAACACGACGACGCAGGCGCCGCCGCGATCCTCCACAATTGCCGCGAGGCCGCGGGACCTAAGACAAGGCTCATCATCTACGAGCGGCTGATGCCCGATGCCCCCGGAGACGACCCCGCCGCCATCATGCTGGACCTGCACATGATGGCGATCACGGGCGGGAAGACACGGATGCTGGCGGAGATGAAAGCGCTGATCGAAGGCTCGGGGCTTTCGCTCGTCAGTCACCGCACGATGGCGGACGGCATGACAGCCCTGGACGCGCGCATCCCTGAATCAGAAACGTAAGGCTGGCCGCCAACCGATTCAAAGGAATCAGGTTTTTGAAGGTCGCAGATCAAGCTCGCCGTTCGAGCGTGGCGACGAAAAACCCGTCCGTGCCATGGCTGCGCGGGGTCATAAGCAAGGTCTCGTCGGACCCGTCGGCCGAGGCTGGCGCGTCCACGTCGATCGCCCCGTCCCACGCGTCTCGCCACGGCGTCACGGCGAAGTCCAGATGCCGTTCGAGGAACCTATCGATCTGCTCGCGGTTCTCAGGCGGCAGTACGGAGCATGTGATGTAGGTCAGCCGGCCGCCGGGCTTGACCAGCGCGGCGCCCGAATCGAGGACCGAGACTTGATCCTCCATACGTGCGGCCAGCATCTCGGCCGTTAGGCGCCACTTGGCATCCGGGCGGCGGCGCCAAGTCCCGGAGCCCGTACACGGCGCATCGATCACCACGCGATCCATACGGCCTTTTAGTGGGCTGAGCCCAGCGGCGACGCCCGCCTCAAGCGCCTGCACATTCCGGGCACCAGCGCGCCGCACACGCTCAAAGAGAGGGCGGAGCCGAAAGCGGTCTGCGTCATAGGCATAGAGCTGCCCGGTGTTCTCCATCGCCGCTGCTAAGGCCAGCGTCTTACCGCCTGCGCCCGCGCACAGATCCATAACCTGCAAGCGTGGCGCCGCCCCCGCTAGTGCAGCCGCAATCTGCGAACCCTCATCCTGGACCTCGAACCAGCCCTTACCGTGGGCGGCATCGGCCTCCACATGGGGCGTCCGCGCCGGCTCTGGGCGGAGTGCAATGCGCAAGCCGTAAGGTGCATAGACCGTTTGCGCGGGTTCGAAACGCGCCAATGCTTTCAACACCTTGCCGAGATTGGCTTTGAGCGTATTGACGCGCAGATCCACGGGCGCCCGGACCGAGAGCGCGGCGCCTTCGGCGGCCGCCGCATCGCCGAACACAGCCTCAAACATGGGCGCCAGCCAGTGGGGGTAGTCGCCGCGAACAGAAGCTGAAGCCTCTTTGGAGAGCGCGCGTGACAGGCCAGCCCGTTCAGTCTCCGTCAGGGGCGCCGGTGCGAAACGGCTCCCGTCACACAGCGTATCGACGGCTTGGGGTGCCATACCCCAGGCGCTCACCAGCGCGCGCAAGACGAGCGCCCGAGGAGAGTCATCGCCCATCACCGCAGCAAGTGAGGCGCGCTGCCGCAAACAATCGAAGACGAGACTGCCGATGGCGGCGCGATCGCCCGAACCCGCAAAACGATGGGCAGACCCCCAGTCCTTCAAAGCCTCGGAGGCGGGTCGCTTGCGCGCGCCCAGGTCGGTCAACACTTCGATCGCGGCGCTCGCGCGCCCTGCCGGTGTCATCAGTTCGTCTGAAACACAAGGATCCGGCCCGCGATAATGATCCACATTAGCGCGAGAGCAATCGCGCCGAGCAGGAACATCGGCGTCCGATGAGCGAGCTTGTTGCTCGTGACATGGATCGCGGTGTGACCAATCCGGGACAGGGTGAACATCCACATCAGCACATAGACTGTCGTGTCGAGCGTCCTGGTCATGAACCCCAGCAGAACCACCACATAGAACAGCGTGGGCATCTCCATCGCGTTGTGGAAGGCGTTGCTGACCTGCTGCACATAAGGTGGCCAGTCCGCCTGGCGGGAAGCGGCAACCTCCGAATGGACCTCGCCCCTCCGGATGGCGCGCAAACGCAAGATGATCATCCAGAACAGCAGCGCAAATGTCAGCGCCACCTGCAGGAACATCGGCAGAAGAATGGCTGCGAACGACATAGGGTCCCCCTGTTCGTGTGCGTTTGCGCCGGGCCAAAAGCGAGCCTCGCGCGCTTGGCCTTCTTATACTCTGCCGCCGCCGACATGAAACAGGCCACGTCCCATGATGGGTCCGCCCGTTTACTGGCCCGTATCCTCGCCAAATTGCCCTTTAAACATGAAGGGATGTTCAATTGACGTGATCGTCCCCGCCCTTTTAAAGGTACACAAAACAGCAATGTTCAAAGCGTTTCTAAGGAGGAATGCCATGCGCCTGCGCGCTTTCCCGAGGTTTTCAGCCCCTGCCACCCTTTCGGCGGGTCTCTTGGCTGCGGCAGGTCTCTTGGCTGCGGCGCTTCTTGCCGCCCCTGCAAATGCCAAGGACGAGGCGAGCGCTGACCCGTGCTTCGACGGCAAGCTGAGCATCAAGGAAGTCCTCGCCGCCTGCGAGACCTTCATCGAAAAGGGCAACGGCGACAAGAAACTCCTGATCCGCGCCCATAGCGTGCGGGCCATGGGCCTCTCGGCCACGGGCGATCTCGATGCCGCGATGGACGAAATCAACGCTGCCGTGGAAATCGATCCGAAGCGCGCCAACAGCTACTTCATGCGCGCCGCTGCCTTCGATGCCAAGAAGGACTACGGCAAGGCCATTGCGGACTTGGACCAAGCCATCGAGCTGAAGGACGACGACGCCGACTATTACCTCCTGCGCGGTCTTGTCTATGGCCGCAAGAATGACCTGGACGCCGCTCTGACGAACTTAAACAAGAAAGTCGAATTGGACCCGAAGGCGATTAACGGCTACTCAAGCCGCGGCGAGATCTACCGTAAGCGCAAAGAGTACGACAGTTCGATCGCCGATTATACCAAGGTGATTGAGCTCGACCCCGAGACAGCCAGAGGCTATGTGGATCGCGGCTGGGTCTATGTTCTGGATGAGCAGCTCGATAAGGCCAAACCCGACTTCGACACTGCTCTGAAGATACAGGGCAACAACGCGCTGGCGCTTGTAGGCCGTGGGCTCGTGAAGAGCCGGACCGGCGAGCCAACGGACGGCAGCGCCGACCTCAGATTGGCCGAAAGGCTCGAGCCCGGCGTTTTCGATCAGGTGCGTGCGCTCGGCGTCAAGTAGGCAACAAAGCGCTCACCGCTGTCATCGCCCGGCTTGACCGGGCGATCCACGCCGTGACGCTGGCACTACCTGAGAGGCCAGCGGTATGGATTGCCACCCGGGTCCGGCTCTGCCGGCCCGGGCGCAGGCTCAAGTCAAGCCCGAGGGTGACGAAAGAGAACGAACGTGGTGGCCCTATCGCCTAGCGGCTAATTGAGGGCTTCTAATTAAACAACCACGTAAACCGTCCTTTGACGGCGTTGTCGGAGACGCTGTCTGCAAACTGACCGGAGTAGGAGACGCCAGCCGAGAGACGGTCGCTGACGGCGAGATCAAGCCCGGCGTCGTGCAGCGCTGAATCTTCCGCGAGTGGCACGCCGTCGACCGTGAAGCCGATGCCGGTGGACGCGAAAGCAAGGCTTGCTTCCGGGGTTATGTCGTCGAAGGCATGCAGCCAGGCCGCTTCAATCCGTGGGGTAACTTCCATGCCGCCCCACTGAATCGTCTTAGCCGCGCGCAGACCCACGGTGGTGTAGCCCACGTCCTGGTCGAAGCCGGAACTGCGTAAAGATGCCTCCGGCCCGCCCCGCTCGCGGAAACCGCCCGTTTCGACGGAGACATAAGCAAAACCACCAAAGGGCTCGAGTTCAATGCCCATGGCTTGCGTGGGGTACGCGATCTCGCCGAAGAGCTGGCCGGTGTCGGCGTCATAGTCCGCCTTTTGACGTTCGAAGAAGCTCGGGAATACGACCGCACGGGACGTCTCGATCTCGCTCCACGCCCAGAGACCGCCAGCACGGAGCGCGAGGCCGCCGAGATCGCCATTCACATAGCCGCCAAGATGATACGTGCTCGTGTTCGCGCCGCTATAGCGTTCATCCACGCTCACATCGGAGAAGGACGCGCCGGTCGCAAGGCCCACCCGCCATGAGCCCGCAAGCCTTGCATCCATGCCCGAGATGAAACCGCCGAGATTGCGATCCGCCGTGGCGGCATTGCCATCCCCATCGAACGTGCCCCACGCGCCATAGCTTTCCGTCCAGAAAGCCAGCGGCGAGGATTGCCGCGCCTCGACGAGCGAATTGCCGTCATAGGCTTTGCCCAACATCATGGCCTGGTCATCATACTGAGCAACTTGGTCCGTGGACCGAGGGCCGCCATGCCCCAGCGCGCCGCCTTGATGCTCCGCCTGCATCATGCGGCCCATGACTGCTTCGCGGGCATAGCGGCTGTCGTCCACCAAGGTTCCGGCAACTGTCGCATGCACCTCGCCCGACAAGGCGTTGAAGGCCTGCCGTGCGCCTGCGGCGGAGAGACCAAGGATCTTGTTGAACAGCGAGTCATCCGTGGGCGTTTCATCCAACGCGCGCGCAACCGCCTCCTCGTTGTCGTCATCCGCCTCATCCATGAACATCGTATCGTTGCGTTCGAGCGTCAGCACGACGTCGTTGCCGTCGCCGCCGTCATAGATCACGCTTGGCGTCAGGAACGCGAGGTTGGCCGAGACCGATGTGAATATGCCGGTGACAGCGTCCGTGCTGTCGTTCTCAACGATCGTGTAGTCGGTTTGGTCCGCATAGTTGCCGTTCTCGGCCAGTACACTCAGGGCCGCGCCGGTAAGGTCCACCGTGCCGTTGACGATGACTCGGTCGCTGTTCCCGGCCGCATCCACCTCGACTTCGAATGTAGCGGCCCCGCTTAGCGCGAGGTTGCCATTCACGGTCATGGTGCCGATGGAATTGCCTGGCGCGAAGGTGCCGCCATTGACACTGAGACTGCCGATCTGCCCAATGCCTTCAAGTCTGCCGCCATTGACCACGACAGTGCCGCCCAGCACGTTGTTGACCGAGAGTGTCCCGCCATTGACGTTCGTTGTGCCCTGGAAGTTCGTGCTGTCGCGGGTGAAGTTCGTGAAGCCGGATTCATGATTGACCGTACCCATGCCTGAAATTTCTGGCGTGAACTCAAAACCACCGCTCTCGTCCGTATGGTTGAAGTTCAGCGTGCCCGTCCCGTCGCCGAAAACAAATGAGCCTGCGTTCAGCGTGCCCGGTGCGACCGGCGTCTCTCCGATGCCTGCGCCGATATTGACGGTGCCGTAAGAGCCGCCACTCGAAGCGACGACGACGAGACCCGTGCCGCCTCCCGCGTTGACCACGCCGCCATCCGCAATGGTGAGATTGCCGGTGCCGTAACTGCCGACATACAAGATTCCGGCGGCCAAGATCGAGTAGCCGCCGGTGACGGTGACGGTGCCGTTGCTATCCTTGCCGTACCCGACAAATCCGACGCCGCTGTAAACCTTGCCGCCATCCTCGATAGTGAGCGTACCGGTGCCGAGATTGCCGACCCACAAGTCGCCGGTGTTCTCCAAGACCGAGCGGTCGCCCGTGACCGTGACGTGGCCGGTGCTGTTCCTCCTGTGCCCGATGTAACTTGAAGTGGTGGTGACTGTGCCGCGATCCTCGATGGTGAGAGTGGCTTCGCCACGATATCCGACATAGAGATTGCCGGTGTTCTCCCATTTCGAGCCGTAGCCCGTGACGGTGACGGTGCCGGTGCTGGTGCTGGTGCTATCCCTATTCCGCGCGATTCTTGCACTCGTGCTGTAAACTGTGCCGCCAGCTTCGATGTTGAGTGTGCCGGTGCCGTAGTCACCGACATTTAGATTGTAGGTGTTCTTCCAGACCGAGCCATCGCCCGTGACGGTGACCGTGCCGACCCCGTTAGTGCCCCCGAGATTTGCGTATAAATTGTAAACCTTGCCGCCATCCTCGATGTTCAGCGTGCCGGTGCCCAAGAAACCGACTAACAACTCGCCGGTGTTCTCCCAGATCGAGTCGCCGGTGACGGTGACCGCGCCGTTGCTGTCTGAAGCGAGCCCGATATACCCATCGTTATTGTGTAGCTCCCCATTGTTCCGAATTGTCAGGAGTCCTGTGTCGACAGTCACATCGCCAGCGCCCAGGTCCGCGACATCATTGTCGATAATGGGCTGATCGATCATGGAGTCCGTATTCGAGAATAGGGCGCTGTCGTCCACGCCGGGAACACTGCCGCCGTCCCAGTTCTCCCCGACAAACCAGCTGGTGCTTGTGTCGCCATCCCAGACCGCTTGACCCAGCGCTTCCGGCGGCGCGGCCAGCCCGAGGGCCAGCGCGCAACAAGACACGAGCAGGCTATGCCGACGAGAGGTGTCCCGCACGGGTGCGGGACTCCACGGGGATCGAAGACCCGGCGCGGGCGTGTACGTCTTGTCCGATGGCGGCTCGACCAATCGTTGAGAATTGCGTCTCGTAGCCGTGTTCACGCGCGACCTCCTCGGAGGCGTACTGTCCTTCGTCTTGGCGTGCGACGTTCGGCTACCGAGCCCGATAGCCACGTCCTCCGCCCCTCACGCATGTACTCCGCCGGTGTTCCGGCGGCCCCTGAATGGCCCGGCACGGTCCGTGCCGAATCACCCGACTCAACACAGAAATTTTGTCAGCCCGAGTCCAATGCCGTCTTCCACGTGTCGGAACAGAAGGTTGTCCCTCTCGGCCCTTTCGCCAAAATCTGTTTCTTTTTTCTAGAATGTTGCGCATGTGCAACGGGGGAAGTCATTTGTCTGCGCTACCGGCCTAGCGGCCTACTTGAGCGCTTGCTTGTTTGCGCTATCGGCACGCTTCTAGTTCGTCATGCCCGGATACACGGGTCTGGCTCCGCCAGCCCGAGTACAGGCTTGATCCGGGCATCCACGAATTTGAGGTGAGGCAGGAAGGACGTGGATGGCCGGGTCTGGGCCCGGCCATGACAATGTCAGCCCGCTGAGACAAGTCCTAACCTAACACTCAGTCGTCACCCCCGGACACTGCGCTCAAGCAGCGAAGCGGTAGCGCACACATAGAGTCTCCGGGGGTCCATTTGGGAGTCTGCAGTTGTTGGAAGGCCCTAGTGGATGCTCGGGACAAGCCCGAGCATGACGAGGCAGAAAAGAGTCGTGGAGGCCGGTAGCGTAAATGGGAACGCGCTCCAGCAAACCGCAAGTCCTCAAGTAGCGGAGCGGTAGGACAGACGAAATGCCGGTAGCGCAAACGATAAGCCCGCGCTAATTCTCTCTTGGGTAGTTCGGCGACTCGCGGGTGATGGTCACATCGTGCACGTGACTTTCGCGGAAGCTCGCCGTTGAGATGCGAATGAACTGCGTCCTCGCCTGAAAATCCGCAATCGTCGCGGACCCGGTGTAGCCCATGGACGCGCGTAAGCCTCCGATCAGCTGGTGCAGCACGCTGGCGGTCGGCCCCTTATAGGGCACCTGCCCTTCGATACCCTCGGGCACCAGCTTCAGCGTGTCTTTAATCTCTTGCTGGAAGTACCGGTCCGCCGACCCGCGCGCCATGGCGCTGATGGAGCCCATGCCGCGATAGGCCTTGTACGAACGGCCTTGATACAAGAACACCTCGCCAGGGCTTTCGTCCGTGCCTGCCAGGAGCGAGCCGAGCATCACGCAGTCCGCGCCCGCCGCGAGGGCCTTGGCAAGATCGCCGGAATAGCGAATGCCGCCATCGGAGATCACGGGCACGTCGGCCTTCTTGGCAACCTCAACGGATTCGAGCAAGGCGCTGAACTGAGGCACGCCAACGCCGGCAACGATACGCGTGGTGCAGATGGAACCGGGGCCGATGCCCACCTTGATCGCATCCGCCCCTGCATCGATCAGCGCCTTGGTGCCTTCCGCCGTCGCGACATTCCCCGCAACGACCTGCACCGCATTCGACCGGCGCTTGATGCGCCCCACCTGATCTAGAACCAATTGCGAGTGGCCATGGGCTGTGTCCACGACGATGAGGTCGACACCCGCATCGATCAGCTGCTCCGCGCGCTCAAATCCGCCATCGCCAACGCTTGTCGCAGCGGCAACACGCAAGCGCCCCTGCTCATCCTTGCAGGCATCAGGATGTGCACGGGCTTTCTCGATGTCCTTCACGGTGATCAGACCAACGCAACGATAGTCGTCATCGACAACGAGTAGCTTTTCGATCCGGTGGTGATGAAGAAGCCGCTTGGCCTCGTCCATATCGACAGTGTCTTTCACCGTGACCAATTCCTTGGTCATCAGTTCGGAGATGGGCTGTGCCTCATTAGTCGCGAAGCGCACGTCGCGGTTCGTCACGATGCCCACAAGACGCCCGGATTCAGGTTCGACCACCGGGATGCCCGAGATCTTGTAACTCGCCATGAGCCTTAGCGCGTCCGCCAGCCGCGCATTCGGATTGGTCGTGACCGGATTGACCACCATGCCGGATTCGAACTTCTTGACCTGCGCGACCTCGGCCGCCTGCAGCTCCGGATCCATGTTCCGGTGAATAACACCGATGCCGCCGGCTTGGGCCATGGCGATCGCAAGCCGGGCCTCAGTGACCGTGTCCATCGCGGAGGACAAAATCGGAATGTTCACCGAAATTGACTTGGTCACGCGCGAGGAGACCGTCACCTCGTTCGGCAGCACTTCCGAAGGCCCCGGTCGGATCAGGACGTCATCGAAAGTCAGCGACATGGCGCTGTCAGGAAAGCGGGAATTTTCGTGTGAAGACTGCCCGTCGGGCATGGGCCAACCTCTCTTGGATGTGAAATGCCCGCGTGGGCGATGAAGCCAAACGCGGGGCCGGTTGACGCCGTTCCATAGCAGCTTGCCCTGGCCTTGGAAAGCCATGGCACAGCGTTACCCTCATAAGTTCAAATGGCCTTGAGCGCTTTGCGCAGGAGCGGCACCGCGATCTCCGAAAAGGCTTGAACTTTGACCTGCGGCAAACGGTCCTCCCGATGGACCAGGCTCACCGGGATTGGGGCCGGTTCGAAGCCCTCAAGGACACGGCGAAGCGTTCCATCCTTCAGCGCGCGCTCAGCCTGATAGGAAAGAACGCGAACGATGCCGAGACCCGAGATCGCGGCGTCAATCCCCGTCTCGGCCGTGTTGACCAGGAGGCGCGGCTCGACCGGAACGTTCTGGGCACGCCGCTTCTCCTGGCCGCCTCCCGGAAAGCTCCAGCGATCAGGCTGCGAGAAGGACGTGAAGGTAATGCACGCGTGATCGAGAAGGGCTCTAGGCTCGGCGGGCACACCAGAACTTGCCAGATAGGCGGGGCTCGCGCAGCAGATCAGCCGGACCTTTCCAAGCGTGGTCGTTCGCATGGCTGAGTCCGGCAGATGGCCGATCCTTATCCCCAAGTCGAGCCCCTCTTCCACGAGATTGACGACACGGTTCACCAGCAGCATGCGCGCTGTCATCTGGGGATAGGCCTCGAGATACGCGCTCACCACAGGCCGGACATGCAGGCGGCCGAACAGGCTGGGCGCTGTTAGGGCGAGCTGACCGCGCGGCTCAGCCTTCTCGCCAGCCAAGTGGCGCTCCGCCGTGTCGAGATCGCCAAGAACACGGCGGCAGGTCTCAAGATAGGCTTGCCCTGGCTCGGTGAGCGCAAGACGCCGCGTCGTCCGTGTGAGAAGCCGCGTGTTCAGCTGCTCCTCAAGGCTCTTGAGATGACGGCTTACCGTCGTCAGCGGCATGCCGAGCCGTTCGCCCGCCGCTGAAAGCGAGCCAGCGTCCGCAATGGCCACGAAGACGCGGATGGCCGCGAGCCGGTCCATTTATTATCCCAATAATTGGAAGGATATGTGCATCATTTCGTCTATACCGCAACTTCCTGGAATAAGCCATATCAAGAGCCGCACGACACCGCCGCCACCCAGGGAGGAAACGCTCAATGGCTGATCGCACGCTCTACGACATGGAACTCTCCGGCAATTGCTACAAAATCCGCCTGTTTTGCGCCCTGCTCAGTCTGGATTTGGAACTCGAACCCGTCGACCTCCTAGCCGGCGCACACAAGGAAAGCCCTTTCATCGACCTCAACCCCTTCGGGCAGGTCCCCGTGCTCCAGGACGGCGACCTCGTCTTGCGGGATTCGCAAGCGATCCTGGTTTATCTGGCGCGAAAATACGGTGGAGAGACCTGGCTCCCGACAGACCCGGTTGGCATGGCGAGCGTGGTGAACTGGCTGATGGTGGCCGAGAACGAGATCGCACGCGGTCCAGCGGACGCCCGCCTCCGTGACAAGTTCGGCTTCCCTGTCGATGCAGACGCGGCACGCGAGAACGCCGCGCGCATTCTGGCCCTGCTTGAGGCGCGGCTTGCCGAGAACGAGTGGCTGGCACTCGACCGGCCTACCATCGCGGACATTGCCTGCATGCCATATGTGGCGCTTGGCCATGAGGGTGGCGTACCGCTCGATGACTACCCGGCGATCCAGGCTTGGGTTGGCCGCATCAAGGCCCTTCCGGGCTTCGTCTCCATGCCGGCGCTCTAGGTCCTTGTCATGGCCAGCTGGATGGACATCGCCTTCTCGCCGTCGGTCAAAGCGGCCCAAACCCGCCGTGGCTCTCGCCAGGGCTATGCTCGAATGGAAGCCAAGGGAACCGACCGAATAAAGGTGGACGCGGGCCTCGCGAAGTTTATCGCGAACACACGTTCGTTCTACATGGCGACCGCCAGTAGCGATGGCCAACCCTACATCCAGCATCGCGGCGGGCCGCCCGGCTTCATGCGTGTGCTGGACGACCACACGCTGGCCTTCGCTGACTACTCGGGCAACAAGCAATATATCTCAACGGGCAATCTGGACGAGAACCCGAAAGCGATGATCTTCATCATGGATTACCGTACGCGCCATCGGGTCAAGATCTGGGGCACGGCGAAAGTCGTCGAGAACGACGATGCGCTGATCCAACGCCTGATGCCCGACAACTATGTGGCGCGGGCGGAAGCGGCCGTCGTCTTCGCGATGGACTCGTGGGACACGAACTGCCCACAGCACATCCCATTGATGCTCTTTGCCGAAGACGTTGAACCCCTGGCCGAGCGCCTCTCGGAACTTGAAGCAGAAAATGCGCAGCTGCGCGCGCAACTCGCCAGCGCTTCGCCCTAGAAATTCGAAGATTGTGCGCCCAAATCTCTCTCGTAACGTTTTTGAGGAGATGGAACGGTTCACGATGTCGACAAAGATCGAGGCGGATTGGATCCTCAAGATCATGGCCGCGATGGCCGCGGCGGATCAACGGCTTGATGCGCGCGAAGTAAGCCTCATCCAGCAGGTCTACGAAAGGCTCACCGGAGAGCCGGTTGATATCGGCGGTGTCGTGTCTGCCGTCCAGATTTACGCCCGCAAGGATGTCATTGAGGAACTGTCAGACGTCGCGGGTAGCCTTCCCCTTGAGACAAAAACCGCGATCTTGCGCGCCGCCTATCAGGCAACGCTCGCCAACAACAATGTCTCGCAGGCCGAGCGCGACAATCTCGATAGGATCGCGACCGCGCTTCAGCTATCGGATGCGGAGTTTGAGAGCGTGATGACAGAGGCAACCGAGGTCTAGCTCTCTTCTGCTTCTGAACCCGGTTTTAGCAGCCAACCAAACAGAACGACCGCAACGGCGGCGCCGACGAGCTGAGCAACGATAAAGATCGCGACGTTTGCTGGCGCGATGCCCGAGAAGGTGTCGGTAATGGCTCGGGCGATCGTCACCGCCGGGTTTGCAAACGACGTCGAAGACGTAAACCAGTACGCGCTTGTGATGTAGAGCCCGACAGCCGCGGGGATCGCCGCGACATTGAAGCGGACACAGCCGAGGATCGTCGCGACGAGGCCGAACGTGGCGATGAACTCGCCAAGCCATTGACCAAATCCCGTGCGGGCGGTCTCGCTGATCTGGACCGGCTCGAGACCAAACATGAGATGGGCGGCAATCGCACCCAAACACCCGCCCGCGATTTGGACCGAGACATAAGGCAGAACTTCGCCGCCCGGAAGCGATCCGCGCAGGAGCATGGCGAAGCTCACGGCCGGGTTGAAATGCGCACCCGACACATTGATGAAGATCGTGATGATGACGAATAGAACGGCGCCTGTGGGGATCGTGTTGCACAAAAGCGCCAGCGCGACGTTACCGTCCGCCAGCCGCTCCGCCATGATGCCGGAGCCAACGACTGCCATAACAAGAAAGAACGTGCCAAGCGCCTCAGCGGCAAGCCGCCGCGCGAAATCGAACGTCATGACTCCCCCCGGTCTGCCGCGCTAGCAGCAGCTGACTAATCCGTTCCCCGCGTCGGCCGCGTCCTCAAAAGGGGACGGCGTGCCACAGCCGGGGAAAATACCGAAATGTTCAGAAAAGTCACCGATGAAGTCGAAGTAGGAAGAGAACCGCGTGTCTGCCAACATCCGCCAGACATTGCCGCACACTGGGAAGACCCGGCCGCGCTCGATGAGATGGTGTCCGTCGAGGATAAACGTCTCGGGCTGCTCGCGAATCCCGCCGCGATAAACGACAGCCTGACCGTAGTCTTCACAAGCCGGCTCCAGATCGTCGAGCTTGAACAAGCGGTACGTCGCCGAGAAGAAACGGGCGTTGCCGAGCTTTTCTCGCATGTCAGGGTTCTCGATTTCGATCGGACGGCTACTCACAAGGCGCGGATCCAGAAAGCCGGCGGCCTTCGCCATGGGGAGGAAGTCGTTCCAGTAGAGCGCGCCTCCAAGGCACTCTCCGTAAAGCAGCGGATCGGCGCGGAGCTCATCTGACAAACGCCGGTCGCAATACACATCGGAGAAGTAAAGCTCTCCACCTTGGCGCAAGAGATTGTGTGCGCCGCGCAAGACAGCAGGCTTGTCGACGCACAGATTAATGACGCAGTTCGAAACAATGACGTCGAAAGAACCAGGCGCGAGACCGAGCGTATCGAGTTGTTCGAGGTATCCTTCCACAAACCGCACATTGGACTTCGCATAACCGAACTTCTGCGCGTGCCAGTCTTGATGTGCGTTGGCGGTCGCAAGCTGCTCAGCCGTCATGTCCACGCCCACCACGGAACCAGCCTCGCCCACAAGCTGCGAGAGAATATAGACATCGCGGCCCGCACCGGACCCCAGATCCAGCACGTTGCAATTCTGAAGCGCCGCGGGAATGCAAAGTCCGCATCCATAATAGCGGGAGACGACCTCGTCATGAACGTTGGCGATCAGGGCCTTAAGATAGCCCGGCATCTCACCCGGATCGCAGCAGGCGTTCGTCTGCAAGTCCTGCGACCCTTTCAGCACCTTGCCGTAATAGTCCTTGACCACCTCGATATTCATGTCTTGCTCCGAAGTTTCCCGCGGGCCCCACTGCCTACGAACTTTTGCCGGCACCCTATCAAGAGTCGGATGAACCCCGCAGCACACGGGACCGCACAGTCGCGTGAACTCGGATCAAGAGGCGCGAGCGCCCCGGTACCCCGTGCCAAGCACATAGACTTCCGATGAGTCCTGCCGGCTGGCCTTGGGCTTCACATGGGCGACCTTGGCGAAGTTCTTGCGGAGCCGCGTAAGCAGGTCACTGCTCGCCCCACCCTGCAGCACCTTGGCGAGATAGGCGCCGCCTGGCTTCAGAACATCTTCCGCAATATCGAGCGCCGCTTCCGCAAGACCGATGACGCGTAGATGGTCCGTCTGGCGGTGACCCGTCGAAGACGCGGCCATGTCCGACATCACGAGGTCAACGGGCGCGCCACCCAGCGCATTGCGGATCAGGTCCCCGGCCTCCGCATCTGTGACGTCTAACTGCAAGAAGTCCGCCCCTGGCACCGGCTCAATCTCAGTGATGTCCGCAGCCACAACCTTGCCGCGCCCTGTATCCGCTTTCACGCGCGCCACTGCCACCTGGCTCCATCCGCCTGGCGCTGCGCCAAGATCGACAATGACGCCGCCCGGCTTCAACAATCGATACTTGTCGTCTATTTCCAAGAGCTTGAAGGCAGCCCGGCTGCGATAGCCCTGGCGCTTGGCCTCTTCCACATAAGGGTCATTCAACTGCCGCTGTAGCCAACGCGTGGAAGCAAGCTTACGGCCCTTAGCCGTTTTGACGCGCACCGTAAGCCCGCGCCGTCCCGTCCCGCCCCGGGGTCCACTCTTTCCGCCTCTGGCCATGGTGCTCGCTTCTGCCGCCGCGCGCCCTTGACCAATACCGGTCGAGAGGCGCATGTCGTGCCCATCACTGTTGTAACACCTGCCTCATGCCCCGCTACTTCATTACCTTGATCGTCGCGGTCGCTCTGTTCATGGAAACCATGGACTCGACCATCATCGCCACGTCGCTGCCGGCGATCGCGGCCGATCTCGGTGAAGATCCCATCGCGCTGAAGCTGGCGCTCACATCCTACCTGCTGTCTCTTGCGGTTTTTATACCAATCAGCGGCTGGATGGCCGACCGGTTTGGCGCGCGCACGGTCTTTCGCGCGGCCATTGTGGTGTTCACGCTCGGCTCGGCGGCGTGTGGTTTCTCCACATCGCTCCTCGACTTCATCCTGTTCCGGGTCGTGCAGGGTATTGGCGGTGCCATGATGGTCCCGGTCGGACGGCTGGTGATCCTGCGTTCCGTTCCAAAGGAGGAACTGATCTCCGCTCTGGCTTGGCTCACAGTGCCGGCTCTCATGGGACCGGTGATCGGGCCACCACTCGGCGGTTTCATCACCACCGTATTCTCTTGGCGCTGGATCTTCTGGATCAACATTCCGGTTGGACTGCTGGGGATTTATCTCGCGTCCCGGTACATCGAGAACTTCCGGGAGGACAAGGTTCCGCCGCTCGATCTCAAGGGTTTCTTTCTTTCGGGCATCGGGCTGGCAGGACTGGCCTTCGGCTTCACTATCATCGGACAGCCTCTGTTTCCGCCATGGTTCGTGGTGACGCTGCTGGTGGTAGGCAGCATTTCCTGCGCGCTCTATGTCCGCCATGCCTTGAGTATTCCCACGCCGCTGCTCGACTTGCGCCTACTCAAGATCCCGACCTTCTTCGCAAACATCGCGGGCGGCTTCCTGTTTCGGATCGGCGTCGGTGCGACGCCCTTTCTGTTGCCGCTCTACTTCCAGCTCGGCTTCGGCATGACACCCTTGCAATCGGGACTCCTCACCTTTGCCATCGCCGTGGGCGCGGTCGCGATGAAAACCACTGCAGCCCCGATTCTGCGCCGCTTCGGCTATAGGCCCGTCCTTGTCTGGAACGCGCTCATCGCGGCCTCTTTCATTGCGGCCTGCGCCCTGTTCACAGAGGCTACACCTCAGGCATTGATCCTGGCGACGCTGCTGGTAGGCGGCTTTTTTCGATCGCTTCAGTTCACCGCAATCAACACGATTGCCTACGCCGACATCGAGGAACATGAGATGAGCAAAGCCACAAGCTTTGCCAGCGTCTCTCAGCAGCTTTCAATGTCCGCCGGCGTTGCCGTTGGCGCGCTTGTGCTTGAGTTCCAACGCTTGGGCCGAGAAAGCCACGAAGTGGTCGCCAGCGACTTCCCGCTAGCCTTCCTGATCGTCGCCGCAATCTGTGCGAGTTCCGCGCTTGTCTTTATGCGCCTTTCGAAGGACGCAGGCGCCAGTCTCTCGAGAAAGGCACACCAGCTCGGCGAGACCGATAAGAAGCGCGATCTCGTACCGGAGGATTAGGGTGTATACGGAAGGCTAATCCCTGCTCGTGGTCTGCGTGCCGGCACGCCCCTTGTGACGGCCGCGGCCTTTGCGCCGTCGACGCCGAGGTGTCTTGCGGTCGTGCCCGTCCTGGGCCATGAGCGTGGTGAGGATACCCTCGCGGAGGCCTCTGTCGGCCACACGCAGCCGCTCGCAGGGCCAGGTGCGCAATAAGGCTTCAAGGATCGCACAGCCAGCCAGAACGAGATCTGCCCGTTCCCGGCCGATACAGGGTTGCGCGATACGGTCCGCATAGCTCATGGCGATAAGATCGCCGGAGACACGACGGACATCTGTGTCTTTCAGCCAGCAGCCGTCGACCCGCGACCGGTCGTAACGGGACAGACCGAGATGAATGCCCGAGATCGTGGTCACTGTGCCGGACGTACCGAGAAAATGCGCACGGTCAGGATCGACGCGCTCGCCAAATCGATACTGTGACTCGAATCCAATTAGCGCGCCCGCTACGTCCTCAACCATAGACTCGTAGCTCTCCGCCGTGACGTCACGGCCGCCGTGACGCTCGGCTAGGTTCACGACACCCAAAGGCAAGGACGTCCACGCCGCGATCGCGTGTTGGATTTCCGCCCGATTCCGTACGGATTGCTTCCAGTCCTTCCCGAGTTTGCGCAGATCGAGCCAGATGAGTTCCGAACTGCCGCCGCCAATATCGAAGACCAGCGCCCAGTCGCAAGCACTGTCCAACAGGGATGCGCACCCTGAAACCGCGAGCTTGGCCTCAGTCTCGCGCCCAACGATCTCTAGCGCGAGCCCCGTTTCGTTCTCGACACGGTCGATAAACGACGCGCCATTCGTAGCAATGCGACAGGCCTCGGTAGCGATCAAGCGTGAGCGGGTGACGCCGCGACGTCGCATCTTGTCCGCACAGATCCGCAAGGCGGCGATGGTCCGTTTCTGCGCGCCCTCCGAGAGCGCGCCCGTTGCTTGCACGCCTTCGCCGAGCCGAATGATTCGGGAGAAGGCATCAACCACCACAAAGCCGCGACGCGACGGCTTGGCCACGAGCAAACGGCAATTGTTGGTTCCGAGGTCAAGAGCACCGTAGACGTTGGGGTTCGAACGAGCAGGCGCCGGCGCATCGGGCGCACCGTCCCTCTCATCGCTGGCTGCACCGGCCGGGTCCGCCTCTGGGCCGCCAATGGGCGCGGGCATCCCTGGCACCACGGTGCCTCCAGCACCGCTTTCGCCGGTATCGCTCCGCATACCATTGGCGCAAGGGGCTGCACCGGTATGGAGCGGAGCATCGGGACCCGGCGCCAGTGTCTCATGGCGCGGCGCCCCGGCAGCCGCGCGGGGTATTCCGCTCGGCTCACTCACGATTTTCAACCTTTCGAGCCTCGCGGAGGGCGCTTTCTCGCCCGTTCCCGCTGGCTACGGTATTGGTCCTATGAGTCTAATCTACCAATCTCTTCAGGCAGGTAAAGCCCGGCTGAGCCACAGCCACGGCCGGGTAGCTCTGGCACCGACCCAGCGAATGCACCGCCACTGAGACCTAACCGCTGACGACAGTCTTCGGGTCGGCCTCGACCCGCCAGCGGCCAGGGTGGACCGGGGGCTCGCCCGGTTCCGGCAGCTGGGCAAGGTAGTCCTCACGTGGAATGTCGCTGAAGCCCGCGCGTTCCGTCGCAGGCGTGAGCCACTTGTTGTCCATCAGGACAAAACCCCACTTCGCCAGGTGCCACGCCAGAACGGCAAAACCGATCTTGGAGGCATTGGATTCCCGGAAGAACTGAGACTCAATCACAAAGACACGACCCACGGCGACACCGTAACCGCCACCGGCGAGCTCACCCTTCTTGTTCCAGACCTCAAAACTATGAACGTGGCCTGCGTCGAAAAGCTGTGCATAGGCCGCCATGATCTGCGGCGTGATCCAGGTAAGACTGAGCCAGCCGCGGCGGGGCGCTGCGCAGCCCTCTATCACCCCTTCGAAATCCGTATCGAATGTGACCTGGTAGCGAGCCTGCCGCATGATGCTGCGCAGGCGGCTTGAAATATGAAAGTCCTGCGGACGTACCACCGCACGCATCGGCGGACATACCCATTTCAGGGGGGCGATGTGCCCATGCGGGAACAATCCTCGGGCGTACGCCTGCATAAGTGTTGCAGGCGTCAAGTCCGTCGCCACACCAACGATCTCGGCGTGGGGCGCTAGCGCCCTTGTATCGGGCAGCGGCCTACTCGGGTGCATCAGATGCGCGATCGAAACCCGCGCAATCGGAATGAGTCTGGATATTCGCTTTGGCCGCAGCGTCCAAGCAACGCCAAGAACATATCGGCGTAGCGCCGCCCAGGGCGTCTCTCGGAACAAGGCGGCCCGGCGCAGCGCGGCAGGTTGCTCCTCAAAGTGCGTTGATCGCTCAACCGAATTCATGTCACTTGAGGCCGCCCCTAGCCGCCACGCAAAAAGAAACTCTAACAGGCCTTCAAACGCGGGCCCGATCCGCGCGCGAAATAGCCTTAACCGTCAACTCTAGCTAACGTCTCGTCTGGCCTGACGCCGCCGGTCCCAGAGCCTCTCGGTGAGTGCCTCATTGACTCGTTGCGTTGCGGGAATGTCGTTCAAGTCCCGACGAAATGCGACATACTCAGCGTGCGCCTCGTCCGAACCACCCCCCTGAAGCAGTGTATTGCGATACTCAAGAAGCCGGTGCCAGCCGCGCGAGTCGCCGCCCCGCGTCGGCGCTGGAACGCCCGCGAGCAAGAGGTGGCGCATAACCTTTTGAGCGGCGCCTTCGTCACCGTGCCCGTCCTTTACCAAAAGATCGATGACGGCGGCAGCTCGGGCGAGCAGCGCTGTACTCGGAGGTGCTTTTCGCCGCCGGTCTCGCTCATGCTCCGGCAATCCATGCGCGGCAACGGGCGGCACTGGCTCTCCGGGCGCTGACGGCGCCATCAGCGTTTCAAGCTCTGCCAACGGCTTCAGATCTTCCACCGGCACGCCATCGGCGGCCAGTTCCGCCATGACGGCCTGCAGGCATTTCAGCCCCAAGACGGCCTTGTCGATCGCGCTGTCGGCATAGACTTCCCGCAGGGCTCGCAGAGCCGCGGAAATGCGAGTGGCGGATGGTGAGACTTGATCCATACGCGCCAAGATAGAACGAGATTCTGGACAATATGTTACCTCGGAACGGCATCCTGTTCCTAATGTCAGTTAACGGCCCGGCAATCCTGGAACACCGAGCTTTTGCCCATCCGGCGGACTTGCCAAGCGGCGGCCGCAGCGACTAGAAGAGATGCCCGATTTCCAATATCGGATTAGGCCCTGGCCTAGCTCTAGCTTGCCGGCACCGTCAGAAATGGTGGGAGATCGTCTAATGGTAGGACAGCGGACTCTGACTCCGTCAATCTAGGTTCGAATCCTAGTCTCCCAGCCACTGATTTCATTACCTTTTTCTGAGTTTCCGCGGGGACACCGAAGCGAAGTTGGCAGTCGAGCGATGCGGCGTTATCCCCTCGCTTCTTGAGCGTGCTGCTATCCTGTAGGAAAACCCGCCCTCGCTGACCGAGCTTGCCAGAGACTCGGCGATACCGACGGCCATGCACCGCGACGCGGGGTAAATGGCCGCGATTGCTTTCCCCGAGGTCACGTTCTAATCACAGCCCACAATGTGGGAAACGATCAGCACTTGGGACGGATGGAACGAAGTCAGCGTGGCAGGCGCGTGGCTCATCACCGCCTGTCTTCTCATCATCGGACTGGTGGGGTGCTTTCTCCCAGTGATACCCGGCCCGCTGATCATTCTGATCGCTGTCGTCTTTCACTGGCTCGTGCTTCGGCAGGAATCGGGTGTCGAATGGTGGACCTTTGTGGTCTTGGTCGCGTTGATTGCCGCATCGCAAGTTTATGACATTGTCAGTGGCGCCGCCGGATCTCGATGGTTTGGCGGGACAAAGTGGGGCGCAATCGGCGCGATCGTCGGAGCGATCGCCGGTCTTTTCTTTTTGCCACTTGGCTTGATTCTCGGTCCCCTCATCGGCGCCTGCACTTTCGAACTCCTGTTTGCAGAGCAAGATCCTCGCACGGCTGCCGTTTCAGGAGTTGGCTCCGCGATCGGGGCGCTATCCGCCGTTGTGGTGAAAGTGTTGATTGGGTTGGCGATGATTGTCTGGTTCTTTGTCGACGTCTTCTTCATCGGCCCTTAGAGCGCTTCGTTCGTCGGCTCAAAACAGCACCGGCGCCAAACCACGCCATCCGTTGGCCGAAGCGAAGGTCAACTACTCCACACGGTGGCGTGAGTTATCGAGAGGCGCAGCGCACTTCGTTCTGACTCAGCGTGATTGGCAATCGGCGCGGCCAGTTTCTACCTTCTAATCATCGCAAGCCCGACAGCAATCACGCAGACGGGGAACTGATTAGGAGAAATACGATGAAAGCCACCATGCTCGCACTTGCTCTTCTGGCGTCTTCTGGCGCACCTGTTCTGGCCGATGGGTTCCCGAACCCCTACCAGACAAACTTCGATCGCTAGACGATCATGACAACTGCAAAGCCCCCGGTCACCATCCTCCTGACCGAGGGCTTTCCTTTCTTTCAGTACTCCGCCGAAACACCACGCCTTTGTCTCATGACGGACCTTAACGATAGTCAGATGATGCGTCACAGAACCGCCGAGACGGAAAACCATAGAACAACGGGCCGCAATCGATCGCGCGCTGATGGTCTGTCAGTCCCGATGCTCCTGACACTTGCTCTCGGCGCACTCGTTGTGAAAGCGAGCTTGGTGGCAACGCTCATGCAAAAGCTCAGTGTCGGCTTGGCGACGACCGTGCTTTAGCCAAGCCAAACGCACCCAACTGACCCTATCAACCTCCTGAGTTCTCTTCAGCGGCACGCATACGCAACTAGATGGAGTCCTGGGCGCAGGGGGACCACAGGCGACTGGGCAATCACGGCTCACCTGTCAGGCCCCGCGAACCTTCCCGCTCTCAGAAAATCCCCCAAACCCGAGAAATGTGGGAACTCAGGGCCCCTTTCGCGCATTGGACTCCCAAGAGCGTCGTTAATCGGAATCACCGAGGCGGCGTCTTCATGGGCTGTCAGCGGGCCCTGGCGCGGCACCACAGGAGGCCTTGGCTGCCGCGCTTTGGGGTGCCTCGGCGGTACGGGGAACGGGGCGTGATTCGCGGTTGGACCAGCTTTGTGGCCCTGGCCGCGGCGCGACAAGAGAGGGAGCTTCATAAATGCCGGAATTTAGCCTGCCACTTGTTGCGACAGGATCAACGCGCGCACCAACGACACATCCCGTCCACCAGGCGACAGCTTTACTCCAGGAAGCACTGCATGACTCTCGCCGCGCGACGTTTACCCGCGAGTTTGGCGAAGCGCGCGGCATCCACCGCCTCTCCGCGCCGCCAACCGCCGAAGTGCTTGTCGAGAGCGACATGGTCACCGACTTCGTCTCCCCGCCCAACAACCTCGCATTAGTAGGAGACCAGCCCGATAGTCCGCCAGATCAATCGCAACTGGACTACCCGAGCGGTCATTGTGATGACGATCCAACCGTCGCGCCTCAAGACGACGCCCAGGCCGCCGCACAGGGCCAAACAGCCACACCCCAGCTCCGTGGTCTTGTTCAGGATTTCCAGGAGCGACAACGCAAAGCCGGTCTCATCGTTGCCGGCTCTGTTGCATCCGCGGCTACGCTAACCGTTCTCACGATCGCGGTGGTGTTCGCGCTCGCGGCATAGAACGATGGGCGCATAGGCGCGCTAGCGGGCGATCCAATACCGCCAAGCCTTTGCCTGTCTCTAAACCACGTGGCGTCGTCGAAGCTCAGCAAGAATGCGTTCTGCGAGTTCGTCCGGCGAGACTTCCGTCGTGTCGAGGTCGAGCTCAGGCGCTTCAGGCCGCTCATAAGCAGAGTCAATCCCGGTAAAGTTCTGGATTAGCCCGGCGCGCGCCTTGCTATAAAGACCCTTGGGATCCCGCGCCTCGCAGACCTCAAGCGGCGTGTCCACGTAAACCTCGATGAATTCGTCTTCCCCAACGAGTTCGCGCGCCATGCGGCGCTCCGAGCGGAACGGTGAGATGAAAGAGACCATGACGATCAAACCCGCATCGACAAAGAGCCGTGCAGTCTCTGCCACGCGCCGGATATTTTCCACGCGATCTGCGTCGGTGAAACCAAGGTCCTTGTTGAGCCCGTGCCGGACATTGTCACCATCGAGCATATAAGTATGGCGGCCAAACGCATGAAGTCGCTTCTCAAGAGCGTTGGCGATAGTCGATTTGCCAGAGCCAGACAGCCCGGTGAACCACAAGACGCACGGTTTTTGCCCCTTGAGGCCCGCGCGCGACGCCTTATCAACTGACAACTCTTGCCACTTCACGTTGGTCGCGCGGCGCAGACCGAATTCGATCATGCCTGCGGCGACGGTCGCATTCGTAAAGCGGTCAATCAGGATAAAACTGCCGGTCTCGGCGTTGTCCGTATACGGATCGAAAACAAGCGGCTTAGCCATGCTTAGGTTGCACAGCCCCACCTCATTCATCTCTAATGTCTTGCCCGCGACATGGTCTAAGTTATCGACGTTGAGCTTGTACTTGAGCGATGACACCGTAGCCATGGACGTCTGCGTGCCACACCGGATGGCGTAGGTCCGCCCGGGCAGCATAGCCTCTTCGTCGAACCAGATGATCTTCGCCGCAAGTTGGTCTGCAACAGATGGCTCCATGTCTGGTGTCGTGAGCACATCACCACGGCTCGCATCAACCTCCTCTGCGAAGGTCAGCGTCACTGCATCACCTTCCTGCGCGGACTCAAGGTCACCATCGGCCGTTACAATACGGGCGACATGTACGCGCTTGCCCGACGGATGAATGACAACTTCATCACCAGTGTTGATGCTGCCGCCTGCGACAGTTCCCGAAACTCCACGAAAGTCGAGATGCGGCCGGTTCACCCATTGGACGGGAAAACGGAACGGACTGGAATCCAGGTGTTGGCCTACCTCGACTGTCTCCAAATGTCCCAGCAGTGTTGGTCCATGATACCACTGCATATGCGCACTCGGCGTGGTGACGTTATCGCCTTTCAGGGCTGAAACCGGGATCGCTTCGATCGAATCGAAACCCAACGCCGCAGCGAAGCCCAAGAAATCGTCGACAATTCCCTGAAAACGCTCTTGGTCGAAATCGACCAAGTCCATCTTGTTGACGGCCAGCGCAACCTTTTTGATGCCGAGCAAAGATAAAATGCAGGCGTGTCGCCGCGTCTGTGTCAGCACGCCCTGACGCGCGTCGATCAGCAATACACCAAAGTTGCAATTCGATGCGCCGGTGGCCATATTGCGCGTGTACTGAACATGGCCCGGCGTATCGGCCACGATGAATTTTCGCCGCGGTGTCGAGAAGTAACGGTAAGCGACGTCGATCGTAATACCCTGCTCGCGCTCGGCCTGAAGACCGTCGACGAGAAGAGAAAAGTCAATCTCCATCCCAAGGCTCGAATTCGGGCGCTTCGACTCCTTTTGAACGGTCTTCAACTGATCTTCGAAAACAAGCTGCGAGTCATAGAGAAGACGGCCGATCAGCGTGCTCTTGCCATCATCTACGCTGCCACAGGTCAGAAAGCGCAGGAGACCGCGATCTTCATCGGCGACGATATGCGCAGCAAGGCGATCTTCGGCATTGTCCGCCGTACCGCCAACAACACGGAGACTGGCCATCAGAAGTAGCCCTCCTGCTTTTTCTTCTCCATAGAGCCGGCTTGGTCGTGATCGATGACGCGCCCCTGTCGCTCTGAATGGCGGGAGGCAACAAGCTCTTCGATGATCTCTGGCAATGTTCCTGCATCGGACTCGATAGCACCCGTAAGCGGATAGCAGCCAAGTGTGCGGAACCGAACCTTGCGCATCTGCGGTGTCTCACCTTCCTCAAGCGGCAGGCGATCGTCGTCGACCATAATCAGCGTGCCGTCGCGCTCGACGACGGGCCGCTCTTTTGCGAAGTAGAGCGGCACCACTGGAATGTCCTCCAAGTAGATATATGTCCAAACGTCCAACTCGGTCCAATTCGACAGCGGGAACACCCGCATGCTCTCACCGGGGTTCACCTTTGTATTGGCGAGATGCCACAGCTCGGGACGCTGGCGTTTAGGGTCCCAATTGTGAGACGCATTTCGGAATGAATAGACGCGCTCCTTTGCGCGGGACTTCTCTTCGTCTCGACGGGCGCCGCCGAAAGCCGCATCAAATCCGTGCGTCGCCAAAGCCTGTTTCAACGCTTCGGTCTTCATAATATCCGTATGCAGAGCGCTCCCATGGGTGATCGGCGATATACCGTTTCGCACACCCTCCTGATTGATGTGAACCATCAGATCAACGCCGAGGCGCTTTGCCTCCGCATCCCGGAACGCAATCATCTCTCGGAACTTCCAAGTCGTATCGACATGAAGCAGTGGAAATGGCGGCTTTCCCGGGTAGAAGGCCTTCATAGCCAGGTGCAGCATCACCGCCGAGTCCTTGCCGACGGAATACAGCATGACAGGGTTGCTGAACTCGGCGGCAACCTCGCGCATGATATAGATACTCTCTGCCTCAAGCTGGCGGAGATAAGACGAAAGAACCTGCTTCATAAGTCCGTACTCATACCTGTCGTTTCATGCTCTTTTTTTGAGCTGGTTCCTCGTTGCCCAGCCCCACCATTCTGCGTCTTCGCGAAGGCTTCCGCCTTGCGCTTTGCAACAAGATAGCGGTAGGCGCTGACGGGCAGTAGAGCGAGATAAGCCAGAGACCCCGTAAACAGCGTGTGGGCTGGATAGGTCAAGAGTAAGGCAATGAACAGTGCCGCCAGAACAAAAAGAGGCGGTACATACTCACGGTGAATCCGCTGCCCAATCATCTTGATGGAGAACGTTGGCAAGTTGGAGACCATAAGCAGCGCCACGGCAATCGTGTAAAGAAGCACCAGCGGCGTCAGGCTCGGCCAATGTAACCCCAAGTCCTGCCCGTAGATCGGCAATAGGACGATGATTGCGCCCGCCGGCGCGGGCACGCCCACAAAGAAGGATTTCTTCCAACTAGGTTGATCGGCCTGGTCCAGAGCTGCATTGAACCGCGCAAGCCGCAAGGCCGAGCAGACAGCGAATACAAGGACCGCAATCCAGCCAAGGCTTTTCAGATCCTCCAGCGACCACGCGAATAGGATTATCGCTGGCGCCACGCCGAAGTTCACGAAATCCGCGAGACTATCCAACTCAGCCCCGAAGCGCGTGGAGGCCTTTAGGAGGCGCGCCACATGGCCATCGATACCATCCAGAAACGCGGCGAACACAAGCGCCGCCACGGCCATATCCCAGCGATGTTCAATCCCCATCCGGATCGCAGTGAGCCCCGCGCATAAACCGACCAGCGTGAAGATGTTTGGAATGAGAACACGGATCGGCACCTCGCCACGCACCAGCAGCCGCTGCCGCAGTTTACGCTCGTCCCGTTCCGGATCGAAAGGAGGAAACATAAGTCTCTAAACCCTTTGAGTGGCTCCACCCGACAAAGTGGCAAGCACGGTCTCACCCCCGATGGCTGTTTGACCGACTTCTCCCAGAATTTCGCTGTCCTTTGGCAAGTACAAATCCACACGACTGCCGAACCGGATCAAACCGATCCGTTGACCCGCATCGAGACTATCACCATCGCCCACAAAGGGGACGATGCGCCGCGCCACGAGTCCGGCAATCAGGACAACCCCTATCCTAGCACCGGACTTGGTCTCGATTACAAAGGCCTGGCGCTCGTTCTCCTCACTCGCCTTGTCGAGTTCGGCATTTAAGAACGCTCCGTGCACATACGTGCTATGAATGATCTTGCCGCCGACCGGCGCGCGAATGATGTGCACATTGAAGACCGAGAGAAAAACGGAAACGCGCGTCAATTCAGCGGTCCCGAGGGCTAGCTCACGTGGCGCCACCACATCTTCGACGACAGCCGAAATAGTGCCGTCTGCCGCGCTGACAACGAGGCCTGCCCGATCCGGCGTTATGCGGTCCGGATCGCGAAAGAAATAGGCACAAAAAGCCGTCGCAAGTACGCAAAGCCACCCGAGAGCTGGCGCGAACATAAACATAACCAGCGTCGCAACGGCGCCGATTGCCACGAACTTGTAGCCATCCGGATGAATCGGAACAAACGCATTCGTGATGGTATCAAGCAAACTATGCCGGTCGTTCATGAACTCCCCCGTCTCAGCGCTTAGCTTGACGCCAGCGCCTCATCCTCAATCCGGTCATCAGTGATGGAGGCATCCAGCTCTTCCTCGCTGCGCTCCACGGCCTCTTGCCCGCTTACTTCCTCAACTTCGCGAGCATGCGCCAAGATTTCCCGAGCCTCGTCAGCTTCCCGTTGACGCGCCCACAGACTCGCATAGAGCCCATCCTTTGCGAGTAGCTCTGCGTGACGCCCCTGCTCGACGATGCGCCCCTTCTCAAGCACGATGATGTTGTCCGCGTGGACCACCGTCGAGAGCCGATGCGCAATCACAAGGCTCGTACGATTGCGCGCAACCTGCTCCAGCGCATCCTGAATCTCTTTCTCCGTATGGCTATCGAGCGCGGACGTCGCTTCATCTAGCATCAAAATTGGCGGTGCTTTTAGGATCGTTCGTGCGATTGCGACACGCTGCTTCTCGCCGCCGGAGAGCTTCAGCCCGCGCTCGCCGACGAGAGAATCATAGCCGAGGGGCAACGCCAGAATGAATTCGTCGATCTGCGCTAACCGCGCGGCCTCGTGAACCTCAGCCTCCGTGGCATCGGGGCGCCCATAGCGGATGTTGTACTCGATTGTGTCGTTGAACAGAACCGTATCCTGAGGGACCATTCCAATCGCCGCCCGCAATGACTTTTGCGTCACGTCCTGAATGTTCTGCCGATCAATCGTAACTTCACCTTGTTGCACTTCGTAGAAGCGGAACAGGATGCGAGAGATCGTGGACTTGCCGGCGCCGGATGGCCCCACAATCGCAACCATCTTCCCCGGCGGAACGTCAAATGAGACATCCTTCAAGATCGGTCGCCCCGCCTCGTAGGCGAACGACACGTCTTTGAAAGAGATAGCCCCCTGCTCGATCTTGAGCGGCTTGGCATCTGGCCGATCCACGATTTCGGCTGGCTCCTTCAGGAGCGCGAACATGGTCTCCATATCGACCAGTCCTTGCTTAATCTCGCGATAGACCATGCCCATGAAGTTCAGCGGCATGAGCAACTGAATCAGAATGGCATTGATCATCACGAAGTCGCCGACGGTCAAGACACCTTGGGACACGTCGCGCGCCGCGAGCAGCATGCACGCAACCATGCCCGTACTGAAAATGACCGCTTGCCCGGAGTTCAGAAAACCGAGCGTGGTGTAGGTGCGAACAGCAGCCTTTTCGTAGCGCGCCATTGATGAATCGAAACGCCGTGCCTCAAGATCTTCATTGCCGAAATATTTGACGGTCTCGAAGTTGAGCAAGCTATCGACGGCTTTCGAGTTTGCTTCTGTATCGCTCTCATTCATGTCCCGACGAATGGCGAGACGCTTTTCCGTGGCAAAAAAAGTGAACCACACATAGCCAACGACCATCGCAAACAAAACGCCGACATAAATCCAGCCGAAGTACCAGGCAACAAGTCCCCCGATCATCACTAGCTCCACGGCCGTCGGAATCATGTTCAAAATTGCCATGCGCAAAATCGTGTCGACGCCACTCACACCGCGCTCGATCACGCGATTCAGGCCGCCCGTGCGTCGCTCCAGATGAAACTTGAGAGACAGGCTGTGCAAATGGCGGAAGGTCCGGTTCGCAAGCTGGCGGACCGCATTCTGGGTGACCACTGTGAAGATCACATCGCGCAGCTGCGCGAACAGCACCATGAGGATGCGTCCAACGCCATAAGCCACGATCAACATGACGGGAACAATCGCAAGCCCAAGAAAGCCTGTGCCCGCCTCCGTCCCAGAGCCTTGATCAACACCGGTCAGATAGTCGACCGCATTCTTGTAGGCGATCGGGACGGCCAACGTGACCACTTTTGCCAAGACCAACGCAATGAAGGCGAGCACGACGCGGATGTGCAGGTCCCGCCGCCCCTTCTGCCACACATACGGCAGCAACTCGCGCAAGACGGACGTCTGGCTGGCCCTGGCCGTGAGCAGAGTATCGCTCGTCGATTGCGGAAGTCGATCCTGCATAAAAGGTATTTCTTTCAGAGCTTTATTACGCAAATTGGCCGATTGGGCCAACCCTACGTTCAAAGAGCGACAACGGCTGCGCAAAAGCTATTGGACCCGGTCGCATAGTGGAAAAAGGGGCAGCCAGTTATGGCCGCCCCCTCCATACCTATCGATATAGCCCGCACGCACGTAAGCGCCAAGCCCGATGGCTTCCAGCACGCCTCGTTGCTACAGAATCCGTCGAAGACCGTACGCTTAGCGGCCAGAGGGTGGATCAGCCAGTTCTGCCGGGGTCGGTCGTGATAGCGACATGCTGAACATAGCCGCCGCCGCGGGCATTTGGGTGACCTCGTCAAACTGCTGCACCCTGACGGCGTGCGGTTTGCCCCCCAGCGAGATCTTGTCCTCTGCGCTCCAAGACCCATCGTCCGCGGCCTTCACTTGCGCAAAAGGCTTATTGTCGACTGAAATGAACACATCTCGGCCTGCAATGGCCTTCCCCGACAGTTTCAGTGTACCGGGTCCCTCTTCCGCGTTCTGATAATCGACAACTTTCACCTGGATAGGAGATTTGTGGGACGGCGAAGATGCGGAACCAACGACGTCGGCCTTCGGTGCGGAATCCTCGGCCTCAGCGGCCGCAACTTGAGGAAGACAAAGGAGCGCGGCGAACGCCGCCAGTCCGGTCAGAAGTTTCGAGACATTCATCTTGAACATAACCTCACGCGGTAAGTGTTACAGGGGGGACGGCACAGTTGGCCGCGTTTGGCCGAACCCTAGCCAATCATTCATGCGACTGCCACACCGATCGGCAAAAACCCGAGTTGGCAGTAAACTGCGCTCCTGGGTTTTTTTGACGATTCGCCCGAGCGCCTCATGGGCCGACCCGCAGGAGTTTTCATGACGCACCGCAAAAAGGTCGAGACCGTCTGCGTCTATTGTGGATCGGGCGCGGGACAGAACCCCGCCTTCACCGAAGCGGCCAACGCTCTTGGCGAGGCTCTGGCCACCGCTGAAACCAGGCTCGTCTATGGCGGCGGAGACCTAGGGCTGATGGGCATTGTCGCCCGCGCGGTGATCAAGCACGGCGGGCATGTAACCGGGATCATGCCCCGCTTTCTTCACCACAGGGAGCGCATGCTCCATGACGTGCATGAACTGCTCGTGGTCGATACCATGCACGAACGCAAACATCTCATGTTCGAAAAATCCGATGCCTTCGTAGCGTTGCCGGGCGGCATCGGGACTTTGGAGGAGTTCGTGGAGCAGCTCACATGGTCTCAACTCGGACGACATCGAAAGCCGATCGTTCTCGTGAACATTCACGGTTTTTGGGACCCGTTGCTCGAACTCTTCGAACAGATGGTCGAGCATAATTTCATCCGTTCAGGCTTCGAACTGAAGATGAGCGTCGCCGAATCCCCAGGCGACGTGCTTCCGGTCATCCACCGTGTACTTGCTGAGCTGGAACCGGAGGCTGAAGCACCCGGTGTCGAAAGGTTCTAGGCCGGTGCAGGTGCGCCGTCGCGGATCAGCTTGTAATTGATCGAGTCCAGCAACGCTTCGAAGGAAGCGTCGACAATGTTGGGCGAAACACCGACCGTGAACCAGCGGCGGCCCTCCGCATCGCGGCTCTCGATCAAGACACGGGTGACCGCATCCGTACCACCCGTCAGGATACGGACTTTGTAGTCCACAAGCTCCAGATCGTCGATATAGATCTGATAAGGACCGAGGTCTTTTCGCAACGCATTGTCCAACGCGTTGACGGGACCGTTCCCCTCGCCGACAGACATCACTGACTCGCCGTCGACGCTCGCCTTGACCGTCGCTTCGGATACGGTCACCAACTCACCGAGCGCGTTGTGCCGCCGCTCGACCATGACCCGGAAGGAGTCCACATCGAAAAATTGAGGCACGGTTTCCAGGATGCGGCGGGCCAAAAGCTCGAACGAGGCTTCGGCCGCTTCGTACGCGTAGCCCGCGGCTTCGCGTTCCTTCACGAGCTCGACGAGGCGCCCGACCCGAGGATCGTCCTTCGCCACACTCAGACCGCTCGTCTCAAGCTGGGCGAGAACGTTCGACCGGCCGCCCTGGTTCGACACGAGGAGCTTCCGCACATTGCCGATCGTCTCGGGCGCCACATGCTCATAGGTGCGCGGGTCCTTCTGCACCGCGGAGACGTGAATCCCGCCTTTATGTGCAAACGCCGCCTCGCCGACATAGGGCGCATGGCGATTCGGCGCTTGGTTCAACATCTCATCGAGGATTCGAGACGCATGCGTGAGCGTCCCCAACTTCTCCGGTGAGATCTTAGTTTCGAAGCGCTCTGCATAATGCTCCTTGAGGAGCAACGTCGGCACGATCGACGTGAGATTCGCATTGCCGCAACGTTCCCCCAGCCCGTTCAGAGTCCCTTGAATCTGCCGTGCGCCAGCGCGCACCGCCGCAAGCGAATTGGCAACACCGTTGTCCGTGTCGTTGTGGGCGTGGATACCAACGTGATCGCCGGGGATGTGGTTCACCACGTCCGAGACGATGGCGTGGACCTCTTCGGGCAGAGTGCCGCCATTGGTGTCGCACAGCACGACCCAGCGAGCGCCCGCGTCATAAGCCGTCTTGGCACAAGTTAGGGCATAGTCGGGGTTAGCCTTGTACCCGTCAAAGAAGTGCTCGCAATCGAGCATCGCTTCCCGACCCGAGGCAACGACGGCTTCAACAGAGTCCTTAATGCCCGCGAGGTTCTCCTCGCAGCTGATCCCGAGCGCCACATCCACATGGAAGTCCCAAGTCTTGCCCACAAGGCAGATGGCGTCAGCTTTAGCATCAAGGAGATCTTGAAAGCCCGGATCATTCGAGATTGAGCGGCCCGGCCGCTTTGTCATGCCGAAAGCCGTGAGCTTTGCACCGAGCTTACGGTCCTTGGAGAAGAATTCCGTATCAATCGGGTTTGCGCCCGGATACCCAGCTTCCACATAGTCAAGGCCAAGCCCGTTTAGCTGCTCGGCAATCAGCAGCTTGTCCTCAAGCGAGAAGTCGACGCCATGAGTCTGGGCGCCGTCCCTCAACGTCGTGTCAAACAAGTAGAGCGTTTCGCGCGCCATGACCTACACCACTCCGAAGACGAAACGTAGCGCCAGAAACACGGCGAGGACGAGAACCGCGATCTTGATGGCGAGATAGACGCCCTTTGAGCCCTTGAAAGGCGTGTCTTTGAGGAAATCGTTCATTGCACGGTCTCCGGCCCCGACAAGGTTTTCTCCATGGTCGTATTGGACAGCCATTCATCGCCGCAGCGCACGCTGTTGCGCTGCTGAGCGGCATAACCGCGTTTGCTGAAGAAATCGTAGGCACTGTCGCTGGCGTCGACGCTCAAGCTCTCGGCGCCGCGACCGGTCGCGATCTTCTCCAACGCATCGGCCAGCAGCGTACCAACGCCCCGCTCGACTGCAGCAGGGTGCACATAAAGCAAGCCGACTTTGTCGTCTGCCTCAAGCGAAGCGAAGCCGACAGGCGAACCGCTCATCGTTGCGACGATCGTCGTGTGATCGGCGAGAGTCTTCGCAAAGGGGCCATTGCTGTTGGCTTCCGCAATCCAAGCTTCTTGTTGCTCGACTTCGTAGTCATCCTGGGTGAGCTCCATAACGCTCGCGACGAAAATCTCCTCGAGCAGCGGCGCCTCGCCTGGCAGCATAGGGCGGAGTGCCAACTGCGGATTGGCCTCGGCACTCATCGCGCGACCTCCCAGGTCGTTTCCAGCTCACCCGTCTCGGGGTTCTTTGCGTCCTTGAGGACAACACCCTTGGCCTGGAGCTCATCGCGAATGCGGTCCGCCTCCGCAAAGTCCTTTGCTTTGCGTGCCTCGAGCCGGGCCGCAATTAAGCCATCCACATCGGCGCTCTTCGCGGCTTCGCCACCAGCCAAGCTCTTGCGCTCGATGCTGGCGCGCTTCCCCGAGAACCCGAGAAAGCCAAGAGCCGCGCGCAGCTCCGCGAATTTCTTCGCACTGTGCAGCTTGTGCAACTCGGCGATCGCCTTAGGCGTATTTAGATCATCTGATAGCGCATCCACGACCGCTACCGGGATCTCGTGCGCGGGCTCGTGGTACTCCACATCGCCATACCAATCCCAGAGCGTTTTGTGGGCTTCGTCGAGACTGACGAGCGTCCAATCGAGCGGCTGACGGTAATGGGTTCTCAGCATGTTGAAGCGCAGGGCTTCGCCCGGCCAGGCATAACCCTGCCAGCCCGTCAGCAGTTCATGGACGGTGACGAAGTTGCCGAGGCTCTTCGACATCTTCTCGCCTTCCACCTGCAGAAAGCCATTGTGCATCCAAACCTGCGCCATCTTGTCGGTGCCGTGGGCGCAGCAAGATTGTGCGATCTCGTTCTCATGGTGCGGGAAGACCAGATCGATACCGCCTCCATGAATATCGAACGTCTCACCGAGATGCGCGGCTGACATGGCCGAGCACTCGATGTGCCAACCGGGCCTTCCTTGGGTTTTGATGCCCCCAGGGGACGACCACGAGGGCTCACCAACCTTTGACGGCTTCCAGAGTACGAAGTCCATCGGGTCCTTCTTGAAGGGCGCGACTTCGACCCGCGCGCCCGCCATCATCTCGTCTACGGAGCGGCCCGAGAGCTTTCCGTAGTCCGGCATTGACGAAACGCTAAACAGCACATGCCCCTCGGCCACATAGGCGCTGCCCTTGGCGATCAAACGGTCGATCATGGCGCGCATCTCGCCGATATGCTCGGTGGCGCGGGGTTGAACCGTCGGATCGAGGGCGCCGAGCGCGTGCATATCTGATTTGAACTGCGCCTCGGTCTTCTCCGTGACCTTGCGAATCGCCTCATTCAGCGGCAAGTCCGGATAGTCCTTCGCGGCCCGCGCGTTGATCTTATCGTCCACGTCCGTGATGTTGCGGACATAGGTCACGTGATCCGGCCCATAGACGTGCCGCAGAAGGCGGAACAGCACGTCGAACACGATGACAGGCCGTGCGTTGCCGATATGCGCGTAGTCATAGACCGTCGGCCCACAGACATAGATCCGCACATTGGCAGGATCGAGCGGCGCGAACGCCTCTTTGCGTCGAGTGAGCGTATTGTAGATCGTAAGCGACACTGACAAGCCCCTTCGGCTTGAGGCCCGCCGGATGTTCGTCGGTGATACTTCTAAAGGATAAAAAGAGGACGACCCGTGCGAGCTAATTTGCTAGCGCGGAATAATACAGCCAAAAACGCTAAGGTTCGGTTGCGAATACATCATCCTGCTGTCGCTTATGGCCGCAAATAGCCATACCGTCAAGCAAACCATCTTATTCATGCCGCATTGACCGAAGATTTTGTCGACGCATTATGCTAAATTGAGTTTTCCCCAAGGATTGGATCGATAATTGTGAGGATCCATCGCGGTATTCGGCGTGTTTCGGCGCCCTACGCGGCGCGTCTCGCGCCCATGAAAGCCCGGGCCGCCGCCGGTCTGGCGGCGCTGGCGCTCGGCTGCCTTGCCCTTGGGGGAGACACCTTAGCCCAGTCCGAGCAAGATATACGGTGCATGCAGCTGCAGCAGGAGCTGGATGCTGCAAGTGGCGGCGGCGGCAATAATCCTGAATTGATTGCGCTCGGCCAGGAAATTGGCCAAGCCTCCCAGGCGCACCGGTCCGTCAAATCAGAAATGGACCGAGCTGGCTGCTATGAGCGCATGCTGATCTTTGGACGGGCTCTCAAGAGGACGCCGCGCTGCCTCGGACTCAATGCCCGTGTTGAGGACTCACGCCGCCATGTCGAACGCCTGAAGGCCCAGCGCGCCTCGCTTGGCGGGGGCGGCAACCAACGTCGCCAGCAGGAGCTGCGGCGTGCGATGCAACGGAATGGCTGTACCGGTGCGCCGGCCGCCGGTGGAGGCTTCTTTGATTTCTTTGGCGGTCCTCGCCAGGAATACCAGACACCGATCTATCGCAGCATCAACCCCAATGGCCGCTACCGGACAGTGTGCGTGCGCCTTTGCGACGGGTTCTACTTCCCGATTCACTACTCGACCTATGGCAGCCGGGCGGCGGCCGACGCGCAGAAATGCCAACAGAGCTGCGCGGCGCCAGCTGAGCTTTATGTCTATCGAAATCCCGGCCAAGAGATCGAACAGGCCATCTCGCTCAGCGGATCACCCTATATGGATCTCCCGGTTGCGCTTCGGTACCGCAAGGAATTCGTGAAGGGCTGCTCGTGCAAGAAGGCCGAGTACAACCCAGCGGAAATCGAGGCGGCCAACAGGAGGGCGCAAGGCATTCCTCCGGCGGGTGCAACACAGGCCGCAGCGGCGCCCGCTGCGCCGCAAGCACCGGCCGCGCCTCAGGCACAGCCCGCACCGAGCGGACCGCCGCCCCAGCTCAACCTCGATGTTGGTCAGTCTTCTCCGTCCGAACTGCAGATCACGCCACCCCCGCAGGCGGCTCAGCCGGCCGCGCCGGTTCTGCAGGTCCCCGTGCCGCCTGGCTTCCAGGCCCCGCCGCCGCCAGCAGCTCAAGCTCCGGCGCAAGCGCCCGCTACGGCGCAGGGACAATCATCCTTCATCAAGAAGTCGACGCCGAACTAGCGGCTAGGCCTAAGCAACCTCGCCACGCAGTCGGCTGAGGGCACGCGCCCGGCCGATCAACGGCAGGAGTTCCTTGAGTTCCGGACCGTGCGGCTTGCCGGTCAGCGCGAGACGCAATGGCTGAAACAGTGCCTTTCCTTTGGCCCCCGTTTCGGCCTTCACAGCACCCGTCCAGGCGCCCCATGTCTCTTCGTTCCAAGGCTCAGGCGGGAGTAAGTCTCCCGCAGTCCCGCAAAAAGCGGGGTCTTCAATTGAAGGTTCGACGGGCCCTGTCACCACGGCCCACCAGTCCTTGGCTTCGGCAAGCGTGGTCAGATTACCGCGCACGGCATCCCAGAAGTCCTCCCCGCCTGCCACACGCATCGTCTCGAGTTGCTCGGCCACGGCATCGTAAGAATGGGCATGCAGCAGCTTGCCGTTGAGCAGGCGCAGCTCGTGCGGATCAAAGCGGGCGGGCGCCCGCGACAGCTTGCCAAATTCAAACGCCTTGGCCAGTTCGTCCACGTCGTCATGCGGCGCGACAGGATCGCTTGTGCCAATCGTTGCGGCGTAGCTTACCACGGCGAGCGGCTCAAGCCCCTCCTCACGCATGCCCTGGATCGACAGGGACTTGTCGCGCTTGGACAAGGCCGCTCCGTCCGCGCCCACCAACAGATTGTGGTGCCCGAAGCGTGGCGCGTCCGCGCCGAGCGCTTCGAAGAGCTGAATCTGCGGTGCGGTATTGGCCACGTGATCCTCGCCACGAATGACATGGCTAATGCCAAGGTCGATGTCATCCACAACACTTGGCAGCGTATACAGAAACGTGCCGTCGCCGCGGATCAGCACGGGGTCGGACAATGAGCCCGCGTCTACACGCTGTTGGCCGCGCACGAGATCGTCCCAAACCACATCGCGCGGCTCCAACAGAAACCGCCAATGGGGTGTGCGCCCTTCTGCTTTCAGGGTCGCCTTCTCGTCGTCGGTGAGTTTCAATGCCGCGCGGTCGTAGACGGGTGGCTTGCCGCGTGCGAGCTGGCGCTTGCGCTTCAGTTCTAGTTCTTCGGGAGTCTCATAAGCCGGATACAAACGGCCCATCTCTTTGAGCTTCTCAACGGCGGCGTCATAGCGCGCGAGCCGATCCGACTGGCGGACCTTGTCAGACCAGTTGAGGCCGAGCCACGCAATGTCGTCTTCGATACCGCGCGCGAACTCTTCTGTGGATCGCTCCTTGTCCGTATCGTCGAGACGCAAGAGAAAGTTGCCGCCCTCTTTGCGCGCGAAGAGCGCATTGATAATTGCCGTGCGGATGTTCCCGGCATGCAGCCGCCCCGTGGGGCTCGGCGCGAAACGGACGGTGACCGTCATCAGACGCTCTCGCGAAACTTGTTGGTGATAGGGTAGCGCCGGTCGCGTCCGAAATTGCGCTCGGTGATCTTGACCCCCGGCGCGGCCTGACGACGCTTGTACTCAGCGAGATAGAGCATCTTCTCCACCTTCTTCACGGTCTCGATCGGATGGCCGCGCGCGACGATGTCCGGCACAGAGAGCTCCTGTTCTACGAGACAGTTGAGGATGTCGTCCAACACGGGATAGGGCGGCAAGGAATCCACATCCCGCTGATCGGGTTTCAGCTCGGCGGAGGGGTCCTTAGTGAGAACGTTCTCAGGGATGATGACGCCATCCGGACCTAAGCAGCCTTTTGGCCGGTCCTCATTACGGTAGCGCGACAGAGCGTAGACCTGGCCCTTATAGAGATCCTTGATGGGGTTGAAGCCCCCATTCATGTCTCCATACAAAGTCGCGTACCCCACCGAAACCTCTGACTTGTTGCCGGTCGTGAGCACAAGAGGCCCAAGCTTGTTCGACACCGCCATCAGCAGCGTGCCGCGCGTCCGCGACTGCAGGTTCTCGGCCGCGAAGCCGTCCGGGGCACCACCGAGAACACCCTCAAGGCAAGTGCCAAGCCCCTCGACCCCCTCGTGAATCGGCACGATGTCATAACGCACGCCTAATGCCTTCGCGATCTGCTCCGCGTCATCGAGACTCTCGCTGCTCGTGTATTCATAAGGCAGCATGATGCAATGAACCCGATCTGCGCCAAGGGCATCGACGGCCATGACCGCGCACAACGCGGAATCAATGCCGCCCGATAGGCCTAGAACAACACTGGGGAAGCCGTTCTTATTGATGTAGTCGCGCAAGCCCGTGACACAGGCGAGATAGTTCGCAGGGTCGCCCGTCTCGATATCGGCGAGACCGCCTTGGGCGCAGTGCCAGCCGTCCGACCCGCGGCGCCAATCAGTGACGGTGGCTGCGTCCTCCCATGCTGGCATCTGCACCGCACGGGACCCATCCGCATTCAGAACAAACGAGGCGCCGTCGAAGACCAGTTCGTCTTGGCCGCCAAACTGGTTGAGGTAGACAAGTGGACGCTTGGTTTCGGTGACCCGTGCCTCGGCGATACCATAGCGAATGGCTTGCTTGCCCATCCAATAGGGGGACCCGTTGGGCACAATCAGAATATCGGCACCGGCATCGACAAGTGATGCACAAACACCCTTCTCCCAAATGTCCTCGCAGATTGGCACGCCAAGCTTCAGCCCTTTGAAGGCAATCGGCTTAGGGATCGGCCCGACCGCGAACACACGCTTCTCATCAAACACACCGTAGTTCGGCAGATGATGCTTGTAGCGCGTTGCTGCGATACGCCCTTCGGTGAGTAATGCCACGGCGTTGTACACCTTGCCGTCGTCCGCCACTTCGTCGACCCAAGGCAAACCCATCAGGATCGCAGGGCCGCCGTCGCCGGTTCTCTTGGCGAGTTCTTCGCAGGCCGCGCGCGCGGCGCGCTGCAGAGCCGGCTTCAACACAAGATCTTCCAGCGGATAGCCGGTCAGAAAGAGTTCGGAGAAGACGACCAAATCGGCGCCCGCCTTGGCAAACTCCTCGCGTAACCGCCAAGCAGTTTCGAGATTGCCCGTGAGATCGCCGACCACGGGGTTCGCTTGTGCTAGAGCAAGCTTGAAGGTGTCGTTGATTTCAGCGCCCATGGAACGAACTCAAATGCACCAAACACGTTATCGGGGTAACACGCATCAAACGACGACGCGCGACACTGGCGCACCAGCCGCCTCCCGACGGGGGCTTGCCCAGGGCTCGCCCCCACGCATCCCAGCTACTCGCCAGCCGCGATGGAGATTTCTGGCATGGACCGGCTTTCCCGCTCCCGGCGCAGACGCTCAGCCACGATAAAGGCCAACTCGATCGACTGATCGGCGTTGAGCCGTGGATCGCAATGGGTGTGATAGCGGTCCGACAGATCTGTCTCGGTGACCGCCTTCGCGCCGCCGACGCATTCGGTGACGTTATTGCCGGTCATCTCCACATGGATGCCGCCCGCGTGGCTCCCTTCGGCGCGATGCACATCGAAAAAGGCTTCGACCTCTTTCAGGATCAGATCGAAGGGCCTCGTCTTGTACCCGCTGCCCGCCTTGATCGTGTTGCCATGCATCGGATCGCAGGCCCAAACCACCGATTTACCCTCGCGTTCCACCGCGTGGATCATCGCCGGCAAGTGCTCACCCACCTTGTCCGCTCCGAAGCGACAGATCAGTGTCAGCCGTCCCGGCTCGTTCTGCGGGCTCAGCAGATCGATTAGCTTCAGCAGCTCGTCCGTATCCAGGCTCGGTCCGCATTTCACGCCGATTGGGTTTTTGACGCCACGCAGAAACTCCAGATGGGCATGATCGAGCTGGCGCGTACGGTCGCCGGCCCACAAGAAGTGACCCGACGTGGCGTACCAGTCACCCGAGGTTGAATCGATGCGGGTCAGCGCTTGCTCATAGCCAAGCAGGAGAGCCTCGTGACTTGTGTAGAGGCTCGTGGACCGAAGCTGCGGCGTGTTCTCTGGGTTCAAGCCAATCGCTCGCATGAAGCCCAAGGTTTCAGCGATATGGTCCGATAGCTCCTGGTAACGGTGCCCAGCGGGACTATCCTCGACGAAGCCGAGATTCCACTGATGCACGTGCTCCAGATTGGCGTATCCCCCTTGCGAGAACGCCCGCAGCAGGTTGAGCGTTGCTGCTGCCTGACGATAGGCCATGTGCATGCGCTGCGGATCGGGGTGCCGGTCCTGCTCGGAGAATTCGATTCCATTGATGATGTCGCCGCGATAGCTCGGCAACGCGACCCCCTCAACGGTTTCCGTCGACGACGAGCGCGGCTTGGCGAACTGCCCCGCGATACGGCCAAGCTTCACCACGGGCGATCCGCCGGCATAGGTGAGCACAACCGCCATCTGCAGGAAGACCCGGAAGAAGTCGCGGATCGTATCTGGGCCGTGCTCCGCGAAGCTCTCCGCGCAGTCACCGCCTTGCAGCAAGAAGGCCTCACCTTGCGCGACGCGGGCGAGCTTAGCCTTTAGCTCCCGCGCCTCGCCTGCAAAAACCAGCGGCGGAAACGTGGCGAGCTGCTGCTCGACCTCGCCAAGGGCTTCGGCGTCCAGATATTCCGGAACCTGCAAAATCGGCTTCGAACGCCAGCTTTCTGGGCTCCAACGCGGTGCCATTCTCATTCTCCAGTTAAGTTCCCGCTATATAAGCACTTGAAATGACTGTGGCTAGCTAAGGATAACGGCCAGAGTCTTGGGCGGGGTCTGCCACATAGCCGAAAAAGCCTTGCGAAGAAACCCGTAGCCGCGCTGTCCTTACCGCACCTCGTAGCGCACCCGCCATTGTCTAAACCACCCTCTTTATGGCGTTTCACTTTCGTCGATCGGTGTGATCGTGCAAAACTTGAAGAAGTGGCGAATCGTCCGCTATCCAAGCTGAAGCCCCGAGCACAGTCCCATGGCGACCCAAGAACCCACATTCAGCATCGGCATCGAGGAGGAGTACCTCCTCGTCGACAAGGAAACCCGCGACCTCGCGCCAGAACCCCCCGCCGAGTTGCTCTCGAGGGCCGAAGCCGCTTCGGGAGGTCAAGTCAGCCCCGAATTTCTCCGCTCACAGATTGAGGTTGGGACCCATGTCTGCCGCTCTGTTCAAGAGGCCCGGGACCACTTGATCGAACTCCGTTCGACTGTCGGCTCGACCTCCGCGGAGTTTGGCCTGGCACCCATCGCGGCCTCGACTCACCCTTTTGCCCATTGGGATAGCCAGCACCATACCAACAAGGAACGCTACAATCTGCTTGCCAAGGATCTTCAGTACGTCGTCCGGCGCCTAGTGATTTGTGGCATGCACGTCCATGTGGGTATTGACGATGACGATCTTCGGATCGATCTGCTTGGCCAAGCGCCCTACTTCCTGCCCCACCTTCTCGCGCTGTCAACGTCGTCCCCGTTTTGGCAAGGCGAAGCGACGGGCCTGAAGTCTTACCGGCTCTCGGTGTTCGATGAGTTGCCGCGCACGGGCATCCCTCACACGTTTTCGAGCTACAGCGAGTATGAGCGCACGATCGAACTCATGGTGAGTGCGGGGCTCATCGAGGATGCGACAAAGATCTGGTGGGACTTACGCCCATCTGCACGCTTTCCGACATTGGAGATGCGCATCACCGATGTGTGCCCCCTGATCGAGGACGCCATCGCTATTGCCGCCCTCTTCCAATGCATCTTGCGGCTTCTCTACCGGCTGAGACGGCAAAACCAGCGCTGGCGTCATTACCCGCCCTTCTTGATCCGCGAGAACCGTTGGCGCGCACAGCGTTACGGCATCGAGGAAGGCATGGTCGATTTCGGCCGTGGCGCCATGGTGCCCTTCTCGCATCTCATCGAGGAACTATTCGATTTGGTGGCAGAAGATGCGGCTTACTTTGGCTCTGTGCATGAAGTCGCCCACGCTCGAACGATTCTGCAGCGCGGCACGAGCGCGGACCGTCAACTGAGATGCTACGAGAAAGCTAAGGCCACAGGCGCGACTGAACACGAGGCACTACAAGCCGTTGTCGATGAGCTCGTGACTGAAACGGCAGCTATGCCTGGTGCAGCGACAACTGCCGTCCTGGAGGGGGAGAACGCTTAAAGCCCCGCGCCCGCTAGAGCGTGGTCTGCATCCCGCCATCCACATTGAGCGCGGCGCCGGTGATATAGGCCGCTTCATCCGAAGCCAAAAACAGCGCCGCATTTGCGATATCTTCGGGCGTCCCGAACCGGCGCAGCGGCGTCTGCGTAAGAAGTGCTTTCGCGATGCCGGGGTTCTTGAGATACCGGCCGATCAGCGCGGTCTCAACATAGCCGGGCAACAGCGTGTTCACCCGAATGCCGTATGGGGCATACTCCACCGCCAGACTGCGCGACAGCGCCGACACGGCGCCCTTCGTGGCTGAGTAGACCGCCATCTGACGCGTATGCTTTGCCGACATCACCGAAGACAGATTGACGATCGAGGCCTTGCCCGAGGCGCGCATCAACTCGAAGGCCTCGCGCGCGCATTTCACCGTCCCGTCGAGATTGACGGACCACACCTTGTCCCATTCGTCGTCCGTTAGGTGCCGAAAGTCAGCGCGAGCGCCAACGCCCGCATTGTTCACGAGAATGTCGAGCCGTCCGTGTGCGTCCTTGATGGATTCCATCAGGGCCTGCACCTGCGTGGTATCCGTTATGTCAACTTCATGCGATTCGGCCGCGCCATTCGCCGTAACGATCGTCTCGGCAGTCTCTTTGGCCGCATCGCCGTTAATATCGACAACGACCATATGCGCACCTTCGCGCCCGAAGGTTTCACTGATGGCGCGACCGATGCCGGCGCCACCGCCCGTCACAAGCGCGATTTTCTCGTCAAGCCGCCGCATCGGAACCCTTAATCGGTATTGGCGGCTCCCACTTCTGCCGCAGGGTTACAAACTCCTCCGCCATGCTGGGATGAAGCGCCATGGTGGAATCAAAGTCGGCCTTGGTCGCGCCGAGCCTTAGGGGGATCGCCGCCATCTGAACGATCTCGGCGGCATCAGGACCAACCATATGCAGACCAAGGACCTTGTCGGTCTCCACATCCACGATCAGCTTCATGAACACTTTTTCGTCGCGCCCACTAATCGTCGCGCGCATGGGCCGGAAACTTGCCTTGTACATATCGACCTGGTGGTCCTTGCGTGCTTCTTCCTCGGTCAGTCCTACCGTACCGATCTCCGGCTCGGTGAACACCGCCGTCGGGATGAAGCTATACTCCATCGCTTTGGCGCGCTCCTCGAAAACAGTCTCGACAAATGCCGTCCCTTCGCGAATCGCGACAGGTGTGAGGTTGGCTCTGTCCGTCACATCACCGACCGCATAGATACTGTCGACGGACGTCTTTGAAAACGAATCGACAACGACTTTGCCATTATGGCCAAGTTCGACGCCCACGCCTTCGAGCCCTAGTCCCACCGTGTTGGGTTTGCGTCCCGTTGCAGCCATAACCAGCGCGGCATGAAAACAATCGCCGTCATTCAAGACAACCCGATACTGATCGCCATCCTTCTCGATTGAGGCGATGTTGCTATCCATACGAAGATCGACGCCGCGGTCCCGCAAGGCTTCAGCCACGGTATCGCGCAGGTCCATATCAAATCCACGCAGGATCTGATCTCCACGATAGACCACGGTGACATCGACACCGAGCCCGGCGAAGATCGACGCGAACTCCATGCCGATGTATCCGGCTCCTAGAATGACGATGCTCTGAGGCAGTGACTCGAGCTGAAAGCATTCGTTTGAGCTGATGAAATGCTCCGCTCCCGGTATTGACGGAAAGGCCGGCGCCGATCCCGTCGCCACGAGAATATACTCCGCCGACACTGGCGCCTCACGATCGGCGAGGCGTATGCCGTGCGGTCCGTCCACCGTCGCCCGTGTCAGAAAGCGCTCGACCCCTGCATTCTCAAGCGTACGGGTATAGACGCCATTGAGCCGGTCGACCTCGCGTTGCACATTATGTATCAGCGTCGGCCACTCGAATTCGAGATCATCGTAGGACCAGCCGAACGCCTTCGAGTCCGCGATCTCTTCACCGTAACGGCTGCCGTAAACCAGCAGCTTCTTTGGTACGCAACCCCTGATGACGCAGGTCCCACCGATACGGTACTCCTCCGCAATGGCGACGCGCTTGCCAAGCTGCGCGGCGAGACGGGCTGCCCGGACGCCGCCTGACCCCGCGCCGATGACAAACAGATCGTAGTCATACTCAGACACTTTGGATTGGTACTCCGGTTGACTTGTTAAGCAGTGATGGGATGCAAGTTGGTTACACGCTTGAGGGCTTCAAGACTTGTACACCGTTCGCGCCTGCGACAATTGCCATATCGCAGAGACCTAGAAAGAGCCCATGCTCGACCACGCCTGGCACACGTGTGAGAGCAAAGGCCAGCACCTCAGGCTCAGTGATCTTGGGGAACGCGCAGTCCACGATCAAATTACCTTGATCGGTGACGAAGGGTCGCCCGCCCGCCCCCGGCCGTAGTCGGATCTCCCCATCACACCCCGCCTCCGCAGACAGCGCTTGGATCAACTCCATTGTCGCCTTTAGGCCAAAACGCACGACCTCAATAGGCAGCGGGTGAGACCCCAACGTCCGCGAGAGCTTTCGGTCATCGGCAATGACAACCATACGCTCCGAAGCTGTCGCAACGATCTTCTCGCGCAGAAGCGCACCGCCGCCGCCCTTGATCAGCCGTAGCTGATCGTCGATCTCGTCGGCGCCATCGACGGTCAGGTCAAGATGCGGGGTCTCGTCCAACGTCGTCAGGGGAATGTTCAGCGCCTGGGCATGGGTGCGCGTTGCCTCGGAGGTCGGCACACAAATGACATCGAGACCGGCGCGCACACGCGCACCGACTTCTTCAACGAAGGGCGCAGCCGTGGAGCCCGTCCCCAGCCCTAGTCGCATGCCCGGCTTCACAAGGTCGATAGCCGCCTTCGCCGCCGCCGCCTTATAGTATTCGATTGTCCGTGCGCTTTCCGACATCAGCTGCCCTATCCCCCACTATCGAGCCCTCCCATCATCACGTATTTCAGCTCGAGGAACTCCTCGATCCCATGGTGAGAGCCTTCGCGCCCTTGGCCCGACTCCTTAACGCCGCCAAATGGTGCGAACGCCGACGAGATGATGCCTTCATTGACGCCAATCATGCCATATTCAAGCGCCTCAGCCACCCGCCAGATCCGTGAAAGATCCCGTGTGAAGAAATAGGCGGCAAGTCCGAACGGTGTGTCGTTCGCTAAGGCGATGGCCTGCTCCTCGGTATGAAACCGGAATAGTGCCGCGATAGGCCCAAAAGTCTCTTCTTGGGCAATGCGCATATCGGGCGTCACGTCCACCAAAACTGTCGGCTCGAAAAACGTTCGGCCGAAGTCGTGCCGCACACCACCCGCACGCAGCTCGGCGCCCTGAGCCACGGCGTCCCGCACATGGGCTTCGACCTTTTCGAGACCCGACTCGTTTATGAGGGGCCCTTGCGTCACGCCCTGCTCTGTACCAGCGCCGACTTTCAGTGCGGCGACCGCCTCTGCAAGTTTTTCAGCGAAGCGGTCGTAGACGCTGTCCTGAACGAGAATGCGGTTGGCACTGACACATGTCTGGCCCGCGTTCCGGAACTTTGAGGACACCGTGCCCGCGACGGCCGCTTCCAAATCGCAGTCTTCGAACACGATGAAGGGTGCATTGCCGCCAAGCTCCAACGACACCCTCTTCATCGTATCGGCGGACTGCCGCATGAGCAGCTTGCCCACTTCGGTCGAACCGGTGAAGGTGATCATGCGCACTTTTGGATTGGCGGTTAGCTCGCCGCCAATAGCCTCGGCGTCGCCCGTAACCACATTCAAAACACCTGGCGGGACCCCTGCCTGGCAAGCGAGTTCCGCCAGAGCAAGGGCCGTGAGCGGGGTTTCCGGTGCGGGCTTCACAATCACGGTGCAGCCCGCCGCAAGAGCTGGCGAGATCTTACGCGTGATCATGGCCAACGGAAAATTCCACGGCGTGATGGCGCCGACCACGCCAATGGGCTGTTTCAAAACGAGCAGGCGACTGCTGCGCTTGGGCGTTGGAAGGACCTCGCCAAGGACCCGTTTGGCCTCTTCGGCGTAGTACTCTGTAAATGACGCGCCGTAGTCGACTTCCGCGCGCGCCTCGGCCAAAGGCTTGCCCTGCTCGGCGGTCATCAGATGCGCCAGATCCTCGGCATGGTCGCCTTGCAGTTCATACCAGTCGCGTAGGATTTTGGCTCGATCGGCCGCGAGCATCCCGCTCCAGGCGGGGAACGCGTCATGCGCGGCCTCGATGGCCGCACGCGTTTCTTGTACCCCGAAATCAGGAACACGGCCGACCACGGCGCCGGTCGCCGGATCGGTGACGTCGAGCACGGGCGCGCCGGTCCAAGCGCCGCCAATGAGGCATTGGTCTTTGATCAGGCATGTTTTCATGAGCTGCATGGCCCGCTCTGTACGCCTCCGCTTGCACAACGGCAAGTCACGTGTGAGAGAGACCCATGCTTCAAGGCGCGACAATTGTATTCGATCTGGACGGCACGCTCGTCGACACCGCGCCCGACCTGACCCACGCCTTGAACCATGCCTTGAAACTGCATGGGCATCGAACCGTGGAGCCCGCGCTCGTTCGGGAAGCGGTAGGCCGCGGGGCGCCGGCGATGATTTACGAGGCGCTGGGTATCGAGACCGGTATGGATGAAATCCTCGGCGACTTCCTGATCTATTACGAGGCCAACATTGCCGTTGAGAGCCGGCCTTTCCCCGGCGCCGTCGCGCTGCTCGAACGCCTGCAAAGTAGGGGCGCGGTTCTGGCGGTATGCACAAACAAGCGATCCCGGTTGGCAAACCTCCTGCTGGAGACGCTCCAGATCGACCATCACTTCGCGGCCATCGCGGGTCGCGACACATTCGCTACGTCCAAACCCCACCCGGGCCACCTTTTGGGTGCTGTCCAAGCTGCCGGCGGCGACCCAGCACGGGCCGTAATGGTCGGCGACAGCGCCGTCGATATCCAAGCGGCGGATGGGGCTGGAATACCCTCGATCTTAGTCTCGTTCGGCTATTGCCCCCCGCTGCCAGCCGGCCCGCACCCCACTGTCACAATTGACGGATTTGACGCGCTCGAGGCAGAGGCCGAAATCCTGCTCAAACGCTTGACAGACGGCCAACCGACCCGTTCCTAATGGCGCCTAGGCATCCGCGGAAGACTAACGCCCCAATCGCTTTATCGGCTGCACCCAACAGCCATAATTGCGCGCTAGGTGTGGGAACTGAGCTTGTTGCGCCAAGGAGAACAGGAATGCACGGAAGAATTGTAATGAGCGCTTGCTTCGTGATGATGATGGGCGGTCCCGTGCTGGCCGAGGACGCCGGGCAGGCCTGTGTGAACCAGCTTGCGGAGACCGAGACGCTGGTAGACCAGACTGTCAACGCTAAGGCACTCGATGAGGGCGACGTGGAAGAAGTCAATATGCTTTTGGACGAAGCGGACGCGGCCTGCACAGAGGGCGACTATGCCAAGGCGAAGGAGACCTTGTCTCAGGTCAAGGGCATGCTAAAGCCCGCGCCGGCGGCTGAAGCAGCGGCCCAGTAGAAATCTCAGAATAGATGACGCGGTTTCGCGCGCGCAGCTCCTTGACTTCGAGAGAGGCCGTTCGCTAAATGCGCGCTCGCTGCGACCCCCCCAACGCCTAGGGCGGGAATGCAGCCAGTCCCGGACGCCAAAGACCATCGGCGACATCTCGGAATGGGCGGTTAGCTCAGCTGGTAGAGCACTGTGTTCACATCGCAGGGGTCAGGTGTTCGAGTCACCTACCGCCCACCATATAACAAATTGTAATACATACTATATTTCGACTAGGTGCCTCAAAAAGTCTAAACGGCTTGCGCAATGGGTCATCACAGGGTCATCTTTTTCGCGAAAAAGACGCAGTCTGACTGATCAAGCCGTTGTCCCGTCGTTTTCCTGACGGCCTCATTCCCCTATCCTTTTCCCATGTGCGGACGTGTCATCCAGAGTTCGAGCCCGTTGAGGCTCTCCATCGTCGATGGCCTTGAGGCCAAAGATGATCGCTTGAGCGGTTTCCGCTCGCGCTACAATGCAGCACCCAGTCAGAACCTGCTTGTCATTGCCAATGACCATGAGACGGGCGCGCCGTCGCTCGAACTGATGCGCTGGGGTCTCGTTCCGTCTTGGATAAAAGACCCGAAGGGTGGCCGCAAGCCCATCAACGCAAAGGCTGAGACCGTTGCGAAGCTGCCGATGTTTCGGACGGCGTATGCAAAGCGGCGCTGCATCATTCCCGTGGATGGTTTCTTCGAATGGCATGCGATCAAAGACGTGAATGCAAAGCAGCCTTACGCCATCGCCATGAAAGACGGCTCACCGTTTGGGCTGGCAGGCATCTACAACAACTGGAAAGACCCTGGGACGGAAGAATGGATCAGGACTTTCGCGATCATCACGTTGCCTGCGAACAAGCTGCTCGATCAAATCCATCATCGGATGCCAGCCATCCTCGAACCTGACACATATGACCGCTGGCTTGGTTCTGAACCGGATCCACGTGGCGTGCTCATCTCTTACCCATCTGAGGAGATGACGATGTGGCCCATCTCACGGCGTGTGAACTCACCGGCTAATGATGATGAAGCGATCCTTGAACCAGCAGTTCGAGCCACCTCCGATCCGCTCAAGTGGAAACTGCCGAACAGCGCACGAAGCTCTAGCCTGCCGCATTTCATTTCTTCGCGTTCACTTCTTCAAGGTAGGCCCTATGCCACTCCAGGAACTCCTCCATGAGCGCCGTCCAATGCTCCTTGCCGATTTTTGACAGCGCCCTGGAAATCGCAACAACGGCTGAGAAGCAATCAAGCGTCATCGTCTGAGTTCCAGAGGGATGCTTCAGCCAGTCTCTCTCTTCGTTGAGGTAAGTAATCCACTGCTTCCTCGGATATTTTTGAACCCTTGGGTGGTCTTTTAGGAGTTGGAACAGATGCAGCTGATCTGTTTTGAGCATCCCTTCGGCAGCGCAAGCCAGAGTTACGACAATATCAAAGTCGCCTCGCTTCAAGGCGCGGATGGCTGCTTCTGATTGCCGAACGGCTGCTTGAACCTTCGTGAGGTTGAGAGGTCGTTTCGGGACGCGCATGGTCTCAGATTACTCAAACCACTTCAGTCTTAAAAGCTGGACGCAAAGTCCGTGCTGCTGGCACGATGCCTTTGCGCGGGGAAAGCACAAAGCGGCTCCCATATGACTGACGACGATACGTTGCTCTATGAGGCGTGGGACCGAACGTACGATCAGGTACAGTTTTGGGTCGGTGTGCACGAAAAGGCACTGCTCGTTGCTCAGGGCAACGCCGACGACCCAGCGGTACGGTTTGCACGCGCCAAGCGCGACCAAGCTGAAGCCGAACACCACGATGTCGTGAAGCGCCTAGAGCCACCTTCGGGCAAGTAGCGCCCTGTTTGCACTCGCTACAACGCGGTCGGTACGCGACATGCTTAGCCACGTATCGAGTACACGAAGCCCACACACTGCTGTGAACGAGCGAGAGGTTTGGCGCACCTCGTTCTGACACAGCGTTATTGGTAATACGCGCTGCGAGTTTCTACCTTCTGGTCATGACAAACCCGATAGCAATATCGCAGACGGGGCACTGATTAGGAGAGAGACGATGAAAGAAGCATTTATTGCACTGACAATTTTGGCGGCCTCTGGCGCACCTGTTCTGGCCGACGGTTTCCCAAACCCCTACCAGACAAACATGCCTCGCTAACATTTTTAGCTAGCAGCAAAGCCCCGGTCCTCCCTCCCTGGCCGGGGCTTTTGCTTGTCTAGATTTTGTACTGACGAAAATCAGTGGCCATCCGATTGCGACTTGGCGTTGGCACTAGCCCAGCTATTCTACCGAGCACAGGTGGGGCTGCGGCGAAGAGAGCTGCGGCAAAGTTCGCGTTGTTGCGTGGGTACAGGGGGAAAACATGGTGCGTCTCACAAAAAGTGACGCTTCTCTATGGTTGGGGAGCGCGGTGTTGGTCTCGTTGCTTGCGAGCTTCGGGGCTGGTTTTGGAACGAATGAAGCGCAAGCTAATCAAACTGCATCCGCTGAGAGGCTGAATGAAGCCTTCGCCAAGCTAGAGGCTCGCGTTGCGGCGCTCGCACCTCTCGAAAAGCGCGTCGCTGCTTTGGAGGCGAAGCTCCGTCAATACGAGAACGCAGAGGCCCCGCAGCAAACTGCTCAGCCTACACCGCTTCTCGTTTCTCTCGCCGGGCAAGCTAGCGAGCCGAAACCAAGGTTGGTTGGAACCGAGAAGACTGCTCTTTTTGAACAGGAGCAGCCAGTAGCTAACTGGAATGGTCTTTACTGGGGAGCATCCTTCGGGGCGGGTTCAGGCCGATCACAGTCAGAACTCACCGATGTTAGCCGAAGCAGCTTCTCTCAGAGCAATAACGGGTCCTCACAGCGCCAGGGTAGTGGTGATGACCCGACTTTGAGCACCGAAATGTCGTCTTTTTCATCCAACAGCTACAGCCGAATTGCCGGACGGGGCGTTGCTGACTGGAATGAAGGGGCGATGCTTGACTTATATCTCGGTGCCAACGCACATCTAACGCCTCGCATCATAGTCGGTGCGCAGGTAGAAAGTGGCCTCGCACAAATGAGGTTTAATTCGCGCATCAGACAAGCTCAACGCACAAATCGCTTCTCAGACACAAGCCGAAGCGCGGGCATCGACGATGACGGCAGTTCAACAAGTAAGAACACTTTCACCTCCAACCAACAGTTCACTGAAAGTCTGAAGGGCGCAGAAAACGAGCTTGAACTTGACTGGACGGTCTCGGTGATTGGTCGCGCTGGCTATCTCGCCACACCGACGACACTGCTGTATGGCCTTGCAGGTTGGACATACGGTCATTTTGAAGTCGAAGACACTTGGTTCGCTGGTAGCCAGATAAATGACTTTGGCTCTCACGGCGTCACCGTAGGCGGGGGCTTCGAGCAGAAGCTCTCGGAAAAATGGAGCCTCAGAGGAGAGTACCGGTACACGAACTTTGGCAAAGAGAACTTCTCCAAGACCGTTAGTTCCAGGGGTCGTGGCACCACCTCCGGTTCAAGCAGTAGCAGCTCTAGCTCGCAAAGCAGTTGTTGCGGTTCGTCTAGCTCGACCTCCACCGATTCGGATAGGGGGAACCTCTCACAAACCTTTACAAGCAAGTACTTGGGCTACTTCGACAACGACATGCACCTCGGGCGCATCGGTGTGACGCGCTATTTCTCATTGTGGGACTAATCGAGGTTAGGCCTCGGTGGCAACTCCGGGGCTTTCTTTTGTCTGCTACACTAAGCCTGCGCGGGGGAAAGCACAGAGGGGCTTTCCACAACATCACGACGTTTCCCGTCACCCTGGCGGACCAGACTTGAGACTGGCACGATATCGCCGAAGCCCAGGGTCGTCAGTGTTACCAAACTGAAGTAGAGGAAGGCATCGCCCAGAGCGTCCGAAGCGGCTGCGCTGGGAACGCCTGAAAACGACTCCGGTCGGCTAAGCTCGATGACTTCGTATACACTCGCGAACACAACGGCGACCAGGAGGTACGCAACGATGGAATTTGTAATCGCGCCATCTGTTGCGCCTGGCGGGCCGAAAAGCTCACTCAAGACGATGGTCACAACCAACGCGGTCCAGACCGCAGTCAGACCCGCAGCGATGATCTCCAGCTCCACTTGGCCCAAGACTAGCGCGCTCCACCGTGCCAAGAATGTTATAACTGTCAGTGCTAGGAACGGTCGCCAGAGAGCATCGCTCCGCGTCACGGAGTATGCGCCAACAATAATGACGGCGTCGAAAAGCAGCTCAACAAGCACCCGAGACCCTGTCGCGGTCGCCGTCGGCGCAAAAACGATCAGCAGACAAAGCACAATTAGCAACAGAGCATATTTGGGCAGTCTGCTTCTGTGTACCGAAGGCCGAGAAGGATCTGTCATTGCGTGCTCCCTTAACACGATGCGGCATGAGTAGCCGTTGCGCTCTAACTCATGAATCGCATGTACACTGCGACAGTTGGCAGGATGATACGAGTGAGACGAATTTGCGACGACCGTATCGTTTTTCGAGTCTATCTTGAACTTCGAGATTAGGTCGGATCCGAAAGACCGGGGGATAATCTGGTGACGGACTTAGACGATGTGCCGAGCCATTCGGCTGATGGCGACGCCCAACCACGAGATATGGGAGAACGGCCCCTAACCAAAGCATTCTTGGTTGCCGGTCTCGTACTCTTCTCGGTCATACTGTTTACCTATGGCTCAAGCGTCCTTATCCCGCTGGCCGTGGCGCTTCTCGTCTGGTTCTTCATCAACGCCCTCGCAAAAGCCTACCGGCGGCTCTGGTCGAGATGGTTCGGGCCCATGACCCACCTTTCGATCGTCTTGGCTCTTCTGACGATGATTGCTGCTAGCCTCTTTGCGCTCGAGGTGGTGATCAGCAATGTGAGCACCATGAGCGCTAGCTCAGCCGACTTCGAGCGAAGCCTGACTGTCCTTCTCGACAAAGTTGCTGCTGTTACTGGGGTGGATCGCGAGGAGCTGATGGATGAGGTCCTTGGCCAGTTCGGCTTGGGACAGCTGCTCAGCTCCATTGTGTCCGCGACGACAAGTTTCGCCAACAGCTTTGCTGTTGTCTTCATCTACGTCATTTTCTTGCTCGTCGAGCAGAAGTTCTTCGACGTGAAGCTAAATGCCATCGTGCGCGATGAGAAGCGCCGCGAACAAGTTCGTGGGATCTTGGAGCGCATTGGCCATGACGTTCAGAGCTATCTTTGGATCATGGCATTTGTCAGCATCTTGACCGCTGGGCTCTCATACCTCGTTATGATCCTTGTTGGCGTGAAAAATGCGGCCTTCTGGGCATTTCTAATCTTTATACTGAACTTCATTCCAACGATCGGGTCTATCATTGGTACTGCGCTACCAGCGCTCTATGGCTTGTTGCAATTTGGAGAAGTTGGTCCGTTTCTGCTTCTCTTAGCCGCGATCGGCACAATCCAGTTCCTCGTCGGTAATGTGCTTCAGCCCCGGCTATCCGCGAAGACGCTGAACCTCAGCCAGTTTGTCGTTATCTTGTCCTTGTTCGTTTGGGGCTCGATGTGGGGCATAGCAGGCATGTTCCTTGCCGTTCCGATCACGGTGATCATTATGATCGTGTTGTCAAACTTCCCGTCCACGAGGCCGGTGGCTGCTTTGCTGTCGGAAGCTGGTGATGTAGACGCCGATCAGATTAACGACTGAGCCGCGAACGGCGGCTCGGCACGGCGTAGGGCTCGTTTTAGTTATCCTAAGTGGATAGCCAAGTGCAGCCGAAGCGATCCACGAGTGTCCGGAACCGGCCTATTCAGCAATCGTTTTGCGCGGCACAGCCTGGTACGGCTCCGCGCGGGCCACGTCGGTCCTGAGTTCGGTGCCGGGCATGATCTCAAACCGCGGGTCGAAGTCGACCATGGTTGCAGCGAGTTGAATCAATATCCCCGCATCGCCATCGACTTTGGCTGTCCCATCTGCGATCTGCGCTTCTAACGTCTTTGCCCCCATCATGGTTTGCTCAAGATCGGACCGGTCGATGGTCAAGGTCAAGTCGGGGTTTTCCGCGAGAAAGCCACTGATGTTGGTGAGCGTCGCATTGGATAGCTCAATACTGAACTTCTCACCATTGTCAGGCGTAATGAGGTTCATCCTGAAACCCAAACCCTCCGCTTTCCGGCTATCCATGCGAATGGCAAGAAAGTTCAGAAACAACTCTGTCGACATTGCCCGGATTACGTCTGGACTGCTCGTGTCGGCCGTCTCTCCTTGAGGAATCCCTGACCTCAGCTCATAAGCCGCCGCGAGGAAGCTATTCCGCAAACCCGGATTCTCCTGCTGGTAGCCCAGCTGCTCGAAGACGTCCGCTAGGAGGTCTTTGGCAGCCTCGTTGTCCGGTTCGGCTTGGACAAGCTTGTTGACGATCTCCGAGGCCAACAAGTACTCGCCTTCGTCGTGTAGCTCTTGGCCGCGTGCGAGAATCTTTTCTGAGCCACCCATCATCTCCACATAGAGCGGCGCGGAGTCGCCTGGTGAAAGCGGTATGAGCGTCGTTGGGTTGCAGTCCCAGAAGCCGAGATACCGCTGGATGACACCCCGGCTATTGTGTTCGGGCGACCCATGGTACCCGCGGCAGAACCACTTCTCCTGCAGTCCCTTTGGCAACTCATAAACATTGTGGACTTCGTTGATTGTTACGCCCTGATTGGCGAGGTGGAGTACCTGGTTGTTCATATGAGCGTAAAGATCACGCTGCCCACGGAGCACTTCTTGGATGCGCTCTTGACCCCAGCGCGGCCAGTGGTGCGAGGCGAACATGACCTCGGCCTCAAAGCCAAAGCGATGGAGTGCCTCATCGATATACTTAGACCAGCGTAGCGGATCGCGAACCGGAGCACCGCGTAAAGTGTAGATGTTGTGGAGCGTCGACGTGACGTTCTCCGCCATCCAAAGGGCCTTCATGTCGGGGAAGTATGTGTTCATCTCCCGCGGCGCTTCGGTGTTCGGCGTATTTTGAAAGACCATCCTGACACCATCGACGTCGAACTCTTCGATGGGTTCTTTGACGTAACGCGTCGGTGCAATCAGCCCCACGCCTCCCGCGGATACCGCCTGGCCGAGGCCTTGACCAACATAACCGTGAGGGCTCGCGGGCAGGAGCAGGCCATATTGATAAAACAGCCGGCGATTCATAGCGTTGCCTGCATAGACATTCTCCGAAACGGTGAAGTCCATGAAGTCTATGGGAGCGATAACGGGAATCTCTCCGGAACGAACCTTTTCTTCGTCGACGATCCCACGCACGCCACCCCAATGATCGCCATGGGTGTGCGAGTAGATAACCGCTGAAACGGGCAGCCCCTCGCCGACATATTCCTGGAACAGATCCCAAGCGGCGCGCACGACCTCGCCCGAAACCAGCGGATCGAAAACAATCCAGCCAGTCTTGCCGCGCACGAAGGAAATGTCCGAGAGATCAAAGCCGCGCACCTGATAGATGCCGGGAATGACCTCGTATAGACCGTAATTGTTGTTCAGCTTGGACTGGCGATGCAGCGAAGGGTGAATGCTGTCAAATTCGTCCTCCGCGTCGAGGAACTGGAACCGCTCCATATCCCAGGCGATGTGACCCGCATCGGCCTTGATCTTCAGCTCCTTCATCGGAGCGATGAAGCCCTTCTTTTGCTCCTCGATATCTCGGGTGTCGGAGAAGGGAAGAGTGGCCTTCGCGCTCTTGAGAGCGTCAATCGTGAATTTTGACGGGGGCTTTCCCTTGGGGTGGAAGTGCCCCTCCAACGGGGCTACGCCCTGCGCACGCGCAGGTGCGTCGTCTAAATATACTCTCCCTGCTACGGCAAACGCGGCCCCCATTGCAGGTACTGACTTGATAAAATCCCGTCTCGTCGTCATGGCCACCTCATTGCGCTCAACTATCCCAGTGGGGAGTGGGTACCAGATCGTGCGCATTCATAAAGTGACAAATTGGTCAGTAAGCGGTGTTAATGAAAAGCCCCGGCGCTGGACCACCGGGGCTTCTAGCAGAACCATACTGCCGTAGCGGGAGAATGGGGACTGACGGCGCCTAGTCCTCTTTGACCTTGTTGATGACCTTGAACTCCTTATCGAGATAGATTTCGTACTTGACCCGATCACAAATAACGTCATCGGCTTCGTACCATTTGCCTTCCGCCTCGATATCCGTGTCGGCGACTGTGCAACCCATTGCATTGATAGCAGTCTGCACGCCTTCAATTTCCTCTTCCGTCAACGCCCGGTCCTCTGCGGACACAGATGCCGTGGCAAAAAACGTCAGAGCCAGAGCCGTCACCAATACGCGCATATTTTTTTGGTCCTTCAATATTTGTCAAACGATGCGGCACTCAGCATTTTTACCCAGCACACCGTCGTTGTGAGTTTTACTGTAAATCTGCAGGGTCTCTTCGTGGAGGTGGTCGCCCTCGAGGTGCTTACAACAAGCGCAGAGAAATCCGATGAAATCGACGATGAGTTTCGATCCGTGGGCTACCGAGTGTCCAGAGCCTACATCGAGCTCACGACGCTGAGGCTAAGACGCTCCAACAGTACCGTTAGGGTCTCCACCTTTAGGGTCAAGGCTGCCGCTGCAAGCGTCATCAGCGCCACTGGGACGAAGAAGCTGCGGTTTAACACTAGCGACCTTGCACGCGTCTTGGAGGCTGTTTCGTCTGCGAGCGGGTTTTGCATCATCAACACCCCGTTTGTAGGGCCTGTTTATGAAACGCGCTGGCAGTTTGGTTGGATCATCGATCGGGCCGAATAACAAAGCTCCCGGCGAGAGGCTAAAGCCCGGACCTTACTCGTACTCAGGTCGCTTAGAGATCGAGCTCCGTCTTATATGCAACCGAAGGTCCTAGGACTCATGTGAAGCTCTTGCTACATCTCGTACGCACGGATTTCATAGAACACTTGTAGCCTTCATATTCTGGCCGACATGAACACACCGACACCCGAAGACCCGAAACCGCAAGTGCCCGCGCCAGCCATCGTTCTCGGCACGGCTGGCTTGATACCGTTCCTCTTCCTGACAGGGCTCTGGCTGACCGGCACTGATACGACAGCGACCGTGGCGCGCCAGGCCCTGCTCGCCTACAGCATTGCGATCCTGTCGTTCATGGGGGCGATCCATTGGGGCCTCGCGATGACGGCTGAGCTGGGCGAGCAGCCTTGGCGGCGTTACTTCGTCAGCGTCCTCCCGGCCCTCGCGGCGACAGCCACGGCCTTCATGGCTGGAGGCCTTCAATTCCTTTGGCTCGCCGCCTGTCTCTTCGGTCTCTTGCTTTACGATCTTTATGCGGTGAAGCAGGGAGAAGCGCCCGATTGGTACCCACGTCTGCGCTGGCCGCTCACCGTAGCCGCTTGCGTATGCCTGCTGGCCGCAGCCTTACGTTGATCTGTCAACGGTCTCGCCTTCACGCCGGCAAGACGGGCCAGCGCGTCACTGTTTCCGTGTAAGACGGACGCGAAAGATCGTCGCTTCGTGGTGGCCCTGCTCGTGATAGATGCCCTCCATCACGTTATCGCCAACGACGTCCAACTCGAACGTACCATTGTCGTGGGTCTCAAGGAGCGTCACGTCTGTGCGGTTGAAGTTAAAGACGCCGACAAGCGTTTCGTCACCGCCGCGGACGGCCTCGCCAGCCACATCGGGCTGTCCGGCATGGCCTGGCTGGAGCTTCCAAGTGTGCGTTGCAAAGATGAACTCGTCCTCTTGGCGGCTGACGACCATCACCATACTGGCCTCGCCCGTTTTGATGCCGTCTTCGTGATAGACGAGCGTCTTGTAAGTCCCATGCCACTCACCGACGAGATTTGGAAAACCCGCGGCAGAGGCGGAAACGAAGGCTGCTCCCATCTGCAGGGCAAGAAACGCGAGTAAACCGGTGGCGACCTTCTTCATGCCCGGGCCTTTCTTAGGACGTGCTCTATAGGGGAATCCTCGGCTAAAGACCGGAGACGATGGCAAAGGCGCGTTACTCAAGCCAAAACCGATACGTCAGCGGGCGTCCTGCCGCGACTCGATCGGTCTTAATCGAGTATAGCGACCAACAGGGCTACGACACTGATAGCGATCGCGATATAGGAAAGTTGTTCCGAACTCATCCGTCTTCTCCCGCATATGACCAGCGCCGACGTTAGCGCGGCAACACGACGTCGTCAAAGCAACCAAGATGCCCACGCTGACCGGAAACGCGAAGCCGACTCCAAGGGGCGTTGTGCCTTTAGCACGCGCGCGTCTCCGCGCTGCCACACCTCTCCCAGGCGACCCCTGGGGACAGCTTGTAGCTCCACGGAAGGCCCGCGTTGCGCCAGCCGTTCTTGGCTCTCGTTCCGTCGGCGGCCTTGTCGCCTTCAAAGCCCTCGACGAGATTCCAAACACTCGTGAAGCCGGCGGCGGCAAGTTTGCGAGCCGCCACGGCCGACCGTGAACCAGAGCGGCAACTAACAATAATGGGATCGGACTTCGACTTTCCCTGCGCCGCGACGAACGCATCGACGTCGGCGACAAAGCCATCATTGGCGACCATGCCGTACTGCCCGGTCTCAGGGTCTACCTCGTGGGTCGACAGGCCAACGGGGATAATCTTGTCGACGCCTTCGGCATGCCCGACGAAGGTGACCTCAATCGGATCGCGCACATCGATGAAAAGGATATCGGGGTTTTTGCTCAACGCCCGATGCGCCTCCTGCGGTGTAAGGTAGAGCCCCAGCGGCGTCGCCTTGGCTGGCTTCACCGTCGCGGGATCGATGTCCGACTGGATCGACGCTGGCTCGGACATAGCTGCGGGCGCACCGAGCGCTACAAAACTGAGGCTCGCGCCAATCAGAATCTGTCGAAGAACTCTGCGCGACATCTCCTGTCTCCTCATGAAGCCGGCTGCAATGCACCGGCAGTTCTTCTGTCTCTATACCAGCCCGGCTCTTCTACCACCGTGACATGGGTCACAGATCGGCGCGGCGGAGGTAAAAAAGTAGTCTCCCAACATATAGGGGATCCACCCTATCGAGACGAGAGGCAGCTCCAGCTACCTTCTCCTCACCGACGAACACATGACAGTAACGCCAATTCACCCGATGCCGCGCGGCAAGCGCCGTTAGACGACACAACTCTCCCTCCCCCACTGGCGTTCTCCCCCCGGAACGCCAACCTCAAAAGCCCGGTTTGCAGCCCACTGCAAGCCGGGCTCCTTTTTGTCGACCGCAGCGTAATTAAGCTTCGCGCCGCGATCGCCTGGCAGATGCCTCATTTGCCTGCGATAGTGCAGCAAGGAAATCTCAGTAGGGGGAGTAACCCGTGAAAAAAATCATGATGGCTTGCGGCGTGGCTTGCGCTTTGGTGACGGGTTTCGTCACCCTTGCACCGACTCAAGCCAATGCGGGCGTTTACGTCAGAGCTCCTGGCGTCCGCGTCGGTGTCGGCATCGGCCCGCGCTACTATCGTCCATATCGCTACGCACGCCGCCCCGTTTATCGCGGCCGCTACTATCGCAACCGTCCTTACAAGCGCCGCTGGCGCCGCCGGGCGCGCCGCGCGTATTACTGGTAGGCCATTCGGCGCGGCGACGCGCTGAAACGCCCACCAACTAATCAGAGTACCAAAGCAAATACGCATTAGTGCGTCTTCTGGCCCGGGCCGACCCTCATGCGGCGCCCGGGCTTTTTTCCGTTTCCATTTCTGAACGTCACCTGCACGGCCGGTTCAGTCCGGGTTCAAGCGCCCTCGCACATTCTGCGCGGACGTCAGACCCTGAACTGGCAATTTCAAACCTCTCCCTGGCACCTGGGCGGGGGCGTCAGGGCGCCCCACGCCACCTCCCAATAAAGGGAGAAGGAACGACACAATGAGGTGGCGAATGCGTACCTTCGCAATGTTTGCAACCAGTATCGCCTTGGTCGTGGCATGGGCCGGCGCTGTAGGTTTGGTGACTGTCTTTTTTGCGACGATCTAGTGAATGTTCGCGCAGCCAAGCGCGGATAGCTCCATCAACTGGCCGACACGGCAGCGTGAACGAGTGAGAGCTTCTGCGCACTTCGTTCTGACTGAGCGTGATTGGCAATCCAAGTCGTCGGTCTCTACCTTCTGGTCATGACAAACCCGACAGCAATTCCGCAAACGGGGCACTGACGAAGGAGATACATAATGAAGGCGATCATGCTCGCTCTTACGCTTCTTGCAGCCACTGGCGCACCAGTTTTGGCTGACGGTTTCCCAAACCCCTACCAGACCAACTTCGATCGCTAAGCGATGAAGCTGCTTGCAAAGCCCCCGGTCTCCCCTCCCTGGCCGGGGGTTTTGTTTTGCCCCGACACGAGTGATCCAAGGGCTTAACACCTCCGTAACCATGGTATCTCGCTAGGGTTTCCTTGTGCCCCCCCATAGCTGCCCTAGCCTGGTACTCTGATCAGCCTCGGCGCCTACGCGCCGGGGCTTCTTCGTGACTGTTTTTCTGCGAGAGATCGTTCTGAACCGCGAGAGGGCCGGTCATGGCCAGGCTCTCGTTCGCGGATGCCCCTCTGTCGATCGCTCAGAGCCTGCGCTTGGGGTGACAAACATAAGTGTGACCTCAGGGTCCGGGCGCTGAGAATGCCACAGGCCGCGCGGGATAAGGACTGCCGCCCCCGCTTTCGCCAGGTAGTGGATACTACCCTCATCAGATAACAACGTGATGTTTGTAGCACCTGAAATGACATGCAGTAGCTCATCGCCTTCGGGGTGACGTTCCCATGACGTTTGACCGCTAAAACGCACCAACCCCATAAGGCTGCCATTGCAGTGCCCCAATACCGTAATCGCCTCCATGCCGTCTTTTTCGCTCATATCGGGTGTGACCCGAATAAGCGGCAACGAATTTGCGATGTCCGAAACTGGATACAGACACATAACGTGCTCCCCATCGTGTTCGTGTTCTTTTCGCAATGCGGGCGGATCAGACTCCATTTGAACTTCTACGGCTCAAGATCGAGGTTGCTCGTCCGATGCCGAGCGACCAAAACGGATGTGATCGCGATAGCGAAGAGTCCCAGCCCCAAGCCGAAACCTAATCCGTAGCCAGCTTTAGCCGCCACCATTGTCACTGCGCTTGCGACGACAATCTCGCTGACCACATTGGCACTTTTGAAGAGCGTAACATCCGTACCTGTCTGGCTACCGCCACTCGAAAATCGCATCGCTATGGTGAAAATGGCGACGGCCACGAGTGCAAGTCCGACACTGCCCAACACAGTCGCCACAGCAACAGTCAAGAGCGATGGAATTGCCAATCCGAACGCAAACAACATCATGATCGATACCGCAAGAACACACAACGAAAGGCCTGCCATCGCACTTCGCCACGTGCCAGTTTTCATCAAGAGCCAGGAAGCGCCGCCGCACCCCGGGATGATCATTGCCAAACCACCGATCACGGCAATGAGGCCGATGCGATCCAACCGCCAGCCCGCATCAACAAGAAACAGTTTTGTGAGTGTCACCTCCGTCGTGTGGACCGAGGCATAAAGGCCTGCAACCGCGAGAACTGGAAAGAAGCACGGCCTCCCAATCCCCCGCAATAGAGATGCATTAGCCGACATTTTTTCTCGTGCCAGCGGACCCTCACGCCAGATGAGCACAGGGATCGCACACGCGCTAAGCGCAACTACAAGCAACGATATTGTTGCCGAATAACCTAGACTGTCGACCAAAAGCAGTGTGCCCGCACCGCCGACCATCACGCCCGCCATCATTCCACCCACCGAAAGTGCGTTGACTCCGACCAGAGCGCTGCCGCGCAATCTCTCAGCTGCAAGACCGTCCGTGGCGATATCCTGGGTGGCGCTGACGAGGGAGGCAATGAACAACAAGGCCATCGGTAACCAAGCCGCATCTGGACCGATGGGTGTCATAACAAGCCCGACCACCGCCAGTATCATCAAGCACTGCATGGAGAGCAGCCAAGTGCGCCGTCGGCCCAAATATTCAGACCAGCAGGTATCAACCCACGGTGCCCACAGGAATTTGAAGGCCCAGGGGAGACCGAGAGCTGGCACCCAAGCAATAATCTCTAGCGCTACTCCCGCCTCCCGCAACAAAGCAGGGAAAGCCTGGAATATGAGTCCAAGCGGTATACCCTGAGCAAAATAGAGCGAACCGGTCAGCACGAGGAGGAATGTCCCACCGCAAGCCTTGGAGTTGTCCGCAAGGACGCGCCCCTTGTCCCCCGAATGTGACGCAATAGTCGGGTCCATTACACTCGCTTAGGATTTGTGAAAGCAAACACGGCTCAGAATACGACCTTGGCCCGCGCCCCATAGGTCCGCGGATCGCCAATTGTGCCGATATCGACCAACTCGGGACCGGCAGTACCGAATGCGTTGGTCACATATCTCTGATCGGTTAGATTTTGGACGAAGAACGAGGCGTCGAACCGTCCCCAGCGGTAGCCGGCAACGAGATCGACTAGCGTGTAGGCATCCTGCTCGGCTGTATTCGCATCATCTAGGTAATAGGGGCCCGTGGTTCTGGCGCGGGCTATCCCATAGAGACCTGAACTGCCCTGATACTCTAAGCCATATGTGGCGGTAAACTCAGGCGTGAAGCTGATGGTGTTTCCACTGAAATCGCCAAGAACAGAATCGTAGGACTCATACTGAGCGTTGGTATACCCGAATGTACCAAACAGCTTCAGCGACGGCATTAACATATACGCCGCATCAAGCTCTGCACCGAAGGATCGCGCGCTGTCCGCATTGCTAATCCCGAAAGTCGTAGGGCTCAGCTGAGTAAGATCCTGGAAGTCATGGAACTTCGAGTAGAAGAACGCGCCGCTCAGTTCGAATTTTCCGCTGAGACCAAGTGCCCTAAAGCCAACTTCGACATTGTCGGAAGTTTCCTCACCGTACTCAAACGAGAACGGGTCAGTGGCAAACGTCCGAACGTTGAAGCCACCAGGCTTAAATGCCCGTGCGTACTTCGCGAAGTACGAAACACTATCGTTGGCGCTATAAACAAGGGAGACCGAGGGCAAGACTTCGCCAAACTCCTCGTCGCCACGAGAGATCGCTGGCGGCGCGAATTCGTTAATGCCTTCGCGCCCAGCCCAGTCGTAGCGTAACCCACCTTGCACCGTAACAAGACTATTGAGCGGTACGGAGACGCCACCATAGACGCCAACATCGCGCGCTACGGTCTCGGCGATCGCGGGTGGACCCGCCGGCGCGCCATTGTTGAAGAGAAAGCCTGCCTCGTAGTCCATCTTTGTTCGTGCGAATAGCAACCCTGCCGTCCAACCCATTTCTGTTGGATCATTGTTCGACGCTGCGCGGAACTCCTGCGTAAACGAACCGATCACCTCATTGGTGACACCGATGAAGTCAGCAAATGGCAAGCCGAATTGGATGGCATCGGCGCGATAGTCCCACGTTGAACGCCGGTACGCCGTCACTGACATAACATCAGCTGCATCTAGTTCTGCACGCACCCTAAGTGAGTTCAAACTCTGGGTGATATCCTCGTGTCCAGGCGTATCAAAGTTAACGACGAAAGGGTCCGGATTGGTGAGTGGGTTAAAGATGTAGGGGTCTGCCTGGTCTCGGAAGTCCTCGCTTTGATAATTGTAATCGATCGTGACATTGTCCCATGGAACAGCGGTCAGCCTTGCACGTCCGCCGCGTGCGGACTTGTCGCCGTAGGGCTCTCCATTGCGGGCGATGTTGTCATAGAAGCCGTCACGGCCCATCAAGACTCCGTCCAAGCTCAAATAGAGCGCTTCCTTGAAGATGGGCGTCGACAAACCAGCCGTAACTTCATACGCATCGTAATTGCCGTAGCTTCCTTCTGCGTAGGCTGTCGCGACCTCAGTCGCTTCGGGTGTGCGCACATCAATTACGCCTCCTACCAAGCTGAGACCGTAACCAGTGTTTTGTGGACCTTTTGCAATGGTCACACTGCCAATATTGTTGAACACGGTAACCCGACCAAGCGTGGTTAAGGACGGAACGTCGTCAATGTAGAACGCAGTACTGGGAAGAACGTCTGGTGCTGACTGATAATTTTGCTCTCGAACACCACGCACACTGATGCTCGTCATGCGATTGCCTCCACCGTCGAAGGTAGTAAAATTTGGAGAACTTCCAGTCAGGTCTCGCAGGGCGGAAACACCTTCTCGCTCCAAATAGGTTTGATTCAAGATCGTGGCGGAGCCAGGAAAATCGCGAAGCAAATCAAAATTGCTTTGGAGATCTGTATCGGCAATGGCCAGCTCGCTCTCCGAACCTGTTAGTGAGATCGCCGCCGATTGGCGCTGTGACCCAGCCGTATTAATGGAAGGCGCTGCCGATGCCGACTGACTTGGCGACGGAACGCCTGACGTACCGCGTGTCGACGTGGTGACATGCACGGTCGGCAACAAGTCCGGTTCCTCCACAGTCGATGGTTCCGGCATTGCCGCGCTACTGCCATCCACAATGTCCTCGTTGCTCGAGTCCTTGTCCTCGGACATGGAGGCTTGGTCCTCGGACATGGAGGCTTGCCCTGAGGCTTGCCCCGACCCACCGTCTATGTCGCGATTTCGAGTCTCGATCGAGACAGCCTACGAGGCTGCGGACGAAGTAGCGTCTGAACTTTGTCCATTCGCCGCTTCTGTTGCCAAGAGAATGCAGATAGGCACAAAAAGAAAGCGCGCCGCGTGCAAGCGACCGCAAGAGAATTTTTGCATTACGTCCCCCGAAAACCCGTAGCTTCTTGTTGTGCCTAATCGAGCATTCGGGGGGACTTGCTCGCAACGATCACTGCATTCGCATTTTCAACTCAATCATTCTTGAAACGGTCAGAGTGGTCGCTTTCTATTGGCCACGAGCGTACTTGGCGGTACGCCAAACCGTTGCCGGAACGCCGCAGAGAAGTGCGAAGGCCTATAGCCGCAAGCGTATGCGGCCTGGGCAACAGTCATGTCTCCATCCTGTAGGAGAAGATGGGCGTGCTCGAGGCGGCGATTCTTAATAAAGGCGTATACAGAGGATCCAAACAGCTCTTTGAACCCAAAGCCAAGTTTTCGCACATTCAGGCCAACGGATCGGGCGAGCTCCGGAACGGTGGGTGGGTTATCGAACCTTTCAACCAAAATCGACTGCGCCTCATAGAGTCGCCTTATATCGTTCGATCCTAGACTCATGGCAGAGCCAACGGCTTGGTGCGAGCGGCTTTGTTCGATACGAGCAGCCATAACCATCGAGACAAGCTCCATGGACTTGCCGGTCAGATAGAGCCGTCGCGCTGGTCCATGAAGGGGACAGCCAAGCATTTGCCAGGCTAGGGTTGCGCTTGTCGTTCCTTGGATGCGCGCGATCGACGATGAAGTGTCTTCGATTGAAGCCATCCACTCTGGGCCAAGCGTGTCGTAGAGTGCCTCGGGCACGATCCGTACAAATGCCGCCATGACTGCGCCACCGCGCAGCGGCACGTGCTCTGCAACGAGCTCGGTCTTGAGGAGAATTTTGCAGACTGCGTCATCAGGCCGATCCGACCACTCTTGCCTACCATGCCGCTCGCTGACCGTTGCAACGGCGCCCTGAACAAGCGCCCCACACCACAGTCCTGATAGTACGGTGCTTGTCCAAGTCTCACCCTCAATGTAATTCGTCTTAGAGAGGACAATCTCCAAGCCGTTGGATTGGATATGTTCTATCAACGCTGAATGCTCTTTGGTTTAATTTCGCCGAGAGCGTAACGGATCCATGTGATGCATGAATTGAATTTCACGCAGGAGAATTGCTGCGTGAAATAGGATGTTCTCGACAATTGAGTCGCAGGTTAATGGTCGTGGTGTCATGAGCGCATGGCTACCCGTATGACCACGAAGCGTTCGGGGCAATAGGCTGAAAAGGAAAGCAAGCCAGTCGCTGGTCACAAATGGCAGTGACCACTAGTGCCCCCGTGGGAACCCCGACCGCGCAAATTGTGCCAAAGCACCCCTGCCAAGGAACCCCGGCCTTGGCACAGAGAGTGACGGCCGGGGCTCCGGACCATCCCAAGCCTGCGGGAGATTTGTCTCAACCGCGATGGTCAGTAGGGAAACGAGAGGCGCTGTGCTCACGGATTAGTGCATTGCCAAATTTCAATTCGTAGGCTGGATGGTGGTGACGACAAGCATAAGTCGTCAGGCAAAAACAACGTGCACGGGGAGGTGTGTCATGAACTGGACACGGATGGGGGCTGTCGCCTTGGCGATTGCTGCACTTTCGGCAAGCTCAGGACCGCTGAACGCAGAAGGCAAGCCTCAAGGCGAAGAGCCCGGTCAAAGCAGGTTCTCTATCGAAGAAACTTGGGCGCGTGTCGCGCCCGAAATGGGGAAGAACCTCCCCATGGCCGTGGATGACAAAACGACATGGCTGACCGTTCGAAATGACGGCCCGGTTCTGGTTTCGACGTTTCGGCAGAATCTGCCCAAAGAGCAGATTGTCGCCGCGAAAGACGAGATGGAACGCTCGGCCATCGAAAACACATGCCGTGGGACGCAACGCGGGAAGGAACTACTCGATGCGGGTGGGGTCGTCCGGCAGGTGTTTTACGATCAGTCGGATCAGCTTGCCGTTACGATCGACGTGGATAGCAAGTCCTGCAGTCAAAACTAGTCGGCGCGCTCGAGGATCACATGGTCGTCGCTCAATTTTGACTGTCAGCCCCGGACCGGTTGTTCAGGCGCACTCAATCAAACGTTAGCGGCACGGCGCCGATCTGTTGCAGCAGGCTGAGCATGTCCTCAGCACCATCGTGCTCGGTGATTTTCCCGTCAACGATTGTCTCAATATCGACACCCGTAATCTCGAAGCTCTTACCGGTGGGCTTATAGCCGAAATACGTGCCCGTCTGGGTTCCCCTCAAGGTCCACTTCACGATGGTCTTGTCGCCTTGTTCGATCACGTAGTCGACCGAGATGTGCCAGTCGGGAAACGCGGCAGCCTGCTCTTTGATCAGCTTCTTGACGCCGTCCACACCGTTGTCCAAGCCAAAAGGGGCGATCCGATTGACGTAGCCGGGGGCGTATATCTCATCGAGCACCTCAAACTTCTTCTGATTGATGACCTCGTGATAAAACCGGTAAAGCGGATTGTTCTCGTCAAACGTCAAGTTGCTACTCCTCGGAGGGATCTAGCCGCAAAACGCGGCCCTCTGCGCCATCGGTCACCACATAAAGCGTACCATCCGGCGTCTGAGCAAATCCGCGCACGCGCGTGGTCCCCAGTGGAATGCGCGTCTCGCCAACCACCTTGCCATCTTCCATTTTGATGCGGCGGATGTCGCGCGACGCTAAGCCGGCGGAGAGCAGATCCCCCTTCCAATCGGAGAAGGCAGAACCGGTATAGAGATGAAGGCCTCCCGGCGCGTGCGTGTCCACCCAGGCAATAGACGGGTCCGAGAATGCCGGCCCCTCAATCCGGGCTGTGATAACCGATGCGTCTCGGTAGTCCCGGCCATAGGTAACGCGCGGCCAACCGTAGTTCTTGCCCTTCTCGACGCGATTCAGCTCGTCCCCACCAAGCGGGCCGTGCTCGGATGACCAGACGGCCCCGCTCTCGGGATCGACAACAATGCCTTGCGCATTGCGATGACCGAAGCTCCAAATTTCCGGCTTAGCGCCCGCCAAGTCGACGAACGGATTACCCTCCGGGACGGAGCCATCGGGGTTTATACGGATGACCGTCCCAAAATAGCTTTGCAAATTCTGCGCCTGTTCACGGACGAGCGTGTCGAGCAAATCGAGGGGCGGGTTACCGCCGTCGCCGATCGTGGCAAGCAGGGTTCCGTCAGAAAGAAAGGCCAGCCGTGATCCGAAGTGCTGACCGTCACGCTTGCCTTTCGATACGGAGAATATCTCTTCAAAGTCGTCAAGTCCCTGACCTGTCCACGTCGCGCGTCCGATTGCCGTTCGGTTGTCGTCGAGCGAGCCCTTGGCGTAGCTAAAGTAGAGAAGCTTGTCGTTCTCAAAGTCCGGACTGATGACGATGTCGAGAAGCCCGCCCTGCCCACGCATTTCACCTCCAGCAGGGTTGACCCGTGAGGTGAACACATCGACCGGAAAATCGATAACCTTGTCCAAGAGCTTGCCGTTTTCGACGACGCGGATGTAGCCATCACGTTGGGTGATGAGTAGCAAACCATCAGGCAGCGCGGCCATGCCCCACGGAAACGCGAGCGGCCCCACAAACTCCGTGAGCTTGACATTCTCCTCGACCGGCACAAAGCCCCGGCTTATGCGAACGTCAGCCAATGACGGCACGGTGGTCAGACAAGTGAAGGCAATAAATGTAGCAATGACAGGTGCACGCACGGCTTTGCTCCTCCAGGTCAAATAATGTGTTCCGCACTCAGTGTTCGAATTGACGGCGTATTAATGCAACTAAACGCTCGAACCTACAGTGAAGTTTCTCAGCACAGTATGGCGCACTGAAGAAGGAGCCAACGCTTTGTCAACAGCGCCCTCCTCGCGCGTCATCGCCGAATTTTGAACGGCGCGACCATAGAATTCGGCGCACACGCCTCTACTATTGCTTCTCCACCAGACGGATCGGCAATAGCATGATGACGCTTAGCGCACTCAGGATAGCGATCCCATGACAACCGGATGGGGGCTTTTGGCGATAGCTGCGCTGGTGTTCGTCTATGCACTATGCGGCAAACGCCTATCCGACAGCGTCCTCACGGGCCCAATGCTGTTTCTGTTCGCTGGTTGGAGCTTTCACGCGCTGGGCTTGATTGAACTCGGTCACGGCGCCGAGGGACTCTACATTCTCGCCGAGGTTAGCCTCGTGGTGCTGCTGTTTGCAGACGCGGCCGCGATCGATCCGAGACGGCTCTTGAAAGGCGCCTCGATCCCGGCCCGTATGCTTATCCTTGGATTGCCACTCGCCATCCTATTCGGATTTGGTGCAGGACTCGGGCTAATGCCGAGTTGGCCGCTGTGGGAACTCGCGCTGGTTGCTGCGATCCTTGCGCCCACCGATGCGGCGCTCAGCCAACCGATCATCACGGACCCGCGCGTACCCGAGCGCATCGGCCGATCGCTCTCGGCCGAAAGCGGCCTCAATGACGGCCTCGCCCTCCCGTTTATCCTCTTCTTCGGATGCTTCGCGGTCGGCGGCGTTCACGACGAGGTACAGGTGCCGTGGTGGGTTTTTGTAGGCCAGCAGATTGGCTTGGGGGCGCTGATCGGCGGCGCTGTTGGCTACGTGGGCGGATGGCTATTGCGCCTTGCTCAAGACCGCGGCCTAACGTCAGACCGCTTTGGCGGCATTGCCGTGCTTGCGCTCGCAGGGCTTGCCTATCTGACTGCCCACGCTGGCCACGGCAATGGTTTTCTCGCCGCATTCGTCGCAGGTCTCGCCTTTGGCGAGGTGCTGCGTGGCCGCAGCCGGTTTGTCTTTGAGTTTGTTGAGACCGAAGGCCAGATACTGACGGTACTCTCCTTCTTCGTGATAGGCGCCGTCTTACTACCCGAAGGTTTGCCGCACGCTACCTGGCCCATGGTTGCGCTCGTCCTGGCGAGCCTGTTCCTTTTGCGGCCAGCCGCGATCTGGCTGTCGCTCACCGGGGCCGGGGTCAGCACGAAGGAAAAGCTCTTTTACGGCTGGTTCGGCCCGCGCGGCCTCGCAACAGCACTTTTCGCGCTTCTCGTCCTCAACGCCTTTGATCTCTTAAAGATGCGCGACGAGATCCTTGCCATCGCCGCAATCGCCGTTCTGCTCAGTTCGGTCCTTCATGGACTGACGGCAGCACCCGCCGCACGCTTGTTCGATAAAAACAGAGAAGCCGAGAAAAAGCCGTCGCGCGACATCCTCACAGACACGTGATGCTGGTTTGGTGATCTACACCGCATCGCATGTTCGTAAGCGCTTTTGTTAGTAACCCCTGCCCCCCAACGGAGGATTTGATGAAAGTAGTGCGCTTACTCTCGACCCTGGTCGTTATGCTCTTCACTGTCTCTGCGGCGAACGCCATGTCTAAGGACATCGTCGATACCGCTGCTGGAGCCGGACAGTTCAACACGCTGGTTGCCGCCGTAAAGGCCGCCGGCCTTGTCGATACGCTAAAGGGCGATGGACCATTCACCGTTTTCGCTCCCACCGACGAAGCTTTTGCCAAGCTCCCCGACGGCACGGTCGAAGATCTGCTAAAGCCGGAAAACAAGGACAAGCTCGTCGCGATCCTGACCTACCACGTCGTTCCTGGAAAGATCATGTCCGGCGACATCAAGGGTAAGGAAACTGAGGTCAAGACCGTTCAGGGCAGCATGCTCGACGTCAACGCCAAGGATGGCGTCAAGGTAGACAACGCCAAGGTTGTGAAGGCTGACATCGACACATCAAATGGCGTGATCCACGTCATCGATAACGTGATTATGCCGAACTAACTACCCACGTGATTGTAGAGTTGAGGCGGACCCCGGGTCACCACCGGGGTCCGTTCTATTTTACCAGCGCCAAGGACGCGTGGCGCGGCGCCAGCTCCGACGAACTGGGCGACGAATGTCGCGCCGAACGGTGCGCCGCACATTGCGGCGGACCACTGGGCGGCCCACTCGCACACGACGCCAGCGCGCTTCTTGAACTATCGACGCTTGTTGCGCCGCGGGCACCGGCGGCACGGCCTTCGCCGCAGTGGGCATAAGGCCAGCGCCTAGCAAAAGCCCAACGCCCACAAACCCGAGTGCAAGTTTCTTCATTCTCCCCTCCCTATCTATGCTCCCGGCTCGACACCTCTATGGTTTGCCCGAGAGCAGTACAGTGATTGAGCCTTCGTACATGTCGGCGTCCTTCCAAGGGTTCGCGACCGCTCGGAAGTTGCCGGTTCCTGTGGCACCCGCATAGGCGCCTTTTCCGGAGACCACTTTATAGTCGCCCCCGCTCCCCTTTGACGTTGCCGCGCCGTCGAAACCGACGACCAGCACATCGCCGTTGTGGAACTCGTAGGTGCTGAACCCGGTGTACTTGCCGGCGTCTCCTGTCGCATCGGATGTGAGCACAACCGTCTTGTACGCAATGCGTCCATCATCGAAGACGGCAAATCCGGCAAACTTCTCAGCGCCCAGGACGCGCTTCTCAAGGCCTGCAACCGGGAACGCAGAGCCGTCCATTTTTGTCATGATCACGCGGAACTTAAGCGTCTGCTCCTCCGCAGATGTGACGCCAGTTAAAGCGATTAGCATCGCCACGCTACAACCAAAGGTTCGCAGTATGTGCATTAAGTCTCCAGCCAAAACGGCCCCAACCTATTCTGCGTGGTGCGCGCTTATCTCCATAGAGATCAGCCGGCAATCAATCGCCACCGTGGTCGCGCCGATAGCTGCTCGATAGCAGCACGCACGCCCCGTCGATTGCTCTTGGCACTTCCAAGGCTAGGGCATCGTCGCGACGTCAGAAAGTAGATTTACGTCGTGCCGCATACAGATCAGATAAAGGAAAAACCTATCTCAGGCGCATCTAGCGAGCGAGCAGCGCGGTCCGGTTCCGTTTGCGCGGAGACCGGTTCGGCAGCGGCATTCGCGGCGTTTTGGCAACGGTTGTGACATTGAGGCGTCCCGCCAGTAGCTCGTCTGGTAGCTTCGTCTTGATCCAGAACGCGTTTTCTTGCTGTTTGCTGCCGGAATCCGGCGACACGTCCTTGGCCGCGTTGGAGCCCAGCAAACCGGTCAACGTAACGGCCAAGACGGCCAACATGATATGCCGAGAAGCGTTCATCGCCGCCGAGTGTGATTCGGCGACAATGAACGAGCAGTTTAGGGACTTAGTTAATAAGTCGTTTACGTTGTGACGGCGTCGCTAATCGCCGCTCTTTCGCAGCTCGTCAACACTCCATGGCCCACCGCCAGCAAACGCGAAGTAAAGAAAGATGAAGCAGTAGAGAATGGCCGCATCGCCATTGTTCTGAAGCGGATAAATGCTCTGGGGCGCGTGGAACTGCCAGTACGCCACTGCCATCATGCCAGAAAGGATGAAGGCCACCGGTCGCGTGAAGAGGCCAAGGACGAGCAAGATGCCACCGACAATTTCCAGCCATCCGCCTATCCAGAGTTGTGACATAAACTCCGGCGCCCCGCGCTCCGTCGCCGGAAAATTGAAGATCTTAGCCGTCCCGTGCGCCATGAAGATCAGCGCAGACACAATTCGCAAGATACTCAAAATGCGCGGTGCCCATTCGGTTTGAAGCTTGTCGACCATATCGGCAGTCCCTCCCTTGTTGGTCGCCGTTACGTGAGGAGCTTAACCTGACAAGATGGACCCGTCATGTCACGAGCCTGAGAGAACTTGGCAATTCGGACACCAAAAAAGGGGAGCCCGGCAGGACTCCCCTTTTGCAACTTTCTCAAACGGTGGCGCGCCAAGCACACCACGCTAGGTCTCTTTTACGCGGCCGCCGTCACGCTCGTCGGCACTTCGGAAATAGTCTTCAGGATCTGAGACGCAATCGCGTAGGGATCGCCTTGCGAATTTGGACGGCGGTCCTCTAGATAGCCCTTGTAGCCGTTCCGAACAAAACTATGCGGCACGCGGATAGAGGCTCCGCGATCAGCAACACCGAAGGAGAACTTGTTCCACGGCGCGGTTTCGTGATCGCCGGTCAGACGCATGTGGTTGTCTGGACCGTAAACGGCAATATGTTCTTCGAGGTTCTTCTCAAATTGGTCCATGAGTGCCTTGAAGTAAGCCTCGCCACCGACCTCACGCAGATGCGTCGTGGAGAAGTTGGCATGCATACCTGAACCGTTCCAGTCAGTGTCGCCGAGCGGCTTACAGTGATACTCGATGTCGACACCGTATTTCTCGGTCAGACGCTCAAGCAGATAGCGGGCCATCCACATTTCGTCAGCGGCTCGCTTGGAGCCCTTGCCGAAAATCTGGAACTCCCACTGACCCTTGGCAACCTCGGCATTGATGCCTTCGTGGTTGATCCCGCACTCAAGGCACAAGTCGAGATGCTCCTCAACGATCTGGCGCGCGATAGAACCGACCTGACTGTGGCCAACACCGGTGTAGTATTTGCCCTGAGGTTCCGGAAAACCCTGATCCGGGAAGCCAAGCGGACGGCCTTCCTTGTAGAAAAAGTACTCTTGTTCGAAACCGAACCATGCACCCTCATCGTCGAGGATGGTTGCGCGCTGATTTGACTCATGCGGCGTGCCGTCTGGGTTCATCACTTCGCACAGAACAAGGGCACCGTTGGCGCGCGATGGGTCATCGAAAATGCGAACCGGCTTCAGGACGCAGTCTGAGTTGCTGCCATCAGCCTGCAGGGTGGAGCTGCCATCGAAGCCCCATTCCGGGAGCTGCTCCATTGTCGGGAAGCTATCGTACTCTTTGATCTGGGTTTTGCCGCGTAGGTTCGGTACGGGCGTGTAACCGTCGAGCCAAATGTACTCGAGCTTAAACTTGGTCATTAGTGAGTCCTTCTGGGGTTAAGTAACTGTACGGATGAATCCCACCGTGGCCGTGAGAGGCTACCGGCCAACAGTTCCCCAAGCACTTTTTGTGCCAGTGCGAACACAACGCCCATAATTGGCGCGGCGCACAAATCCTTGCTTCTCCGAACCGCGCATAGGTCTTAAGTTTTTCGTAATAATATGAGACCCTTACAAGAAGCTTGTCTGCAAACTCGTTCCTCCAACGCTCAGGTCAAAGATGTTCATTTCAGAGGCAGTCGTACTCTGATGATCAATCAAGCAGGAGTTTTGCTGCTCAAATGTTCGCCACTTAGCGATTAATTTGTGCAAGTCGCTCTGGCGTTTCTGTATAGGTGATTCAAGCGCGTTGTTGCGATTCTGCGGCGGCGCGCACTCGACACCGGAGGACACCATGACGGCACACACGCATCAGGGAACGGCAAAGATCATTCCGTTTCCGAAAGGCGGCCGCTCGGGACAGAGCAGCGGCCAACACGGCACACACACGTCTGACGATCTGCTGGTGTCAATGCGCGTAGCCTTTGTGGAGTACGGAAGCGGTTCGTATCACGACGCGGCCATTCGTGATGCGGAGCATACGCACGAACACTGACGCGCCAAAAACCGTCGACGATGCTTGGGAACGTTCTGAGAGAAAGCGCGAGGCGCTCTCCCTTGGGCTCCGCGTCGCCTAACTTTACAGAAGATCTAGAGGCTAACGGACCGTGCACTGTCTGACGCGCGCGATGTCTTGTCCTCAAACATCGACATCATTGGCTCGTCGGCCAACACGACTTCCTCGAAATCGCCGAATCCGTTGAAGCGGTTTGCCATGACGCGGCCATACGCGCCAACTTGGCCGATCTCTATATAGTCTCCCTCGCCGATGGAATCAGGCAAGACGAACGGACCCGGCATGTAGTCCGAGCTATCGCATGTAGGGCCGTAAAGCACGAATGCGGTTTCGGCGCCCCCAAGAGGCGCGCGGCCCGGAGTCACGCAGCGCGCGGGGAAGCGGAACCCTGAGAACGCTGCGTCGAATAAGGAGCCGAAAGCACCGTCGTTAATGTAGAGCGCATTACCCCGCCGCGCATCGACTCGCACGATCACGGCCTCGGCCTCGGCGACAAGCGCACGCCCGGGTTCGCAGAGAAGTTCGCACGAGTGCTTGATCGCCAGCGCGTCCTTCGCCTGCACGATTTCCTTCAAATAACTTTCGAGCTCCGGTGGATCCGAGTGTGGATAGCGCGCCGGAAAACCGCCACCGATATCGATCGCGTCCACGAGAACACCTGACGCGAAGATGAGTTGTCCGACCTGGGTCAGAGCCTCTCCAAACGCTGCGGGAACCACTGCCTGCGAGCCCACATGAAAGGTGATGCCAAGACGCCTTGCGTGCTGCCTCGCCCGCAACAAGAGTGCCGGCGCTTCTTCGACGCTAGCGCCATACTTGCCTTCCAAAGGGATAAGGCTGTGGGTATTGGGACAGGCAATGCGCAAAAACAGCGTGATGTCGTCGGCTTGCTCCGTTTCCGCGAGAACCTTGCCGAGCTCGTCATGGGAGTCGAACGCGAAACTCCGGACGCCGAAGTCGTGGTAGGCGTGCCTAATGTCGCCCCGCGACTTGATCGGATTCATGAAATAGAGCTCGGCCCCGTCGATCGCGCGCACCCGCTCCATCTCCGCACGTGACGCAACGTCGAATCTACGAACGCCAGCCTGAGCCAACGCCTCAAGTATCGGCTGCGCGTCGTTCGCCTTGGTCGCATAGAGAACACGCCCCGGAAACGCCTCCAAGAACCATTTGGCTGCACTTGCCGCCGCATGAGGCCGCAACGCCAGCACGGGCCGATCCGGGCAGCAATGGCGGAGAAACTCTGTCGCGTTCGGAAAAGTGTTCATCCGAATACTCTCATCCCACAGGGACCCCCGGCTCGATATGGCCGGTCAGACGTTGTGCAACCTTCAGACAAGAGCGCGCTGCTAGCGATGCTCACCACCGCGCGAAGCAGCTTTGAGTAGGGGCAACCGCTTCCGTTGTAAAGTCCTGTTGCGGAGCTGTGTCTTAGCCTTGTTCAGGCTTGGGCGCTTCGCGTTCGGGCACCTTCAATTCCCTGGTTCCGGCGGCGGAAAGCTTCGGGCTCTGAAGCAGTCCGAACGTCTTGCGCGCGCTGAGCCGAACCATGGCGGCTGTATAGGCATAGAGTTCCGCACTATCGATTTTGCCGTCGCCGTTTCCAACCGGAGCAAGGTCGGCGTTACCCGCAAGACCTTCGACAAGATAGCGTGTGAACAATCCCACATCGTATTCAAGGTCCATCAGGGCGCGTTGGCCGCGGTCTGCGGACACAAGGACTGTTAAGGGCGCCTTTGGCTCCTTAGGTAATGCACTGCGTTTCGTCTCGGGAATATTCGGCGGCAAGATATAGTTGCCATGATCCCGGCCAAAGGAGCTTTCGAGCAGCACCACGACCTGCTCTGCGCCGGAACTTGCGAGGTTGGCGTACAGGGTCGAGAGCGGATAGCCGCGGCGCTCTTCGCGATAAGGCTCGGCGTCTACGGGAAGGAGGTAGGCCTCGTCCTGAGCAGCATTCACAGCCCCGTGGCCGGAGTAATAGACAACGACCTTCGCGTCAGGCCGCGCCCGGATCAGCCGCTTCAATTCTCCATCGGAACCTGGTTCCGGACCGAAGACGCGTTCCAAGTCCGCGCGCGATGCATTGCGCAGATCAATAACTTGATCCTGCCGGAAGCCCATATGCTCGGTGAGGAAGAAGTACATCGCGCCTGCATCGTTCCTCGCTGTGCGGGCGGCCGGCAGGTTGTCGTATGTCGAATTGCCGATGATCACCGCGATAGCATTGTCGTCTTCCGGCATTGTCGGCATCGCGCGGTACAGCTCACGAACCCGGCTGAACGACTTGACTACGTTCCCGCTTGCACTGCCTGGCCGGGGCATCTGACGCGGAGGGATGCTGCATAACTCCAGATTGCCCGCTTCCTCTATTTGGCGGACGTCTTTGAGTGACAGGTGGCCGGATATCTGAACGCAAGATCGGCACCACACGACACCGTATCGGCCGTAAAGGTCATCAAGTTGCTTCGCGCTGAGCGCGGCTGGCGCAGGCAGGCAAGCGGGCGCACACGCCTTGACCTTCACGCTCGGGCCGTGGGCTGCGCGGAGTTTGTCGAGCAGGTCTTCGGGCAAACAGTCTATGTCGAGGCGCTGCCGTGCAGGCGGCGTATCCGCGCCGGTCGCAGGAGCTGCGGCGGGCGCAGACATCCCATCCGTTGCTGGCTCCGATTCTGACGCCGCCACAGGAACCGCCTCAGGCGCCAGATCTGCAACGGCAGCTTCCGTGGACGCTTCAACCACGGGCGCGGCTGTTGCCGCATCGGTTGCACCGAGCCCGTTTGCGACCAGTAGACCAAGCGCCCCGGCGACTAATGCGATCAGCCGATCCTGGCTTCGATACTTCCCCGCCATTGAGCTCCTCTAAGGCGACTGACTGCCGACACGCTAGAGCGCGGACCGAAAGTCTTCAAGGAGTCTCCGCAGATTCCGGCCTTGGCGGCAGGGTTTTGAGAAAAGCCGCAATGGCGTCGCGATCGCTGGCCAGCAAGCGCGCCATGTTTTCCTGGACTGGCGCCATAACGTCGCCAACCACGTCGAAGTCGGGCGTCGATCCTGTTTCCAAATAGTAAGAGATATCCGCTTCGCTCCACTCACCGATGCCCTGACTACTCGAAGTGATATTCGGCGCATCGCCCTTCCCCGATGGGCTCTTGGCCCCTGCAAAGGCCTCGCTGGCGATGATGCCACCTATCGCATTGCGAGGGCTGTGGCACTGAACGCAGTGGCCAGGGCCCAGCACGAGATAGCCGCCGCGGTTGACGGACTGGCTCGCTTGCGGGTTGGGCTCGAAAGTCTTCCCATCGACATAAAGACGCTGGAACAGGCCCACGCCTCTGCGAATATTGTACGGGAAGTGCAACTCGTTGGCAGGCACTGTGCTGCGCACGGGCGGCAGCCTATCGAGATAGGCCTTGAGATCGATGAGATCCTCAAAGCGCATGCGCTGATACGACGTGTAAGGAAACGAGGGATAGAGGTGGACGCCGCCGGGCGCTACGCCCCGCTTCATCGCATTGACGAAGTCCAGCGTAGACCAGCCGCCAATCCCGGCCTCAAGGTCGGGCGAAATGTTGGGAACATGAAAAGTTCCCACATCCGTCTTGAGGCAACGGCCACCCGCAAGTCGCGTCTCATCCTCGATCTCAAGACTATCGCAAGATTTGACAGGCACGGCATGGCACTCGGCGCACCCGCCAGCGATGAACATCATCTTCCCGTTCGCCGTATCCGGCGTATGGTCCGGCAGATCAGCAGCCGAGAACGTGACCGGCATCGTGACGAGGTAGAAGGCCATGGCCCCAACCGCCACGATCGCGAGCACAAGAAGAAGGACTGTCCGCATCGCCTCCCGCACCCTCCAGGTATGGCCCAGCGCCGCTAGGGCAACGGCAGCTCGCGTCCAGCACCGACGACGTCCCAACCGCGCTGAACAGCCGGGCGTTCCGCGATGGCATGGTACCACCGCTTGATATTGGGATGCGCGTCAACGTCCACAGGCTGGATGGGGTAGCGGGCAATCCAGGGCCAGATAGAGATGTCGGCGATGGAATAGTCCCCGGCCACATAGTCGACCTCGCCAAGGCGGGTCTCCAAAACCTTCCAAAGACGGCGCGCCTCTTTCGTATAGCGCTCCTCGGCATAGGCGCTCTTGCCCGGATGATACGAAACGAAGTGATGCACCTGCCCGAGGAACGGCCCGGCGCCACCCATCTGCCACATGAGCCACTCATGGGTCCGCCACCTGCCCTCAAAGCCCTGAGGCAGAAGTAGACCTGACTTCTCCGCCAGATAGAGAAGGATAGCACCCGACTCCATAAGCTGCAGCCCGGTGTCGTGATCGACGATGGCTGGGATCTTGTTGTTCGGCGAGATCTTGAGAAAGTCCGGATCGAACTGCGCCCCATTCTCGATATCGATGCGGTGGACCTTGTACGGCAGGCCCGTCTCCTCGAGCATGATCGAGGCTTTCTGTCCATTTGGCGTCATCCAAGTGTAGAGGTCGATCACGCGTTCTCATCCCTTCAAGTCGCGGCAGCGCTTTGGAAATCCACCACCTAATTCACTAAGTCTTCACGGCTTCGCCGCCCTATCGCCCGAAACGGGTCGCGTCAAGGTCACAGCTAAAGTCTAGCTCTTGAACATGAAGGCGTAGCAGCGCGTCCGGCTTGAGGGAGACGGAAATGCTCAATTCAACGAGACACAAGCAGCATCACGAGACAGCCATCGAGTCCATCGCGGCCTCGCCGACGTTGTTTTCGATCTGCTATACGCCACGACCGGGAAGCGCCCTCGCCCAGTTCAGTCGCTCTTGGTTCGGGCGGGCTAGTGACGGAACCGCCCTTCAGGCGCTCTCTGCATCCGGCATCGGGAACGATGCGCCGTCCGGCATTTCGCGAACGCCTGGTCGCTACTTTGGACTGCACGCACCGTTCTTCGCCTCGTCGCCCCTTCAGACGGACATGCGACTAGAAGAGATCCGAACCCACCTCGAGAGTTTTGCGGCACACCGCAAACCGATCGAGACGGGACCGTTAAAGCTTGTGCGCGCGCGCCGCTCCCTCGTGCTTCAGCCGACTTTGCCGCGTCCCGAGCTCAACTGGCTCGCGCTACAGTGCTTCAATGCTTTCGATTCATATGCGGCAACGGCAGCGATCGTCGACGACGAGCATCGGCACTTGAGTCCCCATCAGCGCCTGTTGCTCAAGAGCTTCGGGCAACCGAACGTGATGAGCGAGTACCGCTTCTTTCTCAAACTTACTGGGTCGCTCGATGACACTCAGCTGGAAAGGGTCGCTGGTGCCTTGCGCCCCTTGATCGAGCCATTCTGCACAGAGGGCATCTGCGTGGATGGCCTCTCCCTCATCGGCAGTGCATTTGAGAAGGTATGCGACGAAGCGTCTGCCCGATCACCTCTTCGGCTTCTCGGCAGGTTTGCCCTCGCAGGCTAGCGCCCTGCAGTCCCTTGGGGCCAAAGCCCCAGCCTCAGTTTTGACACAGGCGTCCTCCAGTTTCGGAACATTGGGGGCACAGGGGATTCCGATGCCAAACTATGCCGAAATACTGGCGTTCCTCGCCGAAAACCCTCCGCAGCTCGAAGGTGAGTGCGAACTCCACGCCTCGCTCCTGGAGTTGTTGGCGAGGTGTCTGCGAAACGAACAGGTGGCGACCGACGACGACTTCGCTGATTTCGGGGATATCACTGGTATTTCAATAAACTAGTCCAAGGGTTGCGTCCGCTTGGCGGCGCAGGGTTTCTTTTGGATTTGAGCCGCATCAACGCCAGCTGCCAGTATTCGCTGGAAGTTCTCAAGTGCACCCGCGGCGACCGCAAAGCTTGGAAGGCAATTGCATTAGACAGCGGTTCATTTGCGCGGATCGGTCCTAGGGTGCTAATTGAGCAGCTGGATGGGGTCGCCTGGGCGCTGGAGAAGCCAGCATGTTTCGACCCAACCTTTAGGAGTTGACCGACATTATGAGGGAAAGCGCAGCCTTAAAGCAGGCGGACGCCACAAAGAGTTCGGCGGAGGATATCGTTAGTGCGTTCACCGAAGCCGTGAACAGCGGTGATCGTAGTGAAGCCCCTTATCCGCATTGGGTGCTGAAGAAGTGTTTCCCCGACGACACGATCGAGGACATTCTTGGCCTCCCCTTCCCGGCCCCATCACTCGATGGCGTGTCCGGTAAGCGCGAGTTGCACAACGCGACGCGTAAGTATTTCGACGCTGAGAACCGTGAGAAGTTTGCATCCGTGGGCGCTGTATCCGAGGCCTTCCAGGACAAACGTATCACCGACATGATCGAAGAGACGTTCGGTACCGATCTCAGCGGCACATACCTACGCATCGAGTTCGCTCAGGATACGGATGGATTTTGGCTGGAGCCTCACACGGACCTGGGCGTGAAATCTTTCACCATGCTCCTCTATCTCTCCGACGAGGAGGGACATGACAATCTTGGAACCGATGTCTACGCTGCAGACAAGAGCCATGTGGCCCGTTCGCCGTTTGAACCGAACCTCGCTTTTGTGTTCGTACCTGGCGACAACACCTATCATGGCTTCGAGAGGCGTCCGATCAAGGGCGTCCGCAAATCGCTGATCATCAATTATGTCACTGACGAGTGGCGCGCACGCGAACAACTCGCCTTCCCAGAGGCGCCGATCGCCTAGTCACGTCGTCGACATCGGGAATTGCAGAACGAGATAATGGCCGGGTTCGTCCCGGCCATTTCCTTTATGGTTGCCGTGAAGCAGAGGCAAGCGAAAGGGAACGAGGAGCGATATGAGCAAAGTCGCGTGGATCGGGCTTGGCGTGATGGGCTACCCGATGGCCGGTCACCTCAAGGCCAATGGACACGACGTGACCGTGTACAATCGTACCCGTGCGAAGGCAGAAAAATGGGTCGCTGAATACGGCGGGAGTCTTGAAGAGACGCCAGCGAAAGCAGCAGCAGGCGCCGAGTTTGTTTTCACGTGTGTTGGCAATGACGACGACCTGCGCGCGGTGACGCTAGGTGCTGACGGCTTCTATCAATGGATGAAGCCCGACACGCTTCACATCGATCACACGACCGCCTCAGCCGAGATGGCGCGCGAGCTTTATGCAGTCGCTAAGACGGAAGGCGCAAGCGCGCTCGACGCGCCAGTGTCCGGCGGACAGGCGGGCGCGGAGAACGGCAAGCTCACCGTGATGGTCGGCGGCGACCAGGCCGAATTCGCCAAGGCGAGCCCGGTCATTTCCTGCTTTGCCCAGGCCGTCAATCTCATCGGCCCATCCGGCGCGGGTCAGCTGACCAAGATGGTCAATCAGATCTGCATTGCCGGCTTGATCCAAGGCCTCGCTGAGGCGCTGAATTTCGGCATGCGTGCAGGTCTCGACATGGAGAAAGTCATCGCGACCATCTCCAAAGGCGCCGCGCAATCCTGGCAGATGGAGAATCGTTGGGAGACGATGGTCGCCGGCAAATTCGACTACGGCTTTGCCGTCGATTGGGTCCGCAAGGATTTTGGCATCTGTTTCGACGAAGCCCGCCGCAACGGGGCCAGCCTGCCGGTCACCGCGCTTGTCGATCAGTTCTATGCCGACATACAGGAAATGGGGGGACAACGCTGGGACACATCCAGCTTGATCGCCCGGCTAAACAGCGGCCCGTCCGAGAAACGGTAGCCACGCCTAAGCTCGCTTCTCCTCGGCGGCATAGCCAAGCGGAAGAGAGGTCGTGAATTTGATCTGTTCCATCGCGAAGGCCGAGCTCACATCGGTGAGTTCGATCTTAGCGATGAGGCGCTTGTAGAAGGCATCGTAGCGTTCGATGTCTGGCACCACGACACGCAACAAATAATCGATTTGACCGCTCATACGGTAGAACTCGACCACCTCGGGAAAACCCACAAGCACCGCGTGAAAGCGCTCCAGCCAATCCTTGGTGTGATTGCTAGTGGAAATGAAGACGAAGACGGTAACGCCAGCATTGACCTGCTTGGGGTCCAACAACGCGACGCGCCGCTCGATCACGCCTTGCTCTTCGAGTTTCTGGATGCGCCGCCAGCAGGGCGTCGTTGACAGCCCAATACGTTTGCCAATCTCAGCGACCGGCAAGGTGCAATCCTCCTGCAAGATTTCGAGGATCTTGCGGTCCATCCGATCCAACATCCAACCCATCCGAGAAAACTGAGTGAGTAATCACTCTGCAGAAGAACAAAGTTCTAATAATTAGCCCAACACGCGGCAATATTAGATAATTGTTCCAAAATCTGCAAGCTGGCTTACAGGACCTTGCGAACCTCCCGTTGCAGCACGGGCAACAGCTCCACTTCAAACCACGGGTTCTTCTTGAGCCAGGCATTGTTTCGCCAGGACGGATGCGGAAGTGGAAAGAGGCGCGGCTTGCGGGCGGCCTTGAGGTGCGCCCGCCAATTCTGCACCGTCTCTCGAAGTGTTTTGCCCCGATCGGAACCCAGATGAAACGCTTGAGCGTATGCCCCAACCGCGAGGATAAGCTCCGCCTGTGGCAGAGCGGCGAAGAGATCGCGGTGCCAATGCGCGGCACACTCGCGCCGCGGCGGCAGATCGCCGCCTTTCGCATCTAGTCCCGGAAAGCAGAAGCCCATCGGCACGATTGCGACGCGCCCTTCGTCGTAAAACGTCTCCGGCGTCATATTGAGCCAGGACCGCAACCGCACCCCGGACGGGTCGGTAAATGGCGTTCCAGACTGGTGCACCCGCGTTCCCGGCGCTTGACCACAAATAACGAGACGCGCTTTCGTCGTAGCCCGAAGGACGGGTCGTGGTTCATGGGGCAACGGGAGACCGCGCGGCTGTTCGACACAGATGCGGCATCGACGAATGGCGTTTACGACCGCATCGAGGTCCGACATTAGGCATCAACAGCCATCGAGAAAGGTCCCCGACGAGATCCGAAACGGCGACGATCAGAGCTCAATTGTCATGCCATCTTCGGCGAGCTCGTAGCGCGCCCGATCTACATGTGACAACGCATCGAGCATCTCCTGGCCCATGTGAGTCAGAAGTACGCGTTTGGCCGACAGTCGCTCGTAGTTGGCATCTATTGTCTTGTAGTCGAGATGCATCGGCATTTCGTGATCGTATTGAAAGCACTCTGAAATGAAGAGATCCGCATCACGCGACACGCTGGGAAGAACATCGACCCAACCGGTGTCGCCGGTAAACGCAACGACTTTGCCGTCAATCTCGAATCGCATTGCGTAAGGCGGCGCGCCGGATGGATGGTGGACCTCGAATGGTGTGACCGAGATACCATTCAATTCCAAAGGAGTTTGTTCCTGATGTTCAACAAACACCAAGTCGAAATCGATACCGCTATCCAACGTGCCAGGATAGACCGCTTCGGTTAGAGCGACGAACCGCTGCTCCGTAGATTTGGGCCCGACAATAACCAAGGGACGGGAGCGCATCCCCACATACTTGGCGTGGATCAAGAGCCATGGCAGTCCACCAATGTGATCTCCGTGCAGATGCGAGACAAAGACCGCGTCAATATCGTTTGGCGACAGACCTAATCGGCTCAAGCCAATCAGCGTCGTCGCTCCACAGTCGATTAGGAATGTCGATGACTTTGAGCGGACGAAAAACGCCGTCTGCAGCCGATTTCCGGCGCCAAACGCGTCGCCGCACCCGACCACGGTCAGTTGCATAGTTTTTCCATTTTTCCCCCCCTCCCGAGCACCGGGCATCAAGGAGATGTGGTCACTCAGTTTCCCACTTCAAGTCCGGTGCCACGACGAGGCGAGAGTAAACGCCTCGTTAGTCTTTTGGCCGGATACTTATTGTTAAGCCTAAATTCGGGGGTGGGGCTTTTCGCGATTGAGTATCTGCCCAAGCCCCGTCTGTGTTTTTCGTTGCGGCCAGGGTGCGGATTCCTGAAGAGATGTCGAGTGGTGCGTCAGTAGAAGCCCCCGTGGCTGCTCCAAACTCTGTGAGCAGTCAAAAACGGCGTACCTTCCGCAGCGTGCGGGAAGCCCGGGAAAGGCTCTCTTATGAGTCCGCCGGCAGGCCGGAGTTCGACTACGAACTCCTGATGATGTTCGTGAAGAACGAACTATCTGCCACCATCACCACGCCGCTGCTTGCCGTCGTCGTCGCGATGGGCGCGATGTTTTGGTCAACTCCCCGCGAACTAATCATCTGGCTTGGCTGCGTCTTTGTCACCAAGGGCATTCTGGTCAGTCTATGCCGGCAATTTACAAAGGTGCCCCGCGAAGAGGCCCACGTCGCGACTTGGCGGGCGAAGATCACCGCCGCCGAGTTTCTTTACGGTGTAACTTGGGCGTCTGTGGTTTTCATCAGTCCACTGACAGAAAATATCGCAGGGCACACTTTCATTTTCGCAACGGTACTCGTCGTCATTTCGATGCGGATGCTGTTTGCCTCGACCGTAATGCCTATCGTATATGCGGGCACCTTGCCTATGACGGCGGCGATCGTCATCCGTTTTGCGACACTCAACGATCCATATTATTGGGCCATGGCCATGATGGCCGTCGCCGTTCATCTCTACTTCATTTGGCTGATGAATGGCTTTAATAACACTGTTGTTTCCATGCTCGCGTTCCGCGCCGAGAAAGACGCGCTAATCGGCGAACTCGAACAATCGAAGTCCATTTCCGACGAGGCCCGGTTGCGCGCCGAAGAGGCCAATTTGGCAAAGTCTCGCTTTCTTGCGACCATGAGTCACGAACTGAGAACACCTCTCAACGCCATACTGGGCTTTTCCGAGATCATGCGTGACGAGGCATTCGGTCCGCATACAAACCCCACGTACAAAGAGTATGCGAGCGACATTCACGATAGCGGCCGGCACCTACTAACGCTCATCGACGAGATTCTTGATATCAGCCGGATTGAAGCCGGACGTTACGAACTCCATGAAGCGCCACTCTCGCTCACGGAGATCGTCGACGAGTGCCATCGTCTCATGCGGGTTCGGGCTGAGAACAAGGGCCTCAGGATCAATCAAGCATTCGATGAGAACTTGCCGAACGTCATGGCGGACGAACGTGCGATCCGGCAGATCTGCCTCAACCTGTTGTCCAATGCAATCAAGTTCACGCCGCCTCAGGGAACAGTCACCCTAAAGGTAGAAAGGACCAAAGGCGGTGGCCAAGCACTCACCGTCAAGGACACGGGGCCGGGAATCCCCGACGACGAGCTTCCACGGGTCTTGCGGAGCTTCGGACAAGGTTCACTCGCACTCCAAACGGCGGAAGGCGGCACAGGTCTCGGACTTACAATCACTAAGGGCTTGACCGAGTTGCACGGTGGCAGCTTCAACCTCAAGAGCAAGTTGCGCTACGGAACGGAGGTGACGGTGACGCTGCCATCTGACCGCGTTTTGGAAGCCCTCCCACGACTTGCAGTACCGGGCGAGATAGACCCGAGGCAGAGTGCGCACAAGCAAGAGCGCCTGCAAAAGCGCGCCAGTTAAGGCCGGGTCTGAGGCGAAGCCGCACAGATTGCCCTGTTCCTTCCCAACGACTACATAAGTTAGTTGAGCTCCAACAAAGCGAGGGTCGCTTGGAAACGCCTTGCGTCAATATCTGCATGCTCGACGAAACGTCGGGTCTCTGCATCGGCTGCGGTCGTAGCGGCGAGGAAATCGCCGATTGGGTCAATTTGAGCCCGGAAGAGCGACGCGCCATCATGACAACACTGCCTGAACGGCTACGGCGGCTTGAGGATGAGACCTCCGCCCGCGAGGCGGCGTCATGACCACTTGGGTCGCCCTTTTCGTCCTTGCGCTCGGCGGCATGCTGCTCGTGGGTAACGACTCGGGGATGATCGCCGGTGTTGACGAAACCACGTTCGGCTATGGTGTGTTCCTCGTCGCGCTGCTCATCTATTTGAGCGGCAGCGTTCTCAGCCGCTATGGCGGCGGGGCGGCAACCATTGCCCGAGACGCCGTAACCTGGCTCGCGCTCGGCCTAGGCCTTGTGACAATCTACGCCTACAAAGACGAGCTCACACCCGTCGCCTCGCGCGTGGTCGGAGAGCTGATGCCCGGCACCGCCATGACCGTGGAGACAAGCTCAGGCGGTCTGACCGAGGTGAAACTGCGAAAGCGATTGAACGGTCACTTCACGGCAAACGTGGAGGTCAACGGCAAGTCTGTATCTATGATTGTGGATACGGGCGCCTCCTCTGTCGTGCTGAGACCGGAGGATGCCCGGGCGGCGGGGATCAACGTGGAAGAAATGACGTATCGGGTCCCCGTCTTGACCGCGAATGGCCGCACCATGGCCGCGCGCGTTTGGCTCGACGATGTATCCATTGGCCCACTGGATCGAACAAGGGTCGAGGCCCTCATCGCCCAGCCGGGAGCACTTTCGCAAAGCCTGCTCGGTATGAGTTTCTTAAGCCGCCTGCGCTCCTATGAGTTCTCTGGGGACTATCTAACACTGCGCGGCTGACGAGCTTCGCAGATTGGATAGCTCCCGATCTGGAGCGATCAGGCGGCGAGGCCCATCGTGCGGTCGGCGAACAAACACCTGCTACAAGAAGCGGCGCAATGGACGCTGGTCGGAGCAGCCCTCTTTGTGGGAGTGTTCTACTTCGAAGAGATCGGAGCGCTGGTGCAATCGGCCGGCGACAAAGCACCTCTCGCGATCACGGCCCAGCCTGAGCCCAAAGAGAAAGACAAACAGAGCTTTTCCGGCGAAGTCCGGCTCAAGGCCGACCGTCGCGGCCATTTCATCTTCACGGGAAAAGTGGATGGCCGCCCTGTGACCTTCATGGCCGATACGGGCGCCTCGATTATCGCCTTGACGTACGAGGATGCGCGCCGCGCGGGACTATCGCCACAGAGCCTCGATTTCAGCGCACGCGTCTCCACAGCGAATGGTATCGCTAAAGTCGCCCCGGTCACTCTGTCGCGAGTGCGGGTTGGCAGCATCACGCTTCGCAACGTACGTGCCGCGGTCGCAGAAAAAGGTGCCCTCGACGTCAACCTCCTCGGCATGAGCTTCTTGGGACGCCTTGAGAGCTTCAACATGCGTAGCGACGAATTGGTCCTAAGCCAATAGCTGCAGGTCTCCACGCGTCGACCACCGGTCAGGGCTAGTGATGGCGGGGCAAAGTCTGCTATGGGCTTCTCCCGTCCAACCCGGCACCCCTAATGCCGTGGCCCCCAAGCCGACCAATTGCGAGGAGATAGAATGTTCCCCAAGCCACGCCAGGACCTCGTCCCCAACACAGCCGCATTCGAGCGCTTGCCCCTGGTCAAAGCCACTGGCTTTCGCGAGTACGACGCACGCTGGCTCTTTCCGGACGAAATCAACCTCCTTGGCATGGAAGCGGTGGGCCTTGGCCTAACAACGCTGATGCGCGAGCGCGGCGTGCCCTTGCGGATCGTGGTCGGTCACGACTTCCGGTCTTACTCCTCGGCGATCAAGGCCGCACTAACGACTGGCCTCTTGGCAGGTGGCGCGGAGGTTCACGATATCGGCCTGGCCCTCTCGCCTATGGCCTATTTCGCGCAGTTCGACCTTGACGTCGAATGCGTGGCGATGGTCACCGCAAGCCACAACGACAATGGCTGGACCGGCATCAAGATGGGCATCGACCGCCCTCTGACGTTTTCTCCAGATGAGATGAGCAGGCTCAAGGAAATCGTGATGAATGCCGAGTTCGGTAGCCACGAAGGAGGCGGGCGTTACATCTATGTTCCCGACCTACCGGAACGCTACATGGCAGACCTGCTAAAGCACTCGAAATACCAGCGTAAGATGAAGGTGGTCGTCTCCTGCGGAAATGGCACCGCGGCGGCGTTCGCGCCCCACGTGATTTCCGAGCTCGGCTGTGACGTGGTTCCGCTCAATTGCGACCTTGATCACAGCTTCCCGGCACACAACCCCAATCCCGAAGATCTGGCAATGCTGAACGCCACACGGGATTCGGTCCTTGAGCACAAACCGGATTTAGCTCTCATTTTTGATGGCGACGGTGACCGTTGCGGCGTCGTCGACAACACAGGAGAAGCCATCTTTGCCGACAAAGTTGGCGTGATGCTTGCGCGAGATATCTCGGCGCTGAACAAGAACGCCCACTTCGTCGTCGACGTAAAGTCCACAGGACTATTCCAAACAGACCCGGTCCTGGCCGAGAACGGCGCGCACACAGCCTATTGGAAGACGGGACACTCCTACATTAAGCGCTACAGCCACGAAAATGGCGCCCTCGTCGGCTTTGAGAAGTCCGGACACTTCTTCTTCAATAAGCCAATCGGCCGCGGTTACGACGACGGCCTAGTCTCGGCAATCGCCGTGCTGGATATGCTTGAGCGTAATCCAGGCAAGACTCTTGCGGAACTCAAGAATGCGCTCCCGCAGACCTGGCAATCACCGACCATGTCGCCGCACTGCGCCGACGAAACGAAGTATGGCGTCGTGGACAAAGTCGTGAAGCACTTCGAAGATGTAGCAGAGCGCGGTGAGACTCTCGCAGGACAAAAAATCCGTGAGCTGATCACCGTGAATGGCATCCGTATCGTCCTAGAAGACGGGACTTGGGGCCTTGTGCGCGCCTCTTCGAACAAGCCTGAGCTTGTGGTCGTGGTCGAAAGTCCGACCTCGGAGGCCAACATGCGGGCAATTTTCTCCGAGATTGACAAGGAACTCGCTAATCACCCCGAAGTAGGCGAATATAACCAGAAGATCTAGAAAACCGCCGCGCGACAACGCAACAAAACCGTTAGACTACTGTCGCAAATTTGCAATCCGAGTCTGTTCTGGTCCGCGCCTATCATGGTTGATCTTAGTTTCACACACGCCGTCTTCGCTGTGGGACTCATCGTCGGCATCACGTTGAACTTCTTGATGCTGAGGACCCTCTTCTTCCCACCATTCCGAATTTGGCCGACGCCGGGTCCGGGAACCTGGCAAAGTGTGACGTTCTGGACGTTGTTTCGCGCCGGCATGGTGCTGGCGTTCGTGATGGCTATTTTGGATTGGAATAGCGCCGGCCTGGTCGATCTCAGTCGCCTTATCATTGGCCTTCCGCTGTTCCTTGTTGGTTTCGGCATCACGGTATTTGGCTACTTCAATCTCGGTCTCGGCAATACCTATTGCGGCGAGGACGGATTGATTAGCCATGGCCTCTACCGGTTCAGCCGCAACCCGCAATACGCCTCATCGATCCTGGGTCTCATTGGTACGGTCATCATCGCCGATTCCTGGCTCACGATCCCCTTGGCATTCTCGGCAAGCTGCGTCTACGTGCTGATGGCGCTGACCGAGGAGCAGTGGCTCGAAGATCGGTATGGTGCCAAGTATCTTGAGTACAAGAACCGCACGGCGCGCTTTTTCGATTTGCCCGGCTTCGTCCAGTACCTGATCGAGAAGACCCAGCCCTCCCGGCGCGCCAGCTAGCGCACCCAAACCCGAGTAGGCCGTCGCTCACTTGCGCAGCTCGTGCGAACTGACTGATGCGTTGTTCGACGCAGGCGTCGGACCAATACGCCGGCACGAGCATCCCGCTTCTGAGTTACCGCTTCCTCGATCAAGGTTAGTTTCTGCCATAAGGTAGCTCTATCTATGGTTGTATCTTACCAAAAGTTCTGCCAGGGTAACTGATTGAAAAATAGCCCTTTTGTCATCGATTGTCTCGATGAGCAAAACGCTCTACAACCCGCCGCACAAGATGAAGAAATTTCAATGAGTTGAGCGCTTTTTGATAGGAACATGCTGTTTTATCAATAGGAATTTTCTATGAATATTGCATAGGAAACACGCTACCCTACATCGACGTATGTGAAGGGAATAGCCATGCCGACACTGAGACAATTGGAATATTTAGTCGCCGTGGCCGATAGCCGTCACTTTGGACGCGCCGCAGAGCGGGTGAATGTCACACAACCGACACTAAGTGAGCAGCTTCGCACGTTGGAGCAGCGTCTGGGTGTCGAACTGGTCGAACGGTCCCGCTCGAACGTTGTCGTAACACCCCTTGGATTTGAAGTTGTAGAAATCGCGCGCCGCATGCTGCGCGATGCCCAACGGATCGTCGACGTCACGGGACATGTTGGCTCGGGAATTGCCGGTGTCGTTCGACTTGGCCTGCCCCCAACGATCGGGCCCTACCTCTTGCCGCGTGTGGCCCCCAGCCTTCACGCCACTCACCCCAAGCTCAAGCTGTATGTCCGGGAAGAACTACCCCACGCGCTGCCGCGCGAGCTTGCCGAGGGGATTCACGACGTGATCATCGCCCCCCTGCCCATCAACCAAAACGGGCTGAAGGATGTCGTCCTGTTCGACGAGCCCCTCTACCTCGCTGTCCCAACGGACCATGAGTTGGCAAACCGTCAAACGATTAAGACGTCCGATCTGGAGGGTGTGGACTTGTTGGCGCTTGGCCCGGGACATCAGCTGCGCGACCTGGTCGTCAACCTTGCAGCGGAGTGTGGTGCGAATCTCCGCTACGACTACGAAGGCACCAGCCTCGATACACTGCGGGAGATGATGGCGACCGGCCTCGGCGTGAGCCTAATGCCGGGCTTGTATGTGCGCAGCGTCGTCAGCCAGGACCCTCGATTCAAGACCTTCGACATTGGTAGCCGCGGGCTCAGCCGATCGATCGGCATGCTCTGGCGAAAAACGAAAAACCCACAACATAATTTCGACAATCTCGCCGTATTGATCCGGGATATCGTAAGAGATGAATTTAGCGCCAACCGTGCTAAGACACAGGCCGAGCCTGTCGCTTAGCGGCGCTATCACGACGATTTTCCGGAGTCTTATTTAATGGAGTTCATCGACACCCTGGTCATGGGCAAGCCCGTATGGATGTGGGCTCTCTTCATGACCATCGTGATCGTCCTGCTCGCGCTTGATCTGGGGCTTTTCCATCGCAAGTCCCGCGAGATCGGCGTCAGGGAAAGCTTGGTTCTTAGCGCCTTCTACATCGCGATTGGGCTCGGCTTTGGTGCTTGGGTTTGGGTCAATGTGGGGCCGACAAGCGGCAAGGAATATCTCACGGGCTTTCTCGTGGAGAAGACGTTGTCGATGGACAACATCTTCGTCATTTCGCTGGTCTTCACATATTTCGGAATTCCTCGGATCTATCAGCACCGCGTATTGTTTTGGGGCATTCTCGGCGTAATCGTACTGCGCGGTATTGTGATTGCACTCGGTGCATGGCTCGTCGCGAGTTTCCACTGGGTCCTGTACATCTTCGCGCTGCTGCTGATCTTCACTGGCATCAAGATGCTCCTTCCCGGCGACGAAGAGCCGGATATCAAGGACAACCTCGCTCTAAAAGTCATGCGGCGGTTCTTGCGCATCACGCCAAAGCTTTACGGACAGCGCTTCTTCATCCGCCAGCCCGACGAAAAGACAGGAAAGATTGTCACCTGGGTCACGCCACTGTTTGTTGCCATGATCCTGATTGAGATCGTCGACGTGATCTTCGCGCTCGATAGCATCCCTGCCATCTTCGCCATCACCACCGACACCTTTGTGGTTTACACGTCCAACATCTTCGCGATTTTGGGTCTGCGCGCCCTCTATTTCGCGCTAGCGGCGGTCATAGATCGGTTCCAATACCTGAAACCCGCCCTCGCCATTATACTCGTGTTCATTGGTTCGAAGATCTTCGTGGCGGACCTCGCGGGATGGGAGAAGTTCCCGGCTACCATTTCCCTAAGCGTCACCATCTCGTTGATCGTTGGTGGCATTCTCTATTCGCTCTGGCGCACGCAGCGCGATCCGGAACCAGCCGCACAGGACGACAAGGCGTAAAGCGCGAACGCAAGCGATGTTTGAATCGGGTGCCGGCCTAGGCCGCGGACCTGTTTTCAGGAAGCTCAGCGCCTGCCGCGTCGCCGCTAATGATGTCGCGAGCTTGATGCAATAAGTCAATCCCAGCATTAGGCAGGTGCGCGTTCTCCGCGATATGCCGGCGGAAGGCTCGTGCCCGAGGCTGACCGTGAAAAAGACCGAGGATGTGGCGGGTCATCGCCGTCAAACGGACGCCGCGGTCCAGTTCAGCGTCTACGTAATCGATGAACCGGTCCAGGACTTCAAGCCGCGTCCGCGACGGCTCTGCCTCCCCGTAGAGCGTTTGGTCCACGTCGGCCAGAAGGTAGGGATCTGCATAAGCCGCCCGACCAAGCATCACACCGTCTACATGAACGAGATGCGGCGCCGCATGCGGAAGCGACCCGAGGCCACCATTGATGACGATTGCCAGATCACTACGCCGCGCCTTCAGGCGGTGCACCCGATCATAGTCCAAGGGTGGAATGTCACGGTTCTCCTTAGGACTGAGCCCTTGGAGCCAGGCCTTACGCGCATGAACAATAAACATCATGCAGCCGGCATCGGCGACTGTATCCACAAAACGATCGAGGCTCTCTTCTGCATCTTGATCGTCGATCCCGATGCGGCATTTGACCGTAACCGGAACGCTGACAGCATCGGCCATCGCGCGCACGCACTCTGCGACGAGCTTTGGCTCCGCCATAAGACAAGCGCCAAACCGCCCCGACTGCACGCGATCAGAAGGACAACCGATGTTTAGATTGATCTCATCGTAGCCCCATTCAGTCCCAATACGTGCGGCCTCGGCGAGGCGCGCCGGGTCACTGCCCCCGAGCTGCAGACCAACGGGATGCTCGGCCGCATTGAAACCAAGAACACGGACACGATCACCATGGAGAACGGCGTCGGCCGTCACCATCTCCGTATACAGAAATGCGCGGGACGAGATCAGCCGCAAGAAGGTGCGGCAGTGGCGGTCGGTCCACTCCATCATCGGCGCGACGCAGAAACGATGCGAATCTGGTTTCAAGGACGTGTTCTCGCTTGAGGGATTTGATCTACATAAGTGGTGATGCAGTGCGGCAATCGCAAGGCGGCAATAGGCCCACCCAAGGGCATGTTCGCAAGGGCCGCAAGGGCAAGATACTAAATGCTGCGCTGATTGACCCGCTTCGAGAGTTCCGCGGCAGTTTCGACCCGTTCGGAATAGCGGTCGACAAGTGGCTCAGCGCGCGCGCGTACCATGTAAGTGAACTTCACGAGCTCTTCGATCACATCCACCACGCGGTTGTAGTACGACGAAGGCTTCATGCGATCGTCGTCGCCGAACTCGAGAAACGCCTTTGCCACGGAGGACTGGTTCGGGATCGTTAGCATGCGCATCCATCGCCCCAGCACGCGCATCTGATTGACCGTGTTGAAACTCTGCGAGCCACCGCAAACCTGCATAACGGCGAGCGTCTTACCTTGCGTCGGCCGTACGGCGCCAAGCGCCAGCGGAATCCAATCGATCTGTGCCTTCATAATGCCTGTCATGGCGCCGTGCCGTTCGGGTGACACCCAAACCATGCCTTCGGACCACGCCGCGAGTTCGCGCAATTCCTGAACCTTGGGATGGTCGATTTCCTCTGAATCAGGCAAGGGCAAACCACTGGGATCGAACACCCGGGTCTCGCAACCGTGCCACTTCAGTAAGCGCTCCGCTTCCAAAGCCAAGAGCTTTGAGAATGATCGCGATCGTAGCGACCCATAGAGAATAAGGATACGCGGGGCATGGCCTGGATCGTTCGCGCCCGCATAGTAAGTCGCGTCGACCGGCTCCATGTGCTCGAAGTCGATGTTCGGAAGATCAGACCCGTTGCGCTGTTCCGACAAACTCTATGTCCTCTCCGTATCGATCTGCTCACCATCTTCCTTGGTGAAGACACCGAAATGCGGATTTTCTAGGAGTTCGAGAACGACCTCGCTAGGACGGCAGAGGCGAATACCCTTGGGCGTCACAACAATCGGCCGATTGACCAGGATTGGATGCTCCAGCATCGCCTCAAGGAGCGCCTCTTCGGTTACGGATGGGTCAGTCAGCCCGAGCTCTTCAGCTGGTGACTTGCTGACGCGCAAGGCCTGACGTGGTGTCAGCGAAGCGCCGGCAAAAAGGGCAAGCAACTGCGGCCGTGTCCATCCCGTCTCGAGATACTCAACAACGTGAATGTCTTCACCCGACGCTTCGATCATCTTCAGCGTGTTGCGGGACGTACCGCAGTTCGGGTTGTGGTAGATCACGGCAGTCACGATACTTCTCCCTCAACAGTCACAGACAATCTCCTGCAGGACAGACTTGCAGAGCTCCGCGTTACCCCCGCAGCAATCTTCCATCAAGAATCCCAGAAGGCCGCGTATACCATCGATGTTCGCGAAGTAGCGAATGGTTCGCCCATTGCGCTCACTGCGGATGAGTCCGGCCCGCGTCAGCACACTCAGATTGGCCGACATCGTGTTCTGCCGGACATCTAGCGCTTCGCTGATCTCACCGGCCTGCATCCCGCGAGGTCCGGCGCGTATCAGAAGGCGAAAGACTTCCAGCCGCGTCTCCTGGCCGAGTGCCGAGAGCGCCACGAGGCTCTGATTAAAATCCATATATCGAGAATAATGGAATTATTTAGCAAAGCAAGGTTCTGAAACGGCGCGCAAGTCGAGACGAAGAACCACGCGCGCCGGACACCCGCGCCGGACTTGGGCGTCCTCGTCTAGGGTGCGCGGGTTGGTGGCGGGACCGTCAGGTCAGGAACGAGTTCCGGCCCGGGCGCCGGCGCCTCAGCGTCCGGCGGCAGCGGAATGGGCAACTCTTCGATAATCATGGGCGCTACGGGCTGCCGTGCTGGGGCGATCGGCCTCGGGTGGACGATCATGTACGCCGCGACGTCCCACGCGTCTTGAACGCTCAAAACCGGGTTCTGATGGTCAACGCCTACGGGCATGTTGGACCGAATATAGGAAGCGGCATACGCAATCTGGCCCATGCCGGCCCCGCCATTGAAGCTTCCTTCGCCCCAAAGCGGCGGGACGTAATAGCCGATATCTGGCGGCAATCTTGGCGCGCCCTCCCCGTTCTGCCCGTGACAACTAAGACAGTGCTGCGCGTAAACGGCCTCACCACGGCGGGCGCTGGGGATATCGCCGGGCAGCCCGATAGGTTTGAGCCCTGAACCCGGCAATCGCACGCCCTCCGGCGTGTCCTTCCCTACGAACTCGATATAGGCAATCAGGGCCGTCATCTCGCGGCTGTCCTCTGGCAGCGGCCGCCCGTTTAGCCCCAGTCTCACACAAGAGTTGATGCGATCAGGAAGCGTCACAACCCTATTGTCTGCGAACATCGGAAAGGTCGCCGCCGTCGACACGAAGGGAGCGGCGAAAGGCTTGAGGCCGCCATTCAAATGGCAGTTTTGGCAGGAGAGGTTGTTGCCGCCAAAGGCCATTGCGGGGTTCTGAGCGCTTCGGCCAATGTAGCGCGGCGTATCTTCGACAAGCTGTTGGCCGTAGAGGATCAAGTCCGTCTTAGCCCCAGCGGGGAGCGCCGAGATCTTCTCTGGCACGTCGGTGGGGTAGCGGGCCGTAGAGCCGCCCTCCGACAGCATGTACCCTGCGCCGACCCCCACGACCGCTGCCAAGGCGATGCACATCTCCCATGCAACTGTTTTCAAGTTGATTGATCCCCTGTTACCCAATTGGGGTCACCGCGACACGCCCATCCGACTAGCAGATGCGCGATGACGCGTGAACGAGTATATCAGCCTATCGCGATCACGACCTTGACAGCATGACAGACAAAGCACCGCACCCCACCTCGACCGCTCAGGATCCAAGCAGCGGGTCAGCCGCCAGCCTCCACGCTGGCAAGCCGTCTGCAGAGCATATCGGCAACGAGCATCACTGCTCCACAAATGAGGACCACGGGAGTTCTACAGCCAATCTGGAGCCGGGTGCCCAACTGGCCGCCCCAGGCGTGCTCTACACGTGCCCGATGCACCCTCAGATTGTTCAAGAGGGCCCTGGCACCTGCCCCATCTGCGGTATGGCCTTGGAACCCATGGGCGTCCCGGCGGAAGACGCGCCCAATGAAGAACTAATCGACTTCACGCGCCGCTTCTGGATTGCCGCCCCGCTTGCGCTCATCGTGGCTGCGATTGAGATGAGCGGTCACCTGCTTGGGCTGGACCTGCTGCCGTTCCTCGCGCCGCAGGCTAAACAGTGGCTGCTCTTCGCGCTCGCGACGCCCGTGGTGCTTTGGTGTGGCTGGCCGTTCTTCGTGCGCGGTGCGCAGTCCTTGCGCACCGGCCACCTGAATATGTTCTCGCTGATTGGTCTCGGTACCGGTGCTGCCTATCTCTACAGCGTCGTCGGCACAATCGCGCCAGGCTTCTTCCCGGCGACCATGCGGGATGCCGATGGGGTGGTGCCCGTCTATTTTGAGGCCGCCGCGGTCATTATTACGCTGGTCTTGCTCGGCCAGGTGCTTGAGTTGCGCGCCCGTGAAAAGACGGGAGGCGCGATCCGTGCCCTACTCAATCTCGCGCCCAAGACGGCCTTGCGCTTGGCACAAGACGGCAAGACCGAAACCATCCCCCTCGCCAACGTACAGGTCGGCGATGTCTTGCGGGTTCGCCCCGGAGACAAGATTCCCATTGACGGCACGGTCATCGAAGGCCGCAGTCAGGTCGACGAGTCCATGCTGACCGGCGAGCCTGTGCCCGTGGCTAAGGCGCAAAACGACACCGTGACGGGTGGCACACTCAACGGCACGGGTTCGTTTGAGATGCGCGTGGATCGGACCGGTGCCGAGACGACACTCTCGCAGGTCGTGCACATGGTCACGGAGGCGCAGCGGTCCCGAGCGCCTATCCAACGCCTTGCCGACAGCGTCGCCGGCTATTTCGTACCGGCCGTCATTGCAATTGCGGTCATCGCGTTTGTCGCATGGCTTCTAGTCGGTCCCGCACCGCAACTTGCACATGCGCTCGTTGCTGCGGTCAGTGTCCTGATCATTGCCTGTCCTTGTGCACTCGGGCTCGCGACCCCGATCTCGATCATGGTGGCAACGGGCCGAGGCGCGCAGGCCGGGGTGCTCATTCGTAACGCCGCTGCGTTGGAGCGTCTTGCCAAGGTCAACACGCTTGTGGTGGACAAGACCGGAACGCTGACCGAAGGCAAGCCCACCTTGACCGACGTTGAAGCTGTTAACGGCTACACCGAGGCGAAGGTGCTCGGCTTTGCGGCCGCGCTCGAGAGCAGCAGCGAGCACCCGTTGGCCGTGGCGATTATGCAGGGTGCCGACGACAAGGGCGTAAAGTTCGAGAAGGCGCGCGACTTCGAGTCAGTCACCGGCAAAGGCGTCGTCGGCCGGGTTGGCGGGAGCATCGGTGGACATTCTGCCCGGCTTGGCAACAGCCTCCTGATGGACGATCACCGCATAAACATTCTCACCGTCAAAGACACAGTGACCCGGCTTCGCAAAGAGGGAAAGACAGTTATGTATCTCGCGGTCGATAACCGGCTTGCCGGCATTGTCGCGGTCGCAGATCCCATCCGGGACAGCGCGAGAGAGTCCATCGCAACTCTCCATAGCTTGGGCTTGCGCATCGTTATGGCGACCGGAGACAATATCACGACCGCACAGTCAGTCGCAGACCAGCTTGCGATCGACGAAGTCCATGCTGGGCAAACGCCGGCCGACAAACTGGAACTCGTCGACAAACTTCAGAGCCAGGGTGCGGTGGTGGCCATGGCGGGCGATGGAATTAACGATGCACCCGCGCTGGCCAAGGCCGATGTGGGTATCGCCATGGGAACTGGCGCAGATGTCGCCGTTGAAAGTGCCGACATGACGCTGCTCAAAAGCGATCTGCGCGGCGTGGCGCGCGGCGTAAAGCTTGCACGCGCCACCATGAGCAACATCAAGCAGAACCTATTCTTCGCATTTTTCTACAACGCAATCGGCGTCCCCATTGCCGCCGGCGTGCTCTACCCTATCGCCGGCATTGTGTTGTCGCCCATGATCGCGGCCGCCGCTATGAGCCTGTCGTCCGTTTCCGTCGTCGGGAACGCACTTCGCTTGCGCCGTGTTGAACTGTAACCGGAGGCCCCCAGAATGAGCGACGAGAGTCGGACCACAAAATACCTGAACGACTACGCGCCGCCCGATTACTTGATCAAGGATGTCGCGCTTGATGTGTATCTAGCGCCAAAGGGAGCAAGGGTCTCATCGAGACTCTGCATAGAACCCAATTCAGGAACGATCGCGGGCACGCCGCTCATTCTTGACGGCGAAGCGTTGACGCTCGAGAGTATCTCGCTCAATGGACAAGAGCTTGAAGCTGGCCGGTATGCGCTTGCGCCCGGAAAGCTCACGATCGCTAACCCGCCAGTGGGAGCCTTTACTCTTGATATCGTCACGCGCTGCGACCCCGAAGCCAACTTAGAGCTCTCTGGCCTTTACCTCACTAGCGGGACGTATTGCACTCAGTGCGAGCCTCAAGGATTCCGGCGCATCACCTACTTTGTCGATCGCCCGGATGTCCTGTCGACATACACGGTGCGTATCGAGGCAGATCGCGACACAGCCCCCGTGCTGTTGTCCAACGGTAACCCCGTGGATGCAGGCGAGATCGAAGGGACGGGCCGCCACTACGCAATCTGGCACGACCCGCATCCGAAACCCTCTTATCTCTTCGCCTTGGTTGGTGGGAGCTTGGCTTCCATCCACGATAGTTTTACGACCGCGTCGGGACGAGAGGTCGCGCTAGGCATCTATGTGGAGCCGGGCAAGGAGGATCGCTGCGACTGGGCAATGGAATCTCTAAAGCGCTCCATGCGTTGGGACGAGGAACGGTTCGGCCTCGAATACGATCTCGATGTTTTCAACATCGTCGCCGTATCCGACTTCAATATGGGCGCGATGGAGAACAAGGGCCTCAACATTTTCAACGACAAGCTCGTCTTGGCTCGGCCCGACACGGCAAGCGATGCGGATTACACCTCGATCGAGAGCGTCATCGCTCATGAGTACTTTCACAATTGGACAGGCAATCGGGTGACGTGCCGCGACTGGTTTCAGCTTTGCCTGAAAGAGGGATTGACGGTCTTCCGCGATCAGGAGTTCACCGACGACGTCCGCATGGGACCCGTCATGCGAATTCTGACCGCACGCCTTCTTAAGGCCCGTCAGTTCCCCGAGGACGCAGGCCCTCTCGCCCACCCCGTGCGGCCCGCCTCCTATATCGAGATCAACAACTTCTATACGGCGACTGTCTACGAAAAGGGCGCCGAGCTCTGCCGCATGTTGCAAACGCTGCTTGGTAAGGATGCCTTCCGCCAGGGAATTGCTCTGTACTTCGAGCGCAACGACGGGACAGCAGCGACGGTCGAAGACTTCATCTCCGCCATGGCGGACGCCTCAGGACGTGACCTCACACAGTTCATGCGCTGGTACACGCAAAGCGGGACGCCAGAGATTGCCTGCGCACTCGATTACGATCCACACGGACAGACGGCGCGGTTGAAGGTAAATCAGGTCGTCCCGGCAACCCCGGGTCAAGGAAACAAGGAGCCGATGCACATCCCACTCAAAGTGGGCCTCATCGGCTCTAATGGCGACGAGCTACCCCTAAAGCTCAATGGCGAGATCGTTGCGGACGGTCTGCTGGAAGTTACGGAACGGGAGCAGGTCTTCGAGTTCGAGGACGTTCCAGCTCCACCAACACCCTCGATCTTGCGCGACTTCTCAGCGCCCGTTCGCGTGACCACAAGCCTTAAGCCCGATCAGATCGAATTCCTGATGATCCATGACAGCGATCCCTTCAACCGCTGGCAAGCGGCGCAGACCTACGCCACTGATTTGATCGCGTCCGCGGCACGGGACGAACTCGATCTTGGGCCCGTTAGTGGAGGCCAGGCCGGACGCTTGGCGCAAGCGTTGGAACCGACCCTGCGCGATGAGAGCTTGGCGCCAACCTATCGCGCCGAGACACTGAAGCTCCCGAGCGAGTCCGACATCGCACGCGAGCTTGGTCGCAACGTAGACACCGACGCCATTCTGACGGCACGCAATACACTGCGTAAGAACGTCAGCGCCGCCATGGCCGATACGCTATTGGAGATCTATGAGGCAAGCGCAACGGATGGCGCCTTCTCGCCTGACCCAGACAGCGCAGGCCTTCGCGCCTTACGCACCGCCGCTCTTGATCTCATGGCGGCCACGGGCACGGCAGAGGTTACCGAACGCGCGCTGCGGCACTATCGCAACGCGACCAACATGACAGACTCGATCATGGCGCTATCGACGCTGTCACACATGCCATCGGATGCTTGCGACGAAGCGCTCGCAGATTTCTATGAGCGCTGGCAGAACGACGCGCTAGTGCTCGACAAGTGGTTTGCGGTACAGGCTCGTGCCGCGCGTCCAGACTCGGTCGAGACTGCGTACCGGCTTTTGCAGCATCCGAAATTCTCGTTGAAGAACCCAAACCGTGTCCGGGCTCTCATCGGCTCCTTCGCCATGGCCAACCCTTCGGGCTTCAATCGCGCAGACGGCGCCGGTTATGCCTTCCTCGCTGAGCAAGCCTTAAAAATTGATGGCTTCAACCCACATGTCGCGGCACGCCTGCTGGGCGCCTTCGAAAGCTGGAAAACTCTCGAGCCGGGGCGGCAAAGCCATGCAAAACAAGGCCTTCAGGGCCTCGCCGGCGAGAAACTTTCGACGGACGCTTACGAAATCGTCACCAAGACGCTTGGCGATGCCTAGAATCACCCTCCTTCTGTCAACGACTTGTTAACGTAATTTCCACAGGTTTTTACTAGACAGATGCTTCAGTCCTCGATTCCATGGACAGAAGCGATTCGGAGATGCGGCAACTTCTCCGGGACGAAGACAGGAGAAGAAGGGGGACCGAATGGCGCGGGCTCGTCCTGCGCGAGGTGCGGGAATCTATTCCATCGCAGGGCCACGATGGCAGGACATCCGCGCGCTCGTCGACAAACACCTTCCATCATCGGAGGCGTTGCGCCAACTCGTCCCGGTTCTGCTTGCTGGCTTCTTCCTTGTTTCCAGCCTTGGCTTTTACTTCCAGATTAGCAGCGGAAAAGATGCGGCGCTGACTTCTGCCCAGCAGCAGCTCGCGCTCAACGCTGACGTCGCCTCGCTGAAGCTGAGCGCCGAGGTCCTAGCCTCTAGCTCGGATTGGCAAGGGGAACTTGCGCGTCGGCTGCCCCTTAGCGCCGCGCGGGAGGGCCGTGTGGTACTGCTCTCCGATGCCGAAGGAGGTATCCAGGCCCGTGTGCCCATCGGCAGCCACTACGAAGGCAATCTGCTGACGGTTCTCGGTCCTAGCCAGCCCCTAACCATTATGGGCGCCGACGCGGGCGTCATGCGCGTAACCCTGAACGATGGCACCGACGCCTTGGTGACTGTTCGCAACGTTCCGCGAACCGACGCACAACTGACGCTCATCCAACCGGTGGCCAGCGCACTTGCCAAATGGAGCAGCAATACAGCGCTCGAAATATCGCTTCTGTTCTGCGGCGGGCTGATCCTGGTGCTGTTCGCAGGCGCGTTCTGGTACCTGACTCCATTCGGAAGGTCACGGGAGTCCGACACGCTTACCCGCGAACTAACTGAAGCCCTTCCAGGGTGTGGTGTTTGGCGATGGAACCTGGCGCGCGGACATGTGGAGTGGTCTCCGCCCATGTATGCCTTGCTCGGTCTTGAGCCCAGCTCATCAATTGTCTCTTACGGCATGCTTGCCGAGAGACTGCATCGCGACGACGATCTACGAGCTGAACTGGACCGCCATATGCGCGAGGGGCTCGATCTCTTCGACCAATGCTTCCGGCTGCGCCATGCAGAAGGTCACTGGGCAACAATCCGCCTGCGCGGCCACATCACGCGCGACTTCGCTACCGGCGAGCCTTATCTCACTGGAATGGCCGTCCTTGCCGATCCCAACGCCGTTCCAGGCGCCGCCGATGCCAATGCACGTCTGCGCGACGCCGTGGAAACAATCTCCGAGGCCTTTGTTCTGTGGGACAATCACAACAAGCTGGTGATGTGCAATAGCAAGTACCAGCAGTTTCACGGCCTCGCTGACGACATGGTGCAGCCCGGCAGCTCCTATGATGAGGTGATCGCCGCGGCGTCTGAGCCCATCGTCTCCAAACGCTACGCGGTGGCGAGTCAAAACAGCCGTCAGTCGCGAACCTACGAAGCTCAGCTTGAGGACGGCCGCTGGCTGCACATCAACGAGCGCCGTACGCGCGATGGCGGCTATGTGAGCGTGGGCACCGACATTACCGATCTCAAACAAAGCCAGACGAAGAATGCCGAGAGCGAACAGCAGCTCCGCGCATCCGTCGCGGAATTGCGACTTTCGCGCCGCGAGCTTGAACACCAGAAGCAACAGCTCGTGGACTTGGCTGAGAAATATGCGTTGGAAAAGAACCGGGCCGAAGCAGCGAACCGCGCCAAGTCTGAGTTCCTAGCCAATATCAGTCACGAACTGCGGACGCCGCTGAACGCTATCATTGGATTCTCCGAGGTCATGCAGCAATCACTGTTCGGACCGCTCGGCCATGAGAAGTACCAGGAATACGCACGCGACATCTATTCCAGCGGCGAATATCTCCTTGATGTCATCAATGACATTCTCGACATGTCGAAGATCGAGGCTGGCCGAATGACACTCGACTTGGAAGATGTCGATGTCGCCGAGATCGTTGAAGACAGCATGAAAGTTGTTGGCCAGGCCGCCGCCGAGCGCGGCATCGCGCTCGAGCGTCATGGTCCAGCACACTTCCCGATCCAGGCGGACCGCCGCTATCTCAAGCAAGTCTTCCTAAATCTCCTGTCCAACGCGGTAAAGTTCTCGCGTGAAGACGGACGCGTGGACGTGAAGCTGACGAGGAGCAACGGTCAGCTGAGAATTGCGATCAAGGACACGGGAATAGGCATCGCCCCAGCGCATATCGCGAAACTTGGCCGACCCTTCGAGCAGGTCGAAAACCAGTTCTCCAAGAGTCATCAGGGCAGCGGGCTTGGCCTTGCCATCTCGCGCGCACTGGTGGAGCTTCATGGGGGCACACTTGAGATCAAGAGCCGTGAAGGCTATGGCACGACGGTGACATGTTGTTTGCCCATTCGCACACCGCGTCCGGTCGATGTTGAGGAACCGCTGGCGAAGAGCGCCTGAGCTCACCTCAAGCAACGAGCCGATTGAAGGCGCTATGTACGCGCGCAAGTGTGTCCTTCAGCGCCGCTTCCAATGTCGCAAAGTCAGGCATGTCCGCAGATCGCGCCAACAGATCCCGCAGGGCTTGCGGCGCATCATTGGCATCGAAATTTCCTTCGAGACAAAGTCGCAAAACCTGCGTGAGCGACTGATAAAGCTTCGCCGCGGGGATGAGCACTTCGGCGTCGCCCGCTTCAAGCGTTCCGGCTTCGGCAAGTTTGATCAGGGCCAATTCAGTATTTTGGTCCAGCACTTCCGGCCGTTCCGACGCGTTCACGAGTTGGAGGAACTGGGTCGTGAACTCAAGTTCCACGATCCCGCCGCGGACTTGCTTCAAGTTCCAGATATCGCCCGTCCCCTTCTCCACCTCAATCTTCCGGCGCATCTCGTGGACCTCAGCAGCAACGATTGCGCGATCACGCGGCTGCGTGAGTACAGCTTGTATCGTTGCATTGATCGAGTCGCGTAAGGGGTCGGGGCCCGACACAACGCGCGCCCGTGTGAGCGCGAGATGCTCCCAAATCCATGCGGATTTCTCTTGGTAGTCGACAAAGCCGGAGAGCTTTGTGGCGACAGGACCCTGGCTACCCGATGGTCTCAACCGCATGTCAACTTCGTAGAGAGCACCCTCTGCAGTTTGGGCCGAAAGTGCCGAAATCAATCGCTGCGTGAAGCGCGTGTAGTATTGCGGACCGGGAAGGCTCCTTGCGCCGTCTGACTTTGCACCCTCCCCCGCATAGTTATAGACGGTGATGAGATCGAGATCCGACGCCGCCGTCATCTCTTTACCACCGAGCTTGCCCATCGCCAGAACGGAGGCCATGCCCTCGGGGAGACGTCCGTGCTGTGCAACGAGCTCTTCGCCCACACGGTCAGACAATGCCTGAATCAGCGTATCGGCGAGCACCGCGTAGGCCTCACCCGCCTGTTCTGCGGAGATCGTGCCCGAAATCACGCGAACGCCGATGAGAAAACTCTGTTCACGACCCACGATGCGGGCGCGGTCGAGGGCATCTTGATAGTCCGTAGCAAGAGCAAGAGCGCCCCCGACAACCTCCTTGAGTTGATCGGCGGTGGGTATAACCCCGAAGAAACCGGGATCGAGCACAGCATTCAAGAGCAGCGGGCGCCGTCCAAGAATTTTCGCAAGTCGCGGCGCCGTACCCATGATGTCCGCGACGAGCCGCAACAAACTGGGATTGGCCGAGAGCATTGAGAAGAGCTGCAGCCCAGGCGGCATGTTGGCCATCACCCTGTCGAAGGTCGACAACGCGAGGTCGGGTTGAGCCGTACGGCCAAAAGCCTCCAGCAAGTTCGGAAGAAATTCCGTGAGACGCTCGCGCGCCTTGGCACTGCGTGTCGCTGGATACCTCCCGGCCTGCCATGCCTTAATCGCTTCGATGGCCGCGCTGGGATTCTCGAAACCAAGTCGCTCTAGAGCCGAACGCGACTCCGGATCGGTCTCGTCTCCAACAATAACCCCGGGGACGGATGATGGCGGCTGAGGCAGCTTTTCGAACAATGCTCCGTAGTACCGCTCCACGCATTCGAATGTCGCGACTAACGCATCGCCAAACGCATCCGTATCGGCGAAGCCGCAAAGCCGCGCTAATCTGTCGAGCTCCTGGGGATCGGCTGGAACGATATGTGTTTGTTGATCGCCGATCATCTGGATGCGGTTTTCCACCCGCCTCAGAAACAGATAAGCTTCCGACAGTTCGCGTGCCGCATCGGCTTCGATCCAGTCACCTTCAGCAAGACGGGCGAGAGTCTTCAACGTGCCGCGGGTACGCAATTCGGGATGACGGCCACCCGCGATCAATTGCTGAGTCTGTGCGAAGAACTCGATATCGCGGATGCCGCCGCGACCCAGTTTGATGTCGTGGCCGCTTACAGCAATCGCTCCGTGCCCCTTGAATTCATGCACCCGCCGCTTCATCGCGTGAATGTCGGCCACTGCGGCGAAGTCCAGGTACTTTCGCCAAATGAACGGCGACAATTGCTCGAGAAAGAAGTATCCGAGCTTCTCGTCCCCAGCGACGACGCGGGCTTTGATAAGTGCTGCCCTCTCCCAGTTTTGGCCAAAGCCTTCGTAGTAGATCAGGCCCGCCTCAGTGGAGAGCGCGATCTGTGTGGCACCCGGGTCGGGCCTTAGCCGCAAATCTGTCCTGTATACATAGCCGTCCTTCGTCTGCTCCTGGAGCAAGCGCACCAAGTCCCGTGTCAGCTTCACAAAGAAAGCCGACGGCTCGGTATCCCCGGCAAGCTGCGCGCGCTCGGGATCATAGAACACGATGAAATCCACATCGGATGAGTAGTTCAGCTCCATGGCGCCGAGCTTGCCCATGGCAATGATGAAGTACCCACCAGCCTCGGGCGACGTCAGCTTTCCCGCCTCATAGGCCTTTCGGAACAGGTATCGTACGGCAATCCGGATCGCCATATCGGCGGCTTCGCTCAATCCGGCCAATGTCTCAGTTGTGGTCCAGACCCCACCGAGATCGGCAAGCGCCGTCAACAAGGCGGATCGCTTCTTGAAGCCGCGCAACAGCGCCATAGCCGCGGCTTCTGAGGTTGCCTCGGACATAGCGTCATCAAGCTCGTCAGCGGCGCGGCTCAGATGCGTGTCAGGATCTTCGGTCAAGCACGCAGCAAGAATGTCTGGATTGCGTTCCGAAAGTGCGGCCAGAAAGGGCGAGCCCGAAAAAACGGCGGTAAGGAAAGAAGCGACTTCGGGCGTATCGAGCAGAGAAGAAGCACGCGCTGCCATTGGATTACGCGCCCAAGCTTGCTGCACAGTCGCAAGCACACCGACGCCGCGATCAGCGTCGAACACCTCTGGGATTTCGTTAATACGCTCGGCGAAAGCCGTCACGTCGGCCTCAGCTCTCCTCCTGACGGCGGACTCTCGACCGCCGCGGTTCCCCGCGCGTCGTTCTCTAGCGGCAGGCTAAAGACGACCCGTAGGCCGGGATCATTATCCTCAAGCCTCACGGTCCCACCATGCAGCCTCGCCACGGCCGCGACAAGGCTCAATCCAAGACCACTACCCGGTTCTGAACGGCTTGCCTCGAGTCGAACAAAACGGCTCAGAACGCGTTCTCGTTCGGACTCCGGAACGCCAGGCCCACGATCAGACACAGAGATTTCGGCCAGCCCATCACGGGTCGACGTCCGAATCACAACTTCAGAAGCATGTCCATTGGCCTGAGCCGTGGGCACGAGGCCGTACTTCAGAGCGTTGTCGATGAGATTCGCGATCGCCTGGCCCAGGAGTTGCCGGTTACCGCGAATGGGGACGGCATTCGCGAGTTCCAACTTGAGCGCAATACCGCGCTCCTCGGCAACCGGCTCATAGAGTTCCGCCGCATCGCTCACCAGCGCGGACAGATCGAGGTTGTCGCGATCGTCACCCCCGGCGCCTGCTTCGAGCCGCGCAATCGAGAGCAGAGCATTGAAGGTTTTCATCAAGCCATCTGCTTCTTCGATTGTCCGCTCCAACGCGCCGCGATAGGCGCGCTCGTCGGACGGTTCGCGCAAAGCTTCCTCGACGCGATTGCGCAACCTATTGAGAGGCGTCTTCAGGTCATGCGCGATGTTATCGGAAACTTCGCGCATCCCGGCCATGAGCTGCTCGATACGCGCCAACATGGAATTCAGGCTCTCGGCCAGCCGATCCAGTTCGTCGCCCGATCCGCTAACAGGAAGGCGCCGCGAAAGATCGCCGGCCATGATCGTTCGTGTGGTGGCAGAAAGATCGTCGACGCGCGCCAACAGTCTGCGGCTGACCCAATAGCCGCCGCCAATCCCGACCAATGCCATGACGCCAAGTCCCCACAGCATGGTCGAGCGAATGAGCCGCGACAGTTCTCGCCGGTCTTCGATGTCGCGCCCAACGATCAAGCGGTCGCCGCCAGGAAGCCGGAACACATTCGCAAAAGCAAGCCGCTGTTCCATGCCACCCGGCGCAGGACGGCTATAAAAGAACTCGACAGGTCCGACGCTATCCCATAGCTGGGGCGAGACTGCACTGAGATTGCCAGCAAGCTGCTTTTCGTTGCGGTCCGCAACGAGGTAAAGGCTATTGCCGGGTGTGCGGCTGCGCTGGGCAACGATCCTGACGAGCTGGTCGCGTCCGCCCGCCCGATACTGTTCTGCAAGCCCTGTGAGCTCCGCTTCGATGGTCTGATTGAGCTGCCCTGAAAGCAAGACCGTCGTGTTCCAGTAAAGATACACGATGGCGACAATAGCGGCGGCGCTGAAGAACGCGAAGTACGTGAGCGACAGACGAAATGTCGTCGTGCGAAAGAGTTTAGTGAGCGCTGTCACGGATCGTGTAACCGGCGCCGCGAACCGTATGAAGGAGCGGCTGTTCGAAGTTCTTGTCGATCTTCGACCGGAGCCTCGATATGTGGACGTCGATGACATTCGTTTGCGGGTCGAAGTGGTAATCCCACACATTCTCAAGCAGCATGGTGCGTGTAACCACTTGGCCGGCGTGCTTCATCAAGTACTCAAGCAGGCGAAACTCGCGCGGCTGCAGCAATACGGCTTCCCCAGCCCGCGTCACCTTGTGGGACAAGCGATCCAGCACAAGGTCACCCACAGAAAGCCGCGTTGAGCCCTCCTCCGGGGAGGTGCGCCGTGCCAGAACCTCGATGCGAGCCAAGAGTTCGCTGAAGGCGTAGGGCTTGGTGAGGTAGTCGTCGCCCCCTGCCCGCAGTCCCTTCACGCGGTCATCGACCTCGCCCAACGCCGACAAGATCAAGGCAGGGGTATGAATCTCGTCTGTACGGAGCGCCCTTATGACGCCGAGCCCGTCCAGCTTCGGCAGCATGCGGTCAACGATGAGCACGTCATAAGCGTTGGCCTTGGCTAGATCGAGTCCGGCCTCACCATCGGCAGCATGCTCGGCGATATGTCCGGACTCCTTGAGCGCTCTCTTCAAAAACGCTGCCGTCTCTTGGTCGTCCTCGATTACCAGGACCCGCATATTGCCTCAGCTCGCTGTTGTTTCCCAAGAGAGTCATAGAACACACAAGTGGAAACGCGAAAAGGGCGGGCGGCGCGATTGGGGGGGAAATCGCACCGCCCTCCAGCAGAAGATGGGAGATTTATCCCTTCTTCTGGGAAAGCGCGACGAAGCGGGTCTGGTCGCCTGTCTTGACCTGCATCAAGACCTTGACCTTCTCCTTATCGTCTTTGGCGGACTCGGAAGCGCGCGCGAGACCCTTGGCGACGTCGCTCGGCGAAGAGACATCCACGCCTGCGACCTGCAGAATGATATCGCCTGGCTTCAGGCCCTTGTCGGCAGCATCGCTATCGGAGTCCACCTCTGTGATTACGACGCCGTCCTCGCCCGCACCCGGGATTTTGGAAGCAGGCGCCAGCGACAGACCGAGCTTATCCATCGGCTCGCTCTGATCCTCCGGCTCTTCGTCGCGAAGCGAAGCCAGTTTCTTAGCGCTGGGGAATGCGCCAAGCGTCATGTCAACTTCACGCTTGTCACCGTAGCGAACGATCGCAAGCTTAACTTCGGAGTCAGGCTCGAGATCGGCGATCTTGCGCGCGAGATCGCGCGAGTCCTTCACCTCATTGCCATTGACCTCGACGATGACGTCGCCAGCCTTGATGTCCTCCTTCGCTGCAGGACCGTCCTCGGTCACCTTGGTGATCATGGCGCCCATAGGCTCAGCCAAGCCAACGGAGTCGGCGATGTCGTCATTGACATTCTGAATAACGACGCCGAGCCAACCGCGATCGACGCTGCCGTCATCCTTCAGATCCTCGACGACCTGCTTCACAAGCGCGGCCGGCACGGCAAACGCGATACCAACATTGCCGCCGGACGGCGAGAAGATCGCCGTGTTCACGCCGACCACATTACCTTCGAGGTCGAAACTCGGGCCGCCGGAATTGCCGCGGTTCACCGCAGCATCGATCTGGAGATAATCGTAAGGACCAGAGCCGATATCACGGTTATGGGCTGAGATGATGCCGGCGGTCACAGTACCGCCCAAGCCGAACGGGTTACCGACTGCAAGCACCCAATCGCCAACGCGCGGCCTTTTGTCCGACATGTTCACGAAGGGGAACTTCGTCTTCGTCTCATCCGTCACCTTGATCAGAGCAAGATCCGTACGCGGATCGCTTCCGATCAGCTTGGCGCTGTATCTCTCGCCGTCTTCCATCGTGACGGTGATGTCTTCAGCATCTTCGACGACGTGGTTGTTCGTTACAGCAAACCCGTCCTCGGAGATGAAGAAGCCGGACCCCTGAGCCAGGCTCGGTGTACGGTTCGCCGGCGGCTTTGGCATGCCCTTGCGGAACTGGTTAAAGAAGTCGTGAAGCGGATTGTCCTCAGGCAGGTTGGGCAAGCCAGGAATAGGCGAGTCGTCGTTCTTGGCGGTCTTCACCTCGCCCTTGACGTTGATACTCACCACCGCAGGCTTCACCTTCTGAACCAGATCGGCGAAGGACAGCGGCGCCCGGCCATAGGGTGTCTCGATTGTCTGCTGTGTTTGCGCCGTTTCCGCGACAGCGAACGGCACACTCGGGTTGAATGAAAGGCCGATCGCCCCTGCGGCGACCAGCGCGGTTGCGGCGAGGATTACAGGCCTTCGAGCCGATTTCCGCGGTCGCTTGCTCTCGTTCGCTGCTGGGTTCGTATCAGGTGTCATTCGGTTCCCCTCTCTTGGGACGTCAACGTGTTCCATCACTCCGGCAGAGCAGAGCGATCCTGTGAGAGACGAAATATAGAGAGCCGCCAATTACGCCGCGGTTTCAGCGGCATTAATTATCCGTAAGGTTCCAGAAACCCCAGAGGCCTTGAGAACCAAAGCCGTTACGGTTTGTCGCCATCTTTGGCCGCGTCTTCATCCAGAAGACGCGTCAGATGGGCTTTCTCGCTTTCGGTCAGAGCCTCCGGCGCGACGGACGCCGTCGCGCGACGGATATAGCCGTACAAAATTCCGCAGATGGCGAGAATCAGCAGTAGCGGCGCGGCCAGCCATAGCAACCACGTCTGTGGCGTGAATCGCGGCTTCAGAAGAACGAATTCACCGTAGCGCGACACGACAAAGGTTATGATCTCGTCGTCGCTATCGCCAGCTTCGAGCCGTTCACGCACGAGCACACGCAGATCCCTCGCCAAAGGCGCGTCGGAATCGTCAATGGACTGGTTCTGGCAGACAACGCAGCGCAATTCTGCCGAAAGCGCCCGCGCCCTCGCTTCAAGCGCCGGATCATCCAACACTTCGTCCGGCTGAATAGCAGGCACGCTCGGTACACCGAGCGCGAACAATGCGAGGCACGCAAAGAACAGAGACCTACAGGCGGTCAGCATCATTTGCCTGGAGCCATAACTGGTTCAGACTTCTGCTTGGCCCGTTTAGGCGCCCCCACCCGTAAGCGGCGATCCGTTAGAGACACGCCTCCACCGATGAACATCAAGAGAGGACCAAGCCAGATAAGCCTAACCAATGGGTTGAAGTACACCCGAACGGTGTGAGCGCCGTCTTTGAGCGCATCGCCGAGCACCACGTAAAGGTCGCCACCCAAGGCATTGTAAATCCCCGCTTCCGTCGTCGCGCTGTTTTCAACGGAGTAGGACCGCTTGGATGGGATCAGCGTTGTCACGGGCTGCCCGTTCCGCGTCACGTCGAACACGCCAACAAGTTCCTTGTAGTTAGGACCTTGACGCTCTTTGACGCCCTTGAAGGTGAGTGTGTAGCCGGCGATATCGACCGTGCCACCGGGAGCGAGCGCTTCGATCTTCTCACTTCGCCAGGCCGTCGTGGCGACGAGCCCGAGCACCATCACGCCGAGTCCCGCATGAGCCAGCGCCGTACCGTAGGAGGCTCGGGGCAAGTTCTGCATACGGCGCCAGCTTTCTTGCCAACTTGCCTGGAACAGTTTCGATCGCGTCGCGATCTCTGTCGCGGCTCCTACGATGAGCCAGATCCCAAGACCGATCCCTAGTGGCGCGAGCCAGGGACCGCTCTGATGCGTGGCAAGAGCAAAGATGATGGCAAAAAGACTCACGACAGCTGCAACTGTGAGGCGCTGCGCAACCGCCAGCAGGTCGCCGCGTTTCCATGCGAGCAATGGCCCAAAGGGCACGGCGAGCAAGAGTGGAATGACTAGCGGTACAAAAGTCAGATTGAAGAACGGCGCGCCGACGGAGATCTTCTCACCGGTGACCGCTTCGAGAGCGAGCGGATAGAGCGTGCCCACGAATACGGCTGCGCAAGAGACCGTCAGCAGCAGGTTGTTAAAAACTAGGGCCCCTTCCCGGCTAATCGGGGCGAACAGTCCTCCTTGCGACAGAAGCGGCGCACGCCAAGCAAATAGTGCGAATGACCCGCCGATGAAGACCGCCATGATACCGAGAATAAAGACACCGCGCGCAGGATCGACTGCAAAGGCATGGACTGATGTGAGCACACCCGAGCGCACGAGAAACGCGCCCATGAGGCTCAAGGAGAAGGTGATGATGGCGAGCAGGATGGTCCAAACCTTCAGCGCGTCACGCTTTTCCATGACGAGCGCCGAATGCAGCAACGCGGTTCCCGCAAGCCAAGGCATGAACGACGCGTTCTCAACCGGATCCCAGAACCAGAAACCGCCCCAGCCGAGTTCGTAATAGGCCCACCACGAGCCCAGCGCGATGCCGAGCGTCAAGAACATCCAAGCTGCCAACGTCCACGGCCGTACCCAGCGTGCCCAGGCCGCATCGATGCGGCCGTCGATGAGCGCTGCCACCGCGAAGGAGAAAGCCATGGAGAACCCAACATAGCCGACGTAGAGAAATGGCGGGTGAATGGCGAGCGCGGGATCCTGAAGGACGGGATTTAGCCCATTGCCGTCGAATGGTGCGGGATCGACCCGCAAGAACGGGTTCGACGTCATGACGACAAAGAGCAAGAAGGCCACGGCGATCGAGCCCTGTACGGCGAGCACATTTGCCCGCAGGCGCCGTGGAAGGTTCGAACCGAATGTGGCAACGGCAGCGCCGAACAGCGCGAGGATCAACACCCATAGAACCATGGATCCTTCATGGTTCCCCCAAACGCCGGAAATCTTGTAGATCATCGGCTTGGCCGAGTGCGAGTTCTGCCACACGTTCAGCACTGAAAAGTCTGACGTGATGTACGCAACAGTAAGGGCCGCAAAAGCGATGCCGACCAGAATGAACTGTAGCTGGGCCGCAGGAACGGAGACCGCCGCCAGGCGCGGATCGTTAAAGCGTGTGCCGATGATCGGCAGTACCATCTGAACGATGGCGACGCCCAACGCTAGTATCAGAGCATAATGACCTGTCTCGGCGATCATTGCGTCGCCACCTCCCCCGTCAGTTTGCCATCGCGCCAAACCCCCGTCTCTTTCAGCTTCGCGGCAACCTCGGGCGGCATATAGTTTTCATCATGCTTTGCCAGCACGCTGTCGGCTTTGAACGTTCCATCCGGCATCAATGCGCCTTCCGTTACGACGCCCTGTCCTTCCCGAAACAGATCCGGAAGCACACCGGTATATGTCACTGGCAAGACCTTGGCGCCGTCGGTGACAGAAAAATAGACCGTTGTACCCTCATCACGTTTGACGCTGCCGGTCTCGACCAGACCGCCGAGCCGGATGCGTTGCCCCGGAGCGACGTCCAACTTGGCGATATCGCTTGGGCTATAGAAGAACACGATCGAATCCCGCATGGCATACAGGACCAACCCAACGGCACAACAAAGAACCACAAGGCACGTCCCGATCAAAACCCCTCGGCGCTGTTTCCTCGTCATGACGTTAATCCCAAGTCTGCTGCGAGCATGTCCAGCTGCTTAATCGCCTGCTTGTTACCTGCGAACTGGTCTTTAGCCTGAGCCAGAGCCTTTTTCGCGTCTTCGCTACGTCCAAGTACCGTATACGCGCGAACGAGCCGGAGCCAGCCTGGCAAATCGTCACCATTTGAAGCTAACCGCGTGGCGAGTCGCTTGACCATTTGATCGACCATCGCCTCCCGCTCCGCCGGACTCATGCTCTGCGCCGCCGCAACGTCAGCCGCGGACGGTCCCGCCGTAGGCGTAGGGGGAGCGATAGGTGCCGGCGCCTCGCCAGACTTCCTGGCCTGCGCGTTCGCAATCCGCGCCTCGATCATCGAATTCCAGCGCTCATCACCTTGGCGGGCATCGCGCAGTCCTCGCCAGTCCGCCAGCGCTTCGTCGAAGTTACCCTCTTGTTCTTTAGCTATCGCGAGAAGTATGCGCGGCTCGGTCAGCGTCTCGTCTAGCTTCAGCGCCTCTTCAAGGGCAATCCGCGCCGGCTCTGTCACCAGCCCTTGTTGCTCTAAGGCAAGAGACTGTCCGAGACCCGAAAGCCGCTTGGCGGACGGACCGAGTAGCCGGATCGCATTGCGATAGGCTTCTGCCGCATTCGCGTAACGTCGGCCGCCCAGGTAGATCGGCGCTATCGCATCCCAGCCGGCACCTTCGTCCGGAAAGGCGCGCAGCCGCGCTTCAACGCGCGCGACCAGAACGCCGATGTCACTCTCCTGAGTGGGATCTGTCAGCCGCGCCGCCAATGGCTGATCTGGAAGTTGGGGAGAACCATAATAGAGGTAAGCGCCAAGCACGACCGCGGGAAGACACGCCGCGACCAACACAAGCGCCGCCGACGGCAACAGCCCGCGTGACCCCTCAGCGGAGGCATTGCTGTTCTTCTCGTCCACGGCCAGCAGCCGACGGGCGACTTCAAGCCGGGCGGCCTCTGCCTCCGCCTCACCGATCAGCCCGCGCGCTCGATCCGCCTCGATCTCCTCGAGCTGATCCCGATAAACCGCAGCGTCGAAGGCGTCCCGCTCGTTCAGGACCTGGCGACCAGCAACGAGCGGATACAGCAGGAAGGACAGAACGACGGCAGTGAGAGCCGCCAGGATGACCCAAAGCAGCACGAAGAGGTCCTAACCTTCAGAATTCAAACGGTGACTAGGCATAGGACAACGGTGCTGGCCAGGGCAAGGCGAAGGCGGTGCCCGAAAGATGAAATCGCAGCAATGTTTGGTCGGCAGGGCCTATCCCACCTGGCTCCAGCGCCCGTCAGGCTGCCTGCAGGCCGTGCCATTTGTGGTCTGTGGCGCACCGTTGATGAACATGGTGTGGGTGAACGGCCGGCAGAAGGAATTGCCCTTTTTGTAAGGCGTGCCGGGGACAATCTGCCCGTTATGCTGGTTTGCCGGGTTGTTCCACGAGGTCGCCTGACCCGCCTGACCAAATTCCAGAGCCTTCTGCTGCGCCTCGGCGGCGAGTTTCTGATCCTGAGCATCCAAGCCCGCGGGGCCCGAATTGCGAGTCATAGACCCGAAAAGAGCGTCGGTGCCAAGGTTGCCTCCGGTCCCACAGGCGGCAAGCCCAAGCGTCAGCAAGGCAATCGCTAAAATGGATTTCATCGGTCTTTCCCCAGCTCAGATGCACCGAACCGGTCCTCTGCAAGAGGCTACAATGTAAGTGTAACCCCTCAGCGGAGTGTTAAGAATACAAAATCGGGCCAAAATAGGTTGTGGTCAGGCCACGCAAAAGATTTAAGCAGACGGGAGAGTTAGCCGCGCACTGAGCCCGCCGGCCGGAGCGTCCTCTAGCGTAAAGTGCCCTTTGTAGAGATGGGCCAGGTCAGCAACGATCGAGAGGCCGAGGCCCGACCCTGGCTTGCTTTCATCAAGGCGCTGCCCCCGCTTTACGGCCTTCTCGCGTTCGGCGCGGGTTAGACCCGGGCCATCGTCGTTGACCATCACCGAGATCGTATCGTCACCCAGCCGCCGGGCTGTGACCGCCACGGTGCCTTCTGCCCATTTGCAGGCATTGTCCATGAGGTTGCCGGTCATCTCCTCGAAGTCGTGCTTCTCGCCCTGGAACTTGAGGCCAGGATCGATCGACACCTTTAATTCGATTCCTTTTTCACCGTAGATTCGGTCCAATGCACGCTTCAGAGCATTAAGCGTCGGCTCGACCTCGGTCACGTCGCCAATAACCCCCGAGCGCGCCGCGACCCGCGCCCGGTCGAGATGGTGCGTGATCTGCGTGCGCATAAGGTCGGCCTGCTCAACGACCTTGTCCGAGAGAGTTCCGTCATGCGCGCGGGCTTCGTTGCTGATAACGCTAAGCGGCGTCTTCAGCGCATGCGCGAGATTGCCCACGTGGGTTCTCGCTCGCTCTACGACATCACGATTGGATTGAATGAGCGCGTTGAGCTCGGTTTGAAGCGGCTTGATTTCGTCAGGGAGTTCACCCTCCAAATTCTCCGCATCACCTGAGCGGATCGCCGCCAGATCGTGACGGATCGCGCGAAGCGGCAGCAGCCCAAACCGCACCTGGAAGAACGTCGCGGCCGTAAGACCCACGCCAAGAACGACCAGCGCTAACACCAGCATGGTGGTGAACTGGGCAAGATCTTCATCGATTTCCGCAGAATTGCCGGCGACCGCATAGGAGTAAGCCGGCTCCTCTTGGCCTCCCGGCCGAATCTCACGTTCCTCGATTCGGAGGTTCTCGTCGTCGGGGCCCGTCACATAGCTGCGCCTCGTCAGCGTATCGTCGGGAGGGGCATCTCCACTACTCGGGAGTTCCAGTTGCTGATCGAGCAGCGAATCCGACGCGAAAAGCGGACGGTCATCGCCATCGTTGGATTCCAGTGTCTTGATCTGCCAGTACCATCCAGAAAACGGGATATCGAAGAGCGGCGCACCAAGGCTCTCAGGCGATTCAGGCTCATCGCCGCCTTCGGCCGTGCTCGCAGCAATCAGACTCGTCATGTAGACGTCGAGCCGCGCATCGAAATTGCGTTCGATGCTCTGGCGATAAAGGGAGGTAAGCAGTATCGCGGCGATGGGGATCACCACGAGCACCCATGCGGCGGCGGAAACGAACAATCGAAAGGCGAGAGATTTAGGCCCCATCGGGCAAGAGCCTTTCAGAGCAAGATTGGATCAATTCTGTTGCGCATCTGATGGATGGCCTGTGGTGGACCAGACCGAAGCGCGATGCCCCGCATCGGGCAAGGACTGTTTCGCCACAGAGCGGCATCAGGGCGCAATCCCCTCGGGACCGGGCGTTTTGGTTCAATCTAGCCATGAAAGGCTCTAGGCCCCGTCGGGATTGTCCGTGAGACGATAGCCAAGACCGCGTACGGTCTTGATCAAATCGACCGGCAGCTTTTTGCGCAAGCGGCCTATGAACACTTCGACGGTGTTGGAGTCCCGGTCAAAATCCTGTTCATACAGATGCTCAACCAATTCGGTGCGCGACACCACGCGATCCCTCTGCATCATGAGATAATGCAGCACCCGGTACTCATGTGATGTGAGTTTGATCGCTTGTCCTTCGACCGTAACCCTTGCCGCCTTTGTATCGAGGACCAAGGGGCCACAGGTGAGGTCATTGCTCGCGTGCCCAGCCGAGCGCCGCAAGAGTGCGCGCAGTCTCGCCAGTACTTCTTCCATGTGAAAGGGCTTGGCGACGTAGTCGTCGGCGCCCGCATCCATCCCAGCCACCTTATCGCTCCAGCGCTCACGTGCGGTTAGGATAAGCACAGGCATTTTGCGGTCGTCGCGCCGCCATTCTTCGAGGACCGAAAGTCCGTCTTTCTTCGGCAGACCAATGTCCAGCACAACCGCATCGTAGGGTTCTGTGTCCCCGAGGAAGTGGCCTTCCTCGCCATCAAACGCAGTATCGACGGCGTAACCCGCTTCGCCGAGCGCGGTGACAAGTTGACGATTGAGATCCGGATCGTCCTCGACGACGAGAAGCCTCAAAGAACTACCCTCCCTTGGCGTCTTCGTTAAAGCAGAGTTCCTTGGATGTGCCTTAGGCTCATGGCGATTCTTGGAACAGGCTTGGTGATTCTCACCAAGACAAATGCCTACTGTCCGGTCTTGGCGTTGACCGTGATGTTCTTTACGGCGCCCTGCTTGCCAAGGACGGTGGCTCGATACACGAAATTGTTGCCGTTCTGGCAAAGCACGATCTTGATCACCTTCCCGCCGCCCTTAGCCTGAGCTTTGCTCACCGCAACCGTGCCAGGAACAAGGCCATTCTTCGAAATCAGCCCGCCCGCGGAGCCCAATGGCATGCAACCCGCATGGGCCGGCGCCATGGTCGCAAGGCCGATGAGCGCGGCGATCCCAAAGCCCGCAAGAAATCTGGAGGCGTAGCAGGTCATCTCAGTCCTACACTTCTCGTCATGGTCGCCATAGTATAGCAGCGACCATGAACGCGGCCTGAACGCCGTTAGGGCAAACTTCGCCTAGCGCTCCTTCGGGCCGCGTGCACCCTTTCCAGAAGCATCGTCTACCTTGGCGCCCAACGCCGCAAGCCCCAAGCCTTGACGATTCTGACACTCCCTAGGAACTCAGATTTCGTCCAGGTACTCTTCCGCTTCCGACTGACTGAGTTAGTGCGCTCTTAGGCAGTCGCTCTTTACACAAACAAAAAAAGAGCGGCCCCGAGAGACCGCTCCTGAAAGCCCACATGCTCGCTAGAGTTCGGAGCTAGCCTGCGAGACGCGCCTCAACCATTTTGCGCAAGATCACCCGGTCGCGAGTCGACACGCCAATAAGCTCGGCCACGCGCCAAACGAGGTTTGACTCAAACTCATCCACCACGCCGTCGGCCATAACCACTTCCCACAGCATCTCGACAATGCGCTTGCGGCCATCCTGATCCAGATCACGGCTCAGAACTTTTGTGAATCGATACAGATCGACTGCCTCGCGCTCCTCAGCCGTCGCCTCTTTGAACAGGCGCTTGAGTTCGTCCGGCGACAAGTCGAAGCGGCGCTGCAGTAGCGCCTTCACCTTCTGCTTTTCGTCACTGTCGAATTTGCCGTCGATGCTGCCAGCATTAATGAGCAGCGCGGCTGAGGCGATTCGAAGTTCCTCCTCATGCAGATCTTTAAGGTCGGTCTCGTCGTCAACGCCCTCGACGAAATTCACCAGTTTTGTCCAAAGCGACATGCAGACCCCTTCGGTATGCGATCCCTCCAAGCACCCCTAATAAACAACAATGGCCGGGACAAGCCCGGCCACGTCACAAAATTCCTGGATGAGCAGTTTACGCTGCCGCTTGCTGCAAGGGCTCTGTAAGGGCGCGGTAGCGCACGATGCCATGCATCATCTCCCCATTGGGATCGATACGGGCCTCGGCGAATTCGTGGTGCAGGTTGACCAGGTAGTGATCTTCCATGCTCAAAGGCCGGTCGTGCAGCAGCGTCTTCACAGTGTCCATAATGGCGTGGACTTCTTCCGCGCTGTCAGCACTCGTCCAAATGTGCAGCGTGAGATCGTGATCGGTACCGTCTTCCGTGCCAGTGCTCCAGTCCAGGTTCACCGTCTGCCCAAGTGTGATGTAGGGAAGCGCGTTGCCCTGAGGCGGCTTACTGAATATGCGGGGGCCACCGAGCCGCGCCGTCAGCGCTGTTGCGTCGGAAAGAGTCTGGTAAATGCTCCGTTGGAGATCCCAACTTGCAGCTGTCATGGCTGTTCTCCGGCGAATTGGTTAGCGAGCATGTGGGGACGCAATCGCTCAATACAATGGGAACGCTCAGCGCTTTGTCCAAACAGCACGTAAAGTATTTGTGAGGTCATGCTTAACGCGGGGTAAACGCGCGCGGAAAACGGGCCACAGAAAGGGCCGCGCCCGCGTCTTCCGCGTCCCAAACCCCAGAAAGCGCCCGGCCCTTTACCCCGTGCCAATCGCGTAGATCGCTCGGAAGCCTCTACTTTTTTCTATTGTTCCAATCACTTCACCGATGGGGCCGGAGGCCGCCCGTGCCGCCGCTCGCTTCACCGCTGCGGCATGCGCGTAAAGATTCTACCTAAGTTTGTCATTTAGACCCCGGAACCAAGATGCTCGCTTGGCTCGGAAACATGCCGTCCGCTATGGCAGCCTAAAGATTGACGAACAGGCACTGCAATGCCGGCGCCTGCGCAGGATAGCAGGAGCGTCCCAACATGGTGCACTAGTCCTCCGTGCGAACTCGCTAGAAGCCAGCAAAACCGAAGGTCAGATCTTCAGATATAAAGACACGGATGCTTGTATTTCAAACGCCCTTCAGCGCTACGCCGAGGGTCAACATGAACCACCCCAGCACGGCGGACCAGAAGGCGAAATGCGCGACAGAGTCGAATCCGCCTGCCACCAAGCCGAGCACCCCGAACAGGTACAGTGCGACAGCAAAGACGATGCAGATGATGGAGACGTAGAAGACGTTTTTTGTCGGAGGTGTTAGACGCAAGCCCATATCTCTTCCTTGCCAATAGATAAGTCCTAAGTCCCGACCCAACGCTAGCATGTGACGAAGCATGCGCCCATATGCTGATCCTCTGGCAGGGTCGACTCATGGCGACTTGCGCTGAACTCAACGCGGGCCCGACAAAGAACTCGCGACAAACAAACTAAGAAACGCTCACGTGACCAACAAACGAGAGCGCAACAATCCTCCATGAAACCAACAACGCCGCCCCATTTCTGGAAGCGGCGTTCTAAACGCGATCAGCGACGCGGAACTCTGAGGAAACAACCTCTCAAGGGGCCGTGCCCCAAAAGGGCTCAGCCCTCTTGCCCAACTGTTGCGTTGTAGATGGAACCTAGCCCAGCAGCGTTACGCTGTCAAGGACTTTTTTCCTAGAAATTTGTCCCATCATGCTTGTAGGGCCAACCGGCCCCCGTCCTAACCCTTGGGCTTACAAGGAATCCCGTCGGCGAAGCACTTGGAATAAAGGCCTTGAACGGCGCAGCTGAGATTGGAGTCCTTGGCGAGGTCAAAGTCCAGCTCGGTATCGGGGAAGACCTTCGCGGCCTTTTCCATCCATCTTTCGATCGCGATGTTCTCTGCCTCGTCCCGGTCGTCCGTGAAGCCTGGACCGCTGCCGGAAAGCATCTCTGTGCCGCATTCCAGCTCCGACGGGACGGCTTCCTCGGCTTCTGGCTTCGGTACTGAAAGGTCGAAGGTGTCGTCTTGGGCGAAAGCCCCGTTCGCCACCGTCATCAGCCCCATTGCGGCAATCGCGGCGATCGTCTTCAAGGCAAAGCTCTGCATGGCCGGCATACTCCTTCCCGATGACCCTAATTGTCTGGAAGTCCCTTGTTGTTTGGAAGTCCCTTGTTGTTTGGAAGTCCCTTGTTGTTTGGAAGACCCTTGTTGTTTGGAAGACCCTAGTAGTTCGGAAGACCCTTGGTGCTCGAGCGGCCATTCTTCCCGGCCTTTCCGGGATATTCAAGCGTGCCAGCCGCTTTGGTGTCGGAGTTGCGCCCGACCCGGAGCAGCGGCTCTCACGGAACTGTGAACAGCAGCGCTGGCGAAGGTGCGCGCCTGAGACATTGGGACGCGCATATGTCCTTGATAACGCCTTTCTTTGCCGCGAAAACCGATGGATTGGGGTTGGGGGAGTTCCTGACACTGGTTTGATACGGGCCTGAGCCGTGTGGGCTGCCTTCAAGTTGTGTCAATGTTTTAGCGGCACGCTTGAAGATCGGTCCGCTGCCGTTGCTGTTTGGAGGTAATGGCAGATTACATCGTGGTCGCGTGTTGCGTGCGGCGTCCCGAGAGAGGGCGCCGAAAAGGGATTGTAGGATCGTGGCGAGGCTAACTACGGCATTTTTGTTCACTGCCGTATTGGGCGCGGCCCTAGGTGGCTGCAGCCGCAAGGGCCCAGCACCCGACGTCTCCTTTCTGCCGACCGCAGCCGTCGAAGCCGAGGACAAAAAAGCTGCTTTTGAGGCGGCCAAGGCCGTCTGCCTGGAGCAGGCCCAACGCAAGGGAATATCCTCCGTGACCCGAATTTTACTTCTAAAGGGCAGAGTCTCCGAATCCGACTATGTTGACTGCATGGAGGCCAAGGGTTTCGCAGAGCTCGAATAGCTACCCCGAGCGCACCGACCACGGGGTCGCGCGAATCCGGCGAGAATTTGCTCTGGAGCCCGCCAGCCAAGGCTCTATAAATGGCCGTATTCGGTGTATAGTCAGGATTCAGGCCATTTAAGCTGGTGCGGGCGGCGTTTGCGCGAACGGATCGCGCCTCCCTAATGAGGTTACATTCCATTGCGGGATATCCAGGGCAATAATCGCGGCAAACTTATCGATTGGCTGAAGATCGATTCATGGATCGATTCAGGCCTCTATTCCGCACTTACGACCTTCCGCGATTGGTGGGGCGCTTACTCATCCTTCTTTGGTCGCTTCGAGATCAAAGGGTTCTGGCGCGCCAGCAACGAGCTGGTTTGCGATGCACTTAGCCTAAGCGTCGCCGGCTTGTTGATCGTGTTGGCGTTCGCGCTCCCCTCGTTCGAGATCGCCCAGGGCAAGATCAATTTGTCGGACGAGTTCAGCGTGACCTTCCTCGATCGTTACGGCAACGAGATCGGCAAGCGTGGGCTCCTACGAGACGACTCTGTGCCGCTCGAGGAGATCCCCGACCACATGATCAAGGCGACGCTCGCCACAGAAGACCGTCGCTTCTTCGATCACTTCGGTATTGATCTCATGGGCACCACACGCGCGCTGGTGCAGAACGCGCGCGCGGACACAGTGGTACAGGGCGGTAGTTCAATTACGCAACAGCTCGCCAAGAACATGTTCCTGTCGCCCGAGCGAGCCATCACGAGAAAGATCAAAGAGGCGTTTATCGCCATCTATCTTGAGAACCACTACACCAAGCCAGAACTCCTCAAACTCTATTTTGACCGTGCCTATCTCGGCGGTGGCTCGTACGGCGTGGAGGCTGCGGCGCAGTATTACTTCAACAAGTCCATCCGCGACGTGACCTTGGCGGAATCGGCGATGCTCGCTGGCATGTTCAAGGCGCCGACCCGTTACGCTCCGCACGTAAACCTTGCGGCCTCTCGCGCCCGCGCCAACGAAGTGCTGAGTAACATGGTCGAGGCTGGCTATCTTAGCGAAGGCCAAGTCTATGGTGCCCGTCTCAATCCCGCGCGGGTCATCGAGCGCGGCGATACGAACACACCAGACTACTTCCTAGACTGGGGCTTTGAGGAAGTGCAGCGCATCATGGAAGGCCGTCCGAACCGCATCGTTGTTGCGCGGACAACGGTTGATCTCGGTTTGCAGAAGGCCGCAGAAGACGCCGTCGAAGGGACGATCTCGAAATTCGGCCGCTCGCGCAACTTCAATGCCGGCGCACTTGTTTCCATGGAAACGCGCGGCGCCGTGCGCGCCATGGTTGGCGGTAAGGACTACGGCGTAAGTCAGTTCAACCGCGCGGCCCACGCCTATCGGCAGCCCGGCTCATCCTTCAAGCCCTATGTCTATTTGAGCGCAATCGAGCATCTCGGCTACACGCCAAACCGGCGCGTGGTGGACGGCTATGTGCGTTGCGGGCGCTGGTCGCCGAAGAACTACTCCGGCGGTTATCGAGGCGGCATGACCCTGCGCACCGCGCTTGCCAAATCGATCAATACCGTGGCCGTGAAGTTGTCGCTTGAAGTGGATCGCCAGACCGTCCTGGATGACCTAAAAAAGATGGGGGTCGATCATCTCAAAAAGACGTGCTCGATGGCGCTTGGCGACAACGGTATGACACCGCTTGAGAGTGTTGGTGCCTGGGCCGTCTTTGCATCTGGTGGCCTTGCGATCCGCCCCTATGGCATCGAGGAAATTAGTACGATCGGTGGTCAGCTTCTCTACAATCATGATCGAGACGAACCCAAGCCAAAGCGCGTCTTCAAACGCGAATCGGTCGAGACACTGAATACAATGCTGCAGTCCGTGGTCGATGCGGGAACGGGGCGCCGGGCACGGCTCGACTACACGAACGTCGCGGGCAAGACCGGAACGAGCACCGCCTATCGCGATGCCTGGTTCATGGGGTTCACCGGCCAATACGTCACCGGCGTGTGGTACGGCAATGACAATTTCTCGCCGATGGGCCGCGTGACAGGCGGCAGCTTCCCGGCCCAAACCTGGAAAGCGTACATGGACGCGGCGTATGACGGTGACAACATACCGACGGCGCCCGGCGTTCAACCGCATCCGCGACAGATCAAGGAACGGCAGCGTCTTGCCGCGGTCATGGCGCAAAACACCAATGCGGATCTTCCTGTTCCGCCGCCAATCGATACCTCCAAGGACATGTCGAAAGCGACCCGGCAGGTTCTTGGCAATATCGCAACGATGCTTCAGGAGGCGCCCCCGGTGACCCCGCGCGGCGCCGAGCGCCAAAGCCGGGCAACGCCACCCGCCGGGAAAAAGAAAAACGCAGACGTTGCCTCGGCTGAAGATCGTCAAGACGCGGCGCGCACGGCCAGCACTGGCCGGCCGTAAGACACTTATGTTGCGCCCAGATCGAAAGACGATACGCGCGTGACCAGTCTCCCCGACATGCCGGTCTCCGGCGCGCAGACGAACAGCAGCCTTTGGCGCGATGAGGGCGGCACGTCCATGCGGGCGCTTGGCTATTTCATTGGCGCGTTTGCGGTCGCACTGCTCCTAGGGATCGGTTCCGCTTGGTACATGATTGAGCGTGGCTCCATCCTCACGACTACGCGCATCGGTCCCTGGACGAGTTGGCTTAGCGAGGGAAACCCCAACGCGGATCCCTACACGCGCGCGCATCTCGCCCGAAGCGGACGCCTGCCGCTCTCATCGACTGCGGCACGCTACTTCGCAGCGAGCACAGACTCCGCCGGCAGTCACCTGAGCGCGGGTTGCGAGTACATGATCTCGGGAGGACCCTTAAACGCCCGTTGGTGGTCGCTCGCTGTTTACGAGTCGCGTGGGTCGATCATCGCCAATCCATCCAATCGCTACAGCTTCAACAGTGAGGAAGCGATCCGCAGGTCGGATGGAAGCTACGAGATCCACCTTGCGCGGAATGCACGGCCGGGAAACTGGCTCCCCGTCGGGAAGGATCCCGACAAAGACCTAAAGCTCATGCTGAGAGTTTATGGGCCTCGCGAAACAGACGCGAGCGGCATTGGCCAAATCCCGGCCGAGAGTCTTCCGAAGATTGAGCGTACGCGATGCGAGTAAGGCTTCCAGGACTGTATATCGCCATGGCCGTCGTGCTTGCCGGTCTTATCCATGTCGTCGCCGTGCTGACCTTGCCCGTGCTCGCGCCGCGCAATGCTTATGCCCGGCTTGCGGCTCTGGGGCCTGCAAACACCATGATTCAGCTCGCAGCTTTGAAACCTGGACAGCAGGTCATGCCGAACATGGCTCCTGATGTACGCTATGCCATGTGCGTCTTCGACCTGAGCGACGGCCCTATTCACTTGCGTGCGACTATTCAGGATGAACTGTGGCTCATCGCTTTCTACACACCGATCGGCGAGAACTTCTACACAGTCATCGGTGCGGATATGAAGCGTGAGGACGTAGAACTAGTCGTGACCACAGAAGATCAGTCCGTGGCAGATGCGACGGGCGACGCTCCCGAAGCCTTGGAGAACCTCATCGTAGTCAGCTCGCCCGTGAGCAAGGGCATCGCTCTGATTCGCGCGCCCCTCGCGGGCCCGAGCCGAAGCCTTGAGGCGCAACGCGCGCTAGGAGCCACCTATTGCGGCCGAGAGCGGTCATCCCCGCCGGCCGCAGCAATACCTGGGCCAGCGCCGCTATCCTCAGGCTTGTGATTTTGTGCGGGGTTCGGCCGAATGCGCATCAGCCGAAGACGGTAGGGTTTGCTCCTGAGCGCCATGGCGCTCGATGCGTACACCCGGAAAGATAATAATCTCGCCGAGCGCCCCCTCGACCGGCGCTTCCTTTCGGGCGCCGTCGTACTCTCCCACGCGGAATTCCAATATGGTCGCCATCTCAGGTCTCCACCGCTTGCCTCACGCGATGTGCAAACGCAACCAGCGCACACCACGCCTTTCGACGAATTAGGCCCTGGTTAAGGTTAACGAACCCCTAATGGACTTCCATCACTCAGGCTGCGATGACGGCGTCGCCGAGAAAGTGGCGCCCTTGCTTGTCCTCGATCGCGACGACCCAGAGGTCGGGATCGAATTCCGCCTGCCTCTCCAAGTACGCATGCACCGCCTCGTCACTTGCCGTTTCGCCGCCGAGGCAGAGGACCCATTTGCGTTCTGAGTCCACACCTGAGTGCCCTGCGGGCGCCGGTCCATAAAGGTCCAGCGTTCCATCTAGCCTGTCGATCGCGATGAAGATTGCACCTGCCTCGTCGTGACCGCGACGGACCACAACAGCCGGAACGTTCTCGGCCGCGCATGCCCGCAAATAGGCCCTGACCCAAATCCCACTTTTTAGACGCATTGGACAGACTTGGTCATGAGGACGTCGTCATGGCAGACGGCTTAACGGCGCGCTGCCGTTCGGGTCAAGTCGCGGCCTGTCACACGCTGGAATTCCTGAAGGAGTTCCGGTGTAATCGTACCCGTAACGGCGATACTTCGATCTCGCTGAAACGCGCGTACGGCCTCCGCCGTGTTTTCTCCCCAAGCACCGTCGATGATACCCGGCGCATAACCGAGTTCGGCAAGCACCTGCTGCACGCGAAGTACGGTACCGCTTTCAGCGGCATGCGCGGCAATGCTGTCCATAGCGGGTACAGAACCCGTCGCTTCGGGCGGCCTGATTGTGTCGCCTAGGAGGATCTGGCGTAGAACGTCGTCGCTTGGAAGCCCCGTAACAGCCAGCCCCTCTCGCTTCTGAAATGCTGAGATCGCCTTGCGGGTCTTGTCGGACAACTGACCATCGACGGATCCGACATCGTAGCCTCGCAGCGAAAGCTCCCGTTGTATCGCTCTGACAACCAGAAGCGACTCGCCGGTTGCCTGCGCCGGCAGGTCCGTAACGACAGCGCTCTCACGGCCACCCGGCTGCGGCACCTTTTGAAGAGTGCTGGCCGTGCCGCCGGTGGCTTCAGCCTCTGGTGGGGCGATGCCAATCACACGGATGGTACCGTTCCCCACAGCGCTCGCATCCGCCATAGCTTGCGGTGCATGCTCCTGAAGGTAGAGCGCGTTGTAAATGATGGTCGCGGTCATGACCAAGAAGGCCAAGAATAGAAGCCGCGCTGAAACTACGCCCATGGTTCCCACAAATTGACTGTCGAACTGATACGCGCTCGAATCGACGAGGACCCCGCGCCCTCCCCCAGTGCATCTTGGCGCCGGAAGCTAAAGAGTTGCTAAACGTGCGTCTGCCTCTAGGCCGCCGCGGCTGATGCTTGACGCGATGGGCTCGGAATCGGCTCATCTTCAGTTTCGAGCGGCAGAAGGATTCGCACTTTCGTGCCCTTCCCTAACGTGCTGTCGAGGGTGAGAGAGCCCCCGTGAAGTTGCGCCAACCCGCGCACCACTGAAAGGCCAAGGCCCGCGCCCTCGTAACTCCGGTCGTACGAACTCGTCGCCTGGACGAAGGGTTTGCCTAGACGGGACAAATCCTTTTCGGCAATACCAATCCCGTCGTCGGTGACGGAAAAGACCATGTTGCCGCCCTCGGTCGTAGCCGCGACAGTGACCCGACCGCCCGCCTCCGTGAATTTCACAGCATTCGAGATGACGTTGAGCAGCATCTGCTTACATGCGCGCTTGTCCGCCGCAAGTTCAGGCAAGCCGTCCGCGACTTCTATCTCAAGCCTCAAGCCCTTGGTCTCGGCCGTATGCCGAAGAATGTCGCAACAAGACTCTACTAATGACCCGACCGCGAACGGCTCACGCACAATAGTGAACTTGCCTGCTTCGATCTTTGACATATCAAGGATGCCGTTGACGACACCAAGCAGATGGCCGCCGCTCTCGTGAATCAGCCGGGCGTACTCGCGGTAGCGTTCCTCGCCGAGCTTTCCGAACAATTCCTGCTCCAGGATTTCGGAAAAACCGATAATGGCATTAAGCGGCGTTCGGAGTTCATGACTCATGCTAGCCAGGAACTGGCTCTTCGCATGGTTGGCCCCTTCGGCTTCTCCACGGGCGCGCAGAAGCTGCGCTTCATACTCTTTGTGCTGGGAGATGTCGCGCGTGACCGCAACCACGGCGGACTCCTCCACACTACCGTTCCGTGGCATCGGCCTGCAGCGCATTTCAACCCATGCATAGTAGCTATTATCGCTGGTTCCACCGCGCCGGAGCCGGAATTCAACCGACATCGGCTCATTGTTCGCGCGAGACCGATTGAGCGCCGAGAGAAAGGCTGGCCGATCCGCAATGTGGACATGTTCAAACAGACCATCGCCCAGAACACCGGGCGCCGTCGCGCCAAGAAGCTGGCGGGCAGCCTGCGAAGCAAAAACAACACGTCCTCGGCGATCGTGCAGCGTGATCATGTCATTCGCATTTTCCGCCAGCAATCGGTAGCGTTCCTCGCTGGCCTCTATCGCGTATTCGGACTGACGGTGAACAAGCTGAAGCGTCACCACTAAGCCGGCCGCATAGACTATTGCGCTGAACGCGCCGAGAAAGGCGAAGGCCGACGGCGGGATCGGTAGGGTAAGCGACAACGGTCCTACACCGCTCACGCCAAGAACAGTCAACGTGACCAAACCTGTTACGGCGGCGACGATCGCCCACGCAACGCTCCGGCGGTCGGTGCTGAGGCCAGCTTCAAACGGCACTGCGACAAGCCATGGCAGAAGTGGCGAGGTAAGGCCGCCGGTCAACCAGGCACAGTACGTGACAAGCCCGGCGAAATTTACAGCAGAGATCCGGTGAGCCACGGCGAACCGCCCCGTCCGCGACAGGTAGATCGCGATCGCAATCGGAGACATGAGCCAAAGAAAGGCGAAGGCGCCAAGAAGCGACGGTTTACCGCCGATCACCAAGTAGATCGGAAAAATGCAGAGTGCCAGCGCACCGCCCAACAGCCGGGAAGCGATGAATGTCTTGTGACGCGCGAAGGTCAGCGCATCGCCGCGTGCCGACGGGTGCACAAGCGACCGGAAATAGGCTGACAAGCCGTGGATACTCTCTCGACTCAACACGCGTTACTCTGAGCGGCGCGAAGCCGCTCACCCTAGAATCTTCTTACAGCGGCGTATTATTCCCGAAGCCCACTTAAAGAAAGCATAAGACCCGCGCTCATCGAGGCGCCTGGTTTCGGTCCCCAGATGGACGCCAAAAACAGGTTCTGCGAATTTGATTCAAATTTTAGGTAAATTTGCATCAAGTAGACTCTCCCAGTTAAATCTTTTCTTTACTAAATCCGCCGCCACGACATACAAAAACCCATTCACAATTCGAGTAAAACTTTATCTTCTTTGAGGACGGGCCGTTATTTTATTGCGCGTATCGTCCCCTCATCTGCCGGGACGAGCAGAACAATGAGCGGCAAAAAAGGCCGCCATCGACAGAGAGGGCAAACAAATGATGTTTCTGATTAGGTCAGCCTTTTGGCTGGTGGTGCTCATCCTTCTGATCCCAACGGACGGAGAGCAACAAAAGAAGATTTTCGAGATGGCGCAGACCGCCGTGGCTGATGTTGGCAGCTTCTGTGTGCGCAATCCTGAAACCTGCGACTCAGGCCAATATGCGATCAACGTCCTCGTGCAGAAGGCTCAGCACGGCGCCGGAATGGTCCAAAGTCTGGTCGACAAGCGCACGGGTACGTTCGCGCCTGCGCCAGGTGCGGTCGCAAGTCAGCAGGCCAGCGCTAACCAGCCGGCGCCCCAGGAGGTGCCGATCGACGGGGCCATGATGCCAGTTCCTTCGACGATGCCGGTTCCTTCAACGATGCCGGTCCCTTCGGCCGTGCCCATCGAACCCACGCCGTGGCTTAAGGACGACTCCCAACACACGCTGAGCCCGGAAGACCTCAAGGCGCAGTGGAGCGGACCCAACGTCTAACCGGCGCCGCACACTCGCCGCAACGAGACAACCTAGACGCATCCCAGCTTTCCCCGGCAGTCCCCCGCCTGCCGCCGAGCGCGCAAGGGGCGGTTCATACCCTCGGAACCCGCCCCTTGCGCGCTCCTTTGCCACTGTCTGCCCTATCCTCTCGCAGCGGGCGCCGACAGGACCTATAATTGGGGAATGGACACCGCAGCGACAGCAGGCAGCCCCTCATTTGAGGACATTCTCGCAGACTTCGAATTGCTCGACGACTGGGAGGATCGCTACCGGTACGTCATCGAGCTTGGCCGGAAGCTGGAACCGCTGCCAGATGACCTCCGCTCGCAAGAAACCAAAGTCCAGGGCTGTGTTAGCCAAGTCTGGCTCTCCACGACAGTCCATCCCGATGGCGGCCCGAGCCTCACATTCGTTGGTGACAGTGACGCGCATATCGTCCGAGGTTTGATTGCAATCTTGTTCGCGATTTACTCGGGCAAGTCGGCCAGTGACATTCTCGATATCGACGCCGTCGCGACTCTGGGAGAGCTCCATCTCAACGAGCACCTGACACCGCAGCGCTCTAACGGCCTCATGGCGATGGTGACGCGTATCCGAACCGATGCGGAGAAAGCCCGCACCGGAACGGCATAAGCCGCGCGCTCAACCGTCAAGCCGGATCGACTTCGTCCGCCGCACAGTCGATGCGCGGTCGAAAGTCGGCTTGACCCCAGTGGCGTAGCTTTCTGCGGGTCTCGGTACCCTCAACAATCAGCCCATAGTGCTTCGCAAGCCGCGTGAGGGCGATTTGGAGAACAACTTTGCCCGCGCGCTGTGGCCAGCCGTTTTCCTTCTCTGCATCTTCCAGACCCTTCAGTTCACAACAAATGTCGACAAGGATGCCGGAGATTTCTGGTCCGACAGCGCAAAGAGCGCCGGATACCCGATCCTTTGCCGCCGAGACCCCATCTCGAAGCGAGGCGGCGTCGTTTGGCGCCCCGCGCCGCGACCGGATCATCGGCGCCGCGGCGGACCAATTGGCGGTGACCTGCGGGCTCATCTGAGCGAACCAATAGTCTGCCCGAAGACGTTCCCCCGCTTCGAATTGCTCTTCCCCAATCATCGGGCGCCCGAAACGGTCCTTTCGGCTGCGTAACCAGCCAAGCGGGCTTTCGCCATCATTCATCAGGACCGTCTGCTTCACGCCATCGATCTCCTGCACGCCTTGCGATCGGCGCTGGTGCTGAGCACGAAACGGATCATGACCGGTGGCATCGCATCGCCGCACCCTTGCGCGGCCTGCAGTACTGAGTACGAGCCCATGATCGCTACATTCCAACAAATCTGCAGCCCGGCAAGCCGCGACCAAGGTGCGGTCGACTGGCTTGGCAACGCCGGCGTTATCAAGATGAAAGGCGCCTTCGCGATCCTCGATGAGCCGGGCCCCATTTAGGAGCCCGTTTAGGAGACGTCGGAGTTCACTTGCGGCTTTTGATCCTGCTGTCCGTGCTGGGCGGCGGGCACTCATTGGCACCGCCCCCGCCAGGATAGCGTGCCGATCACAGCTGCTACAGCACATTCCAACCGCTCGACACAGCTGTCCATCTCGGGGTCATCCCGCCGGTCCTCGACGACTTCGCAGGCATGAGCGACCGTGGTTCGATCTCGTGAAAAGAGCACGCCCACTTCCGTCATGCTCAATCCACAGACTACATGCGCGAGGTACATTGCGACTTGACGGGCCAGCGCCGCTCGTGGAGACCGGCGCGTTGATGCTCCAAGCTCGCTCGGATTCACCCCAAAGACCAGCGCCACAGCAGGGTCGATGACCTGCCGCAATTGGCCGCCCGCCGCATTCTGCCATTCTTTCTGGACCTGCGCGGGCTGAAGCCGCTCATTCCCCAAGCCACTCATGAACTCACTCCTCTCAATTCGTTATAGGAATCTAGTCCTAAATACTCTAAGAGTGAACGTGGGCCCGGGGATAGGGAAGGCAGCGTGAAACACGCATAAAGAATGCTAATGCACGGAAAATCCTTGGGCTTGGCCGGCAAACGAGGGGTTACGCGCGAATGGCCGTGTGCTCGTGTCGTCCGTTGCCAAAGACTGTGAACTCAGCCGTCAGCCCGACACCGCTTTCGGCCGAGGCCAATGCTGTGCCCGAGTTATGCTGTGCGCGACACCCGTCATCATGGTTTCGATCCTGGCAGAGGATACGGTCAACGCGGATACCGTCGTCGGAGAGGGGCAGGCGCAACCAATGGACCACGACATGCTCTCGTCCCTCGGCAGGCCCGCGCGCTATTCCTTGGGCACACACAGCGTCAGTTGCTACGCGTGAGTGGACCGCCTGCCAAGGAGCGGCGTGGCATCCCGCGTAAACCTCGGTCAGCTGCAGACCGGTGATCTCTCGTCCATAGATGTCGCGCAGCCGAGTGCCGGCGAGCCGGAACCGACCTCGATCGAATCCATCGCGAAGATCGATCACTGCCAGATGCGGCAACAGGTGGGGAACCTTCAGTGGGTCGAAATCTGCTCGTGCTGGCATGGCGCGGCCTTGCGCGATGTCGAGCCAGTAGTTGAACAGCAAACGCTGTTCCGGCAGCACCAACTGAGCCCGAAAGGCGCAATCGGACAGCATCTATTCCCCTCGCAAAAACTGAATCGGTCCGCACCCGACTATGGGCGTCTTGTGCCGTCACATTCAAGAGCGGATCAGATTTTTACCTGTTTTCGCAAGGAGTTGTGCCAACGCTACGAACGCGCACTGGATGTTGCGCATACTGCCCCACGGCGGCGTCGCGTCGCCCGGTAAGAACTGCTGGCTTGCAGAGAATCATGACAAAGATGCCCAGGGCGGACGGTCGTAGGCACCGTCCGGAGAGCGGTGCCGCACGCTAGCGGCGGCGCTGTCCAAGTCCCATGCGCTTCGCGAGGTCCGACCGAGCCGCTGCATAATTCGGGGCAACCATCGGGTAGTCGTGCGGCAAACCCCACTTTTCGCGATACTCTTCGGGTGACAGATCGTAGTGAGTCCGCAAATGGCGCTTGAGCGATTTGAACTTTTTGCCGTCTTCCAAGCAGATTATGTACTCCGCGGTCACGGACTTCTTAATCGGAACCGCAGGCCGAAGTTCTTCCTTCGCGGGCTGCATGCCAGACGCAGAAGCCTTCTTAAGCGCATCGAAGACGTTACTTATCAGTGCGGGCAGATCCGTGGCCACAACAGTGTTGTTGCTGACATAGGCTGAAACGATCTCAGCCGTCAGTTCAACAAGCTCATCCTTCTCTGCTACTGCGTCCATGATTCGGCTCCTTTTCCGCCAGAGTTCCTATCCGAACGCTGGATCCGGTGATTCCACGACTCGATCTGGGCTACATGCAATTAAGCGATCCTTGCAGGTCACCAAATTGCGCCACTCTTGTGGCTCGAAACTGTCGGAGTTCGGGAATTAAATGATCATACGTCACTTTAGTTCCACTGATTTGCTTCGTATATCACCTTTGAAGGGAATCGCAACTGGTCTTTTCTCACGAACACTGTGAAAAAAAAGTATTTTAGCGAATCGCTGACTATGTTCTTCAAAAACGAGCCGCTATAGAGCTGAATTTCATTGACGGAAAACTCTCCTCGACCCCGCAAGACAGAGATCACGCATGCCCTTTGCTGGTTCAACCTTGTGTGACACCTCTTAAGCAACTTCGCCATCGACCCCATATTCTGTTTCGGACGTCGAGACAGCAAAGAAGGCAGGCCATGAGCAAGACCCACGAGAAGACCGGACAACCAATCCCCAGTGTTAAGGCCGGCTGGCGTGAACACCTCACGCCTGAGCAGTTCCATGTCATGCATGAACACGGAACCGAGCGCGCCTTCAGCCACCCCTACCACCAGGAAAAGCGCGCCGGGATGTATCGTTGCGCAGGCTGCGGAGCGGTTTTGTTCAGCTCAGGTACGAAGTTCGATTCCGGGACCGGCTGGCCGAGCTTCACCGACGTCGCCGCAGCCGATACCGTAACGACGCACGAGGACAACAGCTACGGTATGCGGCGCGTTGAAGTGCGTTGCGGCAGCTGCGAAGCCCATCTCGGCCATGTCTTCCCGGACGGCCCCGGCACGACAGGCTTGCGATACTGCATCAATGGCTGCGCTCTCGAACTTGACACCGAGAGCCCTGACGGCAACACGTCGGCATAGCGTTGAGTCCAAAGAGCGCTCTTGCCCTAGAGCGCTTCTTTGATCAACGACGTACCAATTGCGACTCTATTAGACCTACTTCTATGAACAAGCCAGACACTCTTATGCGCGGCCCAATCGCCCCACGCCACCCCTCACGTTCTCAGCACCACGGTATCGATCGGAACGACGAATACGCGTGGCTGCGCGCCGACAATTGGCAGGCAGTCATGCGCGAGCCTGATGTTTTGCCCCGGGATATCCGCGCACATTTGGAAGCGGAGAACGCCTACACAACGGCCGCGATGGGGGATACGGAGCCCCTGCAGCAGACGCTGTTCGAAGAAATGAAGGGGCGGATCAAGGAAGCCGATTCTTCTGTGCCAGCGCCCGACGGACCATTCGACTACTACATGCGCTTCATCACGGGCGGTCAGCAGCCACTTTTTTGCCGGCGCCCCCGCGGTGGCGGCGCTGAAACGGTCCTAATCGATGGCAACGCGTTGGCTGAAGGCCATGCCTATTTTCGGATTGCACATGTCGCGCACAGCCCCGATCACAAACAGATCGCATACACAGTCGACACGAAGGGCTCGGAGTACTTCACGGCCAAGGTGATCGATGCCGAGACTGGCGCAGTCGTGGAGGATTCTGTCACCGATGCCTGCGGGGGACTCGAATGGGCCTCTGACAGCAAGACGCTGCTCTATGTGTGGCTCGACGAAGAACACCGGCCACGCAAGCTCTTCGCGCACACGATCGGCGGGGGCGGCGAAGACCGATTGATTCACGATCAAACCGATCCGGGACTGTTTCTCGATATCGACTTGACCCAAGACGGGAAGTATCTCCTGGTTGGGACGCACGACCACGAGACCTCCGAAGTCAGCCTGATCGACGCAGCCGCGCCTGACACCACGCCGCGTCTGGTCGCGCCGCGAGAACCCGAGCACGAATATTCGGTCTGCCATCACGAAGGCCGGTTGATCATCCTGACCAATTCGGGCGGCGCTGAGGATTTCCGTATCGTGGAAGCCCCCGCAGAGGACCCTGCCCCCGCCAACTGGACCGAGATCGAGCCGCACCGGCCAGGGCGGTTGATCCTCGACATTATCGCCTTCAAGGACTTTCTCGTTCGGCTGGAACGGGAGAACGGCCTGCCGCGCATTGTTGTCCGCCGCTTCGAAGATGGCGACGAACACGAGATTGCCTTCGACGAAGAGGCCTACGCACTCGGCATGAGCGCCGGTTATGAATACGACACGACGACCCTGCGCTTCACCTATTCATCGATGACAACGCCATCGCAGACCTACGACTACGACATGGCGACGCGGGAACGCGTGCTACGCAAGACACAGGAGATCCCTAGCGGTCACGATCCTAGCCAGTATGTAACGCGCCGCGTCTTCGCCCCCGCAAAGGACGGCGAGACGGTGCCCGTGACGCTGCTGTACCGGAAAGACACAAAGCTCAACGGAACCGCGCCTCTGTTGCTTTACGGCTATGGGTCCTATGGCATCACTATTCCCGCAGGGTTCATGACGAATGCGCTGAGCCTCGTCGATCGCGGCTTCGTCTATGCCATCGCGCATATCCGGGGCGGCAAGGAAAAGGGCTTCGCCTGGTACAAGGACGGCAAGCGCGAGAAGAAGACCAACACCTTCACGGACTTTATCGCGGCTGGCGAGTATCTCGCGGCTGAGAATTACACATCACGCGGGTGCATCGTCGCGCATGGCGGTAGTGCGGGCGGTATGTTGATGGGCGCTGTCGCGAACATGGCGCCTGATTTGTTCCTCGGCATCATTGCCGAAGTCCCGTTTGTCGATGTGCTCACCACGATGCTGGATTCCAGCCTTCCGTTGACCCCGCCCGAATGGCCCGAATGGGGCAACCCGATCGAGAGCGCCGACGACTACCGAACCATCGCCGCATACTCGCCTTATGACAATGTGAGCGCGCAAGCCTATCCCAACATTATCGCAGTGGCCGGCCTTACCGACCCACGTGTCACCTACTGGGAGCCGGCAAAGTGGATTGCGAAACTCCGCGCCACGGACACGGGCGGCAATCTCATCCTCCTCAAGACGAATATGGAAGCGGGCCATGCCGGGGCATCCGGTCGCTTCGACCGCCTGAAGGAGGTTGCCCTGTCTTATGCCTTCGCGCTGAAGCTGGCGGGTTCATAAGTCAGCTTGCAGACGGCCGCCTCTTGAACTCAAGATGGAACACTTGAGTCGACAGATCGGCGTCCGACATGAGCATTCTCGATATTCTGGCTTTCGTCTGGTTTTGCCTTTGTTTCTTTGGCTACGCCTGGGCGGTGCGCTACGGTCCGCTAAAGTCGCGCCGCGGTCTCGTCGCCGCGGTCAATGACCGGCGTTTGCAGTGGATGGAAACGGCGCTTAAGCGCGATGTCCGTATAATGGACTCTCAGCTCCTTACGTCGCTGTCGAGCGGGAATGCCTTCTTTGCGTCCACATCTGTGCTGGTCCTGGGCGGCCTAACGGCAATGCTGGGGGCCGCGGACAACGTGAAGGAGCGCCTTGAGCAGTTACCACTTGTTTCAGATGCCCCGCTCGTGATGTGGGAGTTCAAGATACTCTTTCTCATGGTGTTGATGATCATGGCGTTCTTCGCTTTCGCGTGGGCTTTTCGGCTTACGCACTATGTTGGCACCATGTTCGGGGCGTTACCGCTGCAAGCCGATGCCGACACGGAGATGGCCCGAACCCATGCGCGGAAGACGGCCGAGCTCGTGGGCCTTTCGGGGTGCCATCTAAATACGGGTCTGAGAACCATCTACTTTGCCATTGCCGGGCTCGCCTGGTTTGTCAGCCCGATCCTCTTCGCGGTCGCGTGCGCCTTGGTAACGGCCATCGTGTACCGACGCGAATACCTGTCGGAAGCCTTCACCGTCCTGGACAGCTAAGCTCGCTACAACATTTGGACGAGTAGGACTTCCCCTAGGCGAAGACGCGCCTCCTGTGCCAGAGTGCCGCCCATGCTGCTCTCCAGAGAAAAGTCTCAAGTCCTCATCGTCGACGTTCAAGACCGGCTTTTGACGGCGATCCATGGCGCCGACCGCGTGATCGACCGCTGCGTGCGCCTCGTTCTCGCAGCGCGCAAGCTCGCCATTCCAATCACGATGTCAGAGCAGTATCCGCAAGGGCTCGGTCCGACCCACGACTCCATCCGCGATGCCTTCGCCAATGACGGCTTCGTTGCCGACAAGACAGAGTTCTCCTGCATGCGCAACGAGATGTTGCGAGACAGGCTCCACGCGCTTCGGCGCGACGGCCGATCCCAGGTCGTGATTGGCGGCGTCGAGGCGCATGTTTGCGTGACTCAGACGGCCCTGGATATCGAGTCCCAGGGCTTCGAGGCCTTCGTGGTCGCCGACGCCGTGGGGTCGCGCTCCAAGGCAAGTAGCAAGCTCGCCCTTTCGCGCCTCCAGAAATCCAACGTTGATATCGTGGACTCGGAGATGGTGCTGTTTGAGTGGATGGAACGCGCCGGAACCCCTGAGTTCAAGGCCCTGCACGCCCTCGTCAAATAGCGGCCACTGCCCTCTCCTGCAGTCAAGTTTTCCTGAACGAACCCTGCAGGTTTGGTTCAGGTTGCGTTCAGGTGAAAAATCGCACTCTCAAAAGCGTCAGATCCCTGTACCTGATTGTAGCGAACCTTCCTCGGCACCGGGCGTGGAGTTCAGGGGCTCCACGCCCACCCCCCTCTCAAGACCAACAGTCTCAAATGGCAACGCGATGCCACCAGCTTTGCTTGCGTCGCTTCCAGGGACGCTTTAGCTTCGCGCCGATCGGTATCTTTTCACCCCTCAAGTTCGCGGAGACCCGAAAGTGGCATTCGAACTCGCACCCCTCCCTTACGCATACGATTCCCTGGCTCCTTACATGTCAGCCGAGACGCTGGAGTATCACCACGACAAGCACCACAAGGCTTACGTGGACAATCTCAACAAGCTGATCGCGGGCACTGACTACGAGGGCAAGGACCTCGAGACCATTATCAAAGAGAGCTTCGGCAAGGACGCTGGCGTCTTCAACAACGCCGCCCAGAACTTCAACCACATTCATTTCTGGCCCTGGATGACCAAAGATGGCGGCGGCAAAAAAGTACCCGGCGCAATCCTGGCACTCATCGACCGCGACCTTGGCGGCTTTGACAAGTTCCGCGCCGATTTTCTGGCTGCAGGCGCAACTCAGTTCGGCTCTGGCTGGGCCTGGCTCGAGCTGAAAGACGGCAAGCTCGCCGTGACCAAGACGCCGAACGGCGAGAACCCGCTGGTGCATGGCGGCTGGCCATTGCTGGGCTGCGATGTGTGGGAGCACTCCTACTACATCGACTACCGCAACGCGCGGCCAAAATACCTGGAAGCTTGGTTCGACAATCTCATCAACTGGGAGCATGTCGAAGCGCTATACGCCCAGGCGCCTGGCGCGTAACCGCAACGCATCGAATGAACTTTGAAACGGGCGCCCCTTGGGCGCCCGTTTTTTTTCCTCTTGCGCTGAACGGAAAAATGCCATAATTCTATAGATCAATAGAATAGTAGACCGGCATGGTTCGAAAGATCACGGACGAGCAGCGCGAAGAGGCGGCTGCCATCTTCAAGGCGCTGTCGGACCCGGCACGGCTTCAGACGCTGCTCATTCTGGCGGCTGGCGAACGTAATGTCGGCGAGATCGCCGAAATTGAAGACGAGAAAGCCGGCACCGTCTCGGCCCGTCTGCAAGTCTTGCTGAACGCGCGGCTTGTGAAGCGCCGGCGCGAGGGCCAGACCATGATCTACGCCCTCGCCGACGACCATGTTTTGAATCTTGTGACCAACGCCATCGAGCACGCGTGCGAAGAGTGAACCAAGGAGACAGAAAAGTGAGCTGCAATCTTCCCCACCACGAACCCCACCCGCACAAGCACGGCCCGAACTGCGGCCACACCGCGGTCAAGCACAACGACCATATCGATTATCTTCATGACGGCCATTTGCATCATCCGCATGAGGATCATGTGGACGAGCACACGATCGAAGTCTCCGATAAGAACCCGGACCGCTGCACGCCAGATCATGATTGCGGCGGCCACGAGAAGGGCCATGTCCATGGCCCTGGCTGCGGTCACGAAGCCGTGCCCCACGGCGACCATGTCTGCTACCTCGTGAACGGCCATCTGCATCATCCCCACGGGGATCACTGCGACGACCACGGTCCGCTAGAGGTTGTCAGCAGCTAGGTCGGAAGTTCAGAGATAAGCTGCGCAGCGGGCGTCCCCAATCACATGTGATGAACCGGACGCCCGTTTTCTATTCAGGGACGCAGGACAGGAGATAGAGCAGAACTGACATCAACACTCAGAGGAGCATAAACAGGTCATTGAACTATTTTAAGTTGTGTGCTTAGAAATAGCCCCTCATGTTGGGTTACTTGTTTGGGAGGGGCGTCTGATATGCAACGCGTCTGTTGGGTAGTCGCGCTTGTTACGGCCCTTGCGGCGACAGGTTGTTCCGTGAACAAGGCCCTCGTACCAACTGGCGGTAGCCGTTCAGATGGGACGGTCGAGCTAAGCTATGAAATCGCCGCCCTGCAAAAGGCGGAGGTCGATATGGAAAAAGCCAGCAAGGCAGCCAAAGAGAGGTGCCGAGCGTGGGGCTACGGGAACGCTCACCCCCTTGGTGGACAGCGTCGCGATTGTCAGCAGTACTCAAACCAGTACGGATGCGTCCGCTATCTAGTCACGGTGACGTTTCAATGTTCGGGGGCAAGTAGGCCAAGTTAGAGCGACGCGACTACGCTTCGACATCCGCCATGGCGGCCTCGACCGCTTCGCTTGCCTCAAGCCAGCGCGCTTCCGCGTCTTCTAGCGCGCGGGTGAGCTGCCCGCGTTCCTTCATGAGATCGCTAGCGTCTGACGGGCCGGCGTCAATCAACTTCGCATCGACTGCCTCGCGTTTCTGCGAAATCGTCTTCATATCCGCCTCGGCATCAGCAATCGCTTTGCGCAAAGGTTTGGTGCGCTCGCGTGCGTCCGCCGCAGCCTTACGCTTTTCCTTGCGATCGGCTTTCGACACCGGGGTCTTCGCGGCATCTACCTGCGCCTTGCCGGACCGGACCGTACCCAGAATGCTGTCGCGATAGTCATCAAGCGTGCCGTCGAACTCAAGCGCGCGGCCCCCATCCACCAAAAGCAGCCGGTCCGCGATGAGGCCCAAGAGATGCCGGTCGTGGCTCACGACGATGACCGCACCGCCGAAACCGGCCAGCGCCTGCACCAAGGCCTCCCGTGCGTCTACATCCAAATGGTTGGTCGGCTCGTCGAGGATCAGGATGTGCGGCGCATCGCGTGTCACAAGGGCAAGCGAAAGACGGGCGCGCTCACCGCCGGACAACGCATTGACGCGCACACTGACCTTTTCGCCGGAAAATCCGAACCGGGCGAGATGGTTTCGCACTTCGCCGGGCTTCGCCTCCGGCATCACGCGCTCCATGTGCTGAAAAGGCGTGTCCTCCGGCACGAGCTCTTCGATCTGATGCTGTGCGAAATAGCCGACACTCAACTTACCGCTCGCTTTGATGCGACCGTCCATGGGCGAGAGCTGCCCGGCCAGCGCACGGGCCAGCGTGGTCTTGCCGTTGCCGTTCCGCCCCACCAATGCGACGCGGTCGTCTGGGTCGATGCGCAAATCGATATGCGAAAGTACCGGCTTGCCCGGTACGTAGCCGACATCGACCCCGTCCAGCATCATCAGCGGGGGCTTCACCTCTTTCGGCGAAGGAAAGTCAAAAACAAGCGAAGCGTCGTCGAAGACTTCTGCCTCCGGCGCCATCCGTTGCAGCGCCTTCAGGCGGCTCTGTGCCTGCTTTGCCGTGTGCGCCTTGTAGCGCCAACGATCCACATAAGCTTGCAGCTTCTTGCGCTTGGCTTCTTGCTTGGCCCGCATCGCCGCGTCCTGGGCCTGGCGTTCAGCGCGCTGCCGCTCAAACTGATCGTAGTTCCCCACATAGAGCGTCGTCTTGCCGTGTTCCACGTGTACGATGTGACTAACCACGTTGTTGAGCATGTCGCGTTCGTGGCTCACTACGATGAGGCTCGCCGGATAGACCCTGAGGAATGACTCCAACCAGAGCGCCGCCTCCAAATCGAGATGATTCGATGGCTCGTCGAGGAGCAGCAGGTCGGGCTCGGAGAACAGCAATGCCCCGAGCGCGACGCGCATACGCCAGCCGCCAGAGAACTCCGTCAGCGGCCGATGCTGGTCATCCTCGGAAAAGCCGAGCCCCGCTAGAATCCGTGAGGCGCGCGAGGGTGCCCCATGGGCATCGATCGCGTTGAGTCGCTCGTGAATCTCGGCAATGCGGTGTGGGTCGGTCGCCGTCTCAGCCTCGTCCAGAAGCGCCGCGCGTTCCTCGGCTGCCGCGAGCACTGTCTCGAACGGCGTCGCACTCCCTCCAGGGGCATCCTGCTTGAGATAGCCTACTCTGGTGCCCACCGGGGTCTGTATGCGCCCTTCGTCCGCCTCATACATGCCGGCGATCACCTTGAGTAGCGACGACTTGCCCGCACCGTTGCGGCCCACAAGCCCGACGCGGGCCTTTGGCGGCACAGCCACAGAAGCACGGTCCAAGACCACATGCCCGCCGAGGCGCAAGGTGATGGTGTCGAGCGTGAACATGCCGCCCCTGTAGCACAGCGCCGGTGCCCACCACTAGCTAGCGGCGGTGCTGATACCTATCGACGCCGCGAATGGCCGCCCATCGTGTTGCGCCGAATGGCATCTTCGAGCACGCGTGTCGCCATCGGCACAACAGCGCGCACCACCGACTTGCCCAACGCCGTCCAGAACCCGTCGCCTCGCGAACCGCCCGAAGACTTCTTGGCCGTCTTGGATTTTGCTTCCGCTGCTTCCAACTCGGCAGCGAGCTTCGCCCGCTCTTCGGTGCGCTTCTTGAGGATTTCATGGGCGGACTCGCGATCCACCACCTCGTCATACTTCCCGGCGACTGGGTCTTTCTTCATGATCGCGGCGCGCTCGTCCTTGTCGATGGGGCCTACTTGCGAGGACGGCGGCTTAACGAAAGTGTGCTGGACCATGCTGGGCTGGCCCTTCTCGTCCAAGGTCGACACCAGCGCCTCGCCGATACCCATGGACATGATCATTTGTTCGGTATCGAGATCGGGGTTGGGCCGGAAGGTCTCGGCTGCAGACTTCACCGCCTTTTGCTCCGCCGGCGTGAAGGCCCGCAAGGCGTGCTGTACGCGATTGCCAAGCTGGCGCGATACCGTGTCCGGAACGTCGCGCGGGTTTTGCGTGACGAAGTACACGCCCACGCCCTTCGAGCGGATCAGACGCACGACCTGTTCGACCTTTTCCAGCAAAGCCTTCGGTGCATCGCGGAACAGCAGATGGGCCTCGTCGAAGAAGAAGACCAGCTTCGGCTTATTCGGGTCACCAATTTCTGGGAGTTCCTCAAACAGCTCCGACAATAGGAACAGGAGGAACGTCGCGTAGAGCCGTGGGCTCTGCATCAACTTGTCGGCCGCGAGGACACCGATATAGCCGCGTCCCTCGTCGTCGGTCCGCATCAGGTCCTTACCCACATCCAGGGCCGGTTCCCCAAAAAAGTAATCACCGCCCTGCTGCTCCAACACGAGAAGCTGGCGCTGAATTGCGCCGATCGAACGCTTGCCGACCGTGCCGTATCTCGTGGTGAGTTCCTTCGCCCGCGCCGCGAGATCTTCCAGAAGCGTTTGCAGGTCCTTCATATCGAGAAGCGGCAACTTCTCCTCGTCGGCCAGACGAAAGGCGATGTTCAGGACACCTTCCTGCGCCTCGGTGAGGTCCATCAGACGCGACAGCATCAGCGGGCCAAGCTCCGACACGGTTGTGCGGACGGGATGCCCTTGCTCCCCGAACAGGTCCCAGAAGATCACGGGATGGGCCGTGAACTTCACGTCGTAGCCAAGCATGGCCGCGCGCTCTTTGATCCAGCCCTTTTCCTTGCCCATGGCGGCGACGCCAGACAGGTCGCCCTTCACATCCGCGCAGAAGACGGGAACACCCGCATCGGAGAAGCTCTCGGCGAGGCCTTGTAAGGTGACAGTTTTGCCCGTGCCCGTGGCGCCCGTGATGAGCCCGTGGCGGTTGGCGAGCTTGAGGAGAATGTACTCGGGCTTGGAGCTCTTGCCGATGAAGACGCAATCATCGGGGATCTCAATGGGCTCGACAGTGGCCTCCTCCGTCTCAAGCGACGACTCGTCCTCCTTCGTCGTGTCCTTCTCGGACGCCTTAGTCCGCCTTGCCATTCCCCGAACTCCTTCGATCGCGCATCTAATCTGTTGCGGGCACTGTACCTGCGGTGTCTAGCCGACGCCAACAGGGCCCGCCGCCCCGGAGGGCAGTATCGGCGGGTTTCTTGCCGCAGGGGCTTCGTGCTAGGAGAAAGTCCAGAACCATTCTAGGCTTGGTCGCATGTCAGACTTGTCACTCGTATCCGCCTTTCCGAAGGCCGAAGACTCCGCTTGGAAAGCGCTTGTTGAAAAGGCTCTGAAGGGCACCTCGTTTTCCGTTCTGGAATCAAAGACCTATGACGGCGTGGTCATTGAGCCGCTTTACACGCCTTCCGAAAACGGTGCGGTGATCCCCGGCCGCGATCCAGGTGCCCCCTGGGAAATCACCCAGCGCATCGACATCGCCGATGCCGGGGTGGCAAACGGACAAATTCTCGAAGATCTAAACAGCGGCGCCTCCGGGATCGCCCTCGTCTTCCAAGGCGCCGTTGGCGATCGCGGCTATGGGCTGCCGGCCGACGCGGCCACGTTGTCTGCCGCCCTTGAAGGCGTGCATTTGGAATGGGGCGTGCCCCTCGAACTCCAGCTCGGTGTGAACGCCGCGACAGTGGCGGCCATGGTCGCTGACCTCGTCGAAACGCGCGGTCTCCCCGCAAACCACACCAATATCCGTTTTGGCTTCGACCCTATTGGGGTCTTGGCCGCCAAGGGCGCGACCAATGCCTCGCCCGAAGACGTCGCGGCGCTGGCCAAGGATCTTACCGCGCGCGGCTTCAAGGGGTCCTTCGCGGCGGCCGATGGCCGCGTCGTCCATGAGGCGGGAGGTACGGAGGCTCAGGAACTAGCGTTCGCGCTGTCTTCTGCTTTGGCGTATTTGCGCGCGTTCGAGGCTGCCGGCATTCCGCTGGACGAGGCACGGCGCATGATTTTCTTCCGCCTCGCCGCTGATCAAGACCAGTTCCTCACGACCGCGAAGTTTCGAGCTTTGCGCAAGCTGTGGTCGCGTGTGGAGGAAGCTTGCGGGCTCACACCTGAAGTGGCGTTCGTTAGCGGCGAGACTGCTTGGCGCATGATGACCAAACGCCACGCGCAAGGAAACATTGTCCGAGGCACCATCGCGACACTTGCGGCTGCCGTCGGCGGGGCGAATGCCGTAACAGTTCTGCCCTACACGGCGGCGCTCGGGCTTTCTGAAGGTTTCGCCCGGCGCGTCGCGCGCAATACACAGACCGTGCTGCTCGAAGAGTCGAACCTCTACCGCGTAGCGGACCCTGCTGCGGGCTCGGGCGCCCTGGAGGCGCTCACAAGCGATCTGTGCACAGATGCCTGGCGCCTCTTCCAGAAATTCGACGAGGCCGGTGGCGTACTTAACGTGCTCGACAGCGGTCTGTTCCAAGACGCCGTGGCGGAGACCCGGATGCGCCGCGAGGTCGCCATGGCCAAACGCAAAGAGGCGTTGATTGGTACGAGCGAGTTTGCCGACCTGGGCGAAGATGATCTGGACGTGATGGACGTCGCGCCCACGATCGTCGAGGCTGGGTCGCAGACCGTGAAGCCGCTGACGCCCATGCGTCTTGGCGCGCCATTTGAGGCGTTGCGCGATTGCAGCGACGCCGTGCTCGCGTCGACCGGTGCACGCCCGAAGATCTTCCTCGCCTGCCTTGGCCGCCCCGCCGACTTCAATGCCCGGGCGTCCTTTGCCAAGAGCCTATTCGAGGCCGGCGGCATCGAGGCCATTGCCGCGACCTCAGAACAATCGCTCGATCAGACTTTGGATGACTTCCGTGCGTCCGGCGCCTCGCTCGTGTGTCTGTGCTCTTCTGACAAAGTCTACGCATCGGAAGGTGCGGCTGCAGCCAAGGCACTGAAAGACGCTGGCGCCGCACAGATCTATCTCGCCGGCAAGCCGGGCGACCTTGAGGCCGCGCTCCGCGAGGCAGGTGTCGAGAGCTTCGTTGCGGCCGGCGGCAATGCGCTGGAGACGCTCTCCGGCGCTTATGAACAGTTGGGGGCTTAAGTGACAGGCATTCCGAAATTCTCCGACATTGCGTACTCCGAGCCGCAAGAGCCTGTGCTCGGCCCGGCCGCGGAGGATTGGGAGACCCCGGAAGGCATCCCAGTCAAGCCTGTTTATGGCAAACAAGACCGCGATGGTCTCGACTTTCTCGATGGGCTACCAGGTCTGCCACCATACTTGCGCGGCCCCTACCCGACGATGTATGTGCAGCGCCCCTGGACGGTCCGTCAGTATGCGGGCTTTTCCACGGCTGAAGACTCGAACGCGTTTTACCGTCGCAACCTTGCGGCTGGCCAGCAAGGTGTCTCCGTCGCCTTCGATCTTGCAACGCACCGCGGCTATGATTCCGATCATCCGCGCGTCACGGGCGATGTTGGCATGGCGGGCGTCGCCATCGACTCCATCTACGACATGCGCGTCCTGTTTGACGGCATTCCGCTTGACCAAGTTTCCGTGTCCATGACCATGAATGGCGCGGTGCTGCCGGTGCTCGCGCTTTTCATCGTCGCGGGCGAAGAGCAGGGCGTCGGCCACGACCAGCTCTCCGGTACGATTCAGAACGACATTCTCAAAGAGTTCATGGTGCGGAACACCTATATCTATCCGCCCGAACCCTCGATGCGCGCCATCGCGGACATCATTGGCTACACGTCGAGAGAGATGCCGCGTTTCAACTCGATATCAATTTCCGGCTACCACATGCAGGAAGCAGGCGCGACGGCGGACTTAGAACTTGGCTACACGCTCGCCGACGGCATCGAATATGTGCGTGCCGCTATCGCCTCGGGCCTGGATGTAGATACGTTTGCCCCAAGGCTGTCTTTCTTCTGGGCCATTGGCATGAACTACTTCATGGAGATCGCCAAGATGCGCGCCGGTCGCATTCTCTGGGCGAAGCTCATGCAGGAAGAGTTCGCGCCCAAGAACGTAAAGTCGCTGGCGCTGCGTACCCATAGCCAGACCAGCGGCTGGAGCTTGTCGGCGCAGGATGTTTACAACAACGTCGTTCGCACCTGTGTCGAGGCCATGGCGGCGACTCAAGGCCATACGCAATCGCTGCATACGAATGGTCTCGACGAAGCACTTGCACTGCCCACCGACTTTTCCGCACGCATCGCGCGCAACACGCAGCTGATGCTGCAGAAGGAAAGCGGCACCACGCGCATCATCGACCCGTGGAGCGGCAGCTACTACGTGGAACGGCTTACCCACGACCTCGCCGCAAAGGCAATGGGGCATATCAAAGAGATCAGCGACTTTGGCGGCATGGCCAAGGCCATCGAAGCTGGCATTCCCAAACGCATGATCGAGCAGGCGGCCACGGCCACACAAGGCCGGATCGACTCCGGCCGTCAAACCATCGTCGGCGTCAACAAGTATCGTTCCGAAACCGACGCTGACATTCATCTTCTGAAAGTCGACAACCGGTCGGTGCGCGAACAACAGCTCGCGAAGCTTGAGCGCCTGAGAGGTGAGCGGGACGAAGCCGCCGTGACCGAGGCCCTCGACGCCCTCACCCAATACGCAGAGACCGGTAAGGGCAACCTACTCGAAGGCGCGGTCAATGCGGCGCGCGTAATGGCAACTGTTGGCGAGATTTCCTATGCCCTTGAGAAGGTGTACGGTCGCCACCAGGCGAGCATTACGGCAATCACCGGCGTGTACAAATCCGAGATGAAGAAAGATGGCAACATGGCCCGCGTGGCCGAAATGATTGATGCTTTCGAGGCGGAGCACGGCCGGCGGCCGCGCATCCTCGTGGCCAAGATGGGTCAGGATGGGCACGACCGTGGTCAGAAAGTCATTTCCTCGGCCTTTGCCGATCTCGGCTTTGACGTCGATATCGGCCCTCTCTTCCAGACGCCTGATGAGGCCGCGCGTCAAGCTATCGAAAACGACGTACACATCCTTGGTGTGTCGTCCCTAACGGCGGGTCATCTAACCCTCGTGCCAGCACTGCGCCACGCGCTGGAGGATCAAGGCCGTGGCGACATCATGATCGTTGTCGGTGGCGTTATCCCACCGCAGGACTATCCCGAACTCCATGAGGCAGGGGCCAAGGCCATTTTCGGTCCAGGCACGCCCATCGCCAATGCCGCCATCGATATTCTGGGCAAGCTCGGCGCGGGCTCACAAGCTGCTGCCGAGTAGATGACAGCGACCGCTTCAAGCAGACCCGACACTGTTGTGCAGCAACGATCCGGAAAACCTGTCGCAGAGATCGCCGCCGGCGTTCGCAAAGGCGATCGTGTGGCGTTGGGACGCGCCATTACGCTGATCGAAAGCACAAGGCCTCAAGATCAGGTTCGGGCGCGCGAACTTCTCAAAATCCTCATGCCCGACACGGGTAAGGCAATCAGGATCGGCATTAGCGGCGTACCCGGCGCGGGCAAATCCACGCTCATTGATCAGTTTGGGCTAAATCTTATCGAGGCGGGACACAAGGTGGCGGTGCTGGCCGTCGACCCCACGTCGTCGCGCACAGGCGGCTCTATCCTTGGCGACAAGACACGCATGGGGCGGCTGGCTTCCGAGGCGGATGCCTTCATCCGCCCCTCACCCGCCGGATCGAGCCTTGGCGGTGTCACCAAGACAACACGCGAAACGATCGCCATTGCCGAAGCGGCAGGATTCGACGTGGTGTTGGTCGAAACCGTGGGTGTGGGGCAGTCGGAAACGGCCGTATCCAACATGGTGGACGTGTTCGTCGTCGTGGCCATTCCCGGCGCAGGCGATGAATTGCAAGGCATTAAGCGCGGCCTCTTAGAACTCGCCGACATCATTGCGGTGAACAAGGCTGACAGCGACAACGTGGAGCGCGCCAACCGCGCCGCCACCGAGTACCGCGCGGCGCTGCATATCCTCGCCTCCGGCAATACGACCTGGCAGCCCGCCGTGTTGACCATGTCGGCTCGGGACAATACGGGGCTCGACACGCTGTGGGAGAAAATCGGGGAGTGCCGCAGCAGCTTGGAGTCCGCTGGCGTGCTCGACGAAAGGCGTGCTGAGCAGGCAGCCACATGGATGCGCGAGATCTTCGAGCAGCGCCTTCTTGCAGCCTTTAAGGGGGGGCGCCGCGCCGCGCGCGAGTACCAAGACATCGAGGATGAGGTCCGAAAAGGCACGATCAGTCCCGCGGACGGCGCCGATGCGCTGGCGAAACTTGTGGGCCTAGAGAACCCCGAATAGCCTGCCGCGGTTAACCGAAAGCTCGATTGGCCTTTCATCTGTCCCAAAGCAAGGCTAAGCCTGAAGTCATGGCAGACGTCTCGTCAGACCTTTTGGCAAACGATTCGGCCAAGCCACGCGTCCTCGTCACGGGCTTTGGCCCCTTTCCCGGCGTTGCCGAGAACCCCTCGGGCTGGCTGGCCGAACGAGTGGCCTCCACTGAGACGCCTACGGACTGCATGTTGTACCGTGCCGTATTCCCGACCGAGTGGCATGCCGTCGCCAGCCGCGCAGCCTATTTTCATCAAGCCATTCGGCCCCGCCTCATGATCCATTTCGGTCTGCAAGGTGAAGCCATAGACATCCAGCTGGAAGCCCGCGCCCACAACCAGGCAGAGTCGCGGCCCGACGCCTGTGGCGCCCACCCAGGCCGTAGCGATGTGATCACGGGCTGTGACGACATGCTGGAAACGTGGCTCCCCATCGATGCCCTCGTCGCACGGCTGCAGGAGGAGCAGATCCCGGCAAGCGTGTCCCAGTCCTGCGGGCGCTACCTGTGCAATGATCTGTATTACCGCTCGCTCCACTGGGCGGAGCAGAACGGAAGCGACGCGTTGTTTGTGCACGTTCCGCACATCCATGTGTTGAGCATGGATACCTTGATCAGGGCGGCGGACATGATCCTGCAGGAGACGCTGCACGCGGTGCAGCTGCAAAGCAAATTCGGCGCAGATCCGATGGAGTCGCCATGACGAAATCCCGAAACACTCCCGCTTCCGCTGGCGGCCCAATTGACGGCCCAATTGGCGGCCCAAGGATTGGACGGCGCGATGCCTTGCTGGCTGGCCTTGGCACAGGCGCGGGGCTTGGCATCGTGGGGCCCAGCACGGCGCTCGCGCTTGAGGCATCGAGTAGCCACGGCATTGTGCCCGCAGACGGTGCTGTGTCGCAGACCGCCACACTGCAGCAAGCGCTCAACGCTGCCGCAGCCAGCGGAACCCCGCTTTTCTTGCCAGCAGGCACCTACAAGACAGGCACGTTGACTCTCGCGCCGGGCACGCACGTGGAAGGCGTTCCTGGACGCACGATCTTGAAGTCGGATGGTGTGCCGGTCTTTTCCGCGACGGATGTGAAAAATGTGCGTCTGACGGGCCTTGTCGTCGATGGCGGCGGCGTGCCAATGGGCGACGACGGTGCGCTGATGACAGCGACGGACACGACCGAGCTCGATGTGTCGGCCTGCCGTTTTCTTAACAGCGGTGGCGGCGGCATCGCGTTGCGCAAGTCGGCTGGCCGGATCGCGCATTGCACATTCGGGAATATCGCCAGCGAGGCGATCTTCAGCGAAGACGCGCGCGGCCTTGAGATCAGCAACAACCACATCCATGACTGCGGCGACAACGGCATCCTTGTTTGGCGTTCAGAACAGGGCGAAGACGGGACGATCGTCACAGGCAACCGGATCGAACGTATCGCGGCCAAGAGCGGCGGCAGCGGACAGAACGGAAACGGCGTCAACATCTTCCGGGCAGCCTCGGTGCTCGTGACGCAAAACCGCATCTCCGATTGCGCCTATTCCGCCATCCGCAGCAATGCGGGATCGAACTGCCAAATGGTGGCCAATTCCTGTGCGCGTCTGGGCGAAGTCGCTCTCTATGCCGAGTTCGGTTTCGAGGGAGCCATCATCGCCAACAACATCGTGGATACCGCCGCGACAGGGATCTCGGTCACCAACTTCAACGAAGGTGGCCGACTCGCGGTCGTGCAGGGCAACATCATCCGTAATCTGTTTTTCCGGAAGACAGGCGAAGTTCGCGGAAGCGGCATTGCCGTAGAAGCCGATACGACGGTCACAGGCAATGTCGTGGAAGGCGCGCTGGCCTTCGGCATCATCGTCGGATGGGGCGAGTATCTGCGTGATGTGACCGTGACGGGTAACGTCGTGCGCAAGAGCCATATAGGGATTGGGGTGGCAGCCAGCGCCGGAGCTGGCGCTGCTCTCATCACGGACAATCTAATCGATGGCGCCCAGGAAGGAGCCATCCGTGCCATGAACGGGCCAACGCCGACGGGTCCCGATCTCGCGCGCGAAAGCGCTGACTCCTACGGAAACCTCGCCGTGTACGCCAATGTTGCGCGCTAATCGGCGCGCTTCTAGGCCTCCGCGGCTTCTGACATCAATTCAGTTGGCACGCCGGGGGCTTGTTTCGACGTGCGAATGACAAGAGAAGTCTTGACGCTCTCCACGTTCGGCGCTGCCGTCAGGTCTCGTATAATGAAGTTCTGAAACATGGTCAGGTCCGGCGCCACGCAGCGAAGGACAAAGTCGATTTCGCCGGAAAGCATGTGGCAATCGCGGACAAGGGGGCTGGCGGCGGCCCACTCCTCGAAAGCAATCAGATCCGGTTCAGCCTGGCTGTGAAGCTTGATCATGGCAAAGGCGGAGACATCGAAGCCAAGCGCCCGGTCATCCAGAAGCACCGTGAATCCCTTGATGATCCCGGCTTCTTCGAGGGCCCGAACCCGGCGCAGACAGGGTGGCGCGGAGATGCCGACTTTGCGCGCGAGCTCGATATTCGTGATCCGGCCATCGGCCTGAAGCTCCTGCAGGATCAGCCAATCCGTGGAATCAAGACGCGTTGCACGCATTGGGGCCGAATTCTCCCTAGACCATGCTCCCTAGACGATCGCGGCCCCATCGCGGTAGAAGGCGCGGAGGCAGGCCACTAACGGTAGGTGGGGAAGGTTTGCATACTTTTCAGCCCCCCATACAACAGAATCGAAAAGAATTTGGGCATTTTCCATTCTGGAAATTCTCGTGAACAGGATTTGAGGAGCTCCATGCAGGAAACCTGGATCGTCACGGACGGCGCGGTGGGCATGGAGCAACAAGGCATCGCCGTCGCCGAAGCCGTGGGGCTGCCCTATACCCTTAAGCGCGTAAAGCCCAGCGGGCTCATGCGGCTGATACCAACGCGTTTCCAACACCTTGTGCCCGCGCCGGGACGAATTGCGGCCGCTGAGTCGAACTCTCCCCTCGCCCCACCGTGGCCACGCCTCGTTATCTCCATCGGGCGCCGCAGCGTGCCTCTAGCGCTCGCGATCAAGCACCTCGGGAACGCCTATGGGCTCCATATTCAGAACCCGAAAGTCCCCGCCCACTTGTTCGACCTCGTGGCGGCGCCGGTGCATGACGATTTCGACGGACCGAACGTGATCACGACGTTCGGGGCCGTTCATAGTGTGACCCGCGACAAGTTGGATGAGGCCGGCGCGCGCTATGCGCCTCAGGTCGCAGATCTGCCCCATCCACGCATTGCGGTGCTGTTGGGAGGAGACAGCCGCGCTTTCACCTTCTCGTCGGAAACAGGCGCCCGCTTTGGGTCTGCGCTAGCGAAGGCTGCGCGCGACGTCGGTGGCGCGCTTCTCATCACGCCCTCAAGGCGCACGAGTGCCGAAACGCTTCAGGCGCTGGCCAAACAGGTTCAGGCCGTGCCGCATGTGGTCTGGGATGGGTCCGGGGAGAATCCTTATTTTGCCTTTCTGTCTCTCGCGGACGCGATCGTCGTCACAGAGGACTCCGTCAACATGGTCACGGAGGCCACGGGCACGGGAAAGCCAGTCTATACCCAGGCCCTATCCGGCAAGTCCGCACGGCTAGCCCGCTTTCACGCGCTGATGCGCGAACGCGGCGCCACACGTCCATTCGAGGGGAGCCTTGCCTCTTTCGATTATGCTCCGATCAACGATACCGAGGCTGTGGCCGTGCCGATCCGCAAGGCGCTAGGCCTTAATTCAACGAGATAAAGGAGTTGTGAAACGGCACGGGTTGCACGCACGCGCACAACTGCTTACGTCTCGCTCTCAAAGAGACAAGAAGAGGCACATGCCATGGGAACCCGTCGCGAGAAGGTCATTATCATTGGCGCAGGAGCAGCCGGCTACACCGCCGCCATCTACGCAGCGCGCGCCATGATGAAGCCGCTGCTGATCGAGGGCATTCAGCCCGGCGGGCAGATGACCATCACCACGGACGTTGAGAACTTTCCCGGCTTCGCCGACGTGATCCAGGGCCCCTGGCTGATGGAGCAAATGCGCGCCCAAGCCGAGCATGTGGGCACGGAGATGGTCTCCGACACCATTGTCGAGGCGGATCTCTCTCAGCGCCCCTTCAAGCTGAAAGGCGATAGCGGCGATGAGTACTTCGCCGACGCCCTGATCATTGCCACGGGCGCGAAGGCGCGCTGGCTCGGACTGCCGTCCGAAGACAAGTTTCAGGGATTTGGTGTCTCCGCTTGCGCCACGTGCGACGGCTTTTTCTATCGGGGCAAGAACGTCATCGTCGTCGGCGGCGGCAATACAGCCGTGGAAGAAGCGCTGTACCTCGCCAACCTCGCGGAGAAGGTCACACTGGTGCACCGCCGTGACGAATTGCGCGCCGAGAAGATACTCCAGGAGCGCCTGCTCAAGCATCCAAAGATCGAAGTGCTGTGGGACCACAATCTCATTGAGGTGATTGGTGACGAAGATCCCTTAGGAGTCACCCACGCCAAGCTAGCGCACGCTAAGAGCGGCGATGAGACCAAGATGGAAATCGACGGCATCTTTGTCGCCATTGGTCACTCACCGCAAACCGATCTGTTCAAGGATCAATTGGATCTGAAGGCCGGCGGCTATATTCAAACGGAGCCCGGGACGACATTGACCAGCATCGACGGCGTGTTCGCCGCCGGCGACGTCACCGACGACGTTTACCGCCAAGCGGTAACGGCAGCTGGAATGGGCTGCATGGCTGCGCTGGACGTGGAGCGCTATCTAGCAAGCGCGGAGTCCCACGCGGTGGCTGCCGAGTAGCAGGGCCGAGCGCTCTCAGAACCACACCGAGGCAACGCCAAAAAGGCTCTCACCCGCCACGAGCCCGGCCGCGATGCTCAAGAGGAAGCGCGCGGCCCAGCTGGGCGCGAACTTGTGCGCGACGGCGGCGAGCCCGGCGCCAGCGAAAAGCATCAACGAGGTGCTGGCGGGAATCACAAAGGCCAGGCCAAGCGCGGCCCCGCTGGGAACGAAAATCAGGTATTTCGGATCGAGCCAGCGCTCGACAAGGGCGAGCACGACGCCCAACACACCGCCTACGGCCATAGCCCAGAGCGCAGACGGGGCGATGCCGTGGAGCCCCTCTCCAAGCGCTTCGGCGACGGCCTTCCAAACAGCGACGGCTGGGGCGGGCCACTCAGGCGTGAAGAGCTGCGTGGCCGGATCCGGAATCAGCATGAGGTAGACAAGGCTGCTGACAACACTGCCCACGACGACACCTGCACACTGCGCGACGAACTGGCGCGTTGGATGCGCGCCCACCTCGTAGCCCGCACGAAAATCATTCAGCAGGTCCGCCGATTGCCCCGCCGACCCGCCGGCGACATTGGCAGTCATCAGATTGGTGATGGGTTGGCCCGGGGCCATCATCCCGAAGGTCAGCTGCGAGACTTTGCCGATGGCGCCGATAGGCGCGACGGACGTCTCGCCCACCACGCGCGCGGCCACGGTCGCGAGCACGAAGGCCACGGGAATGGACACAAGCGCCATAGTCCAATGGATCCCGAACAAGACGATCTGGAGCACAATGGCGATCGCAGCCGCGATAGCGAATCCGACAAACTGTGGCCAGCCATTACGAGACGTTGGCCTGCTAGGATGGCCATGCGGATGGTGCTTGGAAGCCGCGAACAACGATGCCGCAAAGCTCGTGAGGCTTGCTGCCACCATCACTGCAACACCGGGCCAGAGCAACCATCCGACAAGGGGCTCGAACCAGCTCGACTGACCGTGATCCACAAGAACGATGCCATGGTCCACCAGTGCCGGCCCCATAAGCCCCCAAGCGACCAGCGCCCCTGCAAGAAGGCCGATTCCGGCACGCAATCCAATGATGCCGCCAAACCCGAGCAGCAAAAGCGAGGGATCGAAGACGAATGTGAACTTCGAGGCGGTGAGGGTCGGCCCCACCCTCGGGATGTGCCAGACAAACTTGTCGAGCACATTGAAGAGAACCGCGAAGGTAAGAGACGACATCAGCACCTTGACGCGTGACATCGCCTCATCCGCATGGGCGAACATATCCCGCATGGTCTGGGCCGCCGCCATGCCGGCTGGAAAAACCAAGTCGGACTGCTCGATCATCCGTGGTCGCAGGAACCAGCCAATCCAAACGCCGAGGAAACTCACCGAGAAGACCCAGACAATGAGAGGCAACCAGGGCAGGTTTTCGCCTGTCATGGCGGCAAGAGCTGGAATAGGCGCCACGAGACCGCTGGACGTGATCGCCGCGGCCGCGGAGGCCGTGGTCTGATTGATGTTGCTTTCCAGCATTCCCCAGGACGGACGGCTGAGAAGGCGCGAAATGGGGGCCCAGAACGCGAAGGCCAACAACAGGGCCGTGATCGACATATTGAAGGCCCAGCCGATCTTTAGACCTGAGTAGACATTGCAGGGCGCCAAGAGGGCGCCAAGGATCAGACCGGTGGCAAGCGCCCGGGGCGTGAGTTCCCGTTGACTCGAACCATCCGCTGTTTTGTCCGCTGAAGCCGCCGTCAGGCTGTTGTAGGTCCCCGCCATTGTTCAGCTAACTGCCACGATCACGGTGCCGCACCAAGCGAGAACTCGCATGGGGGCCGCAAACGGCCGATTCGAGGGCTTTAAGTAGGATGCCACGGCAAGCTTTACTTAAGGCCACTGCCGTAGCATTCGGGGGCAAATATGCTGTATTCTACGCAGACTACTGCGTTGGGCTCAGGGCCCTTGGAAGGAAAGTGCCTGGCTGAAGGGGAACTCATGAATAACAAGCAAATGTTCGAAATTCCGACCGACATGCGTGACTTGGCCGAAAAGAACGTCGAGCAGGCCCGCGTCGCCTATGGTCAGTTCATGGAGTTCATGAGCCAAGCGATGAACGCCTGGTCTGCCTCTGGTGTGCCTGAGGCAAAGAACTTCAAGACGCTACAGGATCGCGCCATCGGCTTTGCCAAGGAGAATGCCGATCGCTCCTTTGAACTGGCCAGCGACTTGGCAAAGGCCCGCGATTTGCAGCAGGTCATGACGCTACAGAGCCGCTACGTACAGACCCAAATGCAGACCTTCGGTATTCAGGCACAGCAGCTGTCGTGGCTGATGGCCGATGCCCTGCAGAATATGCAGTCCGGCAAAAAGTCCTAAGTGACCCGGCGGTCCCGAAGCCGCCGGTCCCACACACGACGGGACATGTCGTCGCGGAGCAAGTGACGAAGCGTGTGCGAAGGGCGTGCCGCAACTCTACCCATCGATTGCCAAGCGGCAAAACCCCACGCTACAACGGCCCTGCGGGGAAGGGAGCTTGTCCTGGGATTCGAGGATTGGCACGAAGAGCGCGCGCTCTTCCTGGCCGGCGGCAGTCTCGGGACCAACGATCGACGACTTGAATGGCTTGGGCGGCCAAACAGGCCCTCAAGTGGAGGACACTCAAGGACGGTTGCCCGGGAACATTGCATGGGGCACCTCAAGCACGATGGAAGGCCCTGATGGCGACCACCCGACTGATCGCGCTCGCGAGCGCCCTTCTGATCCTGACCACCGCTCCGGCACTGGCCGCGCGTTGCGGCAATAACGCCGCCGGCTTTGAGAAGTGGAAGCGGTCCTTCGCGAAGGAAGCCAGAGCCAATGGGATCGGGACGCGCGGCATTAATGCCCTGATGGGGACCAAGTACGCCTACGGCACCATCAAGGCCGACCGGAATCAGCGCAGCTTCAAGCTGTCCCTTAATCAGTTCATGAAGAAGCGCGGGGCCTCCGCCATTGCCTCGCAAGGGAAGCGCTACAAGCGATCCAATGCGGCACTGCTCAAGTCCATTGAGCGTCGTTATGGCGTGCCACCGGGCCCCCTGCTCGCCATCTGGGGGATGGAGACCGGCTTCGGCGGCTATATGGGCCGGCAGAACACGCTCTCGGCTGTCGCGACCCTCGCCTATGACTGCCGGCGTCCCCAGTTCTTCACACCGCATCTCTATGCAGCGCTGCAGATGGTGGACCGGGGTACCTTAAGTCCCCGACAAGTGGGCGCGATGCATGGTGAGATCGGGCATACTCAGTTTCTGCCTCGGAATGTCATTCTCTATGGCGTTGACGGCAATGGCGACGGCCGGGTCAATCTGAACAACAAGGCTGATGCCCTCGCCTCGACCGCCAATTTCCTGCGCGGCCATGGCTGGCGTCCTGGCGCAGGCTATCAGCCCGGACAGCCGAACTACCGGGCGATCCAGGGTTGGAATGCCGCCAGTGTGTACCAGCAGACAATTGCAATCGTCGGCGCCCAGATTGACGGCGGCTAATGGCTCGGAAGACATCCTCCCGCACCCGGCGTTCTTCAAGCCGACGGCGACCTAAGACGACACGACAGACGCTCATCAATCAGCTTGGGCGGGCAATCGCGCTCCTGATCGTATTGGGACTGGTCCTGCTCCTGAACCGCTATTGCGGCATGGAGTCCGAACTGATCGGGCCCGGCGCAAAGATAACGGCGGTCGACGGCGACTCCCTTCGGACCGCGAGCGGCGAGGAGTATCGCATCTTCGCTATCGACGCGCCGGAGCTTAACCAGACCTGCACCAACGCCAAGGGCAAGGAATGGGATTGTGGCCGTGCCGCGAAGCGCGAACTCGCCAAACTCATCAGGGGTGGCGAGGTGTCCTGCATCGAGAAGGCGACGGACAAATACAGCCGGAACATCGCTCAATGCAGCGCCAAAGGCGTACCGGATGTGGGCGAGGCCATGGTGCGCGAAGGGCTCGCCATCGATCTCGGCCGCCAGACGAATTACACGTATGCAGGGGCCGAGAGCGAAGCCCGCGCGCAAAGCAAAGGAATGTGGGCCGGCACCTTCCAGCGGCCCGGCGAATGGCGCACGCAGAATCCTCGGACAGATTAGAGTGTTTTGAACATCATAAGGATCGGCAGGTTAAACACCGTCATGCCCGGACTTGATCCGGGCATCCACGAATGTGGGGTGCCGCCAGAAAGACGTGGATGGCCACCCGGGTCCGGCTTCGCCGGCCCGGGCGCAGTCTCAAGTCAAGCCCGGCCATGACGAGGTAGTGCGCTGGGGCACCTCCGCGCCCCACAAGCCCTTGTCATCATGAAAATGACCGGCCCCTTCTCAGGACCGGCCACTTTCAGTACGTGTTGTAGTGCGGGTACTTTCAGCGCCCGCGTGAAGCCAGCCCTACGCTGCTTTGGCGTAATAGGACTTCAGCTGGTTCATCACTGCGGCCTTGTCGAATTCGGCACCCATGGCCAGCATGGCGTCGGCGAAGCGGCTCACGATCTCCGTGATCTGCTCCGGCGCCAGCTGGTTGAGGATACCGATACGGACTTGAACCGGCTCCGACAGCGTCGGCCAGATGCCGAACCCTTGCGCACGAGCACCTTGGACCAGCTCCTTCTCGCGGCCAGCCAGCTTGCCCGGCAGATTCAGCACAACGAGGCTCGGCATGTTCGAGGTCACTTCGCAGCCCATAGCCTCAACGGCCTGGCGCAGCGCGGCCTCGTGATACTTGTAGTCCGATGCCTTACGGGCGCGGCCATAACCGAGAATGATGCGAAGCGCTTCATGGAAGGCCGCAACCGCGTAACCCGAATGGGTCCGGTGGTAGGTCGGCGTGTCGACGTCCTTGCCCTCGATGATGCCCCAGTGACGCGCCTCAAAGATCGGGTTGTGCACGAAGCTGTAGCAACCGCGGGCCTTAAGAACTTCGATGGCCTTATCCGTGAAGCTGACGGGCGCATACGTCAGCGGCAGGGACAGAACGCCCTTCTGCGGACAAGACCCCCAAGCCACCACGCCCGGATAGTCGTCGATGTTGAAGTCGCCGACGCCAAGGCTCGACACGGCATCGACAAGGCCCATGACACCGTGCTTCACGCAAGCATCTGAGAAGCCCTGAATGTCATTTACACGGCCAGAGCCGGTCTCCCAGTGCGCCATGAACGCCCACATCGGCTTGTGCTCGGCGAGCGCAGCCTCAACGATGTCGCCCGTAACGGACTGGCCATGGGGCACGGTGACCGTATGGACATTGGCCGGATGCGGGTCGAGTGAGTCTTTGGCCAAATCCTCAAGCGAGGATGCCTTGATGCGGATGGTGAGGTCGTCAATGCCGGAAAACGTGCCGTTGGCGAAAGACACGACCTTGTCGCCCGGAAGGATCAAACCCTCCATGCAGTCGAGACCGGACCAGCCGGTGCCGGCCACGCCGAATGTGAAGAGATTCTTCGTGCCCCACAGATCGCGGAGCATCTTCTTCGCCTCGATCATCCCGCGAAGCACGTCCGCCTGCATGTGGTCGGCGACGCCAGTCTTGGCAAACGCCTCAAGCACGCGCGGATCAGTGTTGCCGGGCCCGGGGCCCGCGGCAAGCGTCTCGGGGATTTCGAGAGCTGGAAATACAGTCATGGGATTACCCTCTGGAAGCTAACGGACATAATACGAAAGTATAAGGCACCATCGTCTACCGGTATGGGCGGCGCGGGGCAAGGCCCGGGGCCAAAATTTGGTAGCCCCGCACCTACTAGGCGACCCAAAACGAGTCACCTTACCCACGCCGGACTGACCCCGGTCAGGCAGCCTGATCGCGGCGGTGCGACAAAACCTGGTCGGCAGCCTTGCCAACCAGCTCAGCCAAGTGGTCGTGCCGGGCCTGGAATGTCCCGACGCCGGCCGTAGCCGACCGCAGTTCCACAATCAGATTCTGGATCTCGGCCTCGGGGATCTGGGCTTGAACCACGTCCCAACCCTGCCAGCCAGGACGAGCGTCAAAGCCGAGGATCTGGCCCCGGTGCGAGGAGACGATGGAGTTGACACGAGGGGTCGCCTCTGAGGGCACGGCGATGTCAACGGCCATAATGGGCTCCAGCAGGACGGGCTGGCACTGAGGTAATCCTTCTGACATCGCCAGGCGCCCAGCCTGCCGGAACGCCATGTCCGAGCTGTCGACCGAATGGTAGGAGCCATCAACCAGGCACACCGCCACGTCCACAACCTGAAAACCTAGGGGCCCCGAGCCTAGATAGTCGCGAACGCCGTGCTCGACGGAGGGGATATAGTTCTTCGGCACAACACCGCCGGTGATCGTCTCCGAGAAGGTGATGCCGCCACCGCGCGGCTGCGGCTTGATGTCGAGCACCACATCACCGAACTGGCCGTGGCCACCGGACTGCTTTTTGTGGCGCCCGCGAACCTGGGCAGACTTCCGGATCGTCTCTTTGTAGGGGACCTCCCGCGGATAGGTCGACGCCGCCGCGCCGTATTTGCTGATCAAGCGCTCCAGAGCGACGCGCAAGTGCATCTCCCCCTGCCCCCAGAGGATCATCTGACCCATATCCTGATCGTGAGCGATCGAGATCGACGGGTCTTCCTCGACAAGCTTCGCAAGGCCTGCGGTCAGCTTGACCTCATCCTTCTTCTCCTTGGCGACGAGTGCCAGACCGAAGACGGGCTGCGGCATTTCGGTCTGCTGGATCACCTGAGCGCTGGCCTTGTCTGTCGACAGGGTATCGCCGGTCTTCACGTTCTCGAGGCGCCCAAAGGCGATCGTGTCACCTGGCTGACCCGGTCCACGCTTAACGGGCTCTTGACCGAGGACATCGAAGGTCCCCGCGATGCGCTCCTCACTGGCGCCGCCGAAGACCGAGTCTCCGTCGGCGAATGTTCCAGCGAAAACCCGCGCCAGCGAGAGCTTGCCCGCATGGGCTGTATGGATTGTCTTCATCACGAAGGCGCAAGACTTTGCATCTGCAACGCCGAGACGTTCCGCGGCGGCTTCCACGAAGGGAGCTTCGTGACGGAGAGCCTTGAGAAGTCGGACAATCCCGTTGCCGTTCTCTGCCGACCCGAGAAGCACAGGACAGATCACGCCTTCGCGAAGGTCCAAGGCCAAGTCGTCAAATACCTTGTCGCGCGGCGGCGGCACGTCCTCGAGAAGCTGCTCCATCAGCTCGTCGTCATAATCAGCGAGCTGTTCAAGCATCGAGAACCTCGCCTCTTGTTCCCGCTCGGTGAGCGCATCGGGAATCTCAATTACCTCGGACGTGGCATGCTCGCGATAAACGTGAGCGCGTTCCAGCGCGAGATCGATAAAGCCCGTAACGATATTGTTCTCCCATATCGGCACCTGGCGCAGCACGAGCGGCACACTCGACGCGGGCTGAAGCATCGGAATGATATCGCGCACGCGTGCTTCGGCCTTGTCGATCTTGTTCAGGAACAGGAAGTGAGGCACCCCCTTGTCCTCAAGCTTTTTCAAGATGAGTTGCAGGGCCGGAACCTTCTTTTCGTCCGGCTCGCAAACCACAACTGCGGCATCGCACGCGCTCAACACATTGGCCGCATCGGACTGGAACTCAATCGAGCCTGGGCAGTCGAGAAATGTGAACGTGTCGCCGAGATAGTCGACAGTGGCGGCGTTGAGCTCGACGCTCATGCCGTGATGGCGGGCTTCGTCGGAGGCGTCGCCGACCGAATTGCCGGCGACAGTCGACCCCTGGCGGGTGATGGCGCCGGTCCGCGCCAAAATAGCCTCAAGAAGTGTTGTCTTACCGCTGAGATAGGGGCCAACCAGTGCGATGCAGCGGGCGCTGCGGGCTGGTTGGCCCTGCGCTTGGCCCATATCTTCCTCCCTTGCAAAACGCGCAAGGTGGGCCATTTTTGTTGGCCCTTCGTCCCTACGCGAGCCTTCACGACACCATCGTGACAAGGGAAACCGATTGTGGCAAGGCCTGCCGTCTTCAACTCCTTACGCCGCAGCCTTCGCCCCTTCTGATTGGAAAGCCAAAACAGTATGGTGTCGCTCAATGCTGTCGGGAGTTTCTTCTCATGCGTCTTGTCACTGCGTTCGCGTTGCTGATTGTCCTATGGCTTACGCCGGTCTCCACGGGCCGTGACCAGGCTGCCGCGATATCCGCGCCGCCTGTTCCGGAAAGCACACTTGTCCAACGCGCCAAAATCGTTTGCGGGAACACACCCGAAGGCTATCGCTGCCGCTCGGAGGGGGGCGCTATTCGCCGCGGAAAAATGCCCAGTATTCCAGATAGCGGGAAACCGAGTGCTCCGACCGACGGGACGTCAGGAGGCCCGCTGCGGGGCGGCGGCGGCGGTGGCCTCTGGGGCGGTGGCGCGCTCTGGGGCGGCAACAAGAATGAAGCGCCGGCGTCAGCGCCCGCCACAGGAGGCGCAGCAAGTGGCAGCGCAGGAACCGGCGGTTGTCCACCCAATTCGGAGCGGCTCGGCGGACACTGCATCGCCTACCGACAAACCTGCAGCCGGGGGCTTGCCGCCAACGCCCCACCTCAGGCCTGCCGCAGCGCACAGGAGAAGCTCGTCTGCGACTTTCGGCCCGACGGGCTGAAAGACTGTTGCTGCCGCATCTACAGCCAGAACTGACGTCCTGGGCCTAGCCAGCGGACGCGTGTGGCCCGAGCGGCTGTCCGAACGAGAATTCGACGATGTAGCCCGTGGGATCCTTGACGCCGCAGAGATAACCCGTGGGCGGAGCGTATTCGTGCGGCTCCCAGTGGAGGCAACCGTCTTCCTTGGCCAATGCTGCGATGCGGTCCACCTCCTCGCGCTTGGCCACACCGAACCCGTAATGGGTCATGTCGGCTGGCTCTTGATCCCGGACAGCCCCGCCGCCCAGGAGCACAAGAACAAACCGGTCGCCAGCACTGGGACTGGCCAGCCAGACCACGCGCTTTTTGCCAGTTCCGTGCTCTTTGACGATCTCCATGCCGCAATAGCGCGCATAAAAATCAACGGACTTGTCGAGGTCGGCCGCCTGAAGCGCACAATGTGTGAAAGCCACTGTCATCGGACTGGCATTGGATCACAGAGTTCAGCCGAAGCGTAGGGCTGAGTATCCGGCCGCCGTTACGCTGGCGCGACAGGCCCGCGAGATCCGCGATTCCTGCGCGGCGGCTTCGTCCGAATTCTGTCCAAGATGCGCTCGAACGCACCAAACAGCCAATAATGGCCCATGCCCTCTTGCACTTCGAGACGGCAATTCGGCAGGACATCAGCAAGACGATAGGCGGCTTCGGGCGGCACGATCGTGTCGTCGCTCCCCTGCCAGATCGTGACAGGTGTCTCCAGCTTGTGCAGGTTCAAACCCCAAGGGCGGCAGTACAGGCGCAGGTCCTGGACGGCGCCCTCGACGGATCGGCTCAAGCCCTCATACATGCTTGTGCCCAGGGAATGCCGGAGCCCGTACTGATCGAGGATGTCGCGATCGGTCTGCGTGGCATACTGCGTGACAAGCAGCTCGGAGCTATTGGGCATCCAGGTGATCATCGCGCGAACACTCTGAAAATACGCCCGCGCGGCTGTCTCGGAATGTCCCAGATAGGAGAAAATAAAGTGCTGTAGGCTGGTCATCGATACGCGTTTCGCATCGGCAACGAGCCCGACTGGCGAGATAAGCCCAACCTGCTGGATGCGGTCTCTCATCAGCAGAGCCGCCGCCAGGGCATGGGGTCCACCGCCCGAGAAGCCAAGAAGAAAGAAACGGTTGATCCCTAGCCCATTCGCCAAGGCCTGGATGTCGTAAGCTGTATCCTTCAAGGTTGCGTGGTGGTGCGGATCCGAGAGGCCATAGCCGGCGCGATCAAGCGCAACGATCCTGAAACCCATTTTGCGGGCAACGGCATCGGTGCTTTCGAATAGCATCCGCGAACCAGGCGTCCCGTGCAGCACGATCACGGGCAAACCCTCGGGTGCCCCATACTCCGCAAACCCAACGCCGCGTCCCTTTTCCAGCCGCAGTACGCAGGCGGTACGATCGACAACCGTATGGGGCTTGTCGACGACAGTATGGGGTTGGTCTACGACGCGTTGGTCCATAACTCTCTGGGGTTGATGACGCCAGGACTCTTGGGGAACAAGCCGCACCGCACACGTGCCGCTTCCTTGTCCCAAGAATTCACGAGAATTCAGGGTCATGCATTGAAAACCGGTGCTATTCGCAACCAATCATGATGTCGACGGGATTGATGATCAACGTGACCGCCTTACCCTCGTAGAGCTTCAATGTCTCAAGGGAGGCGATCGTCACACTGACCTCGACCATCGTATCACCGGCAATCTGCACATAGACAATAGCCGTCACAGCACCTTTGCGGATCTCCATGATCTTGCCCGCGATCTGGTTTGCGGTGCTGAGCTTAGAGAACTTCATTACTGACTCTTCGGACATGTCCCCGCCCCCTTATTCGTCTTTTCGTTTTTGATCGCCCTGTGCGTCTAGTCGAGACTAGCGCAAAAACGCTGAATGCGCGTGCAAGCCTCCCGCAGCGCTTCGAGTCCCGTGGCATAAGAAATCCGAAAGAACGGCGACAGTCCAAATGCTGCGCCATGCACGACCGCCACGCCCTCCTCCTGCAGGAGTTGCGCGGCGAAATCGCCATCGCTGCCGATTGTTTCACCCTTGGGGGTCTTCTTGCCAATCACACCTGAGCAAGACGGGTAGACATAGAACGCACCTTCAGGCGTCGCACAGGTAATGCCGTCTGCATCGTTCAGCATGGCCACGACGAGGTCCCGGCGCTCTTGAAAGGCCTTGACCCAATCCCCGAGAAAGTCCTGAGGCCCGCGTAGCGCTTCGACGGCCGCCCACTGGCTTATCGAACACGGGTTCGAGGTGGACTGCGATTGCAGCTTGCCAATAGCCTTGATGAGTTCGGCCGGGCCACCCGCATAGCCGATCCGCCAGCCCGTCATTGAATACGCCTTGGACACGCCGTTCATGGTCAGCGTGCGGTCCTTGAGCTTGGGCTCCACCTGTGCCGGTGTTGAAAACTCAAAGCCCTGATAGACCAAGTGCTCATATATGTCGTCGGAAAGGGTCCAAACCCTCTCGTGGCGCAGCAACACATCGGTTAGCGCCTTGATCTCACCGTGCGTGTAGGCGGATCCAGTGGGGTTCGATGGCGAATTGAAGATGAACCATTTCGTCTTGGGTGTGATGGCCTTTTCCAAGGCCTCGGGAGTCAGCTTGAAGCCATCTTCGAGTTTCGTCTCGACAATGACTGGCGTCGCACCGGCCAGCAGCACGATATCCGGATAGCTAACCCAGTAGGGCGCAGGGATCAGAACCTCATCGCCGGGATCAAGGGTCGCCAGGAGCGCGTTGTACAAGACGTGCTTGCCGCCGCTGCCAACCGTCACTTCTGTTGGCTTGTATTCAAGACCATTCTCGCGCGCGAATTTTTCGCAAATCGCCTGTTTCAGTTCTGGAATTCCGTCGACGGCCGTGTATTTCGTTTCGCCCCGTTGAATCGCCTCAATACCAGCGGCCTTGATGTGGTCCGGCGTATCGAAATCAGGCTCACCGGCGCCAAGACCGATGACGTCGAAGCCGGCCGCCTTCATTTCGCGAGCCTTGCCCGTTATGGCCATGGTCGGCGACGGCTTCACCCGTTCAAGCGTGCGGGAGACGAGTCCCATTGAGTAGTACTCCTAACGGTATCTGAGGGCTGCAAATTGCAAGCGCTGCGGAAAGTTTCGGCAACCCTAGGCGCGCGCCTGTTCTGTCGCAAGTGCATTGCACAATAGATTCCGGTGCAGACGCCCCAGCTGGCAAAGACGTGCTGGCCGGCGTGAGAGTGCGGCGGCAAAGTGCGACGGCCGTTGAGCTTGAGACCACGTTGACGGGTGAAAAGTGGACCGCTAGTTGCTACTCTTGCGTGCTACCAGGGTCATTGCAGCCCGCATGAGAGCCGCTGTGCGAAACGCAGATCTGATCCGTAAAGCTCATACAGTACAATAAGTTAGACTGATTCTTCCCTCAAGGAGAGCTTGTATTTGTCCTGTAAAGCGCCCACTTCAGCATGGAAACGCCCCACCAAGGCCTCTTTCAGAGGCCCTACTCTGTGGTACTCTCTGTGATCGTGCAGGAATCAGCTCTGACCCGGGCTGTTCCCTGTCGCCGGAGTCCCTAGGCTCGGGCGTAGGCTTAAGACCAAAGGAAAGTGACGGGACCCTTGGGAATGATAGAAGCCTTGGCACTGTGCGTTTTTCTCCTTGTATCTCTTGGTTATGTTGCGCTGCAGTCGCGTTCGCATCCGGTACGCGCTAAGGCCGCTCCACAGCGAAATCGGAGGAGAACCTGATGAAGACAGGGAAATTGACGCCCTCTAATGCGAAAGCCGGCCGTCGGCGCGTTGTGGTAAAGGCGACGCTCGTCGTCTCAGCCGCGCTTCTTGCACTGTTTGGGGCTTCCGAAATTGGCGATGCCGTTTCCACAATGGAGCGAGACGGGCTTGCTCACACCCTTCGGCAAAGCGCATGGAATACCGCGCTCTCGGGTCAGCCGGCCACCGAAGCCTGGCCTTGGCAAAACGTCTCGTCGCGCATGTCTCCCCTGCCCTCGGCGAAAGTAGAGCGCCTGGGCCTTAGTGCATCCTTACGTGACATGACGGAACTTGCGTCGGAATTTGAAGCTTCCCGCAACGAGAGCGCCTCACTCGCCAGCTCAAAGTCCGGCCCGCACGCCGAGGAAGGCGATGTCGCGCTTGGCGATGTCGGTTCCGGCAAGGTTAACATCGGCGACAGCATCACCTTTACCGCCAACGATGGCGCGACCTGCGTCTATCGCGTAACGGGCCACCCTGTCGTCGATCCGCATCTCGGCTCTGGGCAGCCAGAAGGCACGAGGGGCGAGGCAGGCCTCTTCGACTGTAGCCCGCTGGACAACTTGATTATGCGGGCAACCCACAAGGCTCAGAAAGAAGTTCCCTCGGAGAACACTGTAGGGCAACAACGCAAGCTTTAGAGCATCTTGCGAAAAGGTGGGAACCGGTTTTTCGCGAATTGCGGCGCGTTATCCAAGCACCAGAGCATCTGAAGTTCAGAGGGATCGGTATCTTAAAGACCGTCATGCCCGGACTTGATCCGGGCATCCACGAAAGCGGAGCTTGCGTCAAGACGTGGATGGCCACCCGAGTCCGGCTTCGCCGGCCCGGGCGCAGGCTCAAGTCAAGCCCGGCGGCGACGAGAAAGGAGGCCAGACAAACCTCCTGGAAATCTAGGAAGTTGAGTCACACACAAACACGGACGTGAATCAGGGCTGAGTCAAAACGCTGTAAGCCTGTCAGCGCCTGAGATCGCCCGCAACGCGCTAGGGCTGCTCCGCCGGCGTTTCGGGGGCCGGCACCTGTTCAGGGACGACCGTCTCGCCGCCTTCAGCAGTCTCCGGTAGCGTGGGCGCGGGCGACACTGGCACGATAGGTGCCACTGGCGCGACGGGTGCCGGTCGAGGCGTAGCCTGAGCGCGCGAGGCCTCCACAGTCTCCTTCAGCTTCGCCAAACCCTCTTCGTAGACATCGCCGATATAGCCGTCGAGCATCAGGCCCTTCCAGCGCTTGATCGGGCTAGAGCCAGACTCGAAGCCAAAGGTCCAAGTCACTTTCGATCCGGCACCGTCCGGCGCTAGATCGAACGTACTGTTTCCTTGCGTATCTTTGACATCAGCCGCAAGGACCAGCTTGCTGGATGGGTTGGACTCCACAATCTGGAGGCTGCCGTTACCCACCGCAGGAACACTGCTTTCCCACTCCACCTTGGCGCCGTTACCCTCCTGGGGGCCTGAATAGGTCATCTTGATATTCTCATCTTTTACCGCCCAAGGAGCCCACTCCTTCTGGCGGCGAAGATTGTTCAAGTATGGGTAGATCACATACTCGGGCGCGTTGATGGTCACGGAGCGCGTCGCCGTGACATAGGCGGGAAGCCCCAGCGCAACCGCCGAGAGAATAAGAACGAGTACACCAAGCCCAAGGATGAGCCGCATCATCGGCGCCATACCCACGTCTCCTATATTCTTGGCGATTAGCCCCCAAAAGACGATCGCGACTGTGGCCCTAGCGCCACGGTTCCGCGCTCGCAAAGTCACAGAAACCCATTAGGATCGTCACGTCAACATGAGGGAGGGTTTGACGATGAATCTATCAGCACCAACTACCATGATCTTTGTTATCTCGGTCGTTCTGGCGATTCTGGCGGTCCTCAGCACGTTTATGCCGCTGCCGATTATTGGTGAGTATAAGTTCTGGGTCGCGATTGCTGCCTATGTGATCCTCGCCATCGGGAACATCTTCCGCGGCGTCTGAATGTCAGTCACGTTCACTTGAGACCATGGCACACAAAGATCGGCCGCAAACGCTGCGCGTGGCTTGTGCCTTGAACGCTTGAGATAAGACAGAAAAGAAAGGGCCAGCGCTTGGGCTGGCCCTTTGTGTTTTGTTCCGCAAACTGTCTAGTCGTCGTCCCGAGCCCACGATGGCCGGTAAGGCATGGGCGTGGGCGCTGGTCCCGGCGTGCTTCCAGGCATAGGCGGCCGCGGCGGCTGGTAACCCGGGATCGCACTCCCAGGCCCCTCCGGCCGAGGCGGTGCGCTGCCGAGACCCGGCGACGAGGGTTGCGACGGCGTCGGCGAAGGCTGTGCCAACGGCGGCCTTGGCGCCGGCTGAGCAGCAGGCGGGGTCGGTGCCGGCTGAGCCACCGGCTTAGGCGCTGGCGCCACCGGCTTAGGTGGTAGCGTCATCGGCTTTGTGACGGCCTTCTTCGGAGCAACCTTCTTGGGGGCTGCTTTTTTGGGAGCCGCCTTCTTTGCTGCAACCTTCTTGACGGCCGCCTCCTTGGAGGCCGCCTTTTTGGCAACCTTCTTCTTAGTCACGGCCTTCTTAGCGGCCGCCTTCCGAGCAGTCGTCTTCCTTGCAGCCGCCTTCTTTACCGCCGACTTCCTGGCGACAGTCTTCTTCTTAGCGGCGGACTTTTTTTTAGCGACCCTTTTCTTGGCAACGGCCCTTTTGGCCGTCGCCTTTCGAGCAGATGCCTTTCGCGCTGATTTCTTCGCCGCGGACCTACGCGCCGTGCCTTTGCGAGCAGCTGTTTTCCGGGCAGCAGATCTGCGTGCAGTGGACTTCCTGGCCGCTGTCTTCCGGGCGGCTGTCTTCCGAGCCGCAGACTTCCGGGCCGTCGACTTGCGGGCGGCTGTCTTCCGCGTAGCCGCTTTGCGCGCCGTGCTCCGCCTTGCAGCGGTCTTCCGGGCTGCGGTTCCGCGAGCTGCTGACTTCCTGGCAGTCGACTTCCGCGCGGCAGTCTTCCGAGCCGCAGACTTTCTGGCAGTAGACTTCCGAGCAGCTGTCTTGCGGGCTGCAGTTCTGCGAGCTGCGGACTTCCTAGCGGTCGACTTCCGAGCTGCTGTCTTGCGGGCAGCAGACTTTCTGGCAGTCGACTTACGAGCAGCTGTCTTGCGGGCTGCAGTTCTGCGAGCTGCGGACTTCCTAGCGGTCGACTTCCGAGCAGCTGTCTTACGGGCAGCTGTCTTACGGGCAGCTGTCTTACGCGCTGCTGACTTGCGCGCTGCTGACTTGCGCGCTGTCGACTTCCGAGCAGCTGTCTTACGCGCCGCAGTCTTGCGTGCCGCGCTCCGCCGGGCGGCGGTCTTGCGGGCTGCAGTCTTCCTAGCCGCTGTTTTCCGAGCAGCCGACTTACGCGCTGTGCTCCGCCTTGCCGCAGTCTTTCGGGCGGCCGCTTTCCGTGCTGTCGTCTTACGTGCTGCTGTTTTGCGTGCTGCTGTTTTGCGAGCCGTTGTCTTTCTGGCCGCAGTTCGTTTCTTCCCAGTTGTTCTCGTAGCCATTGGTTTGCTCCGATGCTGTTTGGTGTCGCTCAGCGATCCGTTCACGAGGACGCGTACTCCAGATTACGCTCCACTAGTGCTCCAGGCTTGCCGCACCACATGGCAAGTGAACTCTTTTTGTTATGTATACGCACATATAAATCGTGTTGTTGCAATTCAACACGTGAACAGCGTTGTCCTGCAACAAACGAATCTCTTGCAATGCGAGTCAAGATACATCTGTTGGCGCGCTACGCACACAATCGATTCGTGTTTTTCCGAAGAAGTGAGCCGGCGATTTTGCAGTGCAAGATGCGCTTTTTGCCGACCGCGATGTCGATCGGCAGTGTACAGCGTGTCGTGTTCTCTTCCGTCGGGAGCGGCGCAGACCTAGTCCATCTGCAACAATGCGTCGGCGAAAGGCGCCTTTGAGATATGCGGATCGCCCGTGAACGGAAAGTCGAAGGCAAGCCCCAAGAACAGCGTCAGCGCCAGCAACGCCGCGAGCGACCCGGTCATCAATATCTGAGCGTCCAGATTGGATGAGGCGAAGAAGGCTGGATAGCCCAAGGTGACCATCCCGCCCACGACCAAGACGAACCACAGCACACCTGCTATGGATCCATTTGCGCTATCCAATCGTTCGTTCCGATTGTCGGTGATGAGGGTCAGGAGCTTAAGCGCGTGTTCAAAAAGCACCTGCTCTTTCGGGGTCTTGGGTTCAAGCGCCAGGATCGACTCGTTGAGCGCTCGGAGATTCCGCGCGACACGCTCACTTCGCCCGCCAAGCGCCATGGCGTCCCATGAATCGTTGTACACACTACTGGTATACTCCTTGATCGCCGCCTGGATTTCCTCGCCCTTCTGAGGAAATGCGAGCGCCACATGATAGAGATCAATCGCCGCCTTCGATTCGTCTCGAACCGAGTTTTCTGTTTCGCTGTAGTCCTCCCAGACGGCGATAACAACGAAGGCCAACAGCACCGCATACAGGACCCCGACCACCGCATATTTGAAGCCGGCGACCTCATTATTCTCTTTCAGCTTGTCGGCGCCGACCCGATAGCGCGTCAGCAGCATAAGCCCGACCGCATATCCAACGATGACAACAGTCACAACGACGCCGATAAGCCAAAGTGGCGTATCGCGCATCAGATACAGAAGAGCGGTCGAGTGGGTATCGTCTTCCATTGCGCGTCCATCCTGATTTCAAAGACGTTGGGTGCAGCGCGAAGGGTTCGTTAGACTCCTTCAGCGATCAGATCGATTCGCGACACAAAAACCTATGGTCGACACAGGTTCAAGCCCAAACGAGCCACAGCCACAATAAGGGACAATAGTGCTGAAACATGGAGCGAAGTGTTTGAGAGCAGACTTAGTCGTACCGGCACTGCAGCGAACCGCTCCATCGACACGCCCCGGTTCGCTGCTATTGGCAACGCTAGCTAAAATAGTAGGAACGCAATCATGACAACGCCACTATGGGTCCTTTTAGCATTTGCAGTTTGGACGATTCTCGTCCTCCTTTCAGGCGTGGCAGTCCATCGCTGGCGCCTCATTCTCTCGAAGCAGGCCAACTTCGCGGACTTTTCAGGCGGCGCTGTGGAAGGAACGGATTTCTACGCTCGCGCCACAAGAGCCCATGCCAACTGCTTGGAGAGCCTGCCCATCTTTGGCGCGCTCGCATTGATCGCAGCTGTTGCCGGTATCGACACGCCGCGCCTCGATCAGCTTGCTATCGCCATCCTGATCGCGCGGATCGCCCAGAGTGTGGTCCACATGGCCCTGCCCGTCACCAACACGACCGCACCGATTCGTGGCGCACTATTCGGTGTCCAGCTCATCGCGTTCCTTTGGATGGCCGTGATCATCGCCCGCGCAGCATAGGTTCCGGCCCCTAGCCAACACCCCTCCACACCGCCATATTCGAAGCATGCCCCCTCGCGCTCCAAAGACATTCGGGTCCCGCGCGGAACCACGCGCCGTCACGGGCGAAGCCGCAGGCATGCCTGTATCCGGCGACCGCCGTGACCCGGGCTTCGGCGAAGCGCCTCAGCCGCTCATCCAGGACCATCCACTCGTCACGGGCGCGGCCATGGCCTTCACGCCTCATCGGCCTGATCGGCCGGAAAAGTCTGAGGGCGGCGTGGCGCTCGACCTTTCGACGGACATGGAACCGAAGGGTGACCAGCCCCAGGCAATTGCCGAACTCGTGGCCCAAGCAGACGCGAAGGAGCGCGACCAGGTGCTGCTCGGCGTCACGGGGTCAGGCAAGACATTCACAATGGCCCAGGTCATCGCGCAAACCCAGCGTCCCGCCCTTATCCTGGCGCCCAACAAGACTCTCGCGGCGCAGCTCTATGGCGAGTTCAAGACCTTCTTTCCCAACAATGCGGTGGAGTATTTCGTTTCCTACTACGACTACTACCAGCCCGAAGCCTATATCCCGCGCACGGACACCTATATCGAGAAAGACTCTTCCATCAACGAACAGATCGACCGCATGCGCCATGCGGCAACGCGCGCCGTGATGGAGCGCGATGACGTGGTGATCGTGGCCAGCGTGTCCTGCATCTACGGTATCGGCTCGGTCGAAACCTACACCGCCATGACGTTCAGTCTGAAGCGTGGTGACCGTATCGAGCAGCGCCAGTTGATGGCAGACCTCGTGGCGCTGCAATACCGGCGCAACGACGTCAATTTCGCGCGCGGCAGCTTCCGCGTTCGTGGCGATACGATCGAGTTGTGGCCAGCCCATTTGGATGATCGGGCCTGGCGTATCTCCCTGTTCGGTGACGAGATTGAGTCCATTGTCGAGTTCGACCCGCTGACCGGCGCCAAGACCGATGAATTCGCCATCGTAAAAATCTATGCGAACTCTCACTATGTGACGCCCAAGCCCACGTTGAAGCAGGCTGTGCGCGGGATCAAAGAAGAGCTCAAACAGCGTCTCGTCGAGTTGAACGGCGCCGGGCGGCTGCTGGAGGCGCAGCGGCTCGAGCAGCGGACCTTGTTCGATCTCGAGATGATTGAGGCCACGGGCTCGTGCGCTGGAATCGAAAACTATTCGCGATACCTAACCGGACGAAAGCCAGGTGAGCCACCGCCGACTCTGTTCGAGTATCTACCCGACAACGCGCTCGTCTTCGTGGACGAGAGCCACGTCACCGTGCCCCAGATCGGCGCCATGTTCCGGGGCGACTACAAGCGCAAATCGACGCTGGCCGAATATGGCTTCCGCCTGCCCTCTTGCATGGACAACCGCCCCTTGCGTTTCGAAGAGTGGGACGCGATGCGGCCGCAGACTGTCTACGTTTCGGCGACGCCCGGCGGCTGGGAGCTGGACCAAACAGGCGGTGTATTCGCGGAGCAAGTTATTCGGCCTACGGGGCTGGTCGATCCACCGGTCGAGATCCGCCCCGCCACCACCCAGGTCGACGACTTGATCGACGAGACGCGAAAAGTAGTTGCGAACGGTTATCGGGTGCTCGTCACCACGCTGACGAAGCGCATGGCGGAAGATCTCACCGAGTACATGCACGAGCAGGGCTTGCGCGTCCGCTACATGCACTCGGATGTGGAGACGCTTGAGCGCATCGAGATCATTCGCGATTTGAGGCTTGGCGCCTTCGATGTGCTGATTGGCATCAACCTCCTCCGCGAAGGTCTCGATATTCCTGAATGCGCACTCGTCGCAATTCTCGATGCGGACAAGGAAGGCTTCCTGCGCTCCGAAACATCGCTCGTGCAGACCATTGGCCGCGCGGCTCGCAACGTGGACGGAAAAGTGATTCTCTACGCAGACGGCATGACGGGGTCTATGGAACGCGCCATCGCGGAGACAACACGGCGGCGCGAGAAGCAAGTGGCCTGGAACGAGGCTAACGGCATCACACCGCAAAGCGTGAAGAAGAATATCGGCGATATCTTGCAGAGCGTCTACGAGCGCGACCACGTGTTGGTGGATGCCGGCGCGGGCTTCGCCGAGGATGGCCAGGCGCCCATTGAAGGCACGGTCGGCCACAACATTGAGAGCGTCATCCAGGACATGGAAAAGCGGATGCGCGCCGCCGCTGCCGACCTTGAGTTCGAAGAGGCCGCCCGGCTGCGTGACGAAGTCAAGCGCCTACGCCAGATGGAACTTGCCATCGCCAACGATCCGCTCGCACGGCAATCGGAACTAGAGCGTTCCGCGAGCGCGGTCGACATCTCCCGGCCGCATAAGCCTTCGCTCGACGAGATGGGGCCGCACAATCGCGAGATTCCCTTACGCAAGCCGAAACCACGCTCTCGCTCCGGCAAGCCCGGCACACGCACTTTCAAGACGAACCGGAACTAAGATCGCCCCCTGACCAAGGTCAGCGCAGCGGTAGGGTCCACTTGATCCAACGCAAGTCGCTCCACGGACGCACACGCTAGCATCTCTCCAGGGTAGAAGGATCGATCGCGCTAGGTCGTCTCCTGCCGCATGTTCTTTCGGATCGGGCGAGCGTATCCAGGGAACACCGATCTTTCTCACCCGCTCCTCGCGCCGCAAGCGAGGGAAAGCAAATCGACTCGGAAGCCTGGCGTTCGCGCCGGGCTTCTTGGCCATTAGGGCCAGGCGATCATTCGAAATTGGCCGTTTCAAAGCGATGCGGCCTTTAACGGTTTCTCAAGCCTATAAAGCGAAATTGGTGGCGTACCGATTTGAGTACGCAACGCGTAGAGGGAATCAGTTATGCGCACCATCATCGCACTTGCGGTCGTTTCCGCGACACTCGCCCTTGGCGGGTGCTTCCATCTGCATCAGCAGGCTGTTGTAACGGAGCTTCCGCCGGCCCCCGTGCCGTACAAATAGTCTGTTGTCTTCGTAAGCTTTCCGGTCTCGTCTCCCCCGTTCGCGCCCAACAGCGCGTGCAGACTCCCCAGAGTCCGGAAAGCGAGAGTATTTGCGTAGAAAAGCTCGGCCTTAGTGCCGGGCTTTTTCGCGCTTGCAACCTCGCGGGCCAGTCAAGCGCTTGTGAGGAGATATGAGCCTTCCGTGACGTCAAGCTCGGTTAGCTTAGTCCAAGATAGAACGGAAGCAGCAGGGGTCGAAAATGTCCGCAATCGTCAATCTCTTGGAAGCAGGCCGGCAATTGGCCGAACGGATTCCATACAGTCTCATCGCGCTTGTCGCGCGCCTCTCTGTGGCAACGGTTTTCTGGCGCTCATGCCTAACCAAGCTGGATGAGAACCTTCAGGTGAAGAGCACGACGTTTTTCCTCTTCAAGGAAGAATACAAAGTGCCGATCATCCCGCCAGACGTCGCTGCCTATCTCGCCACGTATCAGGAGCTGGTCGGATCCATCTTGCTGGTGATCGGCCTCGCGACGCGTCTGACGGCGCTTTCCTTTATCGGCATGGTCGCCGTTATTCAGATCTTCGTCTATCCGTCTGGCTGGCCCGAGCACGCTTTATGGTTCGCGCTACTGCTTCTGCTGGTCGCACGCGGGCCAGGGGCGATCTCAGTCGATCACCTCCTCTGGCGAAACAAGTAACACGCTCATAAAGCGAGCGGACGTTCAGGCCGGTTGGCGTTTAGCCCCCGGCCTGCAACTTGCGCAGCAAAGCGTGGCTTGGATAGCCGTCCGCAGGCAGACCATATTGAAGCTGCATCTCGCGGATGGCCTTTCGTGTCAAAGCGCCGATCACGCCGTCCACCTTGCCCACATCATAGCCACGCTGCTGCAGCAGGCGCTGCATCTGCTTGCTATCGGCCGCGCCGAATGGCTCCGGATTGCCCGCACGCAGCGGCGGTGCGCCCGCGAGGCGCGTCGCGAAGTAGCCCGCGGTCGTCGAGTAGACCAGCGAATGGTTCCAATCGAGATAGATATTGACGAAGTTGGGGTAGGCCAGGAAGGCCGGTCCATTCCGGCCCATTGGCAGCAGAAGCGCCGCCGGCGTGGCATCCGCTGGGACCGGCTGACCGTTACGGTATTTCACCCCGTACTGCGACCAGAAAAGCCGGGGACGCTGAATAGTCACGTCCGCCTGATCCCAGGGCAGATTGTTCGGAACGATCACTTCCTCTAGCCAAGGCTGGCCGGGCTGCCAGCCCTTTGCAGCGAGGTAGTTCGCCGCAGAAGCAAGGGAGTCAGGCACACTTTTCACGAGATCGCGCCGTCCATCTCCGTCGTAGTCGACCGCGTAGTTGAAATAGGTGCTTGGCTGGAATTGGAACTGTCCAACCTCACCGTGGGTCGGGCCAATCATTTGATTGCGCCTGAGGTCGCCTCGATCGAGAACGCGTAGTGCGTCCATCAGCTGTGGACGGAACTTCTCTGGGCGTCGGCAATCATAACTCAATGTCGCTAGAGCTCGGATGCTGTCCATCTTGCCCATGAAGGCGCCGTAATCCGTTTCGAGCCCCCAAAAGGCAACGAGTACGGGTCCTGGTACGCCGTATTGCTGCTCAACCTGCTTAAACACCGGGGCGTATCTCTTCAGACGCGCCTTGCCAGCCGCAAGCCGGTTCTTGTTCGCCATGCGCCGCTGGAATGTGAGGAAGTCTTGCGCGAACACGCCTTGAGCGCGGTCTTTCGCGACGACCTTCGGATTGTACGTGACGCCCTTCAGAGCAGAATTCACAGTGCGCGCCGAGATGCCCTCAGCGATGGCTTCCTGCTTGAAGCCTTTCAGCCATTTGTTGAAGCCTGCAGCGCCAGGACATCTTTGGGCAACCGCGGAGGAAGCGGAACCGATCAGCACCGCCGCACACAGGCCAGCGAATGCTGAGAATCGAATGACACGAGTCAGGGGGTATGTAGCCATGCGCGCCACTGAACCCAGTCGGGCGGCATCCGTCAAGCGCGGAAGGATGGGTTCGAACAGATCAGCGCGGGCTTGTCATATCACTGTAAAACCAGCGCGACTCCATGGCAGTCGCGTTTACTGAAAAGAAGCGCGCCACAAGCCACACGCTGCCAGCGCACCAAGAAGACTCAAAGAAAACCGGCGCTAATCAGTATGCGGCGGGAGGTCGCCAATTCTGATCTTCTCGCGAAGCACATCGATACGCCGCGAGGCCTCGCTACGGCTCAGGCCAAGTTCATAAGCACTCGGCTCGCAGACCTCGTCGGCCAGCGTCTTGAGGTCCGCCGCTTGTGCACCGGTCATCGGCTCCAAGCCACCGCCTTCTCGCGACATATACTGGCTTTCCCGACTGCCAGGCCCCCTCTTCTCCTGTTCCATCGTCTCCTGTCCTTGGCTCTTCCCATTGGAATCTGCTTATTCATTAGAGTGTTACAATAGGTCCCAAAAAGGGCAAGGATTAGCGCATGCAGGCCGATGATTTGCGCACAAATTCGAATGGCCTAATCTATTGGCAGTCGGCCCCCGACCTTGCGACATCTGCAACTGTCATTGTGCGCAAGCTTGCTCGGGTCGCGTGAGCGCCACGGCTCCTCCACCTTGTGAATTCTCGGCGATTGCCTACCGCCAGATGATAAGCCGCTGTAATATTTGACAAAAGAGTGGCCGGGCCGTCGACAAATGGCCTTTCAAAGACCGCGCCGCTGCCAGCTTTCCGCCAGCTTCTTCCATAAATTCGCGTCGTCGCACGTCGAGCGCGACCGATTCTGAAACAACTGGATCGCACGCTCGCACGCCTCCCAAGACTGAAGGAGATAAGAAACGCATGGTCAGTATGCGCGCTAAACTGTTGTTGCTGGGACTTCTATCGGTGGCTCTCCTGCTACCGCTCCAGGCCGCGAACGCCGCCCAGGTGGGCGGCGCATCGTGGTACGCACTCCGCTCCATCACCGCGAGCGGTGAGCGCATGAATCCCAATGCACTTACGGCCGCCCACCGAACTTTGCCGTTCGGCACCAAGGTGCGGGTCAAAAACCTTCAAAACGGCCGCTCCGTTGTCGTGCGGATCAACGATCGTGGCCCCTTTGTGGGCGGACGCGTCATTGACGTCTCAAAGGCCGCCGCCGCCAAGCTGGGCATGATCAGCTCCGGGACGGCAAAGGTCAGTGTGACCCGGCTCAACTAGCAATCAGATCCACCTTCCACAAAGAGGTGATACTGCCTGACGAGAGGGGCGTCCGGCGAGTTCCGGGCGTCCCTTTTTTGCTCTGGTTGCACAACGGCTTCCAGAAGTTTCTCGACCGTTGCCCAGATGCCATAGGCAAGAGGTTCAAAAGCCTGCATAGTCGAACTTCGAATGGTTTGTCGAAGACATCGGTCTTCGATCGTGCGTGCAAGTGGCGCCCGAACCACCTACTGTGAGTACTCAAAAGTAAGGGTCGATTCGGCCCGCCGGATTGGAGGCTACTCAAATGCTCACGCACATGGCGTTCTTCAGGACGCTTTCCCTCGCTGCTGTCGTTGTGGCGGCATCATTTGGCCTCTCCATTGAAACGGCCGACGCCCAAAATGGCGCCCGTAGCGAGCGCTCCGGGGGTATTTTGAAGCGGCCTCATCGCGGACCAGCCATTGGCGGCACGTCCTGGACCTTGAGTGATGTCTGGGGTGTCCCTGAAATGCCTGAGCAGCCAATTGAAGCACCTGGCTTCGACTATGGAGCAGGTGGTTTTGAACTCAATGGGCCACCCAACCATTCGCCGTATCCCAACTAAACGCTTCATCTGTATTGCCGATGACCTCATTGGGGTCTTGCGCATGACTAGCAGACGCAACTAGAGTGAGGCGCTTTATTGGGCAGACTGCGAACCAGGGTTGAGGCTGGCCGCGCACGCTCCTTGGGAAGTGACGTGGTTTCTTTTCCCGTTTCCTAGGCTTGCCTTTAATTTCCGCGCGCGCGCGGGGCCTTATTGGAGGGGGAAAGGAGCTTCCCATGCGTCAGACCGGTACGGTCAAGTTCTTTAATCACACGCGAGGCTTCGGCTTTATTACGCCGGACGATGGCGGGAAAGATGTATTCTTGCATATTTCTTCCCTACAGCGTTCCGGCCTGCCAGCGCTCGACGAAGGGGCACGCGTCTCGTTCGAGACGGAGCCGGACCGCCGGGGCAAAGGGCCCCAGGCCATCAATGTCCAGCTTGGAGAATAGAGTCCCAATCAGCTGAACATGTTCACCCGCCGCGACCGTGGCGTCATGGGACGCCAGCGTCGTCGGCGGGTTTTTTACGGGCCGACCCAGCCCATGTAAGCATTGCTCGGCTTTGAACACTTAGAAAATAGGCGGCTCGATGACAGCGCAGGACAACGGCAACGCACAAGGTGTGGCAGAGGCTGCTCCCGACGACGCTCTAGACACGTTGACGAAAGCTAACGCTGCTGCACTCGAACGTCTTACCGACTTCTTGGCTATCCCAAGTATTTCCACCGATCCCGCCTATCACGACGCTTGCTTGGACGCGGCCCGTTGGTCCGCCGAGACTTTGCGAAACATTGGCTTTGAAGCAACCGTTGAGCCAACGGACGGCAAGCCAATGGTGGTAGCCCGCTGGCGCGCCGCAAGCCGCGGGGAGCCCCGCCCCCACGTCCTCTTTTATGGGCACTACGACGTTCAGCCGCCCGATCCGCTGGAGGCGTGGTCGGCCCCACCCTTCGAAGCGCAAATCGTCGAACACCCAACCCACGGCAAAGTCATCGTCGCGCGCGGCGCCTCTGACGATAAGGGCCAGGTCATGACCTTTATCGAAGCGTGCCGCGCTTGGATGGAGTCAACTGATGCGCTTCCTGTCGATGTCACCGTCCTTCTGGAAGGCGAGGAGGAATCTGGTAGCCCCAGCCTTGAGCCCTTCCTGCAGGCTCACGGCGACTCCCTCAAGGCCGACATTGCTCTCGTATGCGATACCGGCCAGTGGGATGCCGAAACCCCGGCCATCACGGCCTTCTTGCGCGGCCTAGCCTTTTCGGAACTCACGCTCAAAGGGCCATCGCGCGACCTGCATTCGGGAATTTACGGCGGACCTGCGCAGAACCCCATCCGTGTACTGGGCGAACTGATTGCGGGCCTCCACGACGAGAAGGGCCGGATCACGATACCCGGGTTCTACGATGACGTAGTCGAACCCTCTGCAGAGCAACGCGAAGCATGGCGTGCACTGAACTTCGACGGCGATGGTTTTCTTGGCGAGGTTGGACTGAGCGTCCCGGCGGGAGAAGTGGATCGCAGCATTGTCGAGCAGCTCTGGAGTCGGCCGACAATTGAGGTGAATGGTATCATCGGCGGCTATACGGGACCGGGCACCAAGACGGTCATCCCTTCAGAAGCCTCCGCGAAGTTCTCGTTCCGGCTGGTCCCAGGCCAAGACCCCGGCAAAGTCATCGAAGGCCTTCATCGCTACGTAGCCGAACGTCTCCCTGCGGACGTCACTGCAAGTTTCGGCGGCGAAGGTGGATCCCCGGCTGTCGGATTCGATACGACCGCGCCAGCCTTTCAAGCAACGGCGCGCGCGCTTGAAGTGGAGTGGGGCAAGCCGCCCGTGATCGTCGGCTGCGGTGCCTCGATTCCGATTGTCGAGGCATTTCGCACACGGCTCGGGATGGACGCGCTCTTGGTCGGCTTTGCCTTGGAAGACGACGCGATCCACTCGCCGAACGAGAAGTACAATCTGTCGAGCTTCGAGAGAGGCGCACGCAGCTGGGTACGAATCCTGGCAGCACTCGGAGGAAGTAGTGGCTCGGCTTAAAGCCTATGGGCTTGCTGCCATTCTGGTTGCGTCGCTGCTCCTCGGCTTACACGCAGTGGCCTATGACGGCGGACGGCCCAAAGCCTACAAGCAAGCGGAACCAGGGGACTTCGACTATTACACGCTTGTTTTGAGCTGGTCTCCAACCCACTGCCTGACCGAAGGACACCGCCGCGGAGATGCGCAATGCAAGTCCGATGGTGACTCGGACTTCATCCTGCACGGGCTGTGGCCGCAATACGATGCCGGTTGGCCAGAGGATTGCTACCGAGGCAAGCGGCCTTGGATTCCGTCTAATGTGATCCGAGAGATGGAAGACATCATGCCAGACAAGGGCGTTATCATTCACGAATACAGAGCACACGGCACCTGTTCCGGCCTATCGCCCGCAGCCTATTTCGAAGCGGCGCGAAAAGCCTACGATCAAATCACCATCCCGCACACGCTTAACGACCCGAAGACACAGCGATTCCTCTCGCCGGAGAAGGTCGAAAGCGAATTCATGGCCGCCAACAAATGGCTTCGCCCGGACATGATCGCGGTAACGTGCCGGCGCGGCAATCTCTTCGACGTGCGCATTTGCTACACGAAGAACTTAGAACCGCGCGCCTGTGGCAAGAACAGCAATCAAAGGCGCCTTTGCCCACTCCGCCGGATCACCGTGCCGGTGTCTAGAAGCGATAGATGACTGAGCCGCGGAAAGAGTTGGAATCTGGATCGAAGGTCTGCCTGTTGCCGCCCTGGAAGTTGACCGTTTCCTCTCCGAAATCCGTAAACTGATAATCGAAGCGTAAGCTCCAGTCCTTCTCGAAAGCGTACTCGGCGCCGCCGCCGATACTCCAGCCGGTAAAGTCGGTCTCGCGAAAGCCGCCTCCAGGGCCACTCATGTAGATGTCCGAGCTCGCCCATGCGCCACCAAACGTGCCGAACAGCAACAGATTGTTCGTGAACGCGTATCCGAGCCGCATGCGCAAATCTGCAAGATTATCGAAGCCGACCTTGACACCGTTGACGTCGCTATTGACGCTGCCGCTGCCATCAATGTCCGTGCCCATAAAATCCGCCTCGAGGCCAATCACGAACGGCCCGTGCTGCCAACTGAAGCCACCGATCACACCGCCAATAAAGCCATCGGAATCGAAGGAGCCTGGTGAGGTGCTGTAGTTAACAGTGGAGCCGCCGACCGTGGCACCAAGCCACCAGCCCTCGAACGTGGCGTCAGATTGCATGACGTCCGAACCGAAATATGAGCCGCCGTCGTATAGTCCGTAGTCCTGCGCAGCGGCTGGACCGGAGGCCATAACGCTGAAACCAAGGGCCGCAGAGAAGGCGATCGCCCGGTGAAATCCCGTACGCATAGGTCACTCCCTCAATGGATCGAGAGCCGGTTTCGTCCCTAATCCCGTAACGAAAATCGGCGCTCACCCCCCGAAGGATAGAGCCCGCCCCTAAACGTCTCTTAACGATGAAGGGCGGCAAAACTCCGTATGGTTAGTGGCGGGTTAAGGGCGCCTATGCGGCGGCAGTCGAACCCTCAAGGCTGATTACGCAGGGCTGTAATCCGGCCATCACTCGTCGGATACGTGCAAAACTCAGATGCTCTTATTGGCGCGGACTACCCCTTTTGCGGGACTGATGCCGCTGCGATGACACGGTATGTTGTGATCATAGTGTTTGAACGTGACTGGGGTCGTCGAAAGCCGTGAGCAAGACCGGACCAAGAAAGATGAAAGATCGTTTTCTGGATTGGCAGTGCCAGTTGCGGAAAACGGCGATGCGGGAACAGGGCGGACGGCCTACCAGCGGTATGTGTCCCCGGTTACTGAATAGTACGGGTCAAGAACAGCTGGCCGCACTTACTGTTCTGCTATCACCTGAAGAGCCCGAGGAGAGCACTGCTTTTTTCCGTTTTCAGGTGCAAAAGTCCGCAGACCCGCGCGAGACATATCAGAAGGCACTGCGCTTTCTTCAGTCGGAGTATTATCGAGACTCAACTGATTTCAGTGATCGTCTGCTGGCGGTGATGGCGCCGGACGCTCCGATTGCCATTGCGCTTATGGACGCCGGCCAGTGCATCCTCGACTTTTCTCAAGGACGCCACAGCTTTCGTATCCCATGCAAGGTCAAGGGTGTGAAGGAAAGCAACGCGAACCACGCGGCAGCGATCTGGCACAACCGCGTCTTTAATCCAGCGCTGCCTGATGGAATGCAGGTGATCGCCTTCAAGCCAGATTGGAAGTCGGCCGAAACGAACTTCTGAGTGACGACTCCTAAACGGGGAACAAGAGACTTCTCCCGCGATCGCGCAGGATCGGCCCAACCCTATCGCCGACAAAAAGGGCGCCCCGAAAACGGAGCGCCCCTTTCTATTTTGTCTGCTAAGCGCGAAGCCTAGAGCGAGTGATCGTCGAGAGCCTTCTTAATCGACTCCTTGCTGCCGTACTCGGCCACGTCCTTTTTGAACTCCTCCTTCTCCTCGCGGAGTTGGATAACGTGCCAAAGGATCCAGGCCACGACACCGGCAATCACCATGATCAGTTCGGCGCCTTGCCACGGATAGATCGCCTTTACGTTGGCAAGATCGACTGCCCAACTAGTAAGCATTGTGGTTCTCCTCTTTCTGTCTTGCCAAGGCCATCACACGAGTGCCTTTTCGGCATCGCGTACGTCTTGCCGTGCTTTCTCTTCGTCAGCCAGGGACTTGAAGTCCAAGCCCATCAGCTCAACTTCGTGTGGGATCCGAAGCAGTCCCATCCCGTTGAGGATCTTGGCGACGATCCAGGCGGGAAGGAAGCCGAGAACGAAGAACATGATGATCGCACCGATCGTATTACCGAGCGGGTTGATCGCAGCATAGCCTTCGTAAGGCGAAGACGGGTAACCCCAGAGCATGAAGCCTGCGATCACCAGACCGGCGAAGCCGGCATAGCCGTGAACGGCTACAGCGCCAACAGCATCGTCGATCTTGAACGTTTTCTCGACCCAGTAGTGCATCTTGTACGCGATGAACGTACCGATGCCTGCGATGAACATCGCCTGGATCGGGTGGTACAGATCATTGCCGGCCGAAGCCGTAATGATGCCTGCAAGACCACCGGAGTAAGTCCAGAACGGATTACCGTTGGAAATGAGATACGCCACCAACAAGCCGCCTGACAGAGACATCAGGAAGTTGACGGTAATCGCACCAAGTGTTGTCGGCGTCAGATAGATCGTCGTCGCCGTCCAGGTCTCACCGGTAATCAGTCCACCGATCCCTTCCGGCGAAATGATCGGCACGTTACATGCGGCATAGAAGCCCCAGAAGCCCGTGTAGATCAGGAAGAGACCCACCGTCACCAGCCACGGATTATGCGGCACAAACTCCCGCGCTGTTCCGTCCGCCCGGAAGCGCCCTAGACGCGGCCCAAGGACCACAAGAACGCCGAGAGCGGTACCGCCGGCAATGGCATGAATAACGCCGGAGGCGTACGCATCGTGATAGCCAAGCAGTTTGACCATCCAGCCATTGGCGCTCCAACCCCAAGCCGCATCGATGATCCAGGTCACCGAGCCAATCATGACCGCGATGATCCAGAATGCACCCGACCGGATTCGTTCGATCACCGAACCGGATACGATCGACGCCGCCGTCCATGAGAACAAGAGGAACGCTGCCCAGAAGACACCGGTTATTCGGTCGGAAAGATCCGTACCCATGTTCGGGGATGTCGGAGCATATGCGGCCGCTGTCTCGAGCTCTAGTCCGCCGGTGATGAACGGCCCATTCGGGAACGCCCAATAGATCCACCAACCAAAGAAGAAGAATGTGATGGTGACCAACGGGATCAACATCGTGTTCTTCATAAGCGTGTGTAGATGATTACGACGCCGGCTCACGCCGACCTCGTACATACAAAAGCCAACGTGGATCAAAAACATTAAGACAACCGTCACCCAGTAATAAAACTCGGTGAAGACGGTTGTTAGCGCGTCTAAGTTGTTGCCCATAGATGTAACCCCCCTAGGGTTATAATGGTGGGACTTCTATTAGTTCCTGTCCCTTTGCCATGTTGATTGGGTTTGGTTTGCGTCTAATTCTTCTCTTGTGCACCTCCTTCGCGAATCGCCAGTTGCTCTTTCGCCAATACTCAATTCGACCGCAAACACACTTTGGATGCTAGGCGGCGCTCGTGTGTCCGTCAATCTAGTGCAAAAATTTTTACTGTCAGGAAATGAAGACGTGTTCTCGCGCTCGCCCTTTGCGGGTGAGACGTCTGGATTAGAACCGCTGGTTTTCCTATGAGGAAAGATCACGGTTCGATGCCGGGCCGCCAAAGCCGACTGCAAGTATGGAAGCCACTTGAGGTAAGGGAACCACCTGGGTCGGAGGAAAAGCTCACGAACGGCAGCTGCGGGCCGGAGCGATACATGCGCCCCACGTCGCCCGTCCATGCGACCCGCGCCAATGCACGCGGCCTTGGTCACGCCGACCCCACAATGGAGGCCGTACGACATGCTGGTCATTTGTCTCCTCCCGCTAGGGCGGAACGCGCCCGCCCTAGGAGATGCCCAGCTTCTCTTGGCCGGTGCATCTCTGATATCTCATCAGTCTACTGCCAGTCTCGTGTCTTTCTCCTCACATCGGCTCGGTCCACAGGTCAGATCCTGCGCGCGGCCGTCAGAACTTGCGATACGCCTTGTTCAAATCGTTCATTGGATGTCTCGGTGAAGTCTGGAACCGGATCAGCAGCTCCCGGGCAATCATGTCTCGGTCTTGCTGGTTGTCCGGCAGGTCCATCGACTTCGGAATCCGTACCCAGCCATTAATGTTGCGGTCGAAAATCGCAGGCTGGCCTTCTTCGTAGCCCATGTGGACGTCCTCTAACCAATTGAGGTCATCCCAACCCATGAACTCCATATACTCCCTAAGGAACGGCGTGAGCCGGTCGTAGTCCGGCAGCAGATTCACGTCGTAGCGGTAACCGATATGCTGACCGATGACTTTCTCGCGCTCGGTATCGAGACCGGCCGAGTCCTTCAGGTATTTGTCGACGTCCGCTTGAGATTTCTTGGGCATCGTCTTCCTCACCCCAGCTTGTGATAGTTCTCGACACCGACAGTCATGTCGGTCCCCGCCAACGGTACTTGCGCCATGGCGGAGGCTTCCATTGTCAGCGCCGCAAGGTCTTCCGGCTCCAGGCTATGAATGTCGGTCTTGCCGCAGGCACGCGCGAGAAGCTGCGCTTCCAAGGTGAGCGTGTGCAGGAAGTTGTAGACGCGCTCCGCCGCTTCCTCAGGATCGAGCCGCTTACGCAGCTCCGGATCTTGTGTCGCGACGCCAACGGGGCAACGGCCCGTGTGGCAATGATAGCAATTGCCGGCAGGGACACCCATCTCGGCCTCGAAGTCCGATTCCGGAATCTCCTTGTTGCAGTTGAGCGCCATCATGACCGAATGGCCGATCGCAATCGCATCGGCGCCAAGTGCAAGCGCTTTGGCCACGTCGCCGCCATTGCGGATACCGCCGGCATAGACAAGGCTGACCTTGCCGCGCATGCCTAATTCGTCGATGGCCCGGCGTGCCTGCCGGATTGCCGCGATCCCGGGAACGCCCGTGTCCTCCGTGGCAATGTGCGGACCCGCACCCGTCGATCCTTCCATGCCGTCGATGTAGATGGAATCCGGACCACACTTCACGGCCATCCGTACATCGTCATAGACCCGCGCCGCGCCGAGCTTCAGTTGAATGGGAATTTCCCAGTTCGTTGCTTCGCGAATTTCCTCGATCTTCAGCGCCAAGTCGTCCGGACCCAGCCAATCGGGATGCCGCGCCGGAGAGCGCTGATCGATACCGGCCGGTAGCGACCGCATCTCAGCAACCTGATCGGTCACTTTCTGGCCCATCAAATGTCCGCCAAGACCAACTTTGCAGCCTTGGCCAATAAAGAACTCGCAAGCGTCGGCGAGCCGCAGATGGTGCGGATTGAAGCCATAGCGCGACTGAATGCACTGGTAGAGCCACTTTGAAGAGTAACGACGCTCATCGGGGATCATGCCGCCCTCGCCCGAGCATGTTGCCGTCCCCGCCATGGTGGCGCCGCGCGCCAGCGCGATCTTCGCCTCATAGGACAACGCGCCGAAGCTCATGCCCGTCACGTAGATCGGAATGTCGAGCTCCAATGGCCGCTTGGCCTGCGGCCCGATCAGCGTCTTGGTATCGCACTTCTCGCGGTACCCTTCGATCACGAAACGCGTCAGCGTGCCCGGCAGGAAAGTCAGATCGTCCCAATGCGGAATCTTCTTGAAGAGCGAGAAGCCCCGCATGCGGTAGCGGCCGAGCTCCGACTTCACATGGATGTCGTTCATGACCTCCGGCGTGAAGATTTGACTCTTGCCCAGCAGGAACCGGCTCTGTTCGGCTGGCTCTTGCGCGCCGTTCGCCTTCCGCTTCTTGTCCTTGCCCATTTCTTAGAAGCTCCTCTACAGAACCAGTTTCTTCTCGGTCGGCTCTAGGTTGTCGTAGTTCCAGAGCTGCTTACCGGCGACAATCTTGCGGAAAGAGTCGATCCCGCCCTTCGGCACCACGTCATACTTCGTGAGTTTTTTCTCCAGCCACTCGCGGTCGAGATCGGTCATGTCGGCCCAGATCGCGTCGACGCCCAGACTCCTCGGTTCTCCGCCAAGAAAGATCGTTCCGTCATACATGGAGTCGCCAAGGTTCTTGCCGGCATTGCCGCAAATCACCATGCGGCCGCGCTGCATCATGAAGCCGGTGAACGAACCCGTGTCACCTCCGACAATGATGTTGCCGCCCTTCATGTCGATGCCTGTTCGCGAGCCCACATCGCCCTTGCAAACGAGATCGCCGCCGCGTATCGCAGCGCCAAACTGCGACCCCGCGTTCTTTTCGATAAGGATGGATCCGCTCATCATGTTCTCGCCGCAAGACCAGCCGACGCGACCGCTGATGCGAACATTCGGGCCATCGATCAGGCCGCACCCAAAGTAGCCGAGCGAACCTTCGATAATCAGATTGAGTCTATTGAGGATGCCCACCGCCATGGAGTGCTTGGCGGCCGGGTTCTTCAGCACGATCGTTCCGTATCCCTCCTTCATCATTTCGCGGATACGGGCGTTGACTTGCATGGCTTCCATGTTGGAGGCATCGATCTCGCCGCGCTTGTTGAAATCGACGTCGAACGAGTCGGGAAGACTGAACCCATGATGGGGCTCGTTGAGATCGATATCGAAGAAGACTTGTTGCGTGCGGCCGCTGAGCTGCTCCTGGTGCATACCCATTTCATGGGATCTGCGATCCTCATCAGTCGGCGCAGCTTGCGTTAGCGTTGCCATACCCGAACCTCCTCATCATACGGATCAGATGTATCGATTTCCCGGGGAACGATAGCGCGGATCGCCACTTCCTCCGAGGCAAGCGCAACGATGTCGTCGCTTTCGTAGAGAACCATGGGCTTGGCAGCCATGGTGTCCTTGGCCATGCCCAGCTCCTTGTTCGTGGCAACGAGATAGGTGAAGACGCCGTCGATCTCCTTGATCGACGATTTCAACGAATCCTCGAGCGTTGCGCCCTGTTCTAGATTGTTGGCCGTATAGACCGCCAGAAGTTCGGAGTCGCAGTTGGACATGAACCGGTGTCCGAGGCGTTCCATCTCACGGCGCATGATCCAATAGTTCGTGATCTGACCGTTATGGACGACACTGATATCATTATAGGGATAGGCCCAGTAGGGATGAGCAGAACGAATATCGACATCCGACTCCGTGGCCATCCGCGTGTGACCAATACCGTGCGTGCCCTTGAAGTCATCGAGACCATACTGATCGGAAACCACGGTCGCGTCGCCGAGGTCCTTGATCAGCTCTAATGAATGACCGAAGGACAGAACCTCGCCGCCATCGATATGCTCCAAGTCCGTCGCGAGCTGCTTGGTGTCACCCGAGAATTGCAGGCGATACCGGAAGGCGTAAGGCGTTGGCTGCTCGACCTCGATAGTCTTTGCGCCAAGCTCAGCAAGCCGATTGTCGACCAAAGCCTGGCGATCCCTAATCTTGTCGAGGATGTTGTAATCCGTGTCGAAATCCTCCGCCTCGGCGAGTTTCAAGCGCATGACGTATTCGTCAGGCTTGCTCACGCCGTAAACGGCAAACCCAGTCGAGTCTGGCCCGCGATGCCTCAGGCTTTGAAGCATTGCGGTCATCTCTTGGCCGACGCCCACCGCTTTACCGCGATGAATGACTCCAGCAATCCCGCACATTGTTTTTGTTCCTCCGTTTGAAGAGGCGCGCCGCGTGCATTGCCCGGCGCGCCCAAACTCATCCCTGCGCTCTACGGCAGGCAGTCGAGATAGGTCTCCACGTCCCACTCCGTCACGGTGTGGTTGAAGCGTTCCCATTCGTCGCGTTTGTATTCGCTATAGAGACGGTACATCTCGCCCGGCATGCCGCGCTGAACGACTTTGTCGTCCTCCAGCGCCTGCAGTGCCTCGCCGAGGTTCATCGGCAGACGTTTCACGTCCTTGCCTGCCTTGATGGCTTCGTAGATGTTCCGCTCTTCCGGCTCGCCCGGATCGAGCTTGTTGTCGATACCGTCGTCGGCCGCCGCGAGGATGGTTGAACCCATCAGATACGGATTGACCATGGAGTCGACCGACCGGTACTCGAACCGGCCCGGTGCGGAGACACGCAAGCCCGTCGTCCGATTCTGGAAGCCCCAGTCGGCGAAGACGGGTGCCCAGAAGCCGGTATCCCAAAGACGGCGGTAAGAGTTCACCGTCGACGAACCAATGCAGGTCAAGGCGCGCAGGTGATGAACGATGCCACCAATGGCTTCGAGCCCAGCCTTTTGCGGCATTTGTGGATCATCGCCATCGGGCATGAACGTGTTGTCGCCACCGGTGACGTACATGTAGTTCTGCGCCATGCCCGGCAGGTTGTTCGGATCATTGCCGGTCGGACGCATCACATCCTCACCGCCACGCCACAGCGACATGTTGTGGTGGCAGCCGCTTGCCGACACGCCCATAAATGGCTTGGTCATGAAGCAGGCGATGATGTTGAACTCGCGCGCGACCTGCGCACAAATTTGACGGTAAGTCGTCAAGCGATCCGCGTTACGCAGAACATCATCGAACATCCAGTTCAATTCAAGCTGACCAGGCGCGTCTTCGTGGTCGCCCTGGATCATGTCGAGGCCCATCTTTCGGGAGTACTCCATCACCTTCATGTAGACGGGACGGAGGCTCTCGAACTGATCGATGTGGTAACAGAAGGGCTCGGAAAAGCCACCGGCAGGCTTTCCGTTCTCGTCCTTCTTCAGCCACATCATCTCCGGCTCCGTGCCCATGCGGAGCTGCAAGCCGTTGTGCTTGTCTTGGAACGCCTTGTGGATGCGGCGAAGGTTGCCCCGGCAGTCCGCTGTTAGAAATCCGCCTGGATCTTCACGTTCTTCGCGGTTGCGGAACAGCGTGCAGTACATGCGTGCGACGCGCTTGTCCCACGGCAACTGCATGAATGTCTCGGGATCGGGGATACCGACGAGCTCGGCGGCTTCGGGACCGTAGCCGAAATACTCGCCATGGCGGTTGAGAAACAGATTGACGGTCGCGCCGTAAACAAGCTGGAAGCCCTTCCTCGCGACACTCTCCCAGTGATCGGCTGGGATGCCCTTACCCATGATGCGGCCAGTGATGGAAACGAACTGCAGGTACAGATACTCAATTCCGAGTTCGTCAATTTTCTTGCGAACTTCTTTGACCAGCTCCTGTCGTTGCGGGTCCTCTACGTAGCCTTGGATATCCATTGACGTCTCCCTAACATCAACTCCACGGAAATGGGCTGTGGGAGACCGGATGCAGCTCACCCTTTGAAAAGCGTCCGAAGCGGAACGGCTCCAGGAGCTCACTCTTCTCCCCAACCAGCTCTTGCGCGACCAGCTTACCAACCCCGATCATTTTGTAACCGTGGTTTGAGTCGGCAATGACGTAGACGTTCTCTCGAAACTTATCGAAGACAGGAAAATTATCCGGCGTGAAACAGCCAAGGCCGCCGGAGGCCTCTTTGTATTTGTAGGCGGAAATTTTGCCCTCGAAGCGCTTCTGGCAATGCGCCAGCATCGAGCACCACATGTGGATGAAGTCGTCGCCAACGATGAAGTTAGGCGAGTCCGGGCCATACGGATCGATCGCCACCTTCTCGGGATCCTCATCAACTTTGTAGGGAGAGGCACCGCCCTGAATGCCGCCGAAGTTGAAGTCGGGCTTGTAGTACAGCCCCCAGAGCTTGTCCGTGATCACGGAGCCATCGACGTCGGAGTAGAGCGGCGCATCCGTATCCACATGAATGACAGGCGGCATGTTGCCGTCATTGGTCTTGTGCATGTCGGGATCGACGCCAAGCGTCCCCTCCTCCAAGCACCAGAACTTCCACATGGGCACGTCGTCATGCATCGTGCCGTCCGACCCTTTGATGGAGATCGCTTTGGGGAGCTCCAGCATGTCCCAGAATTTGAGAACCCAGGGACCGGCACCAACCACGACCGCATCGCAGGCGATCGTGCCGCGGCTCGTCACGACGCCCGTAACGGCACCGGAGTTAGATCCATACTCAAAGCCAAGAACCTCGACGCCCGTCGCAATCCGGACGCCCTCTTCTTCGGCCTTGCCGGCCAGACCGTAGAGCGAGGCCGTGTTGTTCGCGTAACCACCGCGCTTTTCATGAAGGACAGACGTAATGCCCTTGGCCTGCCAGTCGTCGAAGAAGCCCAGCATGTATTTCTGGCAGTCATCGGTCCCCTCAACAAAGGTGGACTCATAACCGATCGCCTGCTGCTGCTCGTAGATCGTCGCCACATCCTTATGCATACACTCGGCGCTGATCTGCATGTAACCGACAGGATGGTAGCTGTAGGCTTTGGGATCGCTTTCCCAAACGTCGACCGAGTGCGCCATCAGCTCGCGCATGGCCGGCTGATAGTAGTTGTTCCGAACCACGCCGCAGGCAATGCCGGAAGCGCCGCCGCCAATGGATGTCTTGTCAACGACGAGGATGTCCTCGCCTGATCCCTTGCCGGTGGCCTTCAGCTGCAGAGCAAGATGGTACGCCGTGCTGAGGCCGTGGATTCCGGCGCCAATTATGACGTATTTTGAACTGGCTGACTGTTCCATGAAGCCTATCTTCGCGCCTAAGTTGCTGACCTAGAGGCATTATTCTGCTTGTTTCGTGTCAGTCGTGGTTGTTGAACCTGGTTCAACGTAACCATTCACTTCCGTGCAATTCCATACCCAATGGAGGGTAGGTCTCGGGATTGTGCCCGGAAGCACGCGAAATTCGATGCCCCACGTTTTCCGCGCATTCTAAGCCAATAGCGAGGCAGTGCAGGACCAACCCGCGCTCCTCGAGGACCAAGCGCGACAAGTCGGGTCATGAGCGAGCCATCCGAGCGGCAGCGGGCGAGCAGTCCGTGCAACGCTTATGCGGCAAAAGCCGGCTAGGCTAACCTGCGTCAGACTCCACGATGATCGAAAGAAACCGTATTGGGAGCTCAATGAGTTCGAGCGGCCCGTGGGCAGTCGTACCCTCAAAAAACAGCGAGTCACCGGGGCTGAGCCGATAGGGCTTGCCGCCATGCTCGTAGATCATTTCGCCATCCAGCATATGGATGAACTCGACGCCCGGATGCTGGAAAAGCGGAAAAACCTCAGAGGTGTCATTGAACTCAATCATATAGGGCGAAACGGAGTGCTCCTTCCCCACACCATGTCCGAGCAGCTGATACTGATGGCCGACCTTTGACCCCCGGCTCTCGATAAACAGGCCTCCGTCCTTCTTCACGTAACAGCACCCCTGTTCCTCTTGGTGTGTCTCGAAGAAGAATGTCATCGGCACTTTGAACACGCGCGACAAAGCATGGAGCGTCGTGAGTGACGGGAACGCATTTCCGTTCTCGACCTTCGACAGCATCCCGGACGACAGCCCAGTGAGCTGAGCAACTTTGGCAACGGTCATGCCATGCCGGCTCCGTGCCGCCCGAACCTGCGCGCCTATCGAATTCGCCACCTCGCGGCTTGAATTCTCGTCATCGTCCGTACCGAGATCCGCCGGAGCGCTCCGCGATTCAATCTTGCCTAGAGCCATGGTCCCATTTCCGCTTTTTCGCGCCGAAAACGATCAGCGCTCCAGCTACCATACCCAATCCACGATGGCTCTGGCCATGAAAATCATTCAATGTTATTGAATGAGATTGCTAGGTTGTGCTGGCAGGCATGCTTTGTCGCACCCGCGCTCGGATGGGCATTTCCGGAATGCGGGCTCCTCGCCTCAAGACTTGCGACAAAGTTGAACAACAAATCGTTGGCGGAAGCTTGGGTCTTGGCAGTGGCCTCTGGGTTCCCGCTTCGAACAAAAAGAAGGGGCGGTGGATGGGCAGTAGCTGCTGCACGGTGCTTCTTATTGACGACCACCCGCTGTTCCGGCTGGGGGCGTCGCAGCTTATCGCTGCGCAAGAGGACTTCGAGGTCGTCGGCGAAGCGGCACAGTTCGACGATGGCGTCGCGCTTGCCGAGGCCTTAAAGCCCGATCTCATCCTCATGGAACTCCGCCTTGCAGACGGCCCCGGCCTGCAAGCACTCGCACAAATGGTCGAGACCGCCCAAGAGAACGAGCACGGCACGTCTGTCATCGTGCTGACCGCTTCGAACTCAGAAGCGGATGTCGTGCATGCGGTTCGCGCGGGGGCGAAAGGCTACCTCTTGAAGGGGTGCGAGCCCGACGAGATCCTGCAAAAGCTCCGCCTTGCAGCCAAGGGGCATACTGTCTTCACAGAGCCATTGATGGACTTTCTGTTAGTTGCCATGCGGGACGGAAAACCTCCAACCCCAGAAAACGCGGATTGTCTCACAACACGCGAACGGCAGATTCTCGATTTGATCGCCGCGGGTCAAAGCAACAAGCACATCGCCAGAGAACTGAGTATCAGCGACGGCACGGTTAAGGTGCACGTCAAGAACATACTGCGAAAGCTGAACTTGCGATCACGGCTTGAAGCAGCGGTCTGGGCCCTGCGTCCGAAAGGTGGCTCGGTTTCGGGCGACAGTCCGCCCCAGTAAGCGCGGTAGCGACCTTCTCTCCCTGCTCAACGCGCCACGAACAGAGCCACAAGGCCCTGCTGCTCTATCTGCACGTCTTCGAAGCGAGCCTCTAGGCCTTGCGTCAAGGTTTGGAGATCATCCTCACGATTATTGAAGACACCCTTCTTGTTGTAGACGCTGAGCAACGCCCGCGCGGGACCGTTAGGCCGAACGCCTGCACCCAGAATTGTCGCCCCAAATAACGTTCCGCGTTCGGACAAAAGTGGCTTGAGGTGGTCGACCGCGATGAGCTTTTCAGCCATAGAGCCTGGCAAGCAGTGCAGCACGTAGGTCAGAGCCACCGATGAAAAAGGGGCGGCATCAAGTTCTAGCGGTGCGAGCAGATTGGCTTCCCGCCACTCAGGCATGAACCGGCGCAGGCGCCGTGACGACACACTCAGACAATGCCGATTGATATCGAGGAGCACCAGCCGGTCGAAGGCTTTGCCCGCGCGATCGAGAAACAAACCTGTCCCAGCCCCAGCCTCAAGGTGGTTCGCCGACAGATGATGACGATACAGATCGATTATCTTCGATGTGGGACAGCGCCACGCCAACCGATTGGACAGGCCATGGACCACACCGTCGTAGAACGACAAGGACGTGGGCGTGTAGATCGCATGCGCCTTCGCAACGGCGTCCGCACTTGGGGGCGCGAGGCTGCTGGGCGCGATGTCATGAGCCGCCCCCGTTCCACTGTTTTTCGGCGTTGTCATAGCCTCAGCTTATGCCTCGCCAATAGAAAAAGGGGCGCCGAAACGGCGCCCCTTTAGGAAGGTTTAGTTTGGGAAAGTCTTAGAACGAAGCGCTGATCGTACCAACGACCCGCTCGTCGCATATGTCGCCACCGCACCCAGCGGTGCTTAGATCTGTATCCCAGTAGCGAATATCCGCAGCGAAGTTCTCCATAAAGCCGAGCGTGAGGCCGACATTCCAGTAAGTGTAGTCCGTGATGTCATCACCTGTCTGAAAACCGACCAAACCGCTAACGCTAGGATCAAAGAAGTTCATGACGGTATCGAAGACATACTCGCCACCTATCTCGATAGCGTTTGCACTTCCTGTCTCGCCGAAGAACTCGGGTGACCAGTAGTTCGTCACACCAACAGTCAGAACATCGGCGAACGTGTAAGACGCCCCCGTCTTCAGCTCGAAGTAATCGAAGTCGCCACCGGGATCGTAAGCGCCCGGGTAGGTGTAGAAGATACCGCCGATATCGAAGCTGACACCCTGCCATTCGGGCGTGATACCGGCATAGTAGTCGATCTCGAGGTTCGCGATGTCTTGACCGGCAGGTCCACCGCCAAAGTCTAGGTTTGAAGCCCACATACCGATGTAGAACATACCGTATGCGGCATCCAAGGAGCCTTGTACGGCTGCCTGATTGTCCGTCTGTGAGATACCCCGGAACACATAGTCCGTAGTGAAGGCTGTGGAGGCGCTGAGTGAAAGCTCATTCGCCTGTGCCGTCATCGAGAGCCCGCCAGCAAGCGCCGCTCCCAAAACCGTTGATTTGATGATCCCCGCAATATCACGCCGAGCCATTATCCAGTCTCCTGCTTTTCGCCTGTCCCTGACGATTTGATTTCGTTGTTTAGGATGCTGCTGACACGCTGTGTTCGCGGTGCAACGTCCCCCGTGGCGTTGACAATAGTCAGCACCCCTCGTGAAGCAACGAAAAAGCAAGCACCTATTGGAATCTAGGTAGCCGGTGTGTCTTATCTGCAATGGTTTGCGCTTTCTGATACCGCATTGGGCTCCGATCTTGCTCGACTGGGCCTACCAATTTGGCGGCATGCACAGTTGGTAGGCAGTTGAACTGTTTTCATCCGAAGAAAACCAGGCGGATTCGGGTCCGCTGACGCGACTCAGCTAGGAATCGGGGGGCATGTGCCGAAACTTGTTTGGCGAATTCGGCTCCCCTAGAGTGCCCAACACATTGTTTTAGGCTCGCGAAGCGGGTTTTTTCGCGTTTTCATACAGCTAAAGACCCAGAAAGGCACTATGGCCGCCAACACCTTGGAAGGCTGCGCCCTCGTCACGGGCGCGGCGCGCCGCTTAGGACGCGCCATCGCATTGGATTTGGCGCGGGCCGGGTGGCCCGTTGCTGTCCACTATCAGAGTTCCGAAGCCGACGCGCTCAGCCTTGTGACCGAAATCGAGGAATCCAGGGGGCGCGCGGTGGCTATAGGGGCCGATTTGTCCGACCTCGGGGCTTTAAAGGACCTGGTCGGACAAAGCACTGAGGCGCTCGGGCCCGTAACCTGCCTCGTCAACAATGCGGCTTGCTTCACCTGGGACTGGCCTGACAATTTCGACGAGACCGGCTGGACGGAGCACCACGAAGTGAACCTTCGCGCGCCTGTGTTCCTGGCCAAGGCCTTCGCCAGCGCCCTTCCGGGCGATCGCGAAGGCAATGTCATAAATCTGATCGATCAAAAGGTTCAGGCGCTGAACCCGCATTACTTTACCTACACAATTGCCAAATCGGCACTTTGGACGGCAACGCGCACCCTCGCCCAGGCCCTTGCCCCCCGAATCCGCGTCAACGCCATTGCCCCGGGACCCGTTCTCCCGTTCGCGGGCCAATCGGAGGAGGAATTCGCCCGGGAATGCCGTGACACTTTGCTGAAACGGGCTGTGCCCTTAAGTGACATCTCAGCGACGGTCCGCTTTCTCTTGGAGACGGGTTCGATCACGGGCCAGATGATCGCGCTCGATGGCGGACGCCACCTCAACTGGACCCCAGACGCAACCTAATAGCCTTTTTGCAACGGTGCAGGCGTCCGAAGATACGTCTCTTGAAGGTCACAAAGGCCACCTCATAGTGCGATGAGCAGGGTCGCCACGCCGTCATAGCGGCGAAACCACAAGACGAGCTCATGACATCGAAACGCATTGATAGCGATAGGGATAACCCGCTGCTCCAGCGGGCGCCTGGCTCGGTTCCCGAGACGGGCGCGGCCGTTATCGCGCACCATGCGAAACTCGCGCCGGCAGGCCCCGGTGTCTATCGCATGTCCGATGCAGACGGACAGGTCCTCTATGTCGGCAAGGCGCGTCACCTGAAAAAGCGCGTCCAGAGCTATGCGCGCGGCACAGGCCATAACAACCGTATCGCGCGCATGATCGCTGATACGGCGGCCATGGAGTTCGTCACCACAAAGACGGAGATGGAGGCGCTTCTCCTCGAGGCCAATTTGATCAAGCGGCTAAAGCCGCGCTACAACGTGGTGCTCCGGGACGACAAGTCGTTCCCCTTCATCTTGATTGCGCGCGATCACGCCATGCCGCAGATCCTCAAGCATCGTGGCGCCCGCAATCGGAAAGGCGACTATTTCGGCCCCTTCGCTTCGGCCGGCGCTGTCGGCCGGACGATCAACACGCTGCAGCGGGCCTTCCTCCTGCGGTCTTGCTCGGATGGATATTACGAAGCCCGCACACGCCCTTGCCTGCTCTATCAGATCAAGCGCTGTAGCGCCCCGTGCACAGGGGAGATCTCCGAGGAAGATTATGGCGCGCTTCTTGACGAGGCGGTGGGCTTCTTACGTGGCGAGAGCGACGAAGTCCGGCATCGGCTGCGGGCGCTCATGGAAGAGGCCAGCGAAGCGCAAGACTATGAGCGCGCGGCGGGTCTCCGAGACCGGCTGACGGCGCTGAGTCACATCCAGTCTCACCAAGGCATCAACCCGCACACCGTCAAGGATGCCGACGTGTTTGCGGCCCACCAAGAAGCTGGGCAGACCTGCATCCAGGTCTTCTTCTTCCGGGCCGGCAACAATTGGGGTAACCGGGCTTTCTTCCCGCGCGCGGACAAGAGCTTGCCAGCGGAGGACGTGCTCGAAGCCTTCATTGCTCAGTTTTACGACGATAAGCCCGCCCCCCGTCACATTCTGCTCAGCCACGAGATCGCCACCCAAAGTCTGCTCACCGATGCACTGGAACTGAAGGCCGGGCACAAGGTTGAGGTCCTGACGCCCCAGCGTGGCGAGAAGCGCGACCTGGTCGAGCATGTCCGTACCAATGCCCAAGAGGCCTTAGGCCGCCGTCTCGCCGAACGCGCCTCACAGCACGCCATATATAGAAGACTCGCCGAGGTCCTAGATTTGGAGGAACCGCCCGAGCGCGTCGAGGTCTACGACAACAGCCATATCTCTGGCACGAACCCCGTGGGCGCCATGATCGTGGCGGGGCCCGAAGGGTTTCAAAAAGCGCAATACCGTAAGTTCAATATGAAGGGCGAAGAACTCGCCCCGGGCGACGACTACGCGATGATGCGCCAGATGTTGACCCGCCGCTTCAGCCGCCTCCTGAAAGAGCGCGAGAACGATGAGGAAGACAATTGGGCCATGCCGGACCTCGTCTTGATCGATGGCGGACCGGGCCAGCTCTCGGCCGCGCACGAAGCCCTTGAGGAACTCGGCCTGACAGACATCACCCTAGCCGCCGTGGCCAAAGGCCCGGACCGGAATGCCGGACGCGAACGCATCTACCGGAAAGGCAAGGAGCCTTTAATGCTGCAGCCGCGCGATCCTGTGCTCTATTGCATTCAGACCCTGCGCGACGAGGCGCACCGATTCGCGATTGGCGCCCACCGCTCAAGGCGGAAGAAGGGAATCACCGCCTCCCCCCTCGACGAAGTGCCCGGTATCGGCCCGACTAGGAAACGCGCGCTGCTCCAGCATTTCGGCTCGGCGAAGGCCGTGAGCCGGGCCGGAGTAGCCGATCTCGAAAGCGTGAACGGCATTAGCGCGCAAATGGCCAAAACGATCTACGATTTTTTCCACGAACGCGGTTAGCACCGCCGCCTAGTGCGCTATGTTGGGGACGGACAACTTCACTTGAGCGATCAGAATATGTCGGAACAAGGACTGGCGGGGCAGGGCGTGCCAAAGGGGCATCATGCCAATCGCGGGCATGACGCAAATCGGCGGCACTTCGGCAGCCTGCCGAATATCCTGACCTATGCCCGCATCGTGGCCGTGCCCGCTATGGTGGCCTGCTTCTTTATTGACGCCGATTGGGGCCGCTGGCTTGCCATGTGGATTTTCATCGCCGCGGGCGTCAGTGATTTTCTCGACGGCTATCTTGCCCGCGCCTGGAAGCAGCAAAGCGCGCTTGGCCAGATGCTCGATCCTATCGCCGACAAGCTGATCGTCGCTGCCGCCCTGCTGATGCTGGCCGCGAACGGCACCATCGCGGGCTGGTCGCTTTGGGCCGGTGTCATCATCCTGTCGCGCGAAATCCTGGTCTCGGGCCTGCGTGAGTTTTTGGGCACACTCAGCGTCAGCGTACCTGTCTCCAATCTCGCCAAGTGGAAGACCGTGGTGCAGATGGTCGCCATCGGCTTTTTGCTGGCGGGACCGGCTGGCGACAAAGTCTGGCCGTACACGACGAATTTCGGCCTGACCCTCTTGTGGATCGCCGCGATCCTCACGCTCTACACGGGGTACGATTACTTGCGCGCCACGATGCGTCACCTCATGCCCGGTTCGAAGTAAGGCTCGCGAACCATGACACGCCTCCTCTACTTCGCCTGGGTGAAGGAAAAGACCGGCATCGCGACGGAGGACATTGAGCTGCCGGGCGACATCGGCACGGTCGCCGATGTCATCGCCTGGCTGAAGACGCGCGGCCCAGAATTCGAAAACGCCTTTGCCCAAAGCGACACGATCCGCGCCGCGGTCGATCAGACCCATGCGCGCGCGGATACGCCCATCACCGGGGCCAAGGAGATCGCCTTCTTCCCGCCGGTCACAGGCGGCTAAGCCGTTACAATTGACGACGCAACTCATAACGCGTCATCGCCGGGCTTGACCCAGCGATCCATGCCACTAGCGTTTCGTCTTGCCCAAGCGCAACGGCGTGGATGCCCGGATCAAGCCTGTGCTCGGGCTGGTAGAGCCAAACCCGTGTATCCGGGCATGACGATTCGGACAAAGCCGGAGACCATGAAGTGATCCGCATCCAAGAGCGCGACTTCGACATTGGCAAAGAGATCGCGGCCCTTCGCGCCAGTCGCACAGACATCGGCGCGATCGTCACTTTCACCGGCACCGTGCGTGACGCGCGACGCGATGACGGTGGCGCTATCGCGTCCATGACCCTGGAGCACTATCCAGGCATGACCGAGAAAGAACTCGCCCGCATCGAAGAAGAAGCCCATGCGCGCTGGCCGCTTCAGGCTTCGCTCATCGTGCACCGCGTGGGCACGCTGAAACCTGGCGACAACATTGTGCTCGTGGTGACAGCCTCCGCCCATCGCGACGCCGCGTTCGAGGCGGCAAGCTTCCTCATGGACTATCTGAAGACGTCCGCCCCGTTCTGGAAACGGGAAGCCGGCCCCGAAGGCGAACACTGGGTGGACGCGAAAGAGAAAGACGACCACGCCGCCGCCCGCTGGCGCGAAGAGTAGGTCGCAGGCGCGACGCTGCTACGCACACCTGCGCGCGCGAATCTCCATCCTCTAGACAGCTTGAAGCCGGGGTTACTGTCCGCAACCAATCCGTCACGTCGACGTTTAGGATTTTATTCCTAGATTTCTGAAGGCTCATTCTGACAAGACACGGCTCAGGGACCCTCGCTGAGGCGACTTCTCCAATCATGCCCTAGTGCCGCCGCAGCAACGACAAGCGCTCAAAGCCGAAGCCTCTCGCTGATCCACCCTAGCCCCCGCGGGCGCGGTCGTCTTGAGTACCCCCTCATGACCCAATAAAGGGGTATCGATTTTTGGCGCGGTTCCCGCCAGGACTCGTGACGAGACGTTTTCACTATGGATCAAGACGCGCACCATGAAGCCGATACGCATTTTCCGCCACCAGGATTGGGTGGAGCCTGGACGGCTGACCCAGTTTCTCGACGCCCGGTCCGTTCCCTGGGAGCTTGTACGCATCGATGAGGGCGATCCTGTCCCGCGGACAGCCGACGACGCAGCCGGTCTGGCCTTTCTCGGCGGTACGATGAGCGTCAACGACGACCTGCCCTGGCTCAGCGACGAGATGGCCTTGATCCGCAAGGCCGCCGCTCAAGATGTGCCTATGCTGGGCCACTGCCTCGGCAGCCAACTCATCGCCAAGGCGCTGGGCGGCACTGTTGCGCCCATGCCAACCAAAGAGATCGGCTGGTGGCGGATGAGCCATGCTGACAATCCCGAGGCCCGCGCCTGGCTCGACGGCGTGCCAGACCCGGTCGAGATTTTGGCTTGGCACCACGAGGCCTTCACGCTGCCGCCCGGCGCCACGCTTCTCTACTCAAACGCCAACTGTCAGACGCAAGCCTATGCGCGCGGCAACACGGTCGCCACGGTCGCACATCCTGAGGTGACGGCGGAGCTGCTGGAAACTTGGCTGAACGACTATGGCGATGACGTCGAGTCCGACCTCGCCACCGTCCAACCCATCGACGAGCTTCGGCGGAACTTGGCCGAACGCTGTGCGGCGATGCATGCTGCTTTCACAGACCCGTTCTATGAAAAGTGGCTGTCTCGCGTGAAGGCCTATGCGCAACGCCGCGAACAGGCCACCGGCTAGGCGCCGCCGCTAACGCCGCAACACGACATCATCCGTGGAGTGACGATATTCCCAGCCGGCGCGCTGTAAGAGAGGCTTGTCGTCTTGGCTTTGCGGGTAGCCTACGCAGAGATAGCCGATGAAGATCCACTCTTCAGGCACATCCAGCGCGGCCGTCACGCCTTTCGGATCGATAATCGAGACCCAGCCCACGCCAATGCCTTCCGCCCGCGCCGCCAGCCAGAACGTGTGCACGGCCGTCACCACCGAATAGTCGATGGTCTCGGGCATGGTCATACGCCCAAGCCCATAGCCTTGCACGGTCTCCCGGTCTGCATAGACCGCGATGTGAACCGGCGCTTCGTCGATGCCCTGCAGCTTGAGCCGCGCATAAAGCGCGGCCCTGTCCGGCGATTGCATCGAGAGGGCATCCGCATTGCAGGTTTCGAAATTGGCACGGATGGCTGCTCGGCGCGGCGGGTCTTCCACCAGCACGAATCGCCAAGGCTCGCTTAAGCCCACGGACGGTGCGAGACAGGCAAGGCTGAGAAGACGGTCGATCGTGCCTTCGGGCAGAGGCTCGCGTCTGAAGCGCCGCACATCCCGCCGCCAACGCAAGAGGTCGTGGAGCTTCGCGCGAAACGCCCCATCGAAATCGGGCATAGGCTCACGGGGCTTGTCGGGTTCTGAGGCTGCGTCCGGTCGCGTTGCCCCGACCCCGTCATCCACTTCTGCCATCCGCTGCTGAAACTGTTGGTCAAACCCTTTCATTGGCGCAAAGCCTAGCATGCCTTCAAGTAAGACAGGCCGCTTCTTTGAGGTTAGGCCAGAGGGACCGCCAAGTTTCATGGCCTGTGCAGTTACTGAGCATCATGCATCTATTTCCCTGAGAACAACTCACTTCATGCAGGGATAGGAACCCGCTACAAGCTTCTCATGACGTTCGGCCGCCCAGCCCGAATGTCAGAAGCGTCCTAGCCCGAGCCTGGATGCTTCCTCATCTCAGCCTTGCGGCGGTTTTCCGGTTTCGGCCGGGAGCCGCCGCATTTTTTTGAGAGAACTGGTGTTGCGTGCGCCGTCGAGGCGCTGGCACGACGAAGGTCTAGCCTGCCGCGGCGATGCTCTTGGCGGGGCGCACGAGCGCGGCGTAGTCCGCCATGAGCGATCGCGTGATCTCGCCAGGCACGAAGCGGTAGTCGCCGATAGAGCCGACAGGCATGACTTCCGCCGCCGTGCCCGTGACGAAGCACTCGCTAAAGTCCGCAAGCTCTTCGGGAAGGATGCGCTTCTCGACAACGTCCCAGCCGCGCTGCTTCGCCAGCGCAATAACCGTGCGACGCGTGATGCCATCGAGGAAACAGTCCGCGATGGGGGTGTAGATCACACCGTCCTTCACGAAGAACATATTGGCGCCCGTGCACTCGGCCACGTAGCCACGCCAATCCAGCATCACAGCATCGGCGAAGCCTGCGTTCTCGGCGCGATGCTTCTCAACAGTGCAGATCATATAGAGACCGGCGGCCTTGCTATGAACAGGCGCCGTCACTGGGTCCGGGCGGCGATACTTGGCAAAGCAGAGCTTCATGCCCTTTTCGATCGCGGCAGGATCGAAGTACGCGCCCCACTCCCACGCGGCGATGGCCACATTGATCTTAGTCTTCTGGGCTGAGACGCCCATTTGCTCACTGCCGCGCCAGGCCAACGGTCGGATATAGGCGTCCGACAGATGATTGGCGGCGATGACCTCCCGCGCGGCCTTGTCTAGCTCCGCGACAGAATACGGCACTTCGAAATCGAGAATCTCGGCGGACTCGCGTAAGCGCTGATTATGCTCGGTTAGCTTGAAGATCTCGCCGTCATAGGCGCGCATGCCTTCAAACACAGCGCTGCCGTAATGCAAGGCATGGGTGAGCAGATGGACCCGCGCATCGGTCCACGGAATCATCTCGCCATTGAACCAAATCAAGCCATCGCGCTGATCAAAGCCCGCCATGGGTTTCCTCCACTCAACAGGGCGCGCCGTTTTTTCCGGATGCGTCTGACCCTTGAACACTCCCACCCTGAAATCCAACCACACGATCCAGTGCTACAGCAATTGCGCACAAGCGCGGCGGGGCGTATCAAGGGGTATTAAGTCAACATGGCTGACATAATCCAAGCCAAAATATATGTCAACATGACTGACCTAAATGCACCCCTCTCCCGCGGCCGCAAGAACCCGGGAAAAAAGCGCGCGGACACCCGTGCGGACGGACCCGCTGTGGCCAACGACGAAACCAAGACCGAGAGCAGCGAGGCGACCGCCAACGCGAATCTCCATGTCTTTGCGGAGCTCTTGTTTTTCGCCTATCGCGATTTCACCGGCGACCCGGATGTAATCTTGGCTGATTTCGGCTTTGGCCGCGCCCATCACAGAGTGTTGCACTTCGTGAACCGGAACCCAGGCCTTCGGGTCGCCGACCTTCTGGATATCCTGAATATTACCAAGCAGAGCCTCTCGCGCGTGCTGAAACAGCTGATCGACCAAGGGTATGTCAGCCAAAAGGCCGGCGCCTCGGACCGTCGGGAGCGGCTCCTGCATCCGACCGAACGCGGCAAGGCCCTCGCCGCCCGTCTCGCCGCGCCGCAAATGGTGCGGCTACGCGCGGCCCTAGAAACCGCCGGCCCCGATGGAGAGACTGCAATTCGCCGTTTTCTAGAGGCTATGATCAATGCCGAAGATCGGCCCAAAGTCTCTGCCATAACAAACCCCGAGGCGCAGACGCCCAATGATAAAGGCAATCTAAGTTGACGATGGTTACGCATACTAAGCCCGCTCAAGACGGCGGTCCGGAAGACAACGCACCGCATATCCTGATCGTGGACGACGACAGCCGCATTCGCGATCTGCTGGGGCGCTACCTTCACGACCACGGCTTTCGGGTGACGATGGCGATAGACGCGGAGAGTGCGCGCGCCCACATGCGTAGCCTATCTTTCGATCTAATCGTGTTGGACGTCATGATGCCGAAAGAATCGGGCATCGACTTCGCGAAGTCCTTGCGCACCGATAATCAGATACCAATCCTGATGCTAACGGCGCGCGCTGAACCAGAGCAGCGCATCGAAGGCCTAGAGACCGGCGTCGATGACTATCTTGCAAAGCCCTTCGATCCGCGGGAGCTTCTTCTCAGGATCAGCAACATTTTGAAGCGCGGCGCGAAAGCTGCACCATCTGGCGAGATTCGCATGGGCAATTTCGTTTTCCATGTCAGCCGCGGCGAACTGCAACGCGATGGCGAAACCGTACGCCTCACTGAGCGTGAACGCGAATTGCTGCGTTACTTCGCACGGCGGCCAGGAACGCCTGTTTCACGCCACGAGCTTGCGAAGGGCTCGGATAAGAGCACCGAAGAGATCGGTGGCGAACGCGCGATTGACGTCCAGATAAACCGCCTGAGGCGCAAGATTGAGAACGACCCAGCCAACCCGGTCTATCTGCAGACCGTGCGTGGCAAAGGCTATATCCTATACTCAGAGTGATGAGCCATAGAGTCTGATGACCGCCGTCTCCGATAACGCCAGCCCGCTCCAAGAAGAGCACGCAAAGCCTGAGAGGCTTGGTCCGCTCAAATGGCTGCTGGCGCGGTTCGGCGAACAGATGCCCAAAGGCCTCTACGCCCGCGCGCTGATTATTATCATCGCGCCAATGGTGTTGCTTCAGTCGGTCTTGACCTTCGTGTTCCTCGAACGGCACTGGCAGACCGTCACCCACCGTCTGTCGACGGGCACAGTGCAAAACATCTCCATGCTGATCGATATGTACGAAGAGCTCCCACAAGAGCAAAACGTCGACACGCTCACGGCACTGGCAGCAAAGAACCTTGGACTGCGCGTTCGTTTCGCCGAGGGCGAGGAGCTCCCGCAAGCCCGCTCGAAGCCTTTTTTTGACCTCCTCGACACGACACTCTCCGACGAACTGGAACGGCACATTGGGCGCCCCTTCTGGATCGACACGGTGGGCCGCTCCAACTTCGTGGATATTCGTATCAAGCTCGAAGACGCTGTGATGCATGTGCTGGCACGGCGGAGCCAAACCTACGCGTCCAACTCGCATATCTTCATCGTCTGGATGCTGGGCACCGCCGTCGTCTTGCTCACGGTCGCCATCCTCTTTCTGCGCAATCAGATCAGGCCGATCCTGCGCCTCGCACACGCAGCTGAGAGCTTCGGCAAGGGACGTCCGATGCCGCGGGACTTTAAGCCGCGCGGTGCTCGCGAAGTCCGGCAAGCGGCACACGCTTTTGTCGAGATGCGCGACCGTATCGAGCGCCATGTCGAGCAACGCACGCTGATGCTGGCCGGCGTTAGTCACGACCTCCGAACCATTCTAACCAGATTTCGGCTTCAGCTCGCCATGATGGAGGAGAGCACCGAACTCGAGGCCATGCGCGCCGACATCGATGAGATGCAGGCGATGCTCGAAGATTATATGGCCTTTGCAAAGGGCGACTCGGGAGAGGCCATCGGCTATGTGGATATCGGAGAGGTGCTGAGCGAAGTCAGCGCCCAGGCGCACGGCGGCAATGCGGACGGCGCGGGGAAAGTCGTGGAAGTTCGCGTCAAGAACGAGCCGCTTGTCGTGCGCGCTCGGCGCCATGCTTTCAAGCGCGCGATTTCTAATCTCGTGAACAATGCCGCACGCTTTGCGAACACCGTCCGCATCACCGCCGAGAAGGCAGATGGCATTCTGACGATCGAGGTTGACGACGACGGCCCTGGAGTCCCGGAAGAAGAGCGCGAGCTCGTGTTCCGGCCCTTCTATCGCGTTGACAGCGCGCGAAATCAGGACTCGGGGTCGACTGGGCTGGGACTCGCCATCGCCCGAGACATCACCCGGATTCACGGTGGCGACATTACACTTGAGCAATCCTCACTCGGCGGTTTGAAGGCCGTGTTGAAGGTGCCGGTATAGCCTATGGAGAAGGAGGCACGCCGATGTACAAGACGGTAACTGGATTGGCCGCAATCATTGTTGCAGCCAGCTTTGACCCCGCGCTGGCGGAGTCGGCGACCGAGCGCGTTCAAGAGAGCGAGATGCCCGGGTCCGAGATACAAATCGATATAGGCAAGGACGGTGCCGACATTCATCGCAAGAGCGGCAAGCCGCTTTTTAGCAGCGACATGAACCTCACAGACGAGGAGCAGAGCCTCGCGCCACTAGATGATCCCGACGATCCTGTTGCGCCCGACCCAATCGATGCCGAATTGCCCGGCGAAGGCCCCGAGGACCTGTCCGGACCCGATGACGAAGATCCACTTCCATATTAGATTCGTAATCAGAAGTATCGCGAGACAAGCACGGCCTGAGAGGTCGATCAGATGAGTGAGGCATGAGATGAAGCAATCAGACGCCAAGCCGCATCAAAACGAAAAAGCGAAGACGAGCACCGCGAACCGCCGCGAAGTGCTGGCTACCGCCGCCCTTGCGGGTCTTGCAGTACCGCTCGCCGGAAGCGCCTTTGCCGAGAGCGGGCATGAGCATCACGCTCATCATGGTTCGCATCACCCGGAGTTGACCAAACTGGCGTTGGACTGCGTCGGCCTGGGTGAGGCCTGTGTTGCGCATTGCATTAAGTTGCTGGGAACAGGTGACACGTCGCTGGCCGACTGCTTGACCGCCGTGAACGCAATGCTGCCGATGTGCGCCACGCTTGCCCGCTATGCGGCATCGGATGCCAAGCGCCTCAACGAACTCGCGGCCGTTTGTATCGACGTCTGCGACGACTGCGCGAAAGAATGCGAGAAGCACCCCGAGCACGCGGAGTGCAAAGCCTGCGGCGACGCTTGCGTGGATTGCATTGAGGCCTGCAAGGAGCTTATCGCAGCCTGACGCAACTAGCAGCTAAACACACTACGCTGACGACGGAGCCGGCTCAGGTTCGGGCGACGGTTTATCGTTGGGCGTGTTCTTGCTTTCGAAGTTCCGCTTCAAGCCACGCACAAACCCGCAGAGCGTCTCACAGGCCTTCTCAACGCTCTTCATGCCGCGCTCACCGTTCGCCAAACCGCGATCAAGGGTCGCCATGGTCTTGTCGAGCGACGAAGAGTCGTCCTTGAGCCAAGCGTTAAATGCCCTGTCGTAGACGGCAGACAAACCAGCGATGCGAACCAACGCCACTGGGCCGTTCAGCTTCGCGCCAGCGTTGGCGAGCGTCCAATACTGCGAGACCATTCGCGAACAAACGAATATGGAGGCTTCGCCAGGATGACACCGAAAGTAAGCAACGATGCGGTTCAGCGCCTCCTTATGCGGGCCCATGACTTCGAAGCGCGTCATTATGGCATCGAAGACCTGATCGCGGACCGTGTCGTCGGAGCCCGCCGGTTTGCTGCGTGATAGGACCTGCGCATCAACCTCACTTTGGAACGCGCGCAGGATGTCGTTCTTGCAAACGAATTCCCGGCGCAGATCCGCCATCGTCAGATTGGCTTCGCTGGCGATAGCGGCGAGGCTTACATCGCCCCAGTCGTGATTTGCAGCCAAAGACATGGCCGCCATGACCGCCCGATTCCGTCTGGAGAATTCCTCGAACATGGCCGTACTCCTCTATGGGACACACGCGTCGGCGTTTTCGTGAGCAAACGATAGGCCGAATTCGTGGCCACTGAAAGACGGGAGTCGAGTAGTTTCATGAAGTGCCGAAACAAGCTTAAGACGACAACTCCCGCGACCGTTTCGCCGCGGCGGCCACGGCGCGCGCCAAAAGCCTCTGCAGGGCCTCATCTTCCATGAGGATCTCAAGCGCCGCAGCTGTCGTGCCCTTGGGCGAAGTCACATTGGTCCTGAGCGTGGCCGGGTCGTGTTCGGAGTGTTTGAGCAGCGCACCGGCTCCTGAAACGGTGGCGCGGGCCAACTGCGCGGCGAGCTCCGGCGGCAGGCCAGCATCGACACCCGCCTCTGCCAGGCACTCAGCCAAGTGAAAGACATAGGCTGGGCCGCTGCCGGATACCGCCGTCACCGCATCCATCAGAACCTCTTCGTCGACCCAAACCACGTCACCCACAGCAGCCAGCAAAGTCTCGCAAATGTCCCGCTGGGCAGCGCTTGTATGGGCATTGGCGACACAGACCGTGACGCCCTCGCCTACGGAAGCCGGCGTGTTCGGCATGGCCCGCACCACCGAGCACGTCTCGGGTAAGGGCGAAGCAAGACTCTCCAGCGTGCGTCCTGCCGCGATGGACAAAACGACCGTTGCATTACCGACCATCGGTGCGATGGCGCTAAGAACTTGGTCCGCAAGAGCTGGCTTCACGGCCAGCACGATGACGCCAGGCGCCCCCGGGAGCGCGGGCGCCTCGCCCGCTGCAAATCCCCTCGTGGCTGCCAAGCGCCGAATACTCTCCGGCACAGCGGGATCTTGAACAAACACGGACTTAGGATCGAGGCCGTGGGCAAGCCAGCCTTCTAGCAGCGCCCCGCCCATCTTGCCTGCCCCCACGAGGAGCAGCGGGCCGCTCAGGGCAATCGTCATGTTTGATCCTGCTTCATCCGAACACCTGCCGTTCCCAGCACTCTAAGCTGTCGCATGGTGTTCGGTCACGCCCTGCCAGGCTGCCTTCTGCTGCTAGGCCGTCCCTTGCTAGGCCGTTCCTTGCTAGGCTGTGCCTTGCGTTTCCAGCATTGTGGCAGCCAGCGCCTCGTCTGCACTCTTGCCAGCCCAAAGGACGAACTGGAAGCTCTGATAGTAACGCTCACAGGCCTCAAGTGCCGCCGTCAGCAGCCCCTCGCATTGTCCGACATGGGTCTTGGCGCCAGCCAAAAGGAGGCCATTGCGGTAAAGCAACATGCCATCCTGCCGCCATAGGTCGAAATGACCGAGCCAGAGCTGCTCATTGATATTGGCCATGAGCCTGTAAACCTCCGGAAGCCGTGCGTTTGTCGCCCGGAAATCGAAAGCGCAGGCCAGATGCAGCGCCTCCAAATCCTCCCGCCAGTTCAAAGACACATGATAGTCACACCACGCCCCCGCAACAGTCATGGTCAGTTCGTCGGGGGCACTGCGTTCGAAGGACCAATCGCGGATGGTGGCGATCTGCTCCACCATATCCACGGGATTTGAAAAGTGGTCGTATGCCGCTTCGATTGAAGCCATGCGTATCCTCTCCGGGCCGCGTTGACGGGTCCGCGCACAAAAAACAGCAACCGCGAATCAGTAGATGAATCAGTTATATACCGGCGAGTCCGCGCGCAAAACGGCGCCAGAGTCGCCGAAGCCCGAATTGCTGTGGATGGAGCGAAAAATCTGTGGATGAATCGGAGAGTCGACTCGACTCTACGCCAAGCCTTATCCCGAGTTATCCACAGCTAGCCGGGACTCAAGCGCGGCGATGCGCGCCTTGAGGGCCTCGTTCTCCTCGCGAGCCTTCTGCGCCATAGCTTTCACGGCTTCGAACTCCTCGCGCTGCACGACATCGAGTTCGTTCAGGACTCGCTCTGCCTGGCCGCGCATCACGCCTTCGACCTCTTGCCGCACGCCATCCGCGGCACCGACCGCGTCCGTCAGGAGCTTCCCCAATTCGTCGAAAAACCGCCCACTGGTCTGCGTCATCTCACGCAACCTCCGAAAATGTGATGCCAACCCGGCACTTAGCCGGGCGCTCGCTTAGCAAAACTGTCATTTGCGCGGACTATTGCGTAGCGCGATGGCTGAGGCAAGCGGACCTGCGTGAGCCCTTGGCGACAAAGAGCAAGGGCAATCCGCACGCTTGACAGGGGTAGACCCGCGGACGAGGGTCGCCCCGGCTAACCCATCCGAGGCACTATGCAGCTCTTCGTTATTCCCTTTCCCGTCGTTGATCCCGTCGCCTTCTCGATCGGCCCGGTCTCCGTCCGCTGGTACGGCTTGGCCTACCTGGCGGGCATCGTCGCCGGCTGGCTCTACGGGCGCAGGATCGTCTCGCGCGCCGATCTTTGGAACGGCAAGCCGCCCATGACGGTCCGCCAAGCGGATGACTTCTTACTTTGGATAACGCTTGGCATCGTCGTCGGCGGACGCCTCGGCTTCGTCTTGTTCTACGAGCCTAGCTTTTTCTGGCAGAACCCCTCGCAAATCCCAGCCATTTGGAACGGAGGAATGTCCTTCCATGGCGGCTTGCTCGGCGTCGTGGTGGCCGTCTACCTGTTCGCTAGAGCGCAAGGGATAAACCCGCTCTCATTGGGTGACATTGCCTCGGCGGCCACGCCTTTTGGTCTGTTCTTTGGACGCATCGCGAACTTCATCAATTCGGAGGTTTACGGACGCCCAACGGATGTGCCCTGGGCCATGGTCTTTCCTGGGGTAGACGATCTGCCCCGGCACCCAAGCCAACTTTACGAGGCCGCACTTGAGGGCATTGTCCTCTTCATTATTCTGCGTATCGCCACGCATAAGTATAAAGAGTTGAACCGGCCCGGTACGGTGTTCGGCCTCTTCCTAATCTTCTACGGAATCTTCCGGTCGGTCGTCGAAGAGGTCGCACGGGAACCGCACGCAGGCCATCCCTTGGATGTCGGCATCCTGACGCCGGGTATGGCGTATTCAGTTCCGATGCTGATCATTGGTATTTGGCTTATCTGGCGTGCCCGCCGGAAGGCGACCCTCGCGGCCTGACGGACGGCACACCATGGCGCCGACGCGAACATCCTCAAGCATCGAAAGTACGCTCCTCAGCGTCCGCCTGAAGGCGCAGATCGCGCGGATCGGACCCATCAGCGTGGAGCGCTATATGGATGTCTGCCTCGCGGACGCCAAGGCGGGCTACTACCCTTCGAAGCAGCCGATCGGGGCCGCCGGCGATTTCATCACCGCGCCGGAGGTGAGCCAGGTGTTCGGCGAACTCTTGGGACTGTGGGCTTACGCCGTCTGGCAGTCGATGGGGTCGCCAAACCCAGTGATCCTTGCGGAGCTTGGGCCAGGACGCGGCACACTCATGGCGGACGCGTTGCGCGCCCTTCGGCACCTGCCTGGATTCTTGGACGGTGCGAAGGTGGCGCTCGTTGAGACCAGCCCGCCGCTGCGCCAAGCACAAGAAGACGCCCTTTCCGACACGGAGGCCGATGTTTCGTGGCACGAGGTCATTGGGACAGTGCCGGACGGGCCAACCATCGTGATCGCCAACGAGTTTATCGACGCACTTCCCATCCGGCAGTTGGTCTGGCGTGACGGGCAATGGCGCGAGCGCTGCGTCACGATCGCCACGGATGGCGGCTTTGCCTTCTGCGAAGGCCGAGCGCTGCCCGTCGAGGGTCTGCGCCGCAAGGCCGAGCTGCGACAATTGCCTGAAGGTTCGATCCTTGAGGTCAGGCCGGCCGCGAACGCCGTCGTTGCTGCCCTCGCGGAAAGAGCCAAGGAGGCGCCGCTCGCCGCCCTCATTGTCGACTACGGTCACGAGACGACAGAGTGTGGCGACACCCTGCAGGCCATCTCACGCCACAAATTCGCAAACCCGCTGGAAACGCCAGGCAACGTGGACCTCACAGCACATGTGGATTTCGGCGCCCTAAAAGACGCGGCGTGGAACAATGACCTCCTCACCTACGGGCCCAAGTCGCAAAGCGCGCTCCTCATGGACCTCGGTCTGGACGCGCGCTTGGATCGATTATGCACAGACGCCAGTCCAGAGCCGCGTGAGACCCTAATGGCGGGCGCCGAAAGGCTCGTGGACCCGGCCGCCATGGGCGTGCTGTTCAAAGCGCTTGCCATCACGAGCAAGGACTTGCCCCCGCCGCCAGCCTTCGACGACAACCCATGACAAGGCGAGACGCAGCTTAATGATCACAGACGATAAGCTCAGGCTTCAGGCGGGCAATCTCGCCGAGATTGACGCCATCCAACACGGATTCTTCACCCGGCTCGGCGGCGTCTCGGAAGGAATCTACGAATCTTTGAATTGCGGCGTCGGTTCAGGCGATACCCCGGATGCCGTCACGGAGAACCGAACGCGGATTGCACGGTTGCTCGGCACCGAGCCGAGCAAGCTCGCGACACCATACCAAAAGCACTCGAACGTCGCCGTGGTGACCGACAAGACATGGAAGCTGGACGCGCGCCCTGAAGCAGACGCCGTTGCCACCGCCACGCCGGGGATTGCCGTCGGGATTGTTACCGCGGACTGTGCGCCTGTTCTGCTGTGTGACCCGACCGCGCGTGTGATCGGAGCAGCCCATGCGGGTTGGCGCGGCGCCTTTAGCGGAATTGTCGAAGCCACGGTCGACGCCATGAAAGGGCTTGGCGCTGGCGAAGACCGGATCGTCGCGTCGATTGGACCAACGATCAGCCAAGGGGCCTATGAGGTCGGCGAAGACTACAAGGCCCGATTCCTTGAGGCAGAGCCCGACGCGGATAGATTTTTTGCGAATAACGAAGGGACGGGCGAGCCGCATTTTGATCTACCCGCCTATGTCGCGGACCGGCTGGAGCGAGCCGGTGTGAACGAGATATACGATCTTGGCATTTGCACCTATTACGACGAGACCCGTTTGTTTAGCTATAGGCGCTCCCAGCACCACGGCGAAACGGACTATGGACGCCAAATTTCCGCCATCGTGCTCACCTGATTTGGATTCACCATAGTCTGACGAGCGAACCCCCGTGCGGGCGTGGCGTCTGGACGCCATCGGGGCCAGCCAAGTAAAGTCTCACCGGGCAACCGGGCTTGACCGACTGATGACGTTTGGCCCCGCAAGAAAAAGACTTGGTTAGAAACAACGCTGGATGCGCACCCGCAAAACAAGGGCGGGCCATGTGCAGCCAGCGAGGGAGCGAACGGTTGGGTGCTGTGCGATACAGAGCGAGACATGTGCTGAGCTATATTGCGGGGATCGCCGCGCTGCTCATTGCAGGTCTGACCCTTTCGGGTTGTGGAGGCGGCAGTGGCGGTGGCGGCGGGCTCGGCATGGGCAACATCATGCAGGGCGCCGGAGGCCTTTTTGCGGGCTCGCCAAAAATTGCGATGGGACCCGTCGTCGGCCCACCCAAGAATGTGACGACTCAGCTGAATCAGGCCCTGCAAACGGCTGGTGCTGAGCGTAACTTGACGATCCTGCCCAGCGGTTCTCCTGAGGCTGAGTACACGTTGAGAGGCTACTTGCTGTCCAACGTCGACGGCGGCCGCTCTAGGATCTCGTATGTGTGGGACGTGAACGACGCCTCGGGTAAGCGCGTCACGCGCGTCTCAGGAGAAGAGACCGTCGCCCGGGGTTCAAGCTCCAATCCTTGGCGTGGGCTAAACCCTTCGGCAATGGCAAGCATCGCCAACAGCACAGCATCGCAACTGGCCGCCAACCTGCCCGGCGGTCGCGGCGGCGGCTTTGCCAAGCCCGCCGCGACATCATCGACATCCTCAACTTCGGGCGGCACAGCGGCCGTGGCGACTGGTACTGCAGCCGCGACCGGTGCTGCCGCAACGTCGAGCTCTCGAACCGCCTCTACACCGAAGCCGTCCGGCGTGGTCGTCGGCTCGGTGAGCGGCGCACCCGGCGACGGTAGCCGCGCCCTGCCCTCAGCCCTCAAGAAAAAACTCCGCAGCGGTGGCGTGAAAGTCGTGAACCGGGGCTCCAATGTCTACACGGTCAGAGGAACGGTTAAGCTCACCACCGCCGGCTCCGCCAAAGAGAAAATCCGCATCGATTGGCGCGTTCTGGAACCCAACGGAACAACCAAGGGCACCGTTACCCAAGAAAACACAATCCCGAAGGGATCGCTCAATGGTTCCTGGGGCGCGATTGCCGATGCTGCGGCAGGCGCCGCCGTGCCGGGGATCAAGAGGCTCGTTCAATGAAGCCGCCGCCTGGAGACGGCCGCAGGGCGCGCGCCGGTCTATAAAGCCTGGGCGTCAACAACTTCGAACGTTTACACAGGTGCCACACGCTTGTTAAAAGCGCCCGAGAGTGCCGGAGGCCTGGCGCCTCCTTCGCATTGGCTGGGTTTCGGGGAACAACAGCATGAAACTGGTTGCAGGCAACGGCAACCGCCCTCTCGCTGAGGCAATCGCCAATTATCTGGATACGCCACTGGCGCGCTGCGTCGTCCGCCGATTTGCGGACAAAGAGATCTTCGTCGAGATTCAAGAAAACGTACGCGGCGAGGATGCCTTCATCGTTCAGTCGACCTCGGCGCCCGCCAACGACCACCTCATGGAGCTGCTCATTTTGTGTGATGCGCTAAGGCGGGCATCCGCACGGCGCATCACGGCTGTCATCCCCTATTTCGGCTATGCACGGCAGGACCGGAAACCAGGCCCACGCACGCCGATTTCGGCCAAACTCGTCGCCAACATGATCGTCCGCGCAGGTGCAGACCGAGTGCTAACGCTCGACCTGCACGCAGGCCAGATCCAAGGCTTCTTCGACATCCCAACGGACAACCTTTTTGCCGCGCCGGTCATGGTGGGCGACATCACCGAGGTTATGGCGAAGGACAACGTCATGGTCGTCTCGCCTGACGTCGGCGGCGTGGTCCGCGCCCGCGGGCTTGCGAAGCGCATCGATGCGCCGTTGGCCATCGTCGACAAGCGCCGGGAGCGACCGGGCGAGTCCGAAGTCATGAACGTCATCGGCGACGTGTCCGGCCATAGCTGTATTCTGGTGGACGATATCGTCGACTCCGGCGGCACGCTGGTCAACGCGGCCGAAGCGCTGCTAAAGCAAGGCGCCAAGCAGGTCACCGGTTACATCACGCATGGCGTCCTATCCGGCGGGGCGATTGCCCGCGTTATGTCCTCGCAGCTGAAGGAGCTGGTGATCACCGACTCGATCATGCCGAGCGACGCCGTTCTCAACGCCCACAACATTCGTGTTCTCACCATTGCGCCACTGCTTGGTGAGGCCATCGCTCGGACCGCGGAGGAAAAGTCGGTCTCGAGCCTGTTCTACTAGCCGCCGCACCCTGCTTCAGCGGTTCAAGAACGGCAGCGTGTCCGTATGATGACCGATCATCTTCCAGACCCCCTTCTCTTTTCGAAAGAGATTGGTGGCGCGGATCGAAACCGTTCCTGACTCCTGGTCCGTGTTTGCGTTGGCGCCCTTCTCATAGTTGTGCGTGATCCCGAGCTCGCTCCCTTGCGAGATGATCATCCCTTCGGGGTCAACGCGTCCGCCGAGTTTTAGGGCCGCCTGCTTCTCCCAGTCCGCACGAACGTCTGGCCAACCCACTTGGAAGCCGCCATCGGGCCCCATATAGGTCACATCGTCAGCATGGGACCAAATCTCCGTCATGGGTCCCATGTCACCTTTGAACAGTGCATTCAGGGCTGAGTAGAATTGAGCAGCCGCAGCTGCGACCTCATCGTGCTCCTGCATTGCCATGAGCGTCCTTCCCAGGTTCAGATTGGACCGAGCATAAAACTCTACTCCGACATGCCCAAAGCAGCCAGCGCAGGGGCTTCCTGTTCCACCCCGCCGTCACGAGAAAGGTGCAGTCTTGTGGTTTATGTCGAAGACACTATTACAGTGAGACCGCGTTCACGCGGATAACAAGTACACCGAGGAGGAGAGCCCCAATGCACGTCAATCTCGAACAAGCCGAACAAGTCATCGAAGCGGCTCGGAAAAAGTCCATCGAACTGAATACGCAGATGTGCATTGCAGTCGTTGACTCCGGCGCCAATCTGAAAGCTTTCATGCGCATGGACAATGCATGGGTCGGATCGATTGACATCGCGATCAAGAAAGCGACGACCGCGTGCTTCTTCGGTATGGAGACGGGCGCACTTGGTCAGCTATCGCAACCTGGCAACCCGCTTTACGGCATCGAACACTCTAACGATGGGCTGATCACATTTCCTGGTGGCCTTCCCATCGTTGACGCCGACGGAGAGCTTATGGGCGCCATCGGCGTCAGCGGCAGCACGGTCGAGAATGATCACGAGGTTGCCGCAGCTGGGGTTGCTGTGCTCGGCGTGTCGGAGATGCCCGCGCATCCCTGGCGAACTTAGAGCATCGTGCGAAAAAGTGGATACCGGTTCTTCGCAACAAACGATGCGATATTAAGATACTGGAGCACGGGTTCTGATTTCATCAGAACGCAACGTGCTCTAGTCGTAAGCTCTACGGCCCGGAGACCAGATCCACGGGCAACTCATTGATGTCGGCCGTGCCCGTCAGCGTCATGGCCTCATCGAGTTCTTGCGCGATCAGGTGTAGCGCGGCGGCGACGCCGCGCTCACCAAAGGGTGCGAGACCGTAGATATATGCGCGGCCAAGAAGGCACCCGTCAGCACCGCGCCCTAAAGCCTTCAGCACGTCAAAGCCTGAACGGATGCCGCTGTCCAGGATAAGCTCGATCCTATCGCCCAGCGCATCGCGCACGCGCGGCATCATTGCGATTGAACTTGCGGCGCTGTCGAGTTGCCGACCGCCATGGTTTGAGACCACGACGCTATCGGCGCCCAGATCGGCGGCGAGCCTTGCATCTTCCGGATCAAGAATGCCCTTGACGATCAGTTTGCGCGGCCACGTCTTGCGAAGCCATTCGAGATCGGCAGGGGTCACTGCCCCTTTGAAGCGTGGCTCCGCCCACGCAGAGACGGACGCGAGATCTTCTCCATGCGGTGAATACGGAGCAAGATTGGCGATCGTGAATTTGTTGCGCAGATAACGAAAGACCCATCTTGGCCGCCGGACAAGATCGAACAGGTGCCAAATTCGTAGGTCCAAGGGGATTCTCACACCGTTATCCAGATCGCGGTTGCGGCGGCCCTGCACGGCCGTATCGACATTGACAATTAGCCCAGGGCAATTTGCTTCCTCCGCACGCTTCAGCAGCGAGGCGTTGACCTCGCGATCCTTCATCAAATAGATCTGAAATAGAAAGGACGCATCAACGGCGGCGGCGAGATCCTCGATCGACGTGCTGGCTAAAGAGCTCAAGCAGTAAGGCACGCCAAAGGCGTTGGCCGCTCGGGCTGCATGAATCTCGGCCTGTGGATGAAAAGCGCCACACATACCAACCGGCGCCAACGCGACTGGCAGCGCCGCATCTTCGCCGAAGACTGTCGTTTGCGTCGTGCGGATCACGGCATGATCGAACACGCGCTGGCGAAGCCGCAGCGCATCGAAGTCTGCACGGTTCCGCCTCAACGTGATCTCGTCTTGCGAGCCGCCTTCAAGAAAATCGAAGACGATAGACGGGAGATAGCGTTTAGCCTTGGCCCGCAGGTCGGCTGGATGATTGGCGAGCGCTGAGGGCCGGATCATTGCGCCACCGCGCAGATCCTCCGCATCGACGCCGGTCACCCCTTTCGCGGGCACCCCGGAAAGACGACTATCGAACTCTTCATACATGACGTGCGCAGTCCCCACTTTGCGCAGATCAACAGCGCTCTTCGAACGCTGGATGCTTCCGAACCGATCCCAAGAGCACTTACTACTATAGACAACCTGTGTATGGACCGCCAATGGGCGCGCTGACAAAGGCCGGTTTCCTTGCCGAGGGCGCCCTTTCACGGTACGAGCGCATCGATCTGCACATATCCGGGCTGGCCTCATGTCTGAAGCCGAGAATCTCTCGATTACCATCGCAGGTGCCGGTAGCGTCGGATGCTATGTGGGCGCGCGTCTCGCGGCGGCTGGCCGGAATGTGACGCTCCTGACCCGGCCAGCACTCGCGAACACGATCGCGCGCTACGGCCTCCTCTGTTCTGACATGGATGGGAATAACACCGCGATTGCGCCTGAGCGCCTCAAGGTCAGCGTGTCACCGGAACACGCTCTCGCGAATGCGAAGCTCATACTCGTGACAGTTAAGTCACACGATACAGGCGCCATGGCTGCTCTAATCGCGGAGCACGCGGGCGACGACGCACTTATCGCAAGCCTTCAGAATGGTGTCGCCAACGCGGGAGTCCTGCGACAGCATTTGACGTCTGACCGCGTCATCGACGCGATGGTGCCCTTCAACGTTATCCAACGCCGCCCTTCGGATGCCGCCCCGCGCGTTCATCGCGCAACTGGCGGCACGATCCTTGTCGAGCAGAGGGCCCGCGGGCTGCGATCTGTCCTGAATGTGCCCCATATGCCTGTTGCCGGACATGACGACATCGAAGCAGTGCTGTGGGGCAAGTTACTCGTAAACCTCAATAACGGTCTCAATGCCCTCTCAGGCCTGCCGATCGTCGAGCAGCTCGGCGACCGGCGCTGGCGTGTATTGGTGAGCCGGCAGCTCTCTGAAGGCCTGGCAGTCTTGACTGATGCCGGTATCCGGTACGCGCCCTATGAAGGGGTACCGCAACGGGTACTAGCACTGGCAATGCGATTACCTGACCCCCTCTTTCGGGTAACCGCCCGGCGCATGCTCTCCATGGACAAAACCGCCCGTTCCTCCATGTGGGAGGACCTCCAGGCCGGACGGCGCACTGAAATTGACCATCTCCAAGGAGAGATCATCCGCCTTGCGGATAAGGTCAAACGCGCGGTCCCCTTGAACAGGCGCGTTCGGGACCTGGTGAAAGAGGCCGAGCGGGCCCGGCAGGGCTCGCCTGAACTGCCGCCGGAGGTGGTCTCGGAGCCCTTCTAGGGCTGAGAATCAGCACCGATAGGCGATTGTGTTCTTGGTGGTCCTTGGGCTATAAGCCTCTGCAATTCCGTCGCGGCGACGACTACCAGGGCGCCGCGCCCGATTTTGGGGGCCGTTTTCCGGCCCCTCATTATTTCAGACGTTCGGAGGATTCTATGGCTGAGGCAATCGAACTCAAGGCGTGGTCGCGAGGACGCACCGGAACCGGTGGCGCGCGCGCCATTCGCCGCGAAGGGCGCATTCCCGGCATCGTATATGGCGGTAGCGACGAGCCGCTGAACATTTCTTTGGAGACGAAGGAAGTCTCCAAGCAGATTCAAACCGGTCACTTTCAGAGCACGGTGTACATGCTGGATATGGATGGAAAGAAGATCCGCGCCATTCCACGAGACGTGCAGGTCGACCCGGTGCGCGACTTCCCAATCCATGTAGACTTTTTGCGGCTGGCGAAGAATGCCATGGTGGACGTCGATGTGCCCGTGCACTTCCAGAACGAGGCGGCTTCGCCGGGTCTCAAGCGTGGTGGCATTCTGAATATCGTCCGTCACGAGATTTCACTCCGCTGCCTTGCCGACAGTATTCCTGAGTCGATCCAGATCGACCTGACCGGTCTCGAGATCGGCGAGTCGATCCATATCTCTGCCGTGACGCTGCCTGAGGGTGCAACGCCGACCATCGCCGACCGCGACTTCACCGTCGCGACCATCGCCGGCCGTGGCGCTGATGATAGCGCTGAGGAGGAAGGTGCAGAGGAAGCGGAAGACGAAGCGGAAGCCGAAGAAAAGACGGAAGAGTAGTCCTCTTCTTAGCCTGACGGCCCATGCGGGCCGCGACACGGGACGACGCGATGAAGCTCTTTGTCGGCCTCGGCAATCCGGGGGCGCAATACGCCTTCAACCGTCACAATGTCGGCTTCATGGCTCTCGACGTCATGGCCGCAGCACATGGGTTCGCCGCTTGGCGCAAACGCTTTCAAGGCCTGACCTGCGAAGGACGGCTGGGTGGCGAACAAGTGCTTCTTCTCAAGCCCCAGACCTATATGAATGAGTCGGGCCGATCGGCCGGAGAGGCTGCGCGCTTCTACAAGATCCAATTAGACGACATCGTCGCCTTCCACGACGAACTGGATCTGGCGCCCGGTAAGGTGCGCGTCAAGGTTGGTGGCGGCGTAGCCGGCCACAACGGGCTCAAGTCCCTGTCGGCCCATTTGGGCAACGACTATATGCGCGTGCGCATAGGGATCGGACATCCGGGCCACCGCGACCAGGTCACCGGACATGTCCTGCGTGACTTCGCGAAAGCCGACATGGACTCGCTCGAGCCCCTGCTCTTTAAGATGTCGGACGCGGCTCCGCTCCTGGCCAATGGCGAGAAGGACAAGTTTCAGACCCAAGTCGCGCACGAGACGCGAAACGAAACACAGAATGAAACGGACTAGTGGGCGCGCGGAATGGCAGCAGCCTGCTGGGCGCCGGGAATAAGACACAAGGGAAACCATGGGATTCAAATGTGGCATTGTGGGACTGCCGAATGTCGGCAAGTCCACCCTCTTTAACGCATTGACCGAGAGCGCGGCGGCACAGGCGGCCAACTATCCGTTCTGCACGATCGAGCCCAATGTCGGCGACGTACCGGTCCCTGATCCGCGTCTCTTCAAGCTCTCGGAGATCGCGAGCTCGGCGCAGACCATCCCAACGCGCCTGACTTTCGTCGACATCGCCGGGCTCGTGCGTGGCGCCTCGCAAGGCGAAGGCCTGGGCAACCAGTTCCTTGCACATATCCGTGAGGTCGACGCCATCGCCTATGTGCTCCGTTGCTTCGAAGATTCCGACGTTGTCCATGTGGACGGCAAGGTCGATCCCATCGCGGACGCAGAAACCATCGAAACGGAGCTGATGCTGGCGGATCTTGAGAGCCTCGAACGACGCGTTCCCGCGCTCGAAAAAAAGATCCGTGGACAGGACAAAGAAGCAAAAGAAACGCTGGCGCTGCTTGAGCGCGCGCTGGTGACGTTGCGGGAAGGCAAGCCTGCCCGCTTCGCCGCTGTCGACGAGGAGGACCGTAAGGCTTTCCATTCGCTGGGGCTGCTGACCTCCAAGCCCATTCTCTATGTCTGCAACGTGGACGAGGCAACGGCGGCCTCCGGGAACGCGCTTTCCGATGCTGTCCGGCAGCGCGCTGAAAACGAGGGCGCCGGCACTGTCACGATTTCCGCGAAGATCGAATCCGAGCTGGTGGAACTCGACGCCGAAGAGCGTCAGTCCTATCTCGCCGATCTAGGCCTGGAAGAGCCCGGCCTCAACCGGCTGATCCGCGAAGGCTACAAGCTGCTCGATCTCGTGACCTACTTCACGGCTGGGCCAAAGGAAGCCCGGGCCTGGACCATCGAACGGGGCACCCGCGCGCCCCAGGCGGCCGGTGTGATCCACACCGATTTCGAGAAGGGCTTCATTCGGGCCGAAACGATCGCCTACGACGATTATGTGGAACTTGGCGGTGAAGCGGGCGCCCGCGATGCCGGCAAGCTACGCCTCGAAGGCAAGGACTATGTCGTGCTCGACGGCGACGTCCTCCATTTCCGCTTCGCGACTTAGGAACTAGCTGCCGCCGTCCTCTGCCGGCACTGTTTTGACAGGACGTTTGCGGACCCGCTTACGTGGTGCCGGTTTCTTAGCCAAAACGGGCGGGCTCTCGGTTGCGGCTGTTTTGGCACGAACGTCGGCTTCGTTGCTCGCGACGGCACTGTCGCCCGCCGAATTGCCCCCCGGCGTCATCACGTCGGTCGGGAAAAACCCGGCGGGAACACCACCCGGCGGAAGACCTTTGGGTGGCGTAACGCCCATGGACACGTAGACGTTTACGAGCTTCTCAACGCCGCCTTCGGCCGGCCTCACCCAGTCTTGCGGCACATAGATAAGTGCGCCGCCAAACGGCACCGGCGCGAACGGAACCAAGACCGGCACGTAGTTCGTCTCTCCAATCGACACAGGTTCATGCGAGGGCATAAGCGCCAGCACGCCCGCGCTGCCCTCCCCGCCAAAGAAACACCAGACCGGGCTCATGCTTTTCAGGCTGTCTTCTTCGCCGCTGCGATCCATGATCGCCACGAAGCGCTTCGAGATGTCGTAAACATTGGACACGAGCGGAATGCGCGTCATGAACCAATCGAAGCTGTTGGAGATCCAATTGCGTAAGCCCGACTCGACCGCGAGCCCTAACAGGAAAATCAAGGCGAGAATGATCCCAAGGCCGATGAAATAGGCAACGTGGGATGAGCCCGAAAGATTGAGGGGCAGCCCCAGACTGGTGATCAGATTGCCCAGAAAGCTGCCAGGCCCCGCATAAGTGGCGACCATAGAGCCGAGCCACACCGTCACAAGGACCGTGACCATAATGGGCAACAGCACCAAGGCGCCGGACAGAAAAACTCGGAAAATACGGCCCACGGCTCACCCTCCACCTGCGTCACCGGACGCTAGCCTATCCGGCGTACATGCGCCAAACGCAAAAGCCGCCGGGACAAAAAGCCCCAGCGGCGCTACGCGGAACGTGAAACGGTCGGATGCGGTGGCCTAACTCGCGTTCTTCAGCGCGTCAGCCGCGGCCACGCGCCGCAAGAAGTTCTCAACTGTGTGACGAAGCTGCTCACCGTGGCGGGATAAGTCCTTGCTGACTTGAAGCATCTGGGCCGCCGACTGGTTCGTGTCGTCCACGGCTTTGGTAACGTCAGGCATATGCGCCGCAACGTCCTCGGTGCCGCGCGCGGCCTGGCGCACGCTTTGGGAAATCTCGGACGTCGCCGCCGATTGCTGTTGAACGGCCCCAGCAATGTCCTGCGTGTTCTGGTTCACATCGCCCATCGTGGTCACAATGGACTGCATGGCTTCGACCGCGCTTTGGGTCGATGTACGGACGGCATCGATCTGTTTCTTGATGTCTTCGGTCGCCTTGGCAGTTTGGTCGGCGAGCGTCTTAACCTCGCGCGCGACGACAGCAAATCCGCGTCCGGCCTCGCCCGCGCGCGCCGCTTCGATCGTGGCGTTGAGCGCCAAGAGATTGGACTGCGCGGCCACGTCCTGGATGAGATCAACCACGTTACCGATCCGCTCAGCCGCGTTCGTGAGGCTCTGAACCTTCTGGTTTGCCGTGTGCGCGTTCTCAGTCACCTGGTCTACAATGATACTAGCTTTGGAAACCCGTGCGCCGATATCGCTGCACGACACGGCCAGTTCCTCAGCCGTTGCTGCGACGGACTGCACGTTTGCCGAGGCTTCGTCCGACGCCGATGCTACGACGCCAACGCGGTCGTTCGTATCGGTGGCGACGCTTGAGAGCAGCCGTGCGGTATCATCCATCTGACGCGCGCTCTCCGCGAAACCGCCGAGCAAGCCAGCGATGGAACCGCGAAACTGATGGATAAGTTCTTCCGTGCGGCGCTGTGCGGCGAGCCGCCCCTCAATCTGGCTGTCCTGCTCGCTCTGATGTGACTCTTTCCAGTTCGCCGCATCCGTCTGAAATACATCAAGCGCGATGGCAAGGCCACCGATCGCGTCACGACGGCCGGTGTGCGGAACCTCTCCATCCGTCTGCCATTTGGTGAGTCGTACGATAACCACTTTGAGGTCGTGCAGCAGGCTGCTTAGAGAGCGGCCAAAGACGTAACCGAAGCAAGCGCCGAGCGCGGTGGCGAAGAGCGGAGCGAGCAAAATGGCGCCCCCGGCGCCGGGCATCAGCAACTGAAAGGCAATCGTTACAACGACGGCGGCAAAGGCAGTCGCCGCAAAGTAAAGAGAGCACTTCTTTCTGAGATCCATCGGATCGCTCAACCTCACAACAATCTCGACAGACAACACCCACGCCTGCGGAAGAAAGGGCCCGAGGCACGGCCTGGCGCTAGTTTCGGCGACCATGGTTAATAGTATGTTTAACGGACCGGAGGAGCCTTCGGGCTAGCGCAACGCAGCCGCGATGTTGCCACCGTCGACCGTTTCCACATGCCCCGTTGTCCTGCGCGCCTTCGCCAGCGCCAGGAAGGCTTGCGCCACATCCTCGGCCGTTACCTCGGCCTGCAACAGATTGCCGGCCATATAGTCCGCCTCGGACAACCCCCTCGCCTTCGATCGCGCCGCAATCATCTCGTCGGTCAAGAGCCCGCTCCTAATCCGGTCCGCATTGACGCCGTTCGAGCGAATGCCGTCCGCGCCGTAGTCGAGCGCATACTGACGCATCAGAAGCATAGTCGCCGCTTTGGGCAGCCCATAGGGGCCGAAATTTTGTCCTGGGTTCACGGCCTGCTTGGAGATATTGAACAACAACGCACCACCTGTACCTTGCTTCAGCATGATAGCGACCGCCTCCCGCGCCACCGTCTGATGCGCGAAGAAGTTCAACTCGAAGCTCTTGCGCAAGACCTCGTCGGGAACATCAGCGATGCGCCCTTGCCATGCCGCTCCTGCATTCGAAACAAGAATGTCGACGCCGCCAAAGCGCTCACAGACGGCTGCGAAAGCGCGGGCGACATCTTCTGGCTTTGTCACATCACAAGCGACGCCGATGCCCTTCACGGCGCGGGCAGCCTCGGACGCGGCGACCTCATCGAGATCCAGAACGGCAACGGCGGCTCCGTCGGCTGCAAGCGCTTTGGCCGTCGCTGAGCCGATGGCGCCGGCTCCTGTCACCACCGCCACCTGACCCGTGAGCGGCTTGACCACTTGCTTCGCGAGCTTGGCTTGCTCCAGGCTCCAATACTCAAGAGCAAACAGATCGCTCTCGGGCAACGGCTCGTACCGGCCGATAGCCTCGGCATCGGTGATGACGCGCACGGTGTTCTCGGCGAGATCGCCAGCGATGGCGGCGTCCTTGGCTGACCGACCGAGACCGAAGAGCCCGACACCTGGCACCAAGACCACACGAGGCATGGGGTCGAGCTTGGTCTTCGTTCCGCCAACGGCCTCGTTCTCGCGCGAGAAATAGAGGTCGTACTCTGCAATAAAGGTCTCAACAGCCGCCTGGACGGCTTCTGCAAAGGCATCGAGCTGCCCGGATTCCGGCGCCGGCACGACAAGCGGTTTGTTCTTCGTCCGAATGATGTGATCTGGCGTCACAACGCCGCGCTGGCTGTAGGAGGCAAGCTCCAGGCCGTTCACATAGTCGAGGATCGCAGGGCCAGACCTGAACTCGGCGATGAAACGCGTGGGCTCTCGGCCCGGGTGGTGCATGGCGCACGCCCCCCGCAGTACTGGCGCGATCTCAGCAGCCGAAGCGGGAGCAGCCGGAACATGCGCCGCTTGAAAGACGACCGGGCGTCCTTGACGCAGGCGGCTCTCTGCGAGGGAGACCATTTCGATCATGCGCTCATAGGCGTCCTGCGCCGTGTCGCCGAGCGTGAAGATCCCGTGCTTATGCAGAATCAAACCCTCGACATCCGGCTTCTCGTCGAACACATCAGCAGCCACTTTCGCGAGATCGAAGCCTGGCGCGATGTAAGGGACGATGCCCATCCGGCCGTTATAGACGTCGCGCGCCAGCGCCACACCGTCAGGCTGATCGACCAGCGACAGCACCGCGGCCGCATGAGCATGATCGATGAACTTTTGCGGCAAGAACGCGTGTAGCAGCGTTTCGACAGACGGGTTCGGCGCGGCAGCATCCAGAAGATTGAGACGCTGGCAGTTGACCATGGCCTCATCGGAAAGTGCATCGAGCGCCCGCATTTCTCGCAGCGGACCGAGCTTCACGGCAGGCAGCCCCCAGGGCTCGATTTCCGCCATGTCCGCACCGGAGCCTTTGACCGCGATGACATCGTGCTCCTGGCCGAGATCGTCGGTGGCGCGGGTTTTCACGGACGTATTGCCGCCGCCGTGCAAAACCAGCAGCGGGTCGCGGCCGATCAGCCGCGTGGTGTAGACGCGCAACGAGATGTCTTCATTGACGCCCTCGGCGCCATAGGCCTCTATCGCGCGCTGCGCGTCGTCATCGTTCCATTGGCTTTTCATGGCGCGGGTTTTGGCAAGTTTCCGCGATCCCGGCAAGGCGAGACGAGCTTTTTCCTCACCTCAGCCCCCGCTCTGGCCTAGAGGCCTCAACCTCAACGCAGAGATTCCGCATTTTCGCCCCGTATCGATACGGATTCGAAACAAATTCGGCTGGATAATCAATCCTCAAGGGGCGCTTTGGGATGAGGGAGAAAACGTCGTGGGTAGATTCCTGAACGCATACAAGCCAGAACGGCATTATATGCGTGGACCAGGGCCAAAATGGCACGCGAAGCACACCGCCTCGCTGTTGACCGCCGCGGGCGCACAGCCCGTCGTTAACCATGAGAGTGCCAGCAAAGGGGCTTGGGCGCTCGATTTTCGGCTTACAGGCTGGATGGCACCAATGGCCGCTGCGGCAACGCTTGGTTTTATGGTTGTGATGGTTCTGGCGTAGAACACAGACGGAATGAGCGAAACGGTCATTCTTCGCGTCATTGCGCGCTAGCGGGCGACGTCTGCCTGACGCACGCGCGACCTCTGTCAAATCAAAAGATTCGTGAAATTCAAGGCCCTGGGGTTCCCTTTTGGGCAATTTTGGTCGCACTGTAGGGGTCTACGAGGAAGGGTCCCAAAGTACGAGAGGTATCTCATGCGCTCAGTTCTCTACACGACCCTAGCGGGGCTTCTCGCCATATTCGTCGTAGCAAGCCCCAAACCGGCGTCGGCCATGCCAGCCGCCACGCTCCTGAAGTACAGTCCCCCAACTGCAACGGAAATCGTCCCGGTTCGCCGTTGGTACAGAAGACGATACTACCGTGGTCGCCCATACTACCGACCGTACCGGTATTATCGGCGTCCTTACTATCGACCCTACCGGTATTACGGACGTCCCTATAGATATCGCTACCCCTATTACGGTCGGCGGTACTGGCGTCCTCGCGTTGGTGTCTATGTAGGTATCTAAGCGGCGGACCTAAGAACCCTGTTGTTCACAAGAAACGCGGCGCCGTTCTGGTGCCGCGTTTTTTTGCTCGCAATACACTGCTTGCCTCACCGCGCACATCAATCCGCACTAAGAGTAAAGAAGCGAGAGCCCTTCACGCGAAGCAGGTGTCACGCCACGTTCGGTGATGAAGCCCGTAACCAACCGCGCGGGCGTCACATCGAAGGCGTAGTTGGCCGCCGGTGACCCAGCCGGCGCGACGACCACGGTCGCGATCTCACCGTCCGCCAATTGCCCGGTCATGTGAGTCACTTCGCTTGCATCGCGCTGCTCGATGGGAATCTTCCGCCCGTCGTCCAACGTCCAATCGATGGTCGAATGCGGGAGGGCCACAAAGAACTGAACACCATTGTCCTTCGCGGCAAGTGCCTTCAGATAGGTGCCGATCTTGTTAGCTACATCGCCACTGGCCGTCGTGCGGTCGGTCCCGACAATGCACAGATCCACGAGGCCTGCCTGCATAAGGTGCCCGCCCGCATTGTCGGCGACGATCGTGTGGGGCACGCCATGCGCGCCGAGTTCGAACGCGGTGAGTGATGCGCCTTGATTGCGCGGGCGCGTTTCATCCACCCACACATGAACCCCGATGCCGCGATCAAACGCTTGATAGATTGGAGCCAACGCCGTTCCCCAGTCTACAGTCGCCAGCCAGCCGGCATTGCAATGTGTGAGAATATTGACCACCTCGCCCTTCTTACGCTCGGCGTGTGCCTCAATCAGCCCGACACCATGCTCGCCAATTCTGCGGCAGGTCTCGACATCCTCATCACAGATTTCGGCAGCGCGGGAGAAGGCCGCGGCGATACGATCCTCAGGGGCTACCGGCTCTAAAACGTCTCGCATCTGATCGAGCGCCCAACGCAGGTTGACCGCAGTTGGGCGCGTCGCGGCGAGAACCTCGCATGCCCGCGCGAGACCGGCATCGGACGCGTCCTCACGCATCGCGAGCGCAACTCCATACGCAGCCGTTGCACCAATCAGCGGTGCGCCCCGGACCTGCATACTGGAGATGGCCCGAGCAGCATCTTCGAGCCCGCGAAGCGCAACGATCTCAAGAGCAAAGGGAAGCTTGGTCTGGTCGATGATCTCGGCGGAAACGCCGTCGCTTCCAAGCCAGATGGTCCGATAGGGTTTGCCGTCAATGTTCATGCGAACGGCTTAGCATAGGTATAGCGGTCCGTAGAGCCCCAAGTCGCACGACCGGAGATCACGGCAGGCTTAGTCGCCCTCGAAAGCCATCAACGTGTGACATTCTACGCCGAGTTCGGTCAGTCGGGCGCGACCCCCAAGATCAGGGAGGTCGATGACAAACGCCGCGCCAACCACCTCCGCCTTTAGCCTGCGTAAAAGCTCCACGGCCGCGACGGCAGTGCCACCCGTGGCGATAAGGTCATCGACCAGAAGTACCGGCTCGCCGGGACTGAGCGCGTCCTCGTGCACCTCGATAACGTCGACACCATACTCGAGCTCGTATTCTTGCCCGATCGCCTTGGCCGGTAGCTTGCCCTTTTTCCGGATCGGGACGAAACCACAATGAAGCCGATCCGCCGCGGCGCCGCCCAAGATGAAGCCCCGCGCTTCAATACCCGCAATAGCCTCGACCCGCTGGTCCTGGAACGGCGCAACCAATCGTTCGACGGAAGCGCGAAACCCCGACGCGTGACCGAACAAGGTGGTGACATCGCGAAACATGATGCCGGGCTTTGGGTAGTCCGGAATCGTCCGCACCAGGGATTTGATATCGATATCGGTGGTCATCGGGTAAGAGTCTCCATTTCGGACGATCAAAGGACGGACGCAGCGTAGGACGCTGTGATAGCGGAACGTAAGACAGCTGGCCAGAACAGGGGCAATCAGCCGTTCAGAACGCGGCCCGCGACCGCATCGAGCTTCTTCAACAGGGCCGGGTCCCGTGCTTCTGGCGCCGTGATGATGGCCGTGTCGAGCGCCCGGTCGGAGCCTGCGGGACATGGTTCGTGCTCGCGCGGGAAGTCGCGTGCAAGCCGGCCCACGAGCTGCGCGGCCTTCTCCGCATTGGCCGTAAGTACGCGTATGATGTCTTGGACCGTGACCGCATCGTGGTCCGGGTGCCAGCAATCGAAGTCGGTGACCATCGCCACCGTCGCGTAGCAGAGCTCGGCCTCGCGCGCGAGCTTCGCCTCGGGCAGGTTCGTCATACCAACCACCGAGTACCCCAAGTCCTTGTAAGTCAGACTCTCGGCAAGCGTCGAAAACTGCGGGCCCTCCATGCAAACATAGGTCCCGCCGCGCACGAACGGGATGGACTCCGCTTGGGCTGCTTCGGCGATCCGCATGCAAAGCCGCGGCGCCACCGGATGAGCCATGGACACATGTGCCACACAACCTCTGCCGAAGAAGGATGAGGGGCGTCCATAGGTCCTGTCTACGAACTGGTCGACAACGACGAATGTGCCAGGCGGAAGCTCTTCCTTGTAGGACCCGCAGGCCGACAACGAGATCAGATCCGTGACGCCTGCTCGCTTCATCACGTCGATGTTCGCCCTATAATTGATGTCCGATGGCGGTAAAGGGTGTCCTTTGCCATGACGCGGCAGAAACACGATCGGCAGGCCGCCTAACTCGCCGAAGCGGAGCGCACCCGATGGCTCTCCCCAGGGGCTCTCGATACGCTCCTCGCGCACATTCTCAATTCCAGGCAGGTCATAGAGCCCCGACCCGCCGATAATGCCGAGCACTGTTTTCGTCATGCGGTCCCCTTGCTGAATGAAGATGCGGTGGCAATCTGCCCGGCTAACACGTCGGGAACAAGCTCACTCGCCCAGATGCATGTAAATGAGGGACCAGACATGGCTGCCGCGCCCGTTATCGCCGCCGCTGATCCCGCCCTCGCGCTCATTCAACAGCCAAAGTGGACCGTAGCCGTTCAGCCCAAGAGGCTTCCCGTCGGCCTCGAGCGCGATGATGTAGTCAGACCCATCAATATCCTCGGGAAGCAAAAAGCCGCTATAGCCGCCCAGCGCAACGAAGCGAGTCTTAACCTTGGCAGCTTCGATCACCACCAGGACATCTCTGAGATACGGCCCTTTGAATACGGCCTCCTGGTCCCAACCGGTTGGCTTGACCGTGACGGTGCCTTGCGGCAAAGCGAGCAGCATGTCGCGATCGAAGGCGTAGGCGTTCTTGAAGTCGGCTCCTACGCTGGAAAGCATGCTGTCGCGGTCGGTATCAAGCGGCCCCCGATTGGACTTGCCCACGAGACCGCCAACCGTCAGCAAAACCATGCCTTCGGGCTTAGGCGCGCTCTCGTCCTCAGCGAGGACAGGGAAACTGACGAGCGCGATCCAACAGAAGACAAACGCCCGCAGCATCTGGCACGCCTTAGGTTTCTGACTTTGCGTGGTGATCGCGCCTGTGTACGCGCGACCACACTGCCCTCTTCGTGAGGTACATGATCACGGCGAACACGATAAGGAAGATCATGATCCGTGCGCCGACCTTGTAGCGCTCTTCCAAGTGAGGCTCTGCAGCCCACATCAGGAATGCCGTAACGTCCTGCGAATAATTGCTCACGGTCGCCTCGGTACCGTCCGTATATTCGACAACACCATCCACAAGCACATTGGGCATCGCTATCTGATGTCCGGGGAACGCCGCGTTGTAGTGCATACCGGTTGCCATCTTGAAATCTGCAGGCGCCTCTTCGTAACCGGTGAGCATAGCGTAGATGTAGTCCGGACCCTTCGGACGTGCCTTGGCCATCACGGACAGATCCGGGGGCAGCGCGCCACCGTTAGCAGCCCGAGCCGCTTTATCGTTAGCATAGGGAGCACGGAACCTGTCGGATGGTCGACCGGGCCGTTGAAACATTTCTCCTGTGTCATCGGGGCCATCCGTAATTTGTGCCTGCGCTGCAAGCGCGCTGACAGCCGCCTCGGAGAATTGCGGACCACCCGGCTGCCCAAGGTTTCGATAGGACAACAGATTCATCGAGTGACAATTGGCGCAAACCTGCTTGTAAACTTTGTAGCCCCGCTGGAGCTGCGCCCGGTCGAAACGCCCCAAAGGCGGCGCCCAAGACCACGTCTGAGTGGCAATCTCAGGGTCCTCTCCAGCGCCGAGGCTTATTTCCGGCATTGCAGTTGCTGCGAGAACGAAGACCGCTAGCGCTGCCAAAGATCTACTCAGAGACTTCATCATGCCACCCCCTCAGCAGCAGCGGCGGCTCTGCCTGGCAGCGCGTGGCCGCCACTCTCTTTGGCCGGTTTCGACTTGGTCGCAGGTGCCGAAGAAGCGGCCTTCGGTCCCAGGACGGACTCGGTGATACTTCCGGGGAGCCTTTTCGGTTTTTCAATCAGTCCTACGATCGGCATGACAATCAGGAAGAAAGCGAAGTAGTAGACTGTGAAGACGCGGCTGAAGAAAACGTACCAACCTTCGGCAACCTGCGCCCCAAGATAGCCCAGCGCGAGGCACGAAATGACGAACAGCCAGAAAAACCACTTAAAGATCGGCCTGTAGCTGACCGAACGGATCCGTGACGTATCAAGCCATGGGATGACAAAGAGCACGGCGATGGAGGCAAACATGGCGATCACGCCCATCAGCTTGTCTGGGATCGCGCGCAAGATCGCGTAGAACGGCAAGAAGTACCACTCAGGCACAATGTGAGCCGGCGTCACCAAAGGATCAGCGGGGATGTAGTTGTCGGAGTGCCCAAGATAGTTCGGCGCATAGAAGACCAACCCCGCGAACAGGATAAAGAACACCACAGCGGCGAACCCATCCTTGATGGTGAAATACGGGTGGAATGAAAGTGTATCCGACGGCGCCTTTACGTCGACGCCCGTCGGGTTGTTGCTGCCCGGAATGTGGAGCGCCCAAACGTGCAGAAACACGACGCCAGCGATGATGAATGGGAAGAGATAGTGAAGCGAGAAGAGCCGGTTCAAGGTCGGCTCGCCTACCGAGAACCCACCCCAGATCCACTGCACCAGCATTGTGCCGAAGCCGGGTATGACCGAGTCAAGCGATGAGAAAAGGTTCGTGATCACCGTTACGGCCCAGAAGCTCATCTGACCCCAAACCAAGGAATACCCCATGAAGGCCGTCGCGATCATAAGCAAGAAGATCAGACAACCCAGCATCCATAGTATCTCTCTAGGTGCCTTGTAGGAGCCGTAGTACAGACCACGGAACATGTGGATATAAGCGGCGAGAAAGAACATGGATGCACCAACCGCGTGCGCATAACGCAGCAGCCAGCCCCAGTTCACGTCGCGCATGATCTTTTCGATTGAATTGAACGCGTCAGCTGTAGTCGCCTGGTAGTGCATGGCCAGCACGATACCGGTGGCAATCTGCGCGACGAGCAAGAAGCTCAAAATCGCACCAAAGGTCCAGAGGTAGTTCAGATTGCGCGGCGCGGGAAAGACTACGAACTGATCGTGAACCAGCCGCGGGATTGGGAGTCGGGAGTCCATCCAACGGCCGAAGCCTGTCGTGGGCTTGTAAGTTGATTCATGTGCCATGGTCCGCCCTATCCAATCTTGATTTTTGTGTCAGAGGTGAAGGCGTAGGGCGGGATGTACATGTTCTCCGGCGCGGGGCCTTTTCGGATGCGCCCAGCCGTGTCGTACGAAGACCCGTGGCAGGGGCAAAACCAACCGCCGTATTCACCCTTGTAAGCGCCCACGCTCTGGCCCTGCGGAATGCAGCCAAGATGGGTACAAACACCGATCATCACGAGCCAGGCCTCTTTCTCGGCCGCCCCGCGGTTCTCGTCGGTCGCGGGCGCCGTATCTGCCAGGTTCGCGTTGCGGGCCAGCTTGTCCGGCAACTCATCCACCTTGACTTCTTTGGCGACCTGGATTTCCTCAGCCGTTCGGTTCCGGATGAAGATCGGCTTTCCCCGCCACATGACCGTGATGGCCTGGCCCGTCTCGACCGGCGCGAGGTCCACCTCGATGGTTGCCAGCGACAGGGTCGAGGCATCGGGGTTCATCTGATCGAGCAACGGCCACAATACGGCCGCGCCGCCAATGGCCGCGAAGGCGCCGGCGGCAACCATCATCACGTCGCGACGTGATGGGTCGTCATCGTGTGAAATAGGATCTGTGGAACTGTCTGAATTGGCCATGAAGCCAAACGCTCCCAATTTGACGGAGCCGACGAGAGCAAAAGCCCAGCCTCTCGGCTCTCTTAGTTGAGGCACGGGTTGTGCCGAAAATCCGTTGTTGCCCAGTAACACGGGCACGGAACGTGCCGCGGATCTGTTATTGCTCAGCCGCGCGCCGCTCTGCAACGCGATTCATGGCCGTTTTCTGTCATTGCGGCGGGATGTTGTCCAGTGGACAGAGCGGTCATATTGGCGCAGGCACGTACAACCAAACGTCAAGGACAGACTGCCCTTGGCAATAACATGATGTTACACGGTCATTTCTGGAACGAAACAACACGATAGTTGGATTGTGCAGAGCAATCTTTTCATCGGGCGGAAAAACATGGACGCACAAGAACCGGACCAAGGATCGTTGAAGCGTTTCGAAGCCAATAAGGACCAGGCACAACGCTGGTTCGAGGAGTTGCGCGACCGCATGCTCACCGCCCTGGAGGCCGTGGAGGACGCGGCGGAAAGCGCGCCTGGCTGCGAGGGTAAGGACGCTGGCCGTTTCACCCGCGCCCCATGGACCCGCGAGGAAGGCGGCGGCGGGGTCATGTCGCTCATGTCCGGCCGCGTGTTCGAGAAGGTCGGCTGCCATACCTCCACCGTCCACGGAGAGTTCCCCAAAGAGTTCGCCAGCCAGATCCCCGGTGCTGCCGAAGATCCCCGCTTCTGGGCTTCCGGCATGTCTTTCATCGCTCACCCGACGAACCCCCACGCACCCACCGGCCACATGAACACCCGCATGGTCGTGACGTCCAAAGGCTGGTTCGGCGGCGGCGGCGATCTCACCCCGGTGCTCAACAGGCGGCGCGTTCAGGATGACCCCGACGCGCAAGACTTTCATGCGGCCATGAAAGCGTCCTGCGGGGGCCAGCCATCCGCCGACTACCCGCGCTTCAAGGAGTGGTGCGATGAGTATTTCTATCTCAAGCACCGCAAAGAACCGCGCGGCATCGGCGGCATCTTCTACGACTATCTGGATACGGGCGATTGGGAGGCGGACTTCGCCTTCACCCAAGAGGTCGGCAAGGCCTTTGTCTCGATCTATCCGGCGCTGGTGGCCCGCAATATCGGCACGCCCTGGACCGAAGAAGACCGGACCGAACAGCTCATCCGGCGCGGGCGCTACGTCGAATACAACTTGCTGTATGACCGGGGCACGATCTTCGGCCTGAAGACCGGCGGCAACGTGGAGTCGATCCTGTCGTCGATGCCGCCTGTCGTTATGTGGCCTTAGGCTTCTAGCCCTACCCCCGGATACCCGCATACATGATCGGGGTGCCGTCGGCGAACTGGGTGGCGGTCTGGAGATCGGCGATGTGGCCGGTGACGATGGCGATGGCCGCCAGAGCGATGAAGCCCAGCGCGAGGCCCGCGACCTTCTTTCCCGTGATGTTCCCCATAACCTGTTCCCTTCTTCGGCACCGGCGCGCTCCTTTCTGCGCGTCGTGGGAACAGGTTTAGTGGGGGGCGGCTGAACCCAATCTGAGGGGGCCGTTCATCTGGCGTACAGGTTTTGGTTAACGGCCCGATCAGGGCCCGAAAACCCTTAGCCAGCAAGGGTCCGGGGGCTCCGCGAGGACATGAAAAAGCTTGCCATCTGCGTCCGTTTGGCCCATCTTCTCAAGTCCGGGCGCCCGCTGTTGGGCGTGGACGAAGACGACGGTTAGCGACGAACGTAGCCAAGAGCACGACCCTTTCCTGACATCTGAAGACGCCATGGGCTTCTTCCTTGGGGGACTCTAACGAGAACGCCTCAAGCGAGGGGGTCACGTGGCCCGTTATTTTGAACTTAGAGAACGGGAAAGGACTCCCTCACCATGTCTCGTGTCAACGGCACTGTGAAATTCTTCAATCATACGCGCGGCTTCGGATTCATCGAGCCGGAAGACGGCGGCAAGGACGTGTTCGTTCATGCTTCCGCTGTCGAGCGTGCGGGCATGCCGCCCCTCAACGAAGGCGACAAGGTCTCTTTTGAGATCGAGGACGACCGCCGCGGCCGCGGCAAGCAGGCTGCAAACATTCAGGCTGCGTCTTAAAGCTTGAGTGCCGCTTCATAGCGGCAACATCTCGTAACAGCGGTTGCGCGACTACATTTTAGTCGCGCGCCGACCAGCTGTTTCCAAGAACCGCCGGGCCTATTCGGGTCCGGCGGTTTTTTCATGTGCGCGAGGAACTTAGCAGCAGTTTCAACGTTCAGGCCAGGTTCATGTGGCCGCCCTTAGGGTGCCACGAACGGGGGGCAGGTTCGCCCCACGGATGGGGGGTTCTTTCAACCTGAAAGGCGCAGTGGGCAACGGCGCCGCATCCAAGGAACGGAAACGATGGGTCGGAAATCGTATTTTGGTTTTGTCGCTGCGCTGGCTGCAATCTTCGCGCTCACGGCGGCTGCTCCCGCCGAGGCGGGCCGCGGCCATGGCAAGGGCTGGAAAGGCGGCGGCGGCAAGTATGTTCAGAACAACTACTATGGGCGCCCCTATGGCCGCCGCGGTGGCGGCAGTTCTAACGCGCTCGCTGCGGGGCTGATCGGCCTTGGCGTCGGCGCCGTACTCGGCAGCGCCCTCACCCCGAAGACGGTCTATGTCTCTCCGCCTGCGCGGCCGGTTGGGTACCGCCCGGAGCCATGGACCCAAGATTGGTATGCCTACTGCTCGTCCCGCTACCGGAGTTTCGATCCCCGGTCAGGCACGTTTGTCGGGTACGACGGTTACGAACGGTTCTGCCGTTAAACCAACCAAAAATGACTACCAGCACGGCCCGCCGGTTTCTCCGCCGGCGGGCTGTTGCACATGCGCAACATGGTCGTGCAAAGACGCAGCGGCGGGGCCTAGAAGCTGCATCGCGACCGCAATAAGCAGCTGATTTTACCTGTAATTATTGGTCATCAAGCGTGATCAGCGTGCGTCGCCGATGCGTCTTGAATGCGAACGATTCCCAGACCAAAATTGGCGAAGTTCCCGAACGCGATTGGCGCGGCGCGGCATTTTCTCTTGCCGGTCGCCTCATTTTGTTGTCTTGACGCAAAGGCGCATTGCAGCCGAGCGAGTATCGTCTTGAAGATGCTAGGACTATTGAAGCTTTAAGAACCCGAGGAACACTGCAACTCATGTCCGTTGTCGCCGAACCCGCGATCACCGAAATTTCCCGTGACCAACCAAACGTCCCGGCGGATCGAGAGGCACTCCAGAAGGTCCGGCCCTACCAGGGCATGGTGGCCTGGCCGACCGTTTTTCTGGCAATTGGCATCGTCGCCGCATTCGCAACCGTTTGCACGCTGGGGACGCTTGGGATCATCCCGCTCTGGCTGGGCCTGATCCTCAACAGCCTCATTCTGTATGCGAACCAAACGCCGCTTCACGAAGCCTGCCATGGCAATATCGCCGGCAAGAACTCGCGCTATCTTTGGCTGAACCATCTGATTGGTTATGCCTGCGGCACCATCCTGCTGCACGAGTACAAAGCCTTTCGGTATATGCATCTGGCGCATCATCGTGAGACGAACGATCCGGAACTCGACCCCGACCATTGGGTCGCGGTGAAGAACCCGTTCGTCTTGTTCTTCCGTTGCATGACGATCGTGTTCGTCTACCACAACTATTTTTGGCGCCACATCGCCTTCCACCCGCATGTCCCGGGCATGCGCAGCCTCTCTCTACACATCGCCCTGATGAACGCGCTGTACTACGCAATCATCATTGGTCTGTGCGTTATCGGATATTGGCGCGAAGTGCTGATGCTCTGGGTCTTCCCGCATATCATCGCGTCAGCAATCATCATCTACTTCTTCGCCTATCTACCCCATAAGCCGCACAAGGTGCGCGAGCGCTATCGGGATACGAATGTGTTCTGGGTCCACGGAAAGATCATGGAGCCTCTCGTCGATTGGCTCTACCTGTTCCAGAACTTCCACCTGATCCACCATCTGTTTCCGCGCATCCCCTTCTACAAGTACAAGGACGCGTTCAACGATCTGCGTCCCGTGTTGGAGAAGGAACACGCGCATATCTATGAGTACGATTTCGGTCCCCATCGCGAGACCGCATCCGAGGCGCGGTAGCGCGTTCGGCTTTAGAGAAACTCGCGAAAAAGCCGGGCCGTCGACCCGGCTTTTTCTTTGGCACAACTTCACAGGGCTGGAGCCGCCGGATTGAAGCCACTCAATCGGCTTTGGGACGCGTTACGCCAGTTTGCGGGCGACGATAAAGGGCACGGAGAACTCGGTGACGAAGTGCCGAGTCTCAAGCACTTCAAAGCCATGCGATTCGATTTGGCCTTTAAGGTCCGATTCCTTTTGAAACCGGACAAAAGGCGCTTTGCCGAGCATCTGCAGGACCGGCAGGGCAAGCTTCATGAGCCGCCATTTGAGTGGCGCCTTCGGCCCAAGACCGCAGAATGTCTTGGAGATGAAGAGGCCGCCAGGCCTCAGCACCGATGCGATCCGTTTCAGATCGTCGTCAAGACTGGGCAGCAGGTGCAACAGATTGAAACCAATCACCGCGTCAAACGGCGTATTCTTGTTAGCGATCTCGCCGACCGCCGCGGTCTTGAAGGCAACATTGCTCGCGCCCTGCTCGAAGGCCTTCTCACTCGCAATACGGATCATGCTTTGCGAGATGTCGCTGCCGACATACTCCTCGACACTGTCGCACAGGTGCAGCGCCGTGGTGCCCGTGCCGCAGCCCACTTCCAGGACGCGCTGATCGTCCTCCAAATAGTACCGCGTGCGATCGAGAGTTGCCGCATAGGCTCCCTCATTGGCAATCGGCTGTTTGGCGTATTTCTCCGCCTGGGAATCCCAGAACTTTCCTGAATCGACCATAAAGTGGCTCCTTTCGAAGCCAGAGATTGCCATGCATTCTTGAAATGTGAATTGCCAAAATTCGCAAGCGATGTATGCAAAATTGCATGAACTGGCAGGCCATCTCCTTCGACTGGAACCAGGTGCGGGCTTTTCTCGCCACCGCCGAGGAAGGCTCGTTTTCGGGCGCAGCCCGGGTACTGGGGCTGACGCAACCGACCCTTGGGCGGCAGGTCGCCGCGCTTGAGGAAGACCTCGGCGTCATGCTGTTTCAGCGGATCGGGCGCACGCTTGAGCTAACGCCGCCCGGCCTGGAGCTCCTGGACCACGTCCGCGACATGGGCGACGCCGCCCATCGCGTTTCGCTTACGGCCTCGGGCCAGAGCCAAGCTATCGACGGTGTGGTCCGCGTGACGGCAACCAATATGTATGCGGTGTATTTTCTGCCGCCCGTCATCGAACGTCTTCATGAGCTGGCCCCGAACCTGGAGATCGACATTGTCGCGTCCAACGAGCTGCGCGATCTGCGGCGGCGCGAAGCCGACATTGCCATTCGCCATGTGCGCCCGCACGAACCAGACCTCGTCGGGCGGCTGGTCGCCGAAAGCGATGGCAGCCTCTTCGCATCGGAGCGCTATCTCGGCCGTTATGGACGTCCCCGCTCCCCCGCCGACTTGGAAGGGCACTATTTTATCGGCAGCAACAATCACCAGGAGATGGTGAGCTACCTTAGTAGGCTCGGCATTAGGCCCGCGCGAGAGAACTTCCGCTTCGGCACCGACTGCGCGCTCGTGATGTGGGAGATGGCGCGTCAAGGTTTCGGCATGTGCCTGATGGCCTCTGCCATCGCCGACAGGACACCAGGCATGGAGCCCGTGTTCCCTGAGTTGGCCCCCATGAAGTTCCCAACATGGCTCGTCGCGCACCAAGAGCTTTATACCAGCCGCCGCATTCGACTCGTCTTCGACACGCTCGCTGAGTTTCTCTCCGACAGGCCCCATGCGCGCGAGAAGCACCCTCAGGGCGCGGCTAGATAAAAGGCGCATTCAGAAGAGCCTTCGCGGAACCGACGCAAGAGTCAGCGCGCAAGGTCAGCTCGTTTGCTCGAACTGCAGGTCCGCAGGTGAGATCAGCACGCCGAATTGCTGGCACCAGATGACCACCGACGGGAAGTCCTTGAGATTGACGCCCGCGGGGATCGTGTAGTTCTGACTGCCCTTGAATGCGCGCAACCGTCCAAGGTCGACGAACATCGTCTCCTTGACCTGGCTCGAGTCGCGGATGTCTGACTTCGGCACGAGATAGACATGGTAGTCCGGACCAGGCCCCACCTCGAAGTCTTCGCCGAGGAACACAGTGCTGGGATAGACGCTGACCGAGCCTTTGCCGTAATGCACCGGGTCGGCGGGATTGGCGTGAATGAACGTGCCCTTGGCGACAAGCGCACCGGCTTCATCCCGATTGAGCGTCTCCATCGCATCGGGTGGCGGGAAGAGATAGGGGAACAGGAAAATACCAAGTCCCAATCCAACGACCGTCCCGATCAAACCGCCTGACAGAAATCCTTTGACGAACTGCCACATGTCGCGCCTCCGAAGCCCGCATTGAAACTCTTTGACGCTACGAGCTTGCCATGGCGCGCCAATGAAGGCGAGCGGCGGACACCCAACCGTGAGGCCTCTTGAACGAAGCCTCTAGTGAACCTTTAGTTCGCCGGCGACAAAGCTGAACTCGGCTGGTGAGATGAGCGCCTTATGGGCGACACGAACGCGATAGAGCGGCCCGTCGAGATTGGTGTGCCAGAAATCCAGGAAGTCGGAGAGCCGCGGGAAACGCGGCGCAAGATCAAGATCTTGCCAGACATAGCTCTGCAGCAAGTCCTGATGATCGGGCAAGCGATAAAGAATCTCGGCTGTGGTCAAGGAATACCCAGCCATTTGCTCGGTGAAGGCCTGGTCCATCGGTATTGAGTCCCCTTTTTGGTCGTCTTCTTGACTCGCCAATGCTAAGACCGTCCCGCCCGCACAGTCCAGACGAATTATTGTGCAATATCAGCACGTTGGCAGCACTCCTCCAAGAGTGCTGATTTTTTGGCACTCGTACCTTGAAAGTGCCAAGACCCCATTCTACATATCCGCGAAGAGGGACCCGGTTCTCGGGTAACGCCCTCGATTCACGACAATTTTTGGACAATCTGTCTGGAGGAGTAAGCAAGATGAAGTTTCGTCCATTGCATGACCGCGTCGTAGTGCGCCGGATCGATGAGGACGAACGGACCGCTGGCGGCATCATCATTCCCGATACGGCCAAGGAGAAGCCGCAGCAGGGTGAAGTCGTTGCTGTCGGACCGGGCGTTACCGGCGAAGACGGCCAGTTTCGTTCGCTCGATGTTCGCGTAGGCGACCGCGTGCTGTTCGGCAAGTGGTCGGGCACCGAGGTCTCGATCGATGGCCACGACGTTCTCATCATGAAAGAGAGTGACATTCTGGGCGTGCTCGAAGGAGCCAACGCCTCGAAGAAGAAGAAGGCCGCGTAGCCCGAGCGGCGACCGCACTAACCCCATTCCGTTTCGCCGCATTCGCAAAAGCCGCTAGAGCGGTACGCGACACGCGGCAAGGTTCGAAGGAGTTACACACAACATGTCTGCAAAAGATGTGAAATTTTCCCAAGACGCCCGCGAGAAGTTGCTCCGTGGCGTCGACGTCTTGGCCAATGCGGTCAAGGTGACCCTCGGCCCCAAGGGCCGCAATGTCGTTCTCGACAAGTCGTTCGGTGCACCCCGTATCACCAAGGACGGTGTCACGGTTGCCAAGGACATCGAGCTTGAGGACAAGTTCGAGAACATGGGCGCCCAGATGGTGCGCGAAGTCGCGTCCAAGACGGCCGACGAGGCTGGCGATGGAACCACCTCCGCCACGGTCCTCGCCCAGGCCATCGTCAAGGAAGGCGCCAAGTCCGTTGCCGCCGGCTCCAACCCGATGGATCTGAAGCGCGGCGTTGATCTCGCCGTCGCCAAGGTCGTTGAAGCGCTGAGTGAAAAGGCCAAGCGTGTCACGTCCAATGACGAGATCGCTCAGGTTGGCACGATCTCCTCAAATGGCGACGAAGAAATTGGCCGGTTCATTGCCGAAGCCATGCAGAAGGTCGGTAATGACGGCGTGATCACCGTTGAGGAAGCCAAGAGTCTCGACACCGAACTCGAGGTCGTCGAAGGCATGCAGTTCGATCGCGGCTACCTCTCCCCGTATTTCATCACCGATGCCGACAAGATGCGCGTCGAGTTGGAGAACCCTTACATCCTCATCAATGAGGCGAAGCTCTCCAACCTTCAGTCCATCCTGCCGCTGCTTGAAGCCGTGGTGCAGTCGGGCCGTCCGCTTCTCATCGTCGCTGAAGATGTCGAGGGCGAAGCTCTTGCCACACTCGTGGTCAACAAGCTTCGCGGCGGCCTGAAGGTCGCAGCCGTTAAGGCTCCGGGCTTCGGCGATCGCCGTAAGGCCATGCTGCAGGACCTTGCAGTATTGACCGGCGGCCAGGTCGTCTCCGAGGATCTCGGCATCAAGCTCGAGAACGTGACGCTCGACATGCTTGGCCAGGCCAAGAAGGTCGTCATCACCAAAGACGACACCACGGTTGTTGACGGCGTCGGCAAGAAGAAAGACATCGAAGCCCGCGTCGCGCAGATCCGTCAGCAGATCGAGGACACCAGCTCCGATTACGATCGGGAGAAGCTGCAGGAGCGCCTGGCAAAGCTCGCCGGCGGTGTTGCGGTGATCAAGGTCGGCGGTGCCACCGAAGTCGAGGTGAAAGAGAAGAAGGACCGTGTCGACGACGCGCTGAACGCAACGCGTGCGGCTGTCGAAGAAGGCATCGTGCCAGGAGGCGGCGTTGCGCTGCTGCGTGCGCTCGACGCCATCGAGTCCCTCCGCGCCGGCAATGACGACCAGAAGGTCGGCATCAACATCGTGCGCCGCGCGCTTCAGGCGCCGCTGCGTCAGATCGCTGAGAATGCTGGCGAAGACGGTGCGGTTGTCGTGGGCAAGATCCTCGACAAGGACCAGTATAGCTACGGCTACAACGCCGCGACTGGCGAGTACGGCAACCTGGTGAAGGAAGGCGTGATTGACCCGGCGAAGGTCGTCCGCACAGCCCTCCAGGACGCCGCGTCCGTGGCTGGCCTGCTCATCACCACCGAGGCGATGGTGGCCGAGGTCCCGAAGAAGTCGGCTCCGCCTGCCATGCCCGGTGGCGACATGGGTGGTATGGGCGGCATGGGTGGCATGGGCTTCTAAGCCTCACCCCGCCAAGCGTCGCACGCGACGCACGACAAGAAACGAGAGCCGCGCCTTCGGGCGTGGCTTTTTTGTTTCAGCGCTTAGGGTCTGAAATGGTTAGGCAGCGTCCTGCGTATCGTCTGACTTAAGCTCCCTCGTCGCCTTCTCAATTAGCTCTTCGGCCCATTGGTTGAGACTCTTGCCTGCAAGTTCCGCGGCAATGGCCGCGCGCCGGTGCGTCTCGGGCGCAACGCGAAACATCACCCTACCGGAATAGGGTTTCTGAGGTTCCTTGCCACGCTTGGTGCAGATGTCGAGATAATCGTCCACGGCCTCCTTGAATGCAGCGCGAAGTGCCTCGACGCTATCGGCGTGAAAACTGATGACATCCTGGATACCAGCCAAACGGCCCCAGAAGATTTGGTCGTCGTCATCGTACTCAATGCGAGCCTGATAGCCCTTGTAGGTCATAGCATTGCTCATGGCTGGACTCCGATCTTAATCAGGAACTCCCGGACGAGTTTCACTTGATATCTCTTGGCTTCCTTCTCGGGGTGCGGGCGATGAAAACTGGCGGACGCCCCGTCCTTCTCGAACCGCACCCGAGAACCGCTTCCCTCGATTGTTTCCGCTCCCAAAGCCAGCAGCAAGCGCTCAATATCGGCCCAAGCAATCGTGCCCTTGTTCACGGGCTCTATAAAGACAGCCTTTAGAGTCCTGCGCTGCTTGCTGTTCATGCTTGCAAAATATGCTAGCACTACACCAGGTGCAAGCAAATAATGCTAGCAACAAGCTGTGCCTCTGACGTCAAGTGGAGGCCAACTCTCGCGCCAGTACCAGCAGGCCCTCACGATCCTCCGCGAAGCCGCCCGCGATCCATTCGCTTTCAATCTTGCGCAACATCTCGCCGATCGCCGGTCCGGAGAAGTCCCCGAGCGCCGTAATGTCTGGACCGCGTAAGGGAAATACCGGCGCCTCCCAACGATCGGACAACGTCGCGGCCTTGCGCCAGTCGGCATCGGTGACAGGCGCATCGCGGGTCGCCCATGCCAGCATCACCCGCGACGCATAAGCACCCGCGCCGAGCCGATAGAGCTTGCGCTTGGCGGCGGCTTCGTGCGGTAGGCCGTCATCGAACGGGACGGCCGCCAGCGCGAGCTGTGTCTGATCCGCATTGGAGAGTTTGAAGCGACGCCCAAGGCGCTTGGCGTCCTCGGAAACGAACACGGCGAGTGCTGCAAGGCGCAACATGGCACTCGGCGCGCGCTCGAGCACGGTCTCGATCTCGATGAGACGCTCGAACCGCAGCACTTGGGGTACGCTTGCAAGGACGTCGCAGAGTAATCCATAGGCGAAGAGCACTGAAACCGCGTCACGCGCACGAGGCGCAACAAGCAGGCGCTTAAGCTCGCTTGCGACACGTTCTGCCGAGAGCCGGCGCAAGCCATCCCGCTCGCGCACACAAGCCATCAACCCGTCTGCATCGAAAGCGCCATCTCCGTAAGCAGCATTAAAGCGAAAGAAGCGCAGAATGCGCAAATAGTCCTCCCGGATGCGCGCCGCCGGATCGCCGATGAAGCGAACGCGCCCCGCCAGGAGATCCGCATAGCCGCCGAGCGGATCGAACAACGTTCCGTCCGCCCCCGCATACAGGGCGTTGATGGTGAAATCCCGCCGAGCCGCGTCCTCTGCCCAGTCTTCCGTGAAGGCGACCGTGGCATGCCGGCCGAAAGTCTCTACATCGCGCCGCAGCGTGGTTACCTCAAAAGAAACGCCATCAGCGACGACCGTCACTGTGCCATGAGCAAGTCCCGTGGGAATGGCCTTGAGCTTGGCGCTCCGTGCCCGCGCCATGACCTCTTCAGGGTGCAGCCGCGTCGCAAGGTCCACATCGGTGACGGGCAGCCCGAGCAAGGAATCGCGCACCGCGCCGCCGACGGCCCGCGTTGCACCGACGTCACCTGACAGTGTCGCGAAAACGCGCGCGGTCTCAGGCCGCTGTAGCCAAGGCGATGTCTTGAGGGACGGCAACGCCAGCTCTGACTGAGGCGCAGTGCCCAAAGCCGCCTCGTTCGTATTGTCTTGCTCGGCCATGACGCTTGGTCCGACAGGACAGACGAAAGGTCAATCGATCCCGCCCGGTTTGATGACGCCGTCCTCGATGACGGCCGGTCTGTAGCTGCCCCCCGGACCACCGCCGGAAAACTCCACCAATGTAATAATGCCAATGCACAAGACGGCGAGGCCAGCCAGGATAAGCCAAAGGAATGGCGCGCCCGACATCGCGCGATTTGGCGCAACACCCTTCACCCACACCACGTAAGCGGCGTAAATCAAGAAGGGCAGCAAGAACAACAGGATGTTGATTATGAAAATGCGCAGCATCGGGACCGGCAGTCTCCCCATAGTCGGCTAGTGGCCGCGCTCTTCGCGCGCCGTTTGCGCGCAACCTTAGCCGCGCGCCAAATACAATGCGAGCGCACTTTCCTCATTCCACAACGTCGACATCATTCGTCCATTGGAAAAGGAAAAAACGAGCCGCCACTCCACACACCGGGGCCTTGGGCCGTCTCCACCGTCATGTCGGCCAACTCGTAATAGACGGGCCTCGAAAGCTGTGCGCGAAGCCCATCGCGGACCTCGATGTAGGGGGCTTGACCGCCATCCGGCTCGGCGCGGAAGCCGATCGCGTGACTTGGACCGGCGGTGACCTCGTCGTCCACATTCGTGATGAAGGTCAGGCGCTGATCGGCCCCTTCTCCCTCCGTAGTCATCGCGACAGCAATGAAGGGCTCGCCCTCGACCTCGATGGGCACCTTTTCCACAGGGGTTACCAAGTAGAAGCCATCTTCTTCACGGCGGAGAACAGTGGAAAAGAGCTTCACGAGAGGTTTGCGGCCGATTGGCGAGCCTTCATAGAACCACGTGCCGTCACGCGCGATTTTCAGGCCGATATCGCCGCAAACATTAAGCTTTGGCAATGAAGGCTCCAGTCGTTTGCCGCCCTCTCGGCCAGTTGTTACGAGTCGGGTCTTGTTCTCTTCAGGCATTATCGTATTCAGCCAAAAACGACCTTGTGTTCGCAAGAAAGAACTTGGGGTACACGAACAAGGGATTGTGATCGAGATGCAGGCCGAAAGTGTTCTGCTTCAGACGACTTTAGCCCTATTTTTCCTCCACCCTGTGGATCGAGCGAAACGGAAGCATAGATAAGACAGTCATGACCACACTTGAATCCGAGCCTCAGCTTGTCGACCGCCTCGACGAAATTGGAAGCAAAATCCAGGACGTCCGCGAGGCGACCGGGACCGTCATCTTCGGACAGGAGCGAGTCATTGATTTGGCGCTGGTGACGCTGCTCTCCGGCGGGCATGCACTACTCATCGGCGTGCCGGGTTTGGCCAAGACGAGCCTGGTGGAAACGCTCGGTGCCGTACTCGGTCTAGAGAACAAGCGCATTCAGTTTACGCCCGATCTGATGCCGTCAGATATCGTTGGTTCCGAAGTCTTGGAAGAAGAAGCCGGCGGCAAGCGCAGCTTTCGCTTCGTGAAGGGGCCGATTTTCACCCAGCTTCTCATGGCGGACGAGATCAACCGCGCGAGCCCAAAAACACAGTCGGCTCTGCTGCAGGCGATGCAGGAACACCACGTGACGATGGCGGGCGTTCGCCACGATGTCCCGCTGCCCTTCCATGTGCTCGCGACGCAAAACCCGCTAGAGCAGGAAGGCACCTACCCGCTCCCCGAGGCGCAGCTTGACCGCTTCTTGCTGCAAATCGACGTGTCTTACCCAGATGCCGAGGCTGAGCGCCGCATGCTCTTTGCCACCACCGGCACCGAGCAGCGGAAGCTCAAGACCATTCTGTCGTCTGAAGAGCTGATGGTCGCGCAACGGCTAGTTCGACAGCTGCCCGTGGGCGACCAAGTGGTCGACGCCATCCTAAAGCTCGTTCGTTCGGCCCGCCCCGGCACCGGCATCGACCAGACGTTGGACGAGATGATTGCCTGGGGGCCCGGTCCGCGCGCCAGCCAAGCACTGATGCTTGCCGTCCGCGCTAAGGCCATGATGGACGGCCGTTTGGCTCCGTCCGTGGACGACGTCATCGATCTTGCCGAGCCGGTGTTGAAACACCGCATGTCTTTGACCTTCGCCGCCCGCGCCGAAGGCATTGAGATGAGCGACATGATGGCAAGGCTCATCGAGCCACTTAAGTAGGCCCCTCTTGGCAAAAGCACGCGCAGCGCTTCAACCGTTTCTGACGGAAGAGGCCGAGGCCCACGGGCTTGCGGCGCGTATGCCTGCGCTTCTGGTCGAAGCACGCCGCGTCGCTCACACTGTGACCCATGGCACCCACGGGCGCCGCAGACCAGGGCCTGGCGAGACATTCTGGCAGTTTCGGCATTTCGACACGAACGACTCCGTCGCGGCAATCGACTGGCGCCGATCCGCGAGCTCGGACCGCTTGTTCGTTCGGGAGCGCGAGTGGGAGGCGGCGCACACGGTATGGCTCTGGCTGGATCTGTCGCCGTCTATGCGGTTCCGGTCCCACCTGTCGAAGACGTCGAAGGAGAGCCGCGCAGTTGTGCTCGCTCTAGGGCTCACCGAATTGTTGGCGCGCGCCGGGGAGCGTATCGGCCTCATGGGCCGCACACCTTCTTCGGGCCGATTTGCAAGCCGCAAGGTTGCTGAGGTTCTTCTCAGCGAGACGGCAGACGACAGCCTTCCCCCGCCCGCACGCCTCAACCGCTTTTCGGAATGCGTCTTGTTGTCGGATTTTCTGGAACCCATCGACGAGACAATCGCGCGCTTCCATCAGATTGCCAGCCAGGGCGTGCGCGGACATTTGGTTCAAATTCTCGACCCCGCGGAAGAAACGCTTCCCTATGCGGGACGCACGGAGTTCGAGGCGTCCGAAGGTGGGGCGACGATGATCGCCGGCCGGGCCGAAGATTTGCGCGAGAAGTACCAGAAGCGGATCGAGCGCCATCGCCTCGATCTGCAGGATATTGCACGCCAGCTGGGCTGGTCCTTCGTGGTGCACCATACAGATAGGCCAGCAGAAGAAGTCTTGCTGGCAATCCACGGCCAGCTCGCGGGTCAGGAACGCGACTACCGCTATCGCCCGCCGCGCGCTGCTGTTGAGCCGGCGCAGGCTGCGAAAGGCGCCAGCTCATGATGACGCTCGGCCCCATCGGCTTCATGCAGCCCTGGATCTTGCTGGCGCTGGCAGCGCTGCCCGCCATTTGGTGGTTGCTGCGCTTCACCCCGCCAAGCCCGAAGATCGTCGAGTTTCCGCCGACGCGCCTGCTCAAGGAGCTCAAGCCCACCGAGGAAACACCAGCCCGCAGCCCGTGGTGGCTAACGCTCATGCGGATGCTGCTCGCCGCCCTGTTGATTCTTGCCCTTGCCCGGCCCGTGCTCAATCCAGACGAGGGGCGCTTCACCGGCGACGGCACGGTGCTCCTCGTGGTCGACAATGGCTGGGCCTCTGCCGCCCATTGGAATGCGCGGCGCGAAGCCATCGAGGCAGCCATCGACCGTGCCGACCGCAGCAGCCGCGATGTGCTGATCGTACCGACCGCGTCAACTGACGAGGTTGGCGAAGCCTTGCCGGCGGACGCCGTCCGTGAGCGGATCGTGGGACTCTTGCCCCAACCATTCGCTCCCAACCGGAGAGATGTCGCCGCAACGATGGAAGAGGCGCTGCAGGGAAGCTCGGACTACAGCGTGATTTGGCTCAGCGACGGTCTCGACTACGGTTATGGCGAAGAGTTTGCGGCTTCACTCGCCAAGCTTGCCGAGGGCGGCAGCCTGACAGTGTTGAAGCCGGGCCCCCAAGAGACGCCGCTTGGCGTCGGTCACGCCCGCGCTGAGGGCGGGGCACTTGCTGGCCGCGTGATTAGCGGCGCGCCGGGGCCGTTTTCGGGCAGCATCCGGGCTCTGACCGCACGCGGCGAGCCGCTTGGCGAAGCCCCGTTTGCCATCAAGCCGGGAGAGAAAGAGGCGATCGCGACCGTCGATCTGCCGCTTGAGATTCGTAACCAAGTGGCGCGGCTTCAGATCTCGGGCCAAAGATCAGCTAGCGCCACCCATCTGCTCGACGCTCAATCGCAATGGCATCGCGTTGGTATTGTCTCTGGCGAATCGCGCGAGGAAGCGCAGCCGCTCCTGTCGCCTCTGTATTACGTAGAACGCGCTCTTTCGCCCTTTGCGGACGTGATCACGCCGACAGAGGGCAATACCGCTACGGCTATCGACGATCTGATCGAAAAGCAGCGTGTATCGACCATCGTGCTCGCAGATATTGGCAGGCTCACACCGGCGACCCAAGAAGAGCTCGAAGGCTGGCTGGATAAGGGTGGTGTTTTGATCCGCTTCGCTGGCCCGCGGCTAGAGCAAGGCGGAGATGAGCTTCTGCCTGTTGCGCTGCGCCGCGGGGGCCGGTCACTAGGCGGCGCCCTCTCTTGGGGAACGCCACAACCACTCTCGACATTCGAGGACAAAAGCCCCTTCAACGGCCTAGACGTGCCGGAGGAAGTGCGCGTGAACCGTCAGGTGCTTGCCGATCCGACCGTCGCCATGGACGCAGAGATTTGGGCGACACTGACCGATGGCACACCCCTCGTCACCGCTAAGCGGCAGGGCGATGGATGGGTCGTCCTGTTTCATGTCACCGCGAACTCCGACTGGTCCAACCTCCCGCTCTCGGGTCTGTTCGTACAAATGCTTCGCCAGACTATGGCGCTTGGCCCCAGTCAGGTTATCACCGCTGCGGAAGACGGCGATGGCTCACCGGACACGGCCTCTGGATCCTTGCGTGGCGCGGCCACAACTGCCCTCGCCCCGGTCCAGACGCTTGACGGCTTCGGCCAGCTTGTGCCACCGCCGCTGAATGTGGCGCCTATCGCCCCCGATCAATTCGCCAAGACGGAAGTATCTCCGGAGCATCCTCCTGGCTATTACGGTCCTTCGAGCCAAGCGCGCGCCTTAAACGTGGTCAAGACAGAGACCAAGTTCGTGGCGCTTCCTGACGTCGATGGGGCCACGACCGAGAGTTTTTACACGTTGAAGAAGCCGTTCGCGCTGGAGCCGTGGCTCTACCTGGCGGCGCTTGGCCTTTTCGCACTCGATATTCTCGCCGTCCTCGCGCTGAGTTCCGGATTTGCGTTCGGTCGGAGATCTGCTCGAGCCGCCGCCGCGTTAGCCTTTGTGGTTTTGCTCGCCGGGACGACGGCGCCGCAAACGGCACATGCTCAGGACTCCAACTCCACTGAGACGGCGGAGAAGTCGGATGCGGAAGCCGAGGCCTTCGCCCTCAACGCAACGCTGAAGACCCGTCTCGCCTATGTCCTAACGGGCGACGGAAGAATAGACCGAAATAGTCAGGACGGCCTGTCGGGGCTCAGCAAGGTGCTCGGCGCCCGCACGGCGCTTGAGCCTGGCGCGCCAATGGGCGTCAACATCGAGACGGACGATCTGTCGTTTTTTCCGGTGCTCTATTGGCCTGTGCGCGAGGATGCCGAACCGCTCACCGATGAGACCCTCGCCAAGATCGATGCGTATATGAAGCAAGGCGGCATGATCGTCTTCGACACCCGCGATCAGGAACGCGTGGCCTATGGTGGCAGCCAGGGGAAAGCGCTGAGCCGTCTGATCGGGAAGCTGGATGTCCCCGCCCTGGAACCCGTGCCGGTGGGGCATGTGCTTACCCGGTCCTTCTATCTGATGAACAGTTTTCCAGGCCGATGGGACGGTGGCTCCCTATGGGTGGAGGCCGAACCTGGCAACGAAGCGGAGCGCGATGCGCGTGCAAGGCGAACCGACGGCGTTAGTTCCGTCGTGGTCACCTCTAACGACTTCGCCAGCGCGTGGGCACTCGATGACTCCAATCGGCCTCTCTATCCGGTCGTTCCTGGCGGCGAGCTGCAGCGCGAAATGTCGTTCCGCGCCGGCGTCAATTTGGTGATGTATGCGCTCACCGGCAACTACAAGGCGGATCAGGTCCATGTGCCTGCCCTGTTGGAAAGATTGGGGCAGTAGACGATGAACTGGTCGATCACCTTCATTCCATTTGTGCCGTGGCCCGTGCTGTGGGTCATCGCGGGGATTGGCGCCGTCTTGCTCGCTTTGGTCTTCTGGCGTGCGCGGCGTGGCGCCTTTTTGCGGCTTCTCACGTTTGCGGCTCTGCTCCTGGCACTCGCCAATCCTCACCTCAAGAGAGAGGACCGAGAGCCGCTCAACGACATTGTCACAGTGGTCGTGGATGACAGCCAGAGCCAAACGCTTGCTGGCCGCACAGGCCGCACGGCCGAAGTCCGCAAGGACCTGGAAGAGGCTCTGAAGGAAGTACCGGAACTCGAGACACGTATCGTGCGCTCCGGCTCCGCCTCGGACGACGTCGATCGCGACGGGACAATGCTCTTTACCGACCTCGGCGAAGCCTTGGCCGACGTGCCGCCAGACCGGCTTGCCGGTGTCATCATGATTACCGATGGACAGGTTCACGATGTGCCTGAGGCCGTCACGGCGCTTGGCTTCGATGCGCCAGTCCATTCGCTTCTGACCGGCAAGGACGACGAGTTCGACCGGCGCTTGGAGATCATTACGGCCCCGCGTTTTGGCATTGTCGGCAGCACACAGACGGTCGAGATCAAGGTCAGCGAGTCCAGACCCAGCGAAAACAATGTCGCCACCTTGACGGTGACACAGCAGGGGAAGACTCCGGAGCAGGAAATTGTCCGAATTGGCGATCCCGTCAGAATCCCGGTCGAGATCAGCCATGCTGGCCCCAATATCGTGGAGATCAAGGTCGACAGCGCGCCCGGAGAGTTAACGGAAATCAACAACCGCACCCTCATTCCGATTGAGGGTGTCCGCGAAAATCTCCGCGTGTTGCTAGTCTCCGGCGAACCACACGCGGGCGAGCGCACTTGGCGCAACATGTTGAAGTCAGACGCTTCCGTGGACCTCGTGCACTTCACGATACTGCGCCCACCGGAAAAGCAGGATGGCACACCAATCAACCAGCTTTCTCTGATTGCCTTTCCAACACGAGAGCTCTTCCAAGAGAAGTTGGACCAGTTCGATCTCATTATTTTCGATCGCTACCAGCGTAGAGGTGTGCTGCCGCTTCTCTATTTGGAGAACGTGGCCCGCTACGTGGAACGCGGTGGCGCGGTCTTGGTGTCCTCCGGGGATGATTATGCCTCGCCTTTGAGCCTTTACCGCACGCCCTTGGGATCCATTCTGCCAGCGGCTCCGTCCGGCCGTGTGGTAGAGAAACCCTACCGCCCGGCATTGTCTGACCTCGGCGCCAAGCATCCGGTTACCGGCGACCTAGCGGGCGCACGGGGCGGGGGCGACGATGGCACTGATCCCACCTGGGGCCGTTGGTTCCGCGTGGTGGATGTCTCGCCGCGCGATGCAGATATCCTTATGACGGGTGCTGACGACAGGCCTCTTCTCGTCATCGGTGAGAGGGGTGAGGGCCGCGTTGCGGTGTTGCTATCCGACCAGGCCTGGCTCTGGGCACGCGGCTATGATGGAGGCGGTCCCTACTCTGACTTGTTGCGGCGTCTGGCGCACTGGCTGATGAAGGAGCCGGAGCTTGAGCAGGAGACCTTGCGCGCCTCCGCGAAGGGCGAGAGCCTCATCATCGAGCGACGTTCCGTCGAGGAGGAGGTCGACCCGGTCGTCGTGACCACACCTGCAGGCGAAGAGATGACCGTAACTCTCGATAAGGGAGAGCGGGGCATCTGGCGCAAGGCAATACAGGTCGACGAGCACGGCGTTTATCGCGTCGCGGCCGGAGAGCTTGCAAGCCTGGCAACGGTCGGCAAGGCCAACACACGCGAATTCGCGGCGGTGACCGCTTCTGCCGAGCCATTGGCACCGATACTTGAAGGCACAGGTGGTGGAGCGTTTTGGATGGGCCGGGAAGCCAGCGACGGCGCTTCACTTCCCCGCCTTGCGATGATCCGCAGCGGTCAGATCATGCACGGTACAGACTGGATTGGGCTTCACAAGCGGGACGCATACCACGTCAAAGGCGTTCGCCTCTTCCCGCTGTTCAGCGGGTTCCTGGCTCTGGCGCTGCTGCTTGGCCTGCTCGCGGCAGCCTGGTATCGCGAAGGCCGTTAGAGATTCCGGTTTCAAACTTCAGCGGCATACGCACGGACCTGACCAGTCGCACCTTCTAGCGCTCCTCGGCAGAGCTCAACACCCAACAGACGGGCTGGGTCGACAGGCCCGGGAAAGGTGATTGCGCCGTGCGCCGACGGCTTAAACCCGAATCTGCCGTAGTAAGGCATGTCGCCAACGAGGAGAACAAAGCCGAAGCCCGCATCGCGACAGAGGCTGAGCCCCTCTTCCAATAGCGCCTTGCCGCAGCCCTTGCCGATCAGAGCGGGGTCCACCACCAGCGGCCCAAGCAGTAACCCGCCGTCTCGATCACCGACGCGGATGGCGGTGAAGCGGACGCCGCCTGCAACCCTTCCCCCATGCCAGGCCGTAAGGCTGAGCTTGGCCACAGGTGAGATACCCTCGCGGACGCGATAGGCGCTCCTGGCAAAGCGCCCAGGTCCGAAGGCCGAAGCGGAAAGTGCATTGAGCGCCGGGATGTCGGAATCGGTTTGGGGTAGAATTTCGAAGGTCGTCATAGGGTTGGCACCATTAGAAGAGCGAGGGACACTCCCTCCCGGGCGCCAAACGTGACCATCTGATTTGCGTGGATATGGACGAGGCGGCGGCGAGGGTTAGGCGTTCCGCAAAAAGCGGACACACGCTCGTCGTCGCTGAAGTGGCTTGATCGTGGTGCTTGTCCAAGTCATGGGCGCTGGCCATATCACGGACAGCCACCTGAGGTCCAGTACGCATTGGGCGGGCAATGCGCGCGCCACGTTTACGAAGCGCCTCAAGTTCACTATGTGTTATCGGCTCAAGTTATAATGTTGCAATTGCTAGACTTCGCATCTGGCAATGCCGGGACGCGGATGCACGTCCCAACGTTTCAGCGGGGTTACACATGGCAGACAAAGCGAAGCTGCTCGTTCTTTATCACTCGTCCTATGGTCATACGGAAACGCTGGCTTACGCGATGGCCCATGGCGTACGGGCGGTCGAGGACATCCGTGTCACAGTCAAGCGCGTGCCTGAACTCATGCCTGACGACGTGATGGCCGCAGCAGGTATGAAAGTTGAGCAGCCCGCGCCGTTAGCCGAACCTGCTGAACTCGCCGAGTATGACGGCATCATCATCGGAACGCCTACCCGCTTCGGCAATATGTCGTCACAGATGCGCTACTTCCTCGATCAGACCGGACCGCTGTGGGCGGCTGGCGCGCTGATCGGCAAGGTCGGAAGCGTCTTCACGTCCACGTCGACCGGCGGCGGAAACGAAACCACGATTGTGTCTGTCCACCACACATTGATCCACCATGGCATGGTGGTCGTGGGCTTACCCTACTCCGCGCCCGACCTGCCGGATATCAGTGAGGTCCGCGGTGGCTCTCCTTATGGCGCCGGCACGATCTCCGCACCGGACGGTTCGCGCACGCCCTCGCAGAAAGAACTGAACCTGGCGAGTTTCCAAGGTCACCACGTCGCCAAGATCACCAAGAAGCTGATGACGGGCGACGAGTAGCGGCACGATTAGCCCGACCAAAGAGGGTTGGTTGAGATGCCGTTGAAAATCTCTTCCAAGCGGCGGCTCGTACCTGGGTCCAAGGGCTCGGGAAGAGCATCAAGAGCAAACATCCCGGTTTGTGCGATTTCGCCCTTCTGCCGGTAATCGCCGTCTCGCGCCCACCGTCGCACCACGTAGAGCGCGATATGATCCCCCGCGAAGTTGGCATTGTTTGAGAATATGCCGTGCAACTCGGGTGGACCGGTCAAGGTGACGCCAACCTCTTCTTCCAGTTCACGCGCGAGCGCCTCCCCCAGAGTCTCACCCCACTCAACGCCGCCCCCCGGGAAAAACCAACCCGCCCGATAGCTGTGCCGCACTAGCAGAACGCGTCCAGCATCGTCGATCACGACGCCTTGGGACCCAAGCGTCATGCCTCGCCGCATGCGCCAAAAGGGCCGGATTGCCGCGGTCACGATCCGGGACAGAGTGTTGCTTCTTGGACCGCTCTTCTCGCTCACGTGAAATTCCCCCGAAATCAGCGTCTCGCAGTGGAGCGGCACCATGAGGATAGAAGGTGCCTCTTGTCTAGGTGAGCGCATAGTGTTGCCGATGGCCACGGCACAGACCCCGATCTCCTGGTACCCAGTCTCTTGGCGCGCGAGCTCTTGGCGCAGGAGCACTTTTGCACTACCCAATCTGCCAGAAATGCCAACGAGGCCCTGTTCGTGTTTACCCTCGCCCATCTATCAGACATTCATCTCAGTCCACTCCCCAAGGTGAAGCGTCATCAGCTTTTCTCAAAGCGAGTCCTCGGTTATGTGAACTGGCATCGTGGGAGAAAGTTCATTCACCGGCGCGATGTGCTTGACCTCCTCACGCGGGACATGAAGGAACGCAAGCCTGACCATATCGCCGTGACTGGCGATCTCACTAATCTCGGCCTGCCCCAGGAGTTCCCCACCACGGCGGCATGGTTGCACAGCCTAGGAAAGCCGGACGATGTCACAGTCATCCCGGGCAATCACGATGCCTATGTCCGCCTCCATCCAGACAAGACTATCGCCCACTGGCGACCTTTCATGGAGGAGAACGCCGCAGGGAAAGCGCTAAACCTGCAAAGCACCAGCGGCTTTCCATTTATACGGCGCTTCGGCGACATCGCGCTCGTAGCCTTGTCGTCCGCTGTCCCAACCGCACCATTTGTGGCGGCGGGTTGGCTCGGCGCGGAGCAGCGCCGGGCTCTCTCGGTCTCTCTCGACAAGCTTGGTCATGAAGGACTGTTCCGTGTCGTTCTCATTCATCACCCGCCATTGCCAGGACAAGCGAACTGGCGCCGCGGATTGCGCGATGCGGCCGACGTTCGCGATGTTCTGCGGGAACACGGGGCCGAACTCGTTCTCCATGGCCACAATCACGAACAGAGTGTCCACGAATTGGAGACAGTCAGCGGCCCGGCAATCGTCGTCGGTGTTCCATCCGCATCTGAGGCCGTCGACGGACGAATGCCCGCTGCTCGCTACAACGAATACGCCATTGAACGAGCGGGCAATGGCTGGCGCGTAGAGATGACCGGCCGTGCCGCTACGGCGGCCGGTCAAGTCAGAGAGTGCGAGAGGCTCCAGCTTAGGTCGCGCTGAGCCACACGGCAGCGAAGAGACCAACCGCCCCGGTCAAAAGCCCAATGATAAAGCTCATGACGACCATGCGCGTATTGAGGTGCGGATTAGGCTCCATGGGCTCTTGTTGTGACGACGCGCCCGAGGGCGCCAACGCGGCTTCCATCCGCTCGCGCTGCACGATCTGACCGGCCACATAGTCCGTAACTCGATCAGCCATCTCTACGACATTGGTGGCACGAAACAGAACTCGACGGCCATTGTCGCTGTTGCGGACGAACTGGTAAGCGTTCGTTCCCTCGTCCACAGTGACATAGGTAAACATATCGATCCAAAGCCGGGCGGGACGGCTCGGTACAAGCGCTAGGTTGAACCGGTCGTCATTCGACGGAATATCGGCAAAGACCGCTTCAAGTTCCGACCGTAGAAGATCGAGCCGCGCAAGTTCACCGTCGCGATAGTCCGCAACCTGGTCGAGGCGCTCGGCTTCCTCGAGCCTCACCTTGCGGACTGCGTCCCGCAGGGAGCGCGTTGCAGCCGGATGCTCGATTGCTTTGGCGCTATTGTCCATCACTGAAAAGCCCTTCTCTTCCTTCTTACCTCTCTGCGCCGCCTGTAACGCTAACTCTCCCGCTGCGCGCTGCAACTGCTCCGTAAGCGAAAACGCTTCCGCTTGAGCGTCACCGCGCTGCCCGGTGTCTTCATCCACCGCCACGCGAGTATAGTCTTCAGGGTCGCGGGTAGCGCTAGACTTGACCGCCGGTTCTTCCTCCGGTGGATTGACCGATCGCGATCGTTTCACCGTAAGCCAGCTGGAAGGCGCGCGGCCGTGGCGTGCCTGCGTCGAACCGGACGTAGGCGCTTCCGGCGACCCTTTCGTGTCTCTATTTGTTTGCCAGGACAACAGACGCTCTCGCATCATCGAACCATCTGTCGATAGCCTCGTCGACGCTCTTGTCGAGACCGAGTTGCCAAGTCGCGATCGTCGCGTCGAGCGCTTCCTCGTTGGCCGCAACAAAGCTCTCGCGGTTGATGGCCTCACTCGCCTCGTTGACGAAGTAGTCGATCGCGATACCGATGGCCACACCAACTGCCGCGCCGATCACCTGTCCACCAACAGGCTCAACAACCGTCCCGACGGCGGCACCCTGCAAGGCAGGACCAGCCCGCGTCGCTAGGGACGTCGCGAGGCGTGTGGACATCTGACCAAAGCTCCGAGCTGAAATGGCGTTGATCGCACGACCCAACGTTAACGCTCCGACGGTTCCACCGGCGGCAGCGGCCCCAACGCCGACAATGCCATCGTAAGCGCGATCCTCCATGAGGTAGGTCGGCGCCTTCCATTTCTGCGCATCCCAGTCGAGCTTCACATTTGTCATGGAAGTGGTCTCGGGAATGTCCTCCATATTGCTGGTGTGCTGTGCGAGGAACAGCTGCAGTCGCATATCGGTGTTGGCGATCACGCGCCGGTAGCTGTCGTGCGCATGGCGCACCGCCTGTTCTACGCCCTTAGTGATGGTTTGGTCGCGAAGCTCAGGCTTGAGGACCTGGTCTGTGTAGTTTTTCAGAAAGTACTCTTCGACGTCGGCTTCGATTGCCTCACCAAGGGATTCATACTTCCCGGTCTCAAAAAAGCGGCCGACCGCCGAGGCTACCGTCTCCTTCAAGACGATATAGGAGCGCTTCCACTCGAAGAACCAGTCGGCATAGGCCGCGATTGCCTCATCGCGATCCTGGAAGGCGAGATCAAAGCTTCGCGCCAAATCCTCGTGGGCGCGCTGCTTTATTCGGGCGCGTTCCCCATCGAGCATCAGGATTGTGTCGTTGACGAACTTGTCCGCCTCCGACTGCCCGACGACGAGTTTGTGCAGCTTGCCGTCAACGTCCCTAACCACGAGGTCCACCGCATCTGGTGGCAACGACTTAGCCGGCTTAAAGATATCGAAGAGGCTCGTGTCCGGATGAACCGCCGCTGTGTGATCAAGATGGCGGTAGTAGCTGCGATAATACGTGGTTCCTAATGACAGCACCGCATAGGCGATCAAGATTAAGCCAATCGTCATGCCGATAGGCTTCAGGAACATCCCGAGTGGTCCCGGCTTCACGACCTTCTGCTTGATCGGCTGCTGCGCCTCAGCGACTTCGCGCTTCTTTTTAAGAGCTGTCTGTCTCCGCGTTACACGCGACAGCCAGGACTCCTCCTTCGCAGGAGCGTCATTCGACACATCACTAATGTCACGCGCATCGCCATCGTTTGTTGCGACGAGGGCGGTGCCGCGCTGTCCGTCGTCAAGCATGTCCTATGACACCTCTTTTGTGACACTCGGAGCCGATTGAAGGCAGAGCCCCCTCACCCTTCACACACCCTCTCTATATATAAGAACGGCGACCTTTGGATGTAAGCCAGGCCGCAAACCACGGCGCTTAGCTGCGGTTCACAAGCCGAAAGAGCCAATCAAACAACCCCTTACGGTCGGTCCGGTAGTTTGCAATCGTCCGGCCTTCGTCGATTTTGATGGATAGTCCGCCAAGCGCGTTCACGACCTCGAACGCGTGCTCGTCCGTGACGTCGTCGCCAACAAATATAGGTGTCCGCCCCTTGAACGGAGCCTCATTGAGAATGGCCCGCACAGCCTCTCCTTTGTTCACCCCCTTGGGCTTCAACTCAAAGACCATCTTGCCCGGCAGGATTACGAGACTGGGATTATCAGCCACGACATCGCGAACGGCCGCCTCGCAGGAGGCCGCCAAATCCGGCCGCTGCCGGTAATGCAAGGAGAGCGAGGACTGTTTCCGCTCAAGAATGAGCTCCTTGTGCTCCTCCACGAGCGGCGCCAACGCCGCATAAGCAGCTTCGACCGCATGGGCGTCTCCTTCATCGAAATGCAAAGAGCCGCTTGAAGCACGACGGACCGAACCGTGCTCCGCCGCCGTTGCGAGTTGAATCGGCGCCAAAAACGCATCCACCACATCGAGTGGGCGCCCTGTCACAATGGCGACCGCGCCGCCATACCGAGCCAACAGCGCCTCTAGTACCTCGCGCACCTCTGGTTCGACCGTAACCAGCTCCGGACGCGGAGCAATTGCGACCAGCGTCCCATCAAAATCGAAAAAGAATGCACTCGCAGGCGGAACATCCGGCAGATTATTGGTCATTGCTCTCCATTGGGGACGTCGTTGGACTGCAGGCAGGCAGGAAACTCAATCCAAATCTCGGCAGAATCGCATTCATTCAGCGAATGCCAGAAAAATAGTCTATATGTTCCGAAACGTTTGTGACGATTTGCGTCTAGGATCGGTTGTCCTGCACAGTGGCTCAGCGCCAGCGAATAGGGTTCTTAGGGATGAGGCGCAAGTGCTCTTGGGAGCAATTGTCGAAGCGCGACATGGCCGCGTCATCCGTCCAGGATACGACACACATAGCTCGGATGGCGTGTGTTTCGGTCCGCTACAACAGACGTTCGACACGTGATGATGTCCTAAGCTGCTTAGGGTGACCTCAAAAGCTGATGCCTGAGATGACGGAAAAAAAGCGCCGCCTCGTCGTAGTGTCCAACCGCGTGGCAGATTTCAGCGCCAAGTTCCAAACTGGCGGCTTGGCCGTTGCCCTTGGCGATGCGCTCAAAGCCTCAAAAGGCCTGTGGTTTGGGTGGAGCGGGGATACCCGCGATGACGCGGCTGAGGTGCCACCCCATGTCGAGCACATCTCCGGGCTGACCGTCGCCACCATTGATCTCACGGAGAAAGAGGCGGACGGATATTACTTCGGCTACGCCAATCGCTGCCTGTGGCCCGCACTACACTACCGGCTCGATCTCGCACAATCCAATGAAGAGCAAAGTGAGATTTACTTCCAGGTGAACGCCCGGTTCGCGGACGCATTGATGCCGCTGATAACCCCCGACGACATCATTTGGATCAACGATTACCACCTCATTCCGTTGGCGGAAAAACTGAGGGAACGCGGCTGCCGAGCCAGGATCGGGTTCTTCCTTCACACACCATTTCCTTCACCGGAAATCTTCGCGGCGATCCCGGGCCAGAAGCGGCTTGGCAATGCACTGATGGTGTATGACGTGGTCGGTTTCCAGACCACGTGGGATCGCGACAATTTCTGCCGTTACGTCGCGGCCTCGCTCGATGGCGAACAGCTCCAGGGCGACCGCGTGACCGCCCAGGGGGCTACGACCCTCGCATCGGTTTTTCCCGTTGGTATCGACGTGAAGCACTTCCAGAAGCTCGCCGAAGAAGAAGACGCCCTCGGACCGCTTCTTCCCGACGCGAGCGTGGAGATGAAAACGATTATCGGTGTGGACCGCCTCGACTACACCAAGGGGCTGCCTGAGCGACTTAGGGCCTTCGAAGTCCTCCTTGAACAGTTTCCCGAGCATCACGGCAAGGTCCGGCTCGTACAAATTGCACCGCCGACCCGCGAAGGTCTGCCCGTCTATCAGGAGATCCGAGAGAACGTCGAACGGCTTGTTGGCCGCATCAATGGCCGCTTCGGCGACCTGAGCTGGCAACCGGTCATCTATATGCATCGCGGCGTGGCCCAGAACATTCTCGTCCGCCTGTTCCGGCGCAGTGACGTTGGCCTTGTGACGCCCCTGCATGACGGAATGAACCTCGTGGCGAAAGAGTATATCGCCGCGCAGGCGGCGCAGGATCCCGGGGTGCTCGTCCTGTCGCGCTTCGCCGGCGCCGCCGAGCAACTGCGCGAGGCACTGCTCATCAACCCGCACGATATTCAGGAAACGGCGCGCGCGCTCGACCGGGCACTCACGATGCCGCGTCAAGAGCGCTGGGCTCGACACAACCGGCTTTGGCAGCGCATCGAGACCTACGACCTCTTCAACTGGCGAGACAGCTTCATTCAGTCCTTCGCCGAGTCGGACACAAATCCGGTCAACCTCTTCCCTAAAGAGGCCGGCGCCGCCTGATGGCGGTGGGATTTCCAGTTGTGCTCAGGTGGGACGAAACGACCGGTGGGCAGCCCATAATTGGCTCTAGTGCCGGCCGTAGAACCCTCTTACCTTGAGCGGCATGACGGCTCGTCAGGACGAGCCTCGCAAATCGTCTATCGCCAATCCTCAACGTATCACCCACGCCCCATGATCGATCGCAACGACCGGCACTGGTACAAAAACGCCGTCATCTACGAACTCCACATCAAGGCGTTCTTCGATGCCAACAATGACGGCATTGGCGACTTTGCGGGCCTTGTGAAAAAGCTCGATTATCTGCATGACCTTGGCGTTACGGCGGTCTGGCTTCTGCCGTTCTATCCCTCGCCCCTGCGCGATGATGGCTACGACATCGCGGACTACACCTCGATCAATCCGACCTACGGCACGATGCGCGATTTCCGCCAGTTCGTGGCCGCCGCCCACGATCGGGGTATTCGGGTCATCACCGAGCTTGTGGTGAACCATACGTCAGACCAACACCCCTGGTTTCAACGGGCACGGAAGGCCAAGCCCGGCTCCGTTTGGCGCGACTATTATGTGTGGAGTGACACGGACCAGAAGTTTCCCGATACGCGGATCATATTCCTGGACACCGAGACCTCGAACTGGACGTGGGATCCGGTAGCCAAGGCCTATTTCTGGCATCGATTCTATTCCCACCAGCCCGACCTCAACTACGACAGTCCGCGCGTGCTGAACGATATCTTGCGGGTCCTGCGCTTCTGGCTGGATATGGGCGTCGACGGCTTGCGGCTCGACGCGGTCCCTTATCTCATCGAGCGCGATGGCACGAATAACGAAAATCTGCCCGAGACCCACGAAATTCTTAAGCGCTTTCGGTCCGAAATCGAGGAGCGCTATCCCGATCGCATGCTGCTGGCGGAAGCCAATCAGTGGCCTGAGGATACGCGCCCCTATTTCGGCGAAGGGGACGAATGCCACATGGCATTTCACTTCCCGCTCATGCCCCGCATCTTCATGAGCTTGGCGCGCGAAGACCGCTACCCCATCACGGATATCATCAGCCAGACACCGCCCATCCCCGAGGATTGTCAGTGGGCGATCTTCCTACGCAATCACGACGAACTGACTTTGGAGATGGTCACGGACACAGAACGGGACTACCTGTGGGAGACCTACGCCACGGATGAGCGAGCCAGGCTCAACCTCGGCATTCGCAGACGGCTTGCTCCGCTACTCGACAATGATCGGCGCAAGATCGAACTTCTTACCGGCCTACTCCTGTCCATGCCCGGCACACCCGTTCTCTACTACGGCGACGAGCTCGGTATGGGCGACAACTTTTATCTCGGCGATCGCGACGGCGTGCGGACCCCAATGCAGTGGTCTGCCGATCGCAATGGCGGGTTCTCGCGTGCCGATCCACAGCGCCTCTACCTGCCTCCGATCATGGATCCAATCTACGGCTACGAGACCGTGAACGTGGAAGCGCAGCAAACGCACGCAAGTTCCTTGTTCAACTGGACGAAGCGTATGATTGCTGTCCGCCAAACTCACACAGCCTTTGGCAACGGCGACATGACCTTCCTGCGCCCCGGCAATCGCAAGGTCCTCGCTTATCTGCGCGAGCACGACGGTGAAGTCATCCTATGCATCTTCAATCTTTCCCGCTCTGCGCAAGCAGTTGAACTCGACCTGTCGAGCCAACGCGGCAAAGTCCCTGTTGAGTTGACGGGTGCCTCCGCCTTTCCGTCCATCGGTACCTTGCCGTATCTGCTGACCTTGCCAGCCTACGGCTTCTACTGGTTCATGCTCGCCGATCCAGCCCAGTTGCCTTCGCACCCCGAGCAAGAGCCGGAATCTCTGCCGGAACTCGAGACATTCGTCCTCGGCGAGGGCTGGATGATCGTTGAAAGCCAGCGGCGCGATGCGGCGCGGATCGATCGAATCGTACGAGAGGTGCTACCGACCTATATCGCCCGGCAACGCTGGTTCGGCCCCAAGGACGCGCGCATCATACAGGCCGCGCCAGAACGGCTGGGTGAGCTTCCGCAAGCGGGACGCGAGAGTTTTCTCTTGCTGCTCGGGAATGTGACCTTGGAGGATGGCGGCGCTCAGCGCTACCTCATCCCGCTCGAACCGTCATGGGGCGAGGACATGCTGCGCCATGACAGTCCGCTTCTCCCCTATGTCATTGCGAAAATCCGCAGAGGCTCGAAGTCAGGCATCGTTTTCGACGCCGCCCATGGCGATACATTTCCTCGTGCTCTTCTCGATGCCATGCGAACGCATGCGACCTTGCCAGCAATTGGCGGCTCTTTCCGGTTTGGTGCGACAGAAAAGCTCCGTAAGCTGGATATGTTGGAACCAGTTGAGGTCCGGCGCGTGGCAACGGGCGAGCACGCTCATACGGTGCGCACGCTCGGCGACGAGGTCGTCCTAAAACTCGCGCGGCGATTGCGTTCCGGCATCGACCCGGGCATTGAGATGGGCCACTTTCTCTCAAGATCTGGTTTTGCCAATAGCCCCGCCCTACTCGGAACTCTTGAGCACATCAATGAGGCAGGCACGCCCACAGCGCTTGCTGTCGCATTCGAGTATGTACGCAACCAAGGCGATGGCTGGTCCGTCGTGGTCGATGCCCTCGACCGAGAGTTGGAGGACGAAACGCTCTCCGGAAACGGAGAGGATCGCGGTCTTCCCTATTCGTTGACACTGATAGAGACCATCGGCCGGCGGACGGGCGAGCTGCATCGCGTGCTTGCCAACGCCGGACCAGAAGAAGCAGCCTTTGCGCCCGAGCCTGTCACAGACCAAGACCTCGACAACTGGCTAAAACGCACCATTACGCGGGCTAACGAGGCATTCGAATCGCTGGAAACGTTGCCCGACATCACAGATTCTGAGACGCTCCACCTCGCCGAGAAGCTGCTCACATTGCGCGACGCAATGGTTCGGCGTATCGAAACGCTGGTTCCGGCGATCGCCCGCGGCAACAAACTCCGCCTACACAACGATTATCACTTGGCAAAGATCTTGGTTTCCGCCAACGACGTCTACATCATCGATTTCGAGGGCGAACCCGACCGGCCAGTCGAAGAACGGCGGCAGAAGGCGCCAGCGTCGCGCGACATCGCCACGATGCTGCGGTCTTTCGACTACGCGGCGCGTACGGCGGTGGATCGGCAGCGGCAACGCGGCGCTACACAACTCGAAGAGATCGAAGCGCGCGGCATGGAATGGCGTTCCCTCGCCGAGCGCCGGTTCCTTCGGTCCTATGGGATGGCACGGGACGACTCCACTGGCGGGTCGCATCTAGCGGGCGGCGAACTGCTTCCTCTGTTCCTCGCCGACAAGCTCTTCGAGGAAATCCTCTACGAAGGGGCCAATCGCCCGAGCTTTCTCGCCACGCCGCTTCGCGCGGCGCTTGAGCTTGTCGCACCTCTTGATACGACGATCGACGGAGACGGCGCGTGATCTCCATGCGCGCCTTCATCCAACTCTGGGATAGCCAACGATGTCGCTGAAACTCGATCCAGGCGCACCCACGCCGCTTGGCGCGACGTTCGACGGCCAGGGCGTGAACTTCGCCTTGTTCTCCGCACACGCGACACGAGTCGATTTGTGCCTTTTTGACGAAAGCGGCACGGAGACGGAACGGATCACGCTGCCTGAGTACACTGACGAAGTCTGGCATGGCTATGTTCGGGGACTGGGACCGGGGCAGCAATACGGCTACCGCGTGCATGGGCCCTACGTCCCCAGGCATGGCCATCGCTTCAACCGCAACAAACTGCTGCTGGACCCGTATGCGAGGGCCTACGCGGGATCGCTACGCTGGGATGACAGTCTGTTTGGATATCAGATCGGCGCTAAGCGCAGCGACCTCGTCAAGAGTAGGACGGACAGTGCGCCCTTCATGCCGAAATGCGTGGTCACGGGTGAAGAGACGCTGCCTCTCGACAATCGACCCAATCGGGCCTGGCACGAGACCGTAATCTATGAAGCCCATGTAAAGGGCATGACCGCGCGGCATCCCGATGTGCCGCAAGCCATGCGCGGAAGGTTCGCCGGTCTCTCGCACCCCGCGGTGATCGAGCATCTTGTAAAGCTGGGCGTCACGGCTATCGAACTCCTGCCGATCCATGCGATCGTAAACGACCGGCATCTGGTGGAGCACGGGCTCAGCAACTACTGGGGCTACAACAGCATTGGCTTCTTCGCTCCCGCCGAACGCTACATCTCACCAGGCGCCAGCGTTGGCGAGTTCCGCACCACGGTTGACCGGCTCCACGATGCGGACATCGAGGTTTTGCTAGACGTCGTCTACAACCATACCGCCGAGGGCAACGAGTTCGGACCGACGCTGTCGTTTCGAGGCATAGACAACGCGTCCTACTACAAGCTCGCGGAAAACAAGCGGCACTATCACGACACAACTGGCTGCGGAAACACAATGGACTTAGCGCACCCTCGCGTCCTCCAATTGGCGATGGACTCTTTGCGCTACTGGGTAGAGCAATGCGGTGTGGATGGCTTCCGCTTTGACCTTGCGCCTGCGCTCGCTCGCGATAGCGACGGTTTTGACCCGAGCGCTGCGTTTCTCGATGCCGTTGGCCAAGACCCCGTTCTTTCCCAAACGAAGCTCATCGCCGAACCTTGGGACATAGGCGAAGACGGTTATCAGCTTGGCATGTTTCCGCCAGGTTGGACGGAGTGGAACGACCAATGGCGGGACGGCCTCCGTGCCTATTGGAAGGGTGACATGGGCCGGCTGCCCGAACTCGGCCGTCGGATCTCCGGCTCGGCGGAGATCTTCGATCGCCGGGGGCGCAAACCCTGGGCCAGCGTCAATTTCGTCGCGGCCCACGATGGCTTCACCCTCAAGGACGTCGTCTCCTATAACGAGAAGCACAACGAAGCGAACCTAGAAGACAACCAGGACGGCCACTCGCATAACTGCAGCGCCAATTGGGGCGTTGAGGGACCGACGGATGACGTCGGCATCCTGGACCAGCGCGACCGCATTCGCCGCGCCCTCGCCGCCAGCCTCTTGTTCTGTCACGGAACGCCAATGTGGCAGATGGGTGACGAGATCGGCCGCACACAACTCGGCAACAACAACGCCTTCTGCCAGGACAATGAAATCTCCTGGATGGACTGGGAGAATGTATCCGAACGCGATCAATCATTCTTGGCGTTCGTACAAGGGCTCGCCGCATTGCGGCAACAAGTACCACTGCTGCGCTCGAGTAAATTTCTCCATGGCGAGCCCGTCGCACCCCGCATCAAGAATGTGTCGTGGTTCAAACCGGACGGCGAAGAACAGCAGGCTGAGCACTGGGACGACCCGGTGGCAAAGTGCATTGGCGCATCCTTTGCTGGCGGCGGTAATATCGTGCTCATGCTTTTCAACGCGGACGCGGATGCGATCGACTTCATTTTTCCGTATTTCGGAAAACGGCACCTCCATTGGAAGCTCCTTTGCGATACAGCCAATGGTCTGATCCGGCCAGAAAACGCACCGATTGCGACAGGCAAGACAACGATTCCCGGGAGTGGGCTCTTGCTTTTCGAGAGGGCCGAGCGATGACGGCGCGCTACGCTCATGCGCTCCCCTGGGGCACCGAGATTGTGGACGGAGGCGCGCGCTTCCGCCTCTGGGCACCAGCGCAAAGCGCGGTGTCTCTCGTCGCGGACACGGGCGCCACAATTTCAATGACCAAACAGGATGCAGGCTGGTTCGAAACACACACCGATGCGGTTCCTGTAGGCGGCGGTTATCAGTTTGCCCTCACCAACGGCATGCGCGTCCCCGATCCCGCGGCCCGAGCCCAAATGTCCGACGTCCACGGCTTCAGCCGCCTCGTGGATCCACAGGCCTATACGTGGCAGACACCCGATTGGAAGGGGCGGCCTTGGCAGGAAGCCGTCATCTATGAACTCCACACGGGCACCTACTCCCGCGCCGGCACGTTTGATGGGGTCGCCCGCGATCTCGATCGCCTCGTGGATACCGGCGTGACCGCGATCGAATTGCTGCCTGTGGCCCAGTTCGGTGGTAATCGCGGCTGGGGCTATGACGGCGTCCTGCTCTACGCCCCTCATACGGCCTATGGTGGCCCCGAAGGCCTGAAACAGCTCGTGGATGCCTGCCACGAACGCGGGCTCATGGTGCTAATGGACGTGGTCTATAATCACTTCGGCCCCGACGGAAATTATCTCAGTCAGTATGCACCTGACTTTTTCGACGCCAAACGCAACACGCCATGGGGCGCCGCCATTGCCTTCGAACGGGCGCCCGTTCGGGAGTTCTTCATTCACAACGCGCTCTACTGGCTCGAGGAGTTTCGGTGTGACGGATTACGCTTCGATGCTGTCGACCACATCAAGGACACTGCTGAAGAAGAGGTGCTCGCCGAGACCGCCCGAGAGATCCGTGAGCGGATTACAGACAGGCATATCCATCTCACTATCGAGGATGACGAGAATTCTATTCGGCTGTTCCAATTCGATGGTGCCGGCGACCCTCGCCTCTACGATGCCGAATGGAACGACGACTGGCATCACGCCATCCACGTGATTTTGACCGGCGAAGAAACCGGCTACTACCAGGACCACATTGACGATCCCGTCAGACGCCTCGCACGAACCATGGCGGAGGGGTACGACTACCAAGGAGAGAACTCTGCCTTTCGCGACAAAGCGCGTGGCGAACCATCGGCGCATCTGCCGCCAACCGTGTTCATAAATTTCATCCAGAACCACGACCAGACCGGGAACCGCGCTCATGGTGACCGCTTGGTGTCTCTCGCGCCCGCCGAAGCGGTGGATGCGGCGCTCACACTATTACTACTGGCGCCCCACATTCCAATGCTGTTCATGGGTGATGAGTACGGAGAAACGCGCCCCTTTCAGTTCTTTACGGACTTCACTGGTGACTTGGCCAAGGCTGTCGTTAAAGGTCGGCGCGCGGACTTCGGCAGCCACGAGTCCTACGTAAACGCGGCACGCGGTGAAGAGATACCGGACCCAAATGAACGCGCAACGTTCGAACGCAGCATCATTGAACCCGCAGCGACGCCCCGCCTCGACTTAGTCAAGCGCTTGCTCAACGCACGGAAGGAGTATGTTACGCCGCGCCTGTCATCGATCGGCGGCCACGCGGGAGACGTGACAACGCGTCAAGGCGCCGCCTTCCGTGTTCGCTGGAACTTGGACGACAATGAAGCGTTGGTTCTCACCGCCAATCTGTCGAACGCCCCTGTCACGATCCCTTCGGATGCGGGTGGCAAACCGTTTTTCGCGACGCCCGCCGGATTTGATCCCAGCGCGGGCCACTTGCCCCCGTGGTCCGTTGTTGCCAGCTTGAGCCTCCAGGAGCCCCGATGACCTATCGGATCGACGAATTGGCACAACGCTTCGGTATAGCTGAGGGCTATATCAGCGAACAGGGCGACTGGGTCACAACCCCAAATGAAACCAAGGCCAAGGTTCTGAAGGCCATGGGCGTCCCTGTGGACGGCGAGGCTGGACTCCCTAAACCGGCGCGCATGGAAGATATCGCCGGCCTGTCGGACTCCGCCTTTTGGCCGCCGTTCCTTGTCGATCATCGCGCCTGGGGTTTTGCTGTCCAAGCCTATGCGCTGCGATCTGCCCGCAACTGGGGTATTGGCGATTTCGAGGACATCGCACGTTTTGCCGAAGGTGCCGCCAAATTCGGCGCGGACTTTGTCGGCGTCAGCCCGCTCCATGCCTTGTTCTTGGCAGAGCCCGAACGGATTAGCCCCTACAGCCCGTCCTCACGCAGCTTTCTCAATCCACTGCTGATCGCAGTGGACCAAGTGCCCGGCTTTGCTCAACTTCAGGTGCCCGATCTCGCGGCGACGTGCGCCGTTCTTCGCGACACGGACCTGATCGACTACCCAGGCGTCGCCGCCACCAAGATTCCGGTCCTTGAACAACTGTTCGCGCACTTCCTAAAGGCTGGCGCGGCAGAGGCGAAGGATGTGTTCGAGCATTATTGCTACGAGCAAGGCAAGGCCTTGGAGATTCACGCGCTCTACGAAGCCTTGTCCGAACACATGGTTGCGCAGGGCTACAATGCAGCCTGGACGACGTGGCCCAAGGCCTATCAGAACCCGGCCAACATTACCGTCCGTGATTTTGCCCGTGCCGCCAAGACGCGCATTGCTTTTCACGCCTGGTTGCAGTGGACAGCGGAAACGCAGCTTGCCGACGCACAGGCGCGCGCTGTGGCCGCCGGCATGCGCATCGGGCTCTATCTTGATCTGGCCGTTGGCATCTCGCCTGATGGCTCCGCTTGCTGGCAGAACGGTCCCGCGATTGCGCATTCGGCACGCATCGGCTGCCCTCCCGATCCCTTCAGCGCCCAAGGGCAGGACTGGGGACTCGTCCCCTTTTCGCCCGTTGGCCTATCGGTGGAACGGCTCGAGCCCTTCAAGGCCGTGCTCCGCGCGAACATGCGGCACGCAGGCGCGCTGCGCATCGACCATGCGATGGGAATGCAAAGGCTCTATTGGATTCCGGAGGGCAATACGGCTGTGGACGGCGCGTATGTCGCATATCCATTCCGCGAGTTGCTGGAGGGCGTTGCCGCGGAGTCGTGGATATCTCAGACGATTGTGATTGGAGAGGACCTCGGCACCGTGCCCCCCGGCTTCACAGACATCATGGTCCGCGCAGGCCTGCTGAGCTATCAAGTCTTCTACTTCAGCGAGGAGAATGGTGTCTGGCGAGCGCCCCACGCTTACCGCCGCGAGGCCATGGTCTGCGCGTCCACTCATGACCTGCCGACGCTCCGTGGCTGGTGGATCAGCAACGACATCAACTGGCGCGTCAAATGCGCACGCGCGACAGAGACCGAAGCGGTGATTCAGCGGCAAGACCGTAAGCGCGACCGCAAACGCCTCCTAGATGCCCTGATGGGCGCCCAGGCTCTCCAGCCCGATCCGTCCTACGCCGAGGCAAGCGAGATGCCCGATGATGTGATCGTCGCTGTACATCGCTTTCTCGCGGCCACACCGTGCCGGCTCCTGGCCGTCCAGTTGGACGACGCGCTCGGCGTTGTCGAACAGGCGAATGTCCCGGGAACCGTTGACGAGCATCCCAATTGGCGGCGCAAGATTGCCGTCCCCATTGAGGATCTGGACGACCAGCCGCTGTTGTGCGAGGTGGCGAAGGCTGTCGCCACAGTTCGCCCGAAGGCCTAGCATCGGAGCCACTTCGCTCGTCACAAAGAAGTGAATGAGTGCGGCGGCTTAGCAAGATTCGGAGGGTGGTGGCCGACGATCGGCATGACCGAGTTTGTGGTCCGGTGCGATACGATCCCGAACGATCTGCTTGAGCTCGGTGATCTCGGGAAACCGCCCCTTTTCGCCCCGGGACCACACAAGAGCCCCATCGACCCGGACTTCGAATACCCCACCAGTATCATCGGGAATCAGGGTGAGCGAGCCGGCCTCTTCTGCGAAAGTCGACAAGAGCTCCTGACCCATCCAGGCCGCTCGGAGCATCCATTTGCACAATCGGCAGTAGGTAATCGCGATATGTGGGCTGGGCATGGCCATACTATTCTCCCCAAGAGGATGCATGCGCTT